>JAZNTU010000023.1:0-158393 GCA_045591945.1 Acutalibacteraceae bacterium | reverse complement strand
GTGGATACGGCCCGTTTACGGGTAGCAAGTAACAATCTTACGCAACTGGCAGACCGTACTTATGCGTTTACGCATACGCGAAGAACATAGGGCTATGCCCGCATATGAAAAACCACCCGCTTGGCGGGTGGATGTTTATTTGTTTTATAAATTAAGAGTAAAGCTTATCAAGAATTTCTATTGTGTTTGTAATACAACCGTCATTATTAGAGCGTGTTACGTAAGTAGCCACTCCGAGCGCTTCCGGTGAGCCGTTTTCAGGTACAAAGCCTGCACGTGCAGCTACAAGCATTTCAACGTCGTTATAGCCATCTCCTGCGGCGTATACGTCCCTTTTGCTAACATCCATAGCCTTTGCAAGCTTTAAAAGACCTGTACCTTTATCAACACCCTTTTTCATAAATTCTACAAAATCACCTGTGGTTTTAAGGTAGTGGATTTCAGGGAAGCCATCAAGTATTTGCTGTACCTCTTGCGAAAAGCCGTGTGCTGCAATCATAACCTTTGTCCATGGTAGTGGCGCATCCTCAGGCCTTTCAACCTTTTCGAAGCTTATGCCTTGGCTTGTAAAATGTTGGTAGGAATGCTCGTTTAAATTAATGGCGCACACCTTTTCAAAGTTATAAAGCTCAATACAAGCATTTGGAAAAGCTTCTAAAATTGCATTTAAGGGTGGTATACCCTCGCTTCCTACAGCATCGTTAAATATAATTTCATTTTTTTCATAGTCATATGCCATTGCACCGTTGCCCATAAGCACAGGTGCGTTTATATATGCCTTATCATATAAATGAAAACCCTGGTATATTCTGCCTGTGCAAACGGTAAAGCTGCCACCCTCAGCCATAAAGCCTTGAATTGCTTTTATATCGCTTTCAGTAATAATACCGTCATCATTTTTTAACGTGCCGTCAAAATCACTGGCAAGTAAAATCTTGTTGAATTTCATATAATCACCGAACTTATTTTATCAAACAAATTTTTATATTTCAATATGGTAAGAATATATAATTGTTGTTATTCCAAGTCTTTGAATTTGTATACATTAAAATCTTGATTATGCATTGCTGTAGTGCTATAATATTTTAGTTAAATTATATTTGAAGGTGAAATAGTGGATAAAAGAGAAAATATAAGAAACGTAGCTATTATAGCCCACGTTGACCACGGCAAAACAACACTTGTTGACCAGCTTCTTCATCAGAGTGGTATTTTCCGTTCTAACGAGCAGGTTGATGAAAGAGTTATGGACTCCAACGACCTTGAAAAAGAGCGTGGTATTACAATTCTTTCTAAAAACACAGGCATACATTATAAGGATGTAAAAATCAATATTGTTGATACTCCCGGCCACGCCGATTTTGGTGGCGAGGTTGAGCGTATTATGATGATGGTTGATGGCGTTTTACTTCTTGTAGATGCTTTTGAAGGCTGTATGCCACAAACACGTTTTGTGCTCAAAAAAGCGTTGGCTCTTGGCAAAAAGGCTATTGTTGTTATAAATAAAATAGATAGACCAGGCGCAAGACCTAACGAGGTTATAGACGAGGTGCTTGATTTATTTATTGAGCTTGGCGCAAATGATGACCAAATAGAATTCCCTGTTGTATTTGCATCAGGTAGAGACGGCTACGCATCATTAGATTCTGATGCTCGTGAGGGTGATATGCGCCCACTTCTTGATGCTATATTAGAGCATATAGATGCACCAACAGGTGATATGAACGGCCCGTTACAGCTTCTTTTCTCAAGCCTTGATTATGATGATTACCTTGGTAGAATCGGTGTAGGCAGAGTTGAAAGAGGCTCCGTTAAGGAAGGTCAGCAGGTTGTGCTTTGCAAGCAGGATGGCACAGTTCAAAACGTTAAGGTTGTTAAGCTTTATTGCTTCGAGGGTCTGCAAAGGGTTGAGTGCGCACAGGCACAAATGGGTGACCTTGTAGCAGTATCAGGCATAGCAGAGCTTAACATTGGCGAAACAGTGTGCGATAAGGATAACCCGGACCCACTTCCATTTGTTAAAATAGACGAGCCGACAATTTCAATGAACTTTATGGTTAACGATAGCCCCTTTGCAGGTAGAGAGGGTAAGTTTGTTACATCACGAAATATCAGAGCCCGTCTTTTTAAAGAGGTAGAAACAAACGTTAGTATGAGGGTTGAAGAAACCGATAGCACCGATTGCTTTAAGGTTAGTGGCAGAGGTGAGCTTCACCTTTCAATACTTATTGAAACAATGCGCCGTCAGGGCTACGAGTTTCAGGTTTCAAGGCCACAGGTTATTTACAAGCACGGCCCTAACGGTGAGCTACTTGAGCCTATGGAGCTCCTTATTGTAGAGGTTCCCGAAAGCTACGTTGGTGCCGTTATGGAAAAAATTGGCTCTCGTAGAGGTGAGCTTGAGAATATGGATGTCAGAGATGGTGGCTCTACTCATATTGAGTTTAAAATCCCTGCCCGTGGTCTTATCGGCTACCGTTCGGAGTTTATGACAGATACAAACGGTAACGGCATTATGAACAACCTTTTTGCAGGCTATGAAGAGTATAAGGGCGATATCCAAATGCGAGAAAGAGGCTCAATTGTTGTTCACGAGGATGGTGAAAGCACAGGCTACGGCCTTTTCAATACACAGGATAGAGGTAGACTTTTTATTGGCCCCGGCGTACCTGTTTACGAGGGTATGATAGTTGGCGAGTGTGCTAAGAGCGAGGATATAGTTTGCAACGTTTGTAAAAAGAAGCAAATGACAAATACCCGTGCATCGGGTAGTGATGATGCACTTCGCCTTGTTCCACACACTGTTTTATCTCTTGAGCAGTCTATGGAGTTTATTGGAGAGGATGAGCTTCTCGAAATCACACCACAAAGTATTCGTTTAAGAAAGAAAATACTTTCAAAGGAAAAACGAATGAAGCAGCAGTACGGCCATAAATCATAAAATATAAAAAGTTACAAATCGAACGGTTTTTGTAAACCGTTCGATTCTTTTTGTAATTGATTTGTAATTGAATGTAAATATAGCGTTATGTTATAATTACCACCTAAAGAAATTCGTGGTGAGGTGAGTGGTATGAAAAAGAGCACAGTAGCTTTGTTTGCTGCTTTAATTGTACTTGTTGGCGTTTGCTCTTTTTTTGCAGGCGTTACCTATGCCGAAAAAGCTAATGCTCCACAAGCAGAGGCTACCGGTTTTATTCAACCAACGAGCAGCGAAACTACCACAAAAGCCACTACGTCAACTACAACCATAATAGAGCTCACTACCGAATCAAAATCAAGCGAAACTATTCACACGGATTTTTACGATATTACAATTCCGGCTTCATGGTACGGCAATTATTCACACAGAGTTTTAACTTATGGTGACGACGGCTCATACAGCCTTTACTTCAGGCACGATAAAAGCTATGCCGAAAGCTGTGGAGGGCACCTTTTTACAATAGAGCTTCACCCTGTTGAAAGCAACTATGCCGAAAAGCTGCAGCAGTTTTCACCAACCCCGTTTGATTATTTGGGTATTATAAAAGTGCCCGAAAAAGGCGATTTTCAGGTTATTGTTACGTATTCCTCGGATGTTCAGTATGCCGATAAATACGAAAGCGAATATAATAATATCAGAGATACAGTCGATAACGCCCTCATAACAATTAAGGGCACCGGTGGTGCTATTTTTGAAAGTAACAATATATAACCCAAAGCCTCGTTCATTTTGAACGAGGCTTTATTTTTTATAAAAAACTCTTGACAATGTTGTCTATTGCTGGTAGACTGTAAATGTAGTCTATAGACGATAGACAATAAAACAGGAGGTGCTTTTATGGCAGATGTTAAATTAGGTATGGTAGAGGCTCGATTTGCAGATATAATTTGGGCGAATGAGCCGCTTACAACAAAAGAGCTTGTAGCTTTATGTGAAAAAGAATTACAATGGAAAAGAACAACTACATACACAGTGTTAAAAAAGCTTTGTGAAAGAGGAATTTTTAAAACTGAAAATAGTGTGGTAACAGCAATTATTTCCAAAGGCGAGTTTTATGCTATACAAAGCGAAAACTTTGTAGACGAAACCTTTGCAGGTTCCTTACCTGCATTTATTGCAGCTTTTTCAAGCAGAAAAAAACCGTCAGCTAAAGAGCTTGAAGAAATAAAAAAATTGCTTGACTCCTTTGAGGAGGGGTGAAAATGAACGATATCTTTATTGATTTATTTAATATGAGCATAACCGCAAGCTATCTTGTTTTAGCTGTGGTAATTGCAAGGCTGCTTTTGAAGAAAGCGCCCAAGTGGGTGAACTGTCTTTTGTGGGCTTTAGTCGGAATCAGACTTGTTTGCCCCATCTCTTTTGAAAGTGCTTTAAGTCTTATTCCCAATTCGCAGATCATTAAAGTGAATGATTTTTCACACGATAGGCCGTTTGCTGTTGAGTCGGGTATTCCGGTAGTAGATACAAATGTCAATGAGCTCATAAACAGCAACTATTACGAGGGTGTAACAGTTCCTGTAAATACCTTTGCCAATGTGACTGATGTATTAAGCGTTATATGGGTTGTTGGATTGTTTGTAATGCTTATATATGGCTTGGTTTCATATATCAGGTTACGTAAAAATGTGAGTGCATCTGTTTGTGATACCCAAAATAAGAACGTTTATTTTTGTGATGATATCTACACACCCTTTATACTCGGTATTTTTAAGCCGAAGATATACATTCCGTCAGGGCTAACTGCTGAGCAGGTGGAGTACGTTATAATGCACGAAAGAGCTCATCTCAAAAGACGGGACCATTTCTGGAAGCCTATAGCCTTCATTCTCTTATCGGTTTATTGGTTTAATCCTGTAATATGGGTTGCATACATTTTGCTTTGCCGTGATATAGAAAGTGCCTGCGATGAAAAAGTAATCAAAAATATGCTTAACCACGAAAAAAAGCACTATTCTGAAACACTTGTTTCCTGCAGTGTTCAGCGCAGAGTGGTTATGGCTTGCCCTTTGGCATTTGGTGAGGTTGGCGTAAAGCAAAGAATAAAATCGATTCTCAATTATAAAAAGCCTGCGTTCTGGGTTGTGGTGTTGTCATTGGTGGTGATATCGGCAGTTGCAGTGTGCTTTGTAAGTAACCCCGTAGATAAAACTGCAGATAAAATTCTCGGTGAGGATGGCTATGAGCATATCTCTGTTGAAGAAAAGAATATTTCTGTTCAATTTATGTCAAGTATGCTTACAGATAAAATGTTTGAAAAGGACGGTACGTACAGAGTTCGTAGCCACGATGTTCTTCAGGATATTACGGTAGTAAGTCTCAAAGAGGTAGGAAGCTATGCAGATGAGTTTGTGTTTACTTTTGCTGTAGACTATGAGACTATACCTGAAAAGGGTACAATTTACTTTATCAACGCCAATCAGTTCGATGGTGGGCTTGAGCTTGGTGATGAAATAAGTGTTTCAGACCCGATTGGTGCAACAACGGAGAACAGTGTATACAGAACCTACTGCACAAGTCAGGGACCTAAAAGAGAGTTTTCCTTCCAGGTGCCTAAGGAGTGGTTTGAAAGCAGACGAAATAACAAGATTGTTCTCAGCTTTGAAGCGCTTATGATTGAATTTAAAGAAAAAGGCTACAAGGATGAGGATGAGGGCAAAAACTATACATATGCCACAAGCAATGCCGGAGCTTTTTATAGAATAAAGGATAGCTATTACCAAGCCGTTATCAACAAAAATTCCGAGTATCAAGAAACGGGGTTGTTTTTCTTTGAAACAGATGGAGATAAAAGATTGGTTTGCAAGCTTGGCTCTACATTTCTCGATAGCTTGTTGGTAGAAAATTCCCTTTACTATATTCAGGATGACAACAGACTTTACTCAGTAGAGCTGAAAGCGGAAACTCAGCCACAGCTTGTAGCAGAAAAGCTTTACCAACAAGAGAAAACATATAGTATAGAAAAAATTGTGTCTTTCGATGCAGAATACGTTTATTGCAAAGCAAGGCTTTACGGCGTCAAGGATGAAAAACCTGATTGGGATGTGGTTTACCTTAAAATCGACAGAGAAAAAAACGAATTTTCAGAGATTTCCAAAAACGATATGCCTGTTGATGAATATCAGTTTGACACTATTTTAGGTAACATAGAATCCACTTTAGATTCGGAGCCTCACTCAATCTATGTTAAAGGCTACAGAGTGAAGTTTTCAAAAAATGGTAGCATAGAAAGCGCAATATTTAACGCCTGGGTGCCGGATGAAGAGTATGATGAAGCTAAACCTGGTACAGAGTGTAATATTATAGTTACCGATGATTACAGCGTGTTCTATAACGTAATTAATGAAGGAATTATGTTGTCTGTATATGGTAATTCAACCGATAAACCACTCCCTCGAATATACGAGGTTATGAAACAGGTTGAAAGGTCAATTAATGAAACAAAGAATAGTGCCGATAGTGACACAGAGCGGGAATACTATGTTCTGAGTGAAGGTGATGATTATTCCTTCTCTGTTAAGGAAAAACATTCCAATGAGCCTGTAACAGAAAAAGCAGAGCCTGAAACCGAAAGTGATTCACAAGCATATCAGGATAACTCGATTGTTGAGGTTGACCCACCAAAAACCACAGCATATATAGATTATTTCACTCCTGATGGGGAAAGGGTAATTGAATATGTAGGTGGTCCCTGGGATTAATTAAAATTAAATAGCAAAAGCGGCGTGTTCGCATAAAGTGAACACGCTGTTTTTTATGTTAAATTAATATTAAGCTTGCCGGCTTCATAAAAGAAGAAAATCTTGTAATTTTTAAATATGCAGTGATGAAATAAAGCGAAACGTGACTTGAAGCACGCGACCAAGATTTAATTAAGGGTGTTTTTAGGTTTTATTGTTATATATAATATGACTGAGATTATAATAGCGAGCGCAAGCTTAAAGGCAATGCTATGTGGCTCAATAAAGCTTTCATCCATAAAGCAAAAATAAAAGGAAGATATTCCGTCAAAGGCTTCGTGTGCAAGTCTGCCGAAAGGGTAGAGCACTATTCCCAATGTGAAAGCAAATATCCAGGAAAGAATATTCCCATCATCAGAAAAAATGGATAACAGAAGATTTGACAAAACAGGAAGAGTCGTTGCTATTACAGCACCCATATACATAGCATTTAATGATTTATATTTGCACACAAACGTAAATACAAATAGTAGAATAGCTATAAGTGCAACAGAAACCAACGATACAATAGGGGCATAGACCGGCATATCATAATAAAAATATGCCATATTAGCAAAACCGGCTAAGCACCACAATAGCAAAATGCTTAACGCACCGATAAGAAATTGGATTGTGGAATTAATTTTTTTCACAATATCTCACTCCTTGTATATTAAATAAAATAAACATCCTTGTTTGACTACATTATAATGTGAAAATATAAACCGTTGCTATTTTGGTTATTTTTGGGTTGTTTTTTGTAATAATTGGGTAAAAATTTTATTTTTTTTGTTTTGTATATCCTTATTTGCGATATTAAAATAATAATATAGAGAAATTACGGTGTAAAACCATGCAACCTGAAACCACAGAGGAAACCGTAAATCAAAATATTCAAATGCTATCTACTACTGCCAATGTGGGGTGCTTTACCCACGATGGTGAGTGTGCTGTTGAATATGTAGAATAAAAATAAACGACTCTTTGTTTTAGCAAAGAGTCGTTTTGTTGATTTTTTTATTTAAGTATGTAACCAATACCCATTAGTAAGTAAAGTGGGCCCATGCAGTATACCATAAAGGCTTCTTGAATAGGTACCTTTGTTTTAAAGCAGTTTGTAAGAAGTAATAACTCAAAAACATAAGCTGCTGCACCGCTGAAATAACCTATACCCTTAAAAATGTGGTATATATCAGCAAAAAAGAAGGAAAGCACAAAGAAAATTGCTGCAAGGGCTGCTAAAATGTTACGTGCATAAAGCATGGTGTAATCACGGTATCGGTGATTTTCACTTACTAACTCTGCTTTATCGGGCATAGTAACCTCAACCCTGCTTTTGACTTTTTCAAAAACCTTGCCCATACTATTCCTCCCTTTTGTTTTTACTATTCTAACATAAAAAATTTTTTCTTTCAATACGTGGTACCTATATTTGGGTATTACGTAATAAAGAAAAGATAATAAATAATAGAGAATAGATGAAGCGGCAAAATCCATAGGAGCTTTTATCTATTAAATATTATCTATTATCTTTTATCATAGGCGAGTTTATCTCGCCACTTTTGGAGCTGGAAACGTGACTCGAACCTGCAACTTATGGTTGTAGTTAAGGGTAACTTTTTTGTTGGTTCAATATTATGTTTTAATACATAATTGCAGCCTGTAAAGAAACTGAAGAATCGCCTTCGTAATAAGAAAGCCACCAGTTGGCACCTACTGTATTACTCATATCATAGCGGTTTATCTTTGTTTTCACTTGTATAACGTTATCTGCTTCTTCAACCGGAATTTCGTTTCCGGCATCGTCTATGATAGTGGTTTTTATTACACCGTTTTCGTTAGTGGAGCTGTATGCACCAGCGTTACCATTCTTGAATTCATAATCAGTTTCAGTTTCTGTGCCTTCAAACTTAAAATCAGATCGGTTTTTATATAAATCCATCATCTTTTTATGACATTCATCAAAGTACTTGTTTGCTTCTTCCGGGGTTTTGCAATCTATAGTGAAATAATAGCGGTGGAGTTCGCTATTAAGAGCACCTCTGTTGTCAGCTGATAAAGACACTTCTTTTCCGTTATAAATGAAATTAAATTTGATAGTGCGTTCACCTGTTATGTCACTGACTTCGCTTATATCTTCAGGTAAACCATATTTCAACATAACATCACTTGGCTTACTGTCCCAAGTTAAATCAGGTGTTAGGAAAGAAACAGGCACATTTCTGTATCTGAATGGCACTAAATTTATACCATTTAAAAGAATGTTTGCTGCCACAATAACTATTGCAACAATTACAATTATTTTAATGATTTTCTTTTTCGATTTGAATTGTGTCATAAAACTCCTCCTAAAATATGGTACATCATTATTATAGCAGTAGTGAAAATCAAAAACAACAGATAGACAAAATCTTAAGAAGTTCTTAAGAAATTCTTAATATTATAAACAGATATTATAATTCTAACATTTTTTAATACTCATCAACCAACAAACTTGTAGTATATATGCACGCATTGGTATTTTTCACCATCTATAAATTCCTTTTCTGATACAACAATTTTCTCGATTAGCTCGGTTTGGATTCTTGTTTTAGTTTCTTGTAAGAAAGAAAAATCACACCGTAGGTGTGTATGTAATTCGTCGCAGACGGAATGTGTTCGCAACTTTAGTTGCGTATGTAATCATAATGAAATTATGAATGTAATCAATACGAAGGATTATATACACCAAGGTGATGCCATACGCCTGACGGCAATTACATACACGCCCAAGTGTGATTACATACCAATCCTTCGGATTGGATAAAAATAAATCATCTGCAATAGCAGATGATTTATTTTTTGGAGCTGGAAACGTGACTCGAACACGCGACCTGCTCATTACGAATGAGCTGCTCTACCAACTGAGCTATTCCAGCGTATTGATTTTTTAAAAATAATGCTATATATTATTATATATAAAAACTTTACTTTTTCAAGTAGAAAAACTAAAAAAAGGAGGTAAAATAATGTATTTTAAATTTGACGCAATAATGAATGATGAGGATTATATCAACTTTAACGTTTTTTACCAAACTATGACACCGGAAGGGAAACGTGGTATAAAAAGAACAAGAATTCGTCTTATTATAGTAAGCCTGTTAATGTGCATTATTGTTTTTTCCCTGTCTCAGTCGCCGGGGGCCACTGCTTATGTTTTTAGTGTATTATTAATTTATTTTATTGTATTTTGCCTGCGCAAAAAGCAGAATGCTGTAAGCGTTACAAAAAGGTCGCTGAAAATTAGTCGAGAGAGTGGAAGGCAGCTTTATTCACAGCATTCCGTTATGGAATTTTTTGATGATTATTTTGTGGAATCGGCGAATGGAATCAGAACAGAAATTATGTATTCTGTTATAAAAAGCATTAAAATATCAAACGGCAGATATTTGTATATAGATATAAACAATAGCGGTATTTATATACTTCCCTTCAAAGCTTTTTCTTCAAACGAGGAGTGCACTGCCTTTATAGATTTTCTCAGAACAAAGGTACAAAACGTTGAATTTTATTAAACCTTGCTTGTTTACAGTGAATTTATTGTAAACAAGCAATTTTTTTGTGCTTTTATGGGTTTTTAGTATTGACTTTAGCGCTTTAGTGTGCTACCATATGAACACGTTTTTAATTTTACCTTATATTATTAAAATAGTGAAAGGAAAAGCAGTTTTGCTTTAAGGTATTTTGGTATGACACCTTTAAAGGATAGCAGTGTGGATGAGCTTTTTGAAGCCATTTTAAGCCTTGAAAATATTGAGGAGTGCCATCAGTTTTTTGAAGACCTTTGCACAATAAACGAGATTATTTCTCTTTCCCAAAGGCTTAGCGTTGCCAAAAAATTAGATGAGGGTAAAACCTTCTCCGTTATCACAACCGAAACAGGTGCAAGCTCTGCAACTATAGGTAGAGTGAACAGGTGCCTTTCCTACGGCACAGGTGGCTACCGTAAGGTGATAGACAGGTTAAAAGCAAAAGAGGGAAATGAATAATGAGCTTTGATATATCCGTACTTAATAATTCCGAAAGAATAATTTTTGAGCTTCGCAGTTTATATACAAAATTCGGCTACAAGCCGTTTAAAATGAGCAAGTTTGAAGAGTATGACCTTTACGGCAGTAACAAGGATTTCCTTGTCAGCGAAAATTGTATTACCTTTACCGATTCCGATGGCAGGCTTCTTGCCCTCAAACCCGACGTAACCTTTTCTATAATTAAAAACCTTGATGACTCAATACAAGGTGTCCAAAAGGTTTATTATAACGAAAACGTTTACCGTGTTACTAAAAAAGCCGGTGGCTTCAGCGAGATTATGCAAACCGGTGTTGAGTGTATGGGCAATATCGGTGATGATGAAGTGTGCGAGGTTATTAACCTTGCAGCACGTAGCCTTTACGCTATAAGCGAAAACTATATTCTCGATATATCTCATATGGGCATTTTAAGTGGGCTTTTCAATGCTATGGAGCTTTCCGAAAGCAACAAAGCAGAGCTCCTTTCAGCAGTTGCAGAAAAGAATACAGGTGTTATACTTGCTCTTTGCAAAAGCTTTAATATATGCGATGCCCTTTCAAGTAAGCTTACAACGCTCCTTGATGCCTACGGCACACCTACACAGGCGCTGCAAAAAATCAGCTCCGTTGTCGTAAATGCCGAAATGCAAAATGCCTTTAATGAGCTTTCTGCTGTTTGCAACAAGCTTGTTGAAGCAGGGTACGAAAAAAATATTAATATAGATTGCTCCGTTGTTAACGATATGAATTATTACAACGGCATAGTGTTCAAGGGCTTTATTCACGGTGTGCCTGTAAGCGTGCTTTCAGGTGGCCGTTACGACAGACTTATGCAGCGTGTTAACAAAAAAGCAGGCGCAATCGGCTTTGCCGTTTACCTTGATGAGGTAGACAGAATTCTTGATAGCACAACAGAGGAAGCAGAAATCGGAGCAGATAACGATGGCTACCTCAACGTTGCACTTCCTAAGGGCAGGTTGGGCGAAAAGGTTTATGCTATGTTTGAGCAGTCAGGCTTTGAATGTCCTCAAATATACGAAAAAAACCGTAGACTGATATTTGAAAACCCCGAAAAAAAGGTGCGTTATTTCTGGGTTAAGCCAAGCGACGTTGCTATTTATGTTGAAAGAGGTGCAGCAGATATCGGTGTTGCAGGTAAGGATATTTTGCTTGAGTATTCGCCCGACGTTTATGAGCTTCTCGATCTGAATATAGGTAAGTGCCGTATGTGTGTTGCAGGCAAAAAAGAGTTTTGCGATGACGGCACAAGCACGTTGCGTGTTGCAACAAAGTTTACAAATATTGCAAAAAGCTACTATGCAGATAAATGCCGTGATATTGATATTATTAAGCTTAACGGCTCTATTGAAATTGCACCTATTTTAGGCCTTTCCGATGTTATTGTTGATATTGTTGAAACAGGTGCAACACTTCTTGAAAACGGCCTTGAGCCAAAAGAAACAATAGTAAATATCAGCGCAAGGCTTATTGCAAATAAGGCAGGCTACAAGTTTAAATCTGCTATGATTGACAGACTTAGAGATTCACTTGCAGCAATAGTGGAGGAATAAAATGATTAAGATATATAACAGTGCCGAAATTTCAATTGATGAAATTTTAGAGCGTAGCGAACAAACTATAGATGTTGAAGGCATCGTTACAGATATTATAAAAAACGTTCGTGAAAACGGCGATGCAGCAATAGTTGAATATTGCAAAAAGTTCGATGGTGCTACAGATGATGTTATTGAGGTTACTCAGGCAGAAATTGATGCTGCTTTCGAGCAGGTAGATGCAGAGCTTATCGCTATATTGAAGGAGGCTAAGGAGAATATAACAGCCTTTCACTCAAAGCAGGTTCGCAACTCCTTTGTTATTAACGATAAGGATGGCGTTATAATCGGCCAAAAGGTTATGCCTATAGAAAAGGTGGGCCTTTACGTACCGGGTGGTACAGCATCGTATCCATCATCAGTTTTAATGAACTGTGTTCCTGCAAAAATTGCAGGCTGTAAAGAGATTGTTATGGTAACACCTGCAAAGGCAGGGTACGTTAAGCCTGTAATTCTTGCCGCAGCTAAAATTGCAGGGGTAGACAGAATCTTTAAGGTAGGTGGCGCACAGGCAGTTGCAGCCCTTGCCTACGGCACACAAACTATTCCTAAGGTAGATAAAATTGTAGGCCCCGGCAATGCCTTCGTAGCAGAGGCTAAAAAGCAGGTTTTCGGTGTGGTTGATATTGATATGATTGCAGGTCCAAGCGAAATTCTTGTTGTGGCAGATGGAACAAACAACCCTGCACACATAGCTGCAGACCTTTTATCACAGGCAGAGCACGATAAAATGGCAACAGCCGTTCTTATTACAGATAGTGAAGCCTTTGCAGCAGCCGTAAGCGAAGAACTTGAAAAACAAATTCCACAGCTCCCAAGGGCAGAAATTGCAAGGGTATCTATTAATACAAACGGTAAAATAATTATTACAGATTCACTTAAAAAGGCTATGGAGGTTTCAAATATACTTGCTCCTGAGCACCTTGAAATCTGCGTAGATAATCCGTTCGAATATTTGGGGCTTGTAAAAAATGCAGGCTCTGTATTCCTTGGCAAAAACTGTCCCGAAGCACTTGGCGACTATTTTGCAGGACCAAACCACACGTTACCCACAAGTGGTACTGCAAGGTTTTCAAGCCCACTTTCTGTGGATGATTTTGTTAAGAAAACACAGTTTTCATATTTTAGCAGAGAAGCACTTTGCGAAATAGGTAGTAAGGTTGTTCGCTTTGCTAAGGAAGAGGGCCTTGATGCCCACGCAAATAGTGTAAGCATTAGAACGGAGAAGTAAAATGAGTCAATTCCTCGATGAGAGATATAGCACACTTGCAGCATACGTTCCCGGTGAACAGCCGCAAGATAAAAAATATATAAAGCTTAACACAAACGAATCACCGTACCCACCGAGTGCTGCAGTTATTGAAGCGATAAACGGTAGTCAAACAGAGCTTTTAAGGCTTTACCCCGACCCTGACGGCAGAGTGCTTACTGAAAAGCTTGCAGATTACTACGGCGTAAGCGCTACACAGGTTTTTCTTGCAAACGGGTCCGATGATATTTTGAACTTTGCGTTTATGGCGTACGGAGCTAATGGCAGAAAATCATATTTTGCCGATATTACCTACGGCTTTTACAGTGTTTTTGCAAACCTTCATTTATCCGATTATACCGAAATACCACTTAATGAGGATTTTACAATCCCTGTGGAAAGCTTTTGTGGTGTGGACGGTATTGTATTTATCGCAAACCCTAATGCGCCTACAGGCATAGCTCTTACGTTGGAGCAGGTTGAGCGTATTGTAAGCACAAATTCAAATAATGTAGTTGTTATTGATGAGGCCTACGTTGATTTCGGTGCAGAAAGTGCAGTCAGCCTTGTTAATAAGTACAACAACCTTCTTGTTGTGCAAACCTATTCAAAATCACGCTCAATGGCAGGCGCAAGGTTAGGTTTTGCAATAGGCAGCGAAGAAATTATTAATGATTTGCACAAGCTTAGGTATTCTACTAACCCCTATAACATTAACAGGCTTACCCTTGTTGCAGGCGAAAAAACTATTGATACACAAGGCTATTATGATGATAATTGCAAAAAAATCATCAGCTCACGTGAATACACCGAGCAAGAGCTTGTAAAGTTAGGCTTTAAGGTGCTTACATCAAAAGCAAACTTTATTTTTGCAGAAAGCCAAGCAATAGACGGTGGCCAGCTTTACCTTGAGCTTAAGCAGAGGGGTATTCTTGTTCGCCATTTCACAAGCGAGAGAATTAAAAATTTCAACCGAATCACTATTGGCACACGGGAGCAAATGGAGATTCTTATAAAAACTATAAAAGATATATTGGAGGGCAACTGAATGCGCGTTGCTGAGGTTAAAAGAACAACAGCCGAAACCGATGTTTACGTTAAAATAGACCTTGACGGTATCGGCAGACACGATATTTCAACAAAAATAGGCTTTCTTGACCATATGCTTGTGCTTTTTGCAAAGCACGGACGCTTCGATTTAACTGTTAAATGCGATGGTGACATTGAGGTTGATGGCCACCACACCACAGAGGATATAGGTATTGCTCTTGGCCAAGCCTTTAAAGAGGCACTTGGTGATAAGCGTGGCATTACTCGCTACGGCAGTACAATTCTCCCAATGGATGAAGCACTTATTTTAACAGCTGTAGATATTTCGGGCAGACCTTGCCTTCGCTACCGTATGAGAATCCCTGCACCAATGGTAGGGGATTTTGATACAGAGCTTTTGCGAGAGTTTATTATTGCCTTTGCATTTAATGCAGGCATCACTCTGCACGTGAGAAAGTTAGATGGTGTTAACAGCCACCATATTATAGAGGGCACGTTTAAATCCCTTGCTCGTACAATGAAAAAGGCTGTTGCTATTGATGAAAAAGCGAAGGATGAAATTCCCTCAACAAAAGGAGTACTGTAATGCTTGCAATAATTGATTACGGGGTAGGTAACCTTTTTTCACTTCAATGCTCTTTGAAAAAAATAGGTGTTGAGGCAGTTGTGACTAATGACCCTCAAACAATAAAAAATGCAGATAGAATAATTCTTCCGGGTGTAGGAGCCTTCGGTGATGCCTCAAAAAAGCTTTACGAAAGTGGACTTGTTGAGCTTATAACGGAGCAGGCAAATAGTGGCAAGCCCTTTTTAGGCATTTGCCTTGGTATGCAGCTTTTGTTTGAAAAGGGCTACGAATACGGCGAGCATAAGGGCTTAGGCTTCCTTAAGGGCAACGTTATTTCCCTTGAGGGTAAAATTGATAAATCACTTCAAATTCCTCATATGGGTTGGAATGCTCTTGATTTTCAAAAGGAAAGTCCTTTGTTCAAGTACATAAATAACGGAGATTTCGTTTATTTTGTCCACTCCTACTACGCAACGGATTGCGAGGATTCTGTTATTGCTACCTCGGAGTATAGCATCCCTGTAACTGCCGCAGTAGGCAAGGGCAACGTTTTTGGTTGCCAATTCCACCCCGAAAAAAGTGGAGACGTAGGTCTTAATATTCTTAAAGCATTTTGTGAAATAGGAGATTAAAATGAAAATTTTTCCTGCTATAGATTTATACGAGGGTAAGGCAGTGCGCCTTTTAAAGGGCAATTACAATGACCTTACCGTTTATTCAGAAAATCCTATTGAAATTGCATTGGATTTTCAAAATCAAGGTGCAACAGAGCTGCACACAGTAGATTTAGAGGGCGCCCGTGATGGTGGCACGCCTAATATTGATATAATTAAAAGCTTTGTAGAAAACACAAGCCTTAACGTTGAGGTTGGTGGTGGTATTCGCTCCATGCAAACTGTTGATGCTTACCTTAACGCAGGTGTAAGCCGAGTTATATTAGGCACTGCCGCGGTAACAGATGAAGCCTTCCTTATTGAAGCAGTAAAAAAATGGGGCGATAAAATTGCCGTAGGCGCTGATATAAAGGATGGCAAGGTTGCAATAAAGGGCTGGATAGAAAAATCCGAATACGGCACCTTTGACTTTTTCGAAAAGCTTGAAAAAATAGGCGTCAGCACAGTTATCTGCACAGATATTTCTAAAGACGGTGCAATGCAAGGCACAAACCGAGAGCTTTATAAGGAGCTGTCAGCGCACTTTAGCGTAAATATTATTGCATCGGGCGGCGTGTCTACTCTTGATGATATTAAAGCGCTTAACGAAATGAATTTGTACGGCGCAATAATCGGTAAGGCATACTACACGGGCGCAATCAAAATAGCCGATGCCCTGGAGGTGCTCAAATGATTACAAAAAGAATTATACCTTGCCTTGACGTAAGAAACGGCACAGTGGTAAAGGGTACAAATTTTAAAGATTTAAACGAAATTTCATCACCTGTAGAGCTTGCCGAATACTATAGCTCCCACGGTGCAGACGAGCTTGTGTTTTATGATATTACTGCCTCCTCCGACGGCAGGAAGCTTTTTACCGATATCTTAACAGAAACAGCATCAAGAGTTTTTATTCCCTTAACAGTTGGTGGTGGCATAAATACTCTTGATGATTTTGACAGAGTGCTCAAATGTGGTGCAGATAAGGTTTCTGTAAACTCAGGTGCCATTAAAAATCCATCTCTTATAAAAGAAGCAGCGCAAAAATACGGCGACCAATGTGTTGTGCTGTCTGTAGACGTAAAAAGGGTGGACGGTCAGTTTAGAGTTTTTGCTAAAGGCGGCAGAGAGGATACCGGCTTAGATGCTTTAGAGTGGATAAAGCTTGGTGTAAGCAACGGTGCAGGCGAAATTGTTGTTAACTCAATAGATACCGACGGTGTGAAAAAGGGCTTTGATATTGAGCTTCTTAAAGCAGTAGCAGCAATAGTTAATGTTCCTGTTATTGCATCGGGCGGCGCAGGCTGTAAGCAGGATTTTGTAGATTTGTTTAATCAAGTGCCCGAAATTACAGCAGGCCTTGCAGCATCTATTTTCCACTATGGTGAGGTTACTATAGATGACCTTAAAAAGACTTTAAAAGAGAATAACATTACAGTGAGGATATAACTATGTTTGATATAGAAAAAATTAAGTTTGATGAAAAGGGACTTGTTCCTGCGATTGTTATAGATGATAAAACAGGCGAGGTTTTAACACTTGCTTATATGAATAAGGAAAGCCTTCAAATCTCTCTTGAAAAAAAGCTTACCTGCTTTTGGAGCCGTTCAAGGCAGGAGCTTTGGCTTAAGGGCGAAACAAGTGGCAATTATCAGCACATTGTAAGCATTACTGCAGATTGCGATATGGATGCTTTAACAGTAAGGGTTAAAAAGGATGGCCCTGCTTGCCACACAGGTGAGGAAAGCTGCTTTTTCAATACTGTGCTTGAAAGTGAAGAGGCACCTGCATTTTCTGTACAAGGCCTTTATGAAATGCTTGAGGGCAGAAAAACTAATCCACAGGAGGGCTCTTACACAACCTACCTTTTCCAAAAGGGTATAGATAAAATTCTTAAAAAGGTTGGTGAAGAGGCTACTGAGGTTATCATTGCAGGTAAAGCAAACGATAAGGCAGAGGCTATTTACGAAATATCCGACCTTATGTACCACGTTATGGTGCTTATGATAGAAATGGGTATTTCTGTTGATGATATATTAACAGAGCTTGCATCTCGCCACGTTATCGACCATAAGGTTAAGCAAGAAAAAATGACAGGCTCTAATGATTGACAAATACGCCACTTTAGAATACAATTAAATGGATAAATACAATTGTGTATTTTTAAAAAGTTGATTATGAGTGTGGTGTAGCCGTGAAGCTGTTAATAATCAAAGTATTTGTGCTGTGCATAAAGCTTCTATATGCACTAATGCGATTAAGAAAAATACAAAATAAAATACTCTATCTTTCTCGGCAAAGCAATGAAAAATCACCCGATATGATTATGCTTGAGGAGGGGATACAAAAAACAAGTCCCCATACCAAGCAGGTTTTCAGGCTCCGTAAATTAAAGGATGAAAGCGCAATTTCACTTTCATACGTATTAAGTGTATTTGGCGATATGTGGGAAATGGCTTCTGCTAAGG
The DNA here is from genome assembly GCA_045591945.1 of Acutalibacteraceae bacterium. Lineage (GTDB taxonomy): Bacteria > Bacillota > Clostridia > Oscillospirales > Acutalibacteraceae > DTU089. The sequence continues at coordinate 140,041 of JAZNTU010000023.1, read as the reverse complement.
TTATTATAACCGATACGTATTCAATTCCCGTATCCTGCTTAAAGCATAAGCCTGCACAAAAAGTAGTGCAAATCTGGCACGCCTTGGGTGCTGTAAAAAAATTCAGTCTTCAGGCTGCAGGTAAAGCACAGGGTAGAGATTTAGGCGTTGCCAAGGCAATGCATATGCACGAAAATTACGATTACGTAATTGCTCCGTCAAAAGCTACAGGCGATATTTATTGTGAGGCTTTTGGCTGTAAGCCTGAAAATATAGTGATATATTCTTTACCGAGGGTAGACGTTATTCTCGATGGCAAAAACAGAAAAGGTGAATTCTTATGCTTGAATCCATCATATGTAGGCAAAACAATTGTTGCATACGTGCCAACCTTCCGTGATGGTGATGAGCTTTATGCAAAAGCTTTATACGAAGTCTTTGAAGGCTGTGAGGAAATTGCTCTCGTTATATCACCACACCCATTGAGCAAAACGGCACAGCAGGGCGAGTATAAATTTCAAGGTGATTTTTCAAGCCTTGATTTAATTAAGCTTGCAGATAGAGTTATAACAGACTATTCAGCTTGTGCATTTGAGGCGGCTATTTTAAATAAACCACTATATTTTTATGTTCCTGATTATGAAAAATACAAGCAGGAGCAAGGCTTGAACATTGATGTTTTTGCAGAGCTTACAGGCGTTGCATTTAAAGAAAGAGTCCCACTTTTAGATGCCTTAAAATGTGAAAAATATAATTTTAATATACTTGAGGCGTTTGCTGATAAGTATATTGAAAATAAAAGTAATAAAAGTACGGAGCGTTTGGCACAGTTCATATGCTCATTATTGGAGGAATAATTATGAAAAGAATTTTAACCTACGGCACATTCGATTTGCTTCATTACGGACACATTCGTATTCTTCAGCGTGCAAAGGAAATGGGTGACTACCTTGTTGTTGCCCTTTCTACTGATGAATTTAATGCAACAAAGGGTAAAAAAGCATACCATAATTACGAAACCCGTAAAAAAATGCTTGAGGCAATACGCTACGTTGACCTTGTAATTCCTGAAAACAACTGGGAGCAGAAGGTTCAAGATATTCTCGATTATAAAATTGATGTATGTGTAATGGGCTCCGACTGGGCAGGTAGCGATAAATTCGATTACCTTAAGGAGTATTGCGAGGTAGTTTTCCTTGAAAGAACACCGGGTATTTCAACGTCACAAATTAAAAACGATTTACAGCTTCAGGAGGCTGTTGACGGCGTGGACCAGGTTCCTCAAACATAATCAGACTTAATTAAGAGAGGTAGCAAAATGTTCAAAAAGCATTTGAACAAAATAAAAAAGATTGTAAATGGCAGTAAGCTTGATTATATCGCTTACTGCGATTTGCCTATTGAGGAGAAAATTGTTCTTCTCGAGGGCGGACAAGGCTCCAATATAAACGGCAATATGTTTGCTATGCTTAAAGAGCTTTGCGAAAATCCCAAGTGGGTAGAGTATATACCTGTTTTTGTTGTAACGGCCAAAACTATGGAAAAGGCAAAGGCAAGAATGGAAATTTACGGCTACCAAAAAGCTGTTCTTGTTGTGCGTGATTCTGCAGAGTATTGTAAATACCTTGCTACTGCAAAGTACCTTTTAACAGATAATACCTTCCCACCGTATTTTAATAAACGGAGCGAGCAGGTTTATTTAAACACGTGGCACGGCACACCACTTAAAACCTTGGGTAAGGCAAACAAATCAAGCCTTGCCTCTCTTGCTAATGTGCAAAAGAATTATCTTATGAGCGACTATGCTCTTTTTCCAAATGAGTTTACTCGCAACGTGTTTATGAAGGATTATGATCTTGAGCCACTTTTCAGCAACGTAAGCCTTATAGGCAACTATCCCCGTAACTATATTTTTTACGATGCAGCTGCAGGTCAGCTTATGAAGGAAAAATTAGGCTATCAGGGTAAAAAAGTGTTTGCATATATGCCTACTTGGCGTGATGCAGATACAAATGCACAAAAGCAAAAGCAGCTTGAAAGAACACGCCAAATTCTCGCAGAGTTTGATGAAAAACTTGATGACGACACAGTTTTGCTTGTAAACCTTCATTTTTTACTTGCATCGCAAATTAATTGCGATGAGTATAAGCATATTGATTATTTTTCATCAGATTACGATACCTATGAAATATTAAATGCTTGTGACGGACTTATAACAGACTATTCAAGTGTGTTCTTTGATTTTGCAGTTTCAGGTAAAAGTATAATTCTTTTTGCGTATGACAAGGCAGATTATTTATCTACCCGTGGCATATATATGGATTTTGAAAGCTTACCGTTTCCTATTGTTGAGGATGTGGAAAGCGTAATAAAACTTATGGGTACTAATATCCCTGTGCCCAGTGCATTTATTGAGGAGTATTGCTCCTTTGGTGATAGTGCTTGCTGTGAAAGAATATTCTCACTTTTAGTAGAGGGCGAAAGCGATTACTATAAGCTTAAAAAGCACGAAAATGCAGAAAAACTTTGCCTTGTGTACGGTGGTACGCTGTTGCCAACTACCTACAGAGCGCTTAAGGCATATATGGATGATAATCCCGATTATAAATACGTGGTAGCCTATCGTCTTGCAATGCCGCCCGAAAACAAAACAAAGCTTGATGAGCTTGTAGGTGACGTGTCACTCTACGGCCTTTTAACGGCATACCAATATAAGCTTAAAGAAATAATATTATTCTTTATTGCCTGCCTGTTTGGATTGTACAATATCAAAACCCTTAAAGGCTTTTTCAAAAGAGAAAACAACCGTCATTTCCCCGGTGTTAAGCCACAAAGGGTGGTTGATTTTTCTCGCCATAGCTGCCTTATGGCAGGTATACTGTCAGCCTTTAACTGCGAAAAGCAGTATGTAAAGCATAGCCGTTTTTGTGGTGGTAAGGTAAGCAAATATGCTAAAAAGGCTGAAAAAAAGCTTGGCTTCAAAGCTGTGAGCAATAAGGATGCAGAGAAAAAAGCAATTGAAGGCATTGAAGATAGCGAGATTAAGTTGAAGGTGCTTGCAGAGTTTTCATCAATGAACAACAGATTACCATTGTATTTCAACGTTGGTAAAAAGATGAAAATTGTTTCTCTGTTCACCTTTAAAACACCTGTAAAGACAAACCTTAATGACCTTTACGTTGCTATAGGTGACCACGAATATAAGCCAAGGTTTATTGCAAAAAAGAAAACCTCAAAGGTTCACAAGGGTATCTACAGCCTTACCGTGCCTGTTGAGGATATGCTCAATAACTCAGCTAAAGAGCGAGTGTATATGTGCTTCCCGTACGAGGGTGGCAGGGTTTCCTGTCAAACAAAATACTTCTCTCCTATGAGAAATCTGTTTATAGGTCTTAGGGGCCCAATGAATATACATAAGGCAACAAAAACAGTTGCAGTATTCCGTCAGATACAAAGAAATCAGCTTATAGTTTACGTTCGCTCACGTAACGTAACCGATAAAATTATAGAGCGCATAAAACAGGCAATTGCATTCGGTATATCTCTTGTTTGGAAATCTGAAAAAGCAAAATCTATTGTGCTCCTTTATGAGAAAAACTCATCAAAGTACGAGGAAAGTGCCAGCGTGCTTTTTGAAGAGCTTGTTGACCAGGGCTATAAAAACGCATATTTTATAGTTGATAAAAAGTATGATTATATTGATTCTATTCCCGAAAAATATAGAGGCAATATAATATACAAATATTCCTTCAAGCATTATTTGTATTTCTTTACCTCAAAGAATTTTATAGGTACAGAGGCAATTGCTCACTCCTTCGATTTAAAAACCTGTAACGTTTTGCCACTCTATAAGATTTCACGAAAAAATCTTAATTACGTATTCCTTCAGCACGGCGTTATGTATATGGTTTCTCTCGATTCCGAATCGAGAAAAATGTTTAAACGTAAGGAGTTTACAACAGGTAAGTACAGGGTAGTTGTTTCCTCTAAGGCAGAAAGCGACCATTTCACAACGCTTGGCAGACATCTTGAAGAGGATATCTATATTTCAGGTCTTCCTAAGTTTGACAGAAACGTGTTGGATGAGGATGCCGATAAAATAGTTATTATGCCAACGTGGCGTCCTTGGGAGATTAACACAGCAAGAGCCGATTTTTCAGAAACACCATACTACAAAATGATAATGAAGCTCTACGATGCCGTGCCGATACATCTTAAGGAAAAGGTTGTAATTCTTCCACATCCCCTTGTTATGAATGAGCTTTCCAAAGCCTCTCCGGATGTGGTAGATAAAATGCTTCCTAACGCAAAGTACGATGAGATTTTAAGAAAAACAAAGCTTTTAATAACCGACTACTCCTCCATAGCTTTTGATGCCTTCTACAGAGGCTCAAACGTTATATTTTATTGGGAGGAAAAGGATTATTGTATGAGCCAGTACGGCCCGTCTACAAAGCTTATGCTTAACGAAGAGAATACGTATGGTGATTTTTTCTATTCAGTAGATGGCCTTTCTCGAGGTATTACTGATAACTATTATATGGGACAGAGCGAGGAGCATAAGCAGAGGTATTCAAGGCTTGTTGAATTCCACGATGGTCAAAACACACAAAGGCTTATAGCCTTCCTTAAAAAAGATAAAATTATATAAGCTTTAAAAATTATGTAAGGTTTAAAAATCGCAAACCATTTGGTTTGCGATTTTTTTTGACATTTTTTTCAACGTAACACAACTATAATGAGAACAAGATATGCAAAAGGAGTTGGTAATATGCCTGTTCAAATAAAATTGAAAGAAAATACAATGCTTGTTCTTTTAAAGGGAGAAATTGACCACCATTCAGCACCCGATATGAGAGAAGCGATAGATGATGCAATTATCATAAATGATGCGGCAAAGCATATAATTTTAGATTTTTCGTCAGTCAGCTTTATGGATAGCTCGGGGGTAGGCCTTGTTATGGGAAGGTATCGCCTTGCTACACAAAAAAATAAAACTATGGAGCTTACGGGACTTGGCCAAAGAAATTATAAAATTATTAAAATGTCAGGCATCGAAAAACTTATGAGCGTAAAACGTAACGATGAAAAGAAGGATAGGTGAATTATATGAAAGCAATTAATCAGTTGAAAATGACGTTTGATTCTCGCTCTGTAAACGAGAGCTTTTCCCGTGTAGCTGTGGCAACCTTTTGCACACAGCTTGATATGACCGTTGAGGAGCTGGGAGATATAAAAACAGTTGTTAGCGAGGCTGTTACAAATTGCATTGTTCACGCCTATGCAAACACTATAGGCAAAATATACATAACCTGCACAGTTTTTGAGGGTGGTGTAATCCGTATTACGGTAAGGGACAGGGGCTGTGGTATAGCAGACGTTGAAAAAGCACGTCAGCCTCTTTATACCAGTGTAGGTGGTGACCGTTCAGGCTTGGGCTTTACCGTTATGGAAAGCTTCTCTGATAAACTGCGTGTGCGTTCAAAGCAGGGTGTAGGTACAACCGTAACTATAGAAAAGCATATAAAGGGCAAGGCTGATGATTGAGCGTGAAAATTTAATTAAAAACAACCTTTCCCTTGTGCATTATTGTGCCCGCCGTTTTGTAGATAGGGGCGTAGAGTACGAGGATTTGTTTCAGGCAGGCTGTGTAGGTCTTGTAAAGGCTGTAAACGGCTTTGATGAAAGCTTGGGTTTTGTTTTTTCTACATATGCAGTACCGGCAATTTTAGGTGAAATACGAAGAATTTTTCGAGATGGCGGTGCCGTTAAGGTAAGCAGAAGTATGAAGGAAAAATCCCGTTTTATCTGGCAGGAAAAGGAAAAGCTTTCAGTAGTGCTTTCGAGGGAGCCTACGGTTAACGAGCTTGCCGAATATACACATATGGAGGTCTGTCAAGTAAGTCAGCTGCTCCTTGCATTTCAGCCGGTGCTTTCCTTAACCTCTTGTGAGGATGAGGATGAAGGTGAGTTGGAGGTTCCTGTAGAGGAACAGGAAAAAATCGACGATTTCCTTTGCCTTAAGGAGTGTATAAGCTGTTTGGGTGAATTGGATAGAAAAATAATTGAATTAAGATATTTTTCCTCGAAAACACAGTCAGAGGTAGCGAAAGAGCTTGGCATGACTCAGGTGCAGGTATCAAGACGAGAAAAGAAAATCTTGAAAGAAATACGGGGAAAAATGCTGGTTTAGTGAATTGAACAAAAAAAGCAAATATTATAATAAAAAGAATGGCAAAAATGATAAGGTAAAAAAAGCGTCATACACTTGCAAAATAAAGCAGTTTGTTATAAAATAGATTCGGTAAAAAATTAACAAACAAAAGGAGTAATTCAAAATGGGTCTTTTAAACAAGAAAACAGTTGATGATATCAGCGCAAAAGGCAAAAAGGTTCTCGTTCGTTGCGACTTTAACGTTCCTCTTAAGGATGGCGTTATTACAGACGAAAACCGTATTACAGCAGCACTCCCAACAATAAGAAAGCTTATTGCAGATGGCGCAAAGGTTATTCTTTGCTCACACTTAGGTAAAGTTAAAAACGGTCCTAACGAGAAGGAATCTCTTGCACCTGTTGCAAAAAGACTTTCAGAGCTTCTCGGTCAAGAGGTTGTTTTCGCAGCAGACGATACAGTTGTTGGCGAAAATGCACTTGCAGCAGTAGCAGCTATGAAGGATGGCGATGTTGTTCTTCTTCAGAATACTCGTTTCCGTCCTGAAGAAACAAAGAACGGTGAGGCTTTCTCAAGAGAGCTTGCATCTCTTTGCGATATTTATGTAAACGATGCTTTCGGTGCAGCACACAGAGCACACTGCTCAACAGTTGGTGTAGCATCTTTCGTTGAAGAGGCAGCAGTTGGTTACCTTATGGGTAAAGAGCTTCAGTACCTCGGCAATGCAGTTGAAGACCCACAGAGACCATTTGTTACAATTCTCGGTGGTGCAAAGGTTGCAGATAAGCTTAATGTTATTGAAAACCTTCTCAACAAGGCAGATACACTTATCATCGGTGGTGGTATGGCTTACACATTCCTCGCTGCAAAGGGCTACACAGTAGGTACATCTCTTCTTGATGAATCAAAGATTGATTACTGTAAAGATATGCTTGCAAAGGCAGCAGAAAAAGGTGTTCAGATTCTTCTCCCTGTTGACGTTACAACAGCTAAGGCTTTCCCTGACCCAATCGATGCTGAAATCGAAGTAACAATCTACGATGCAGATAAAATCCCTGCAGACGTTATGGGTCTTGATATCGGTCCAAAAACAGCAGCTCTTTATGCAGATGCAGTTAAGTCAGCAAAAACAGTTGTTTGGAATGGTCCTATGGGCGTATTCGAAAATCCAATCCTTGCAAAGGGTACAATCGCAGTTGCACAGTCTCTTGCAGATACAGATGCTACAACAATCATCGGTGGTGGCGACTCTGCAGCAGCAGTTAACACACTCGGCTTCGGTCCTAAGATGACTCACATCTCAACAGGTGGTGGCGCATCTCTTGAATTCCTTGAGGGTAAAGCACTTCCAGGTATCGAAGCAGTTAACGATAAATAATAACGCACACGTTTTTGTCGAGTTACCGACCCAAGCTTGCGTAATATATGCTTCGGGGTCGTTAACTCACCAATTACGCGCACTCTATTATTTATCACCTCTATGTAAGAGGAATTATAAAAATAAAGTTATGTGAAAGGTTTTATAGATATGGATAAATCACTTCGTAAAGCAGTTATCGCAGGTAACTGGAAAATGAATAAAACTCCTGATGAGGCTAAGGCAATCATCAGCGAAATGAAGCCTCTTGTTGCAGGCGCAGATTGTGATGTTGTTCTTTGTGTACCTTACATTGATATTTTTGCTGCTCAGGAAGCTGCTGCAGGCTCAAATATCAAAATCGGTGCAGAAAACTGCCACTGGGCAGAGAGCGGCGCTTTCACAGGTGAGGTTTCAGCACCAATGCTTAAGGCTATCGGTGTTGAGTACGTAATTATCGGCCACTCCGAAAGAAGACAGTATTTCGGCGAAACAGACGAAACAGTTAACAAGAGAGTTCGTGCAGCACTTGATAGTGGTCTTACTGTTATCCTTTGTGTTGGTGAGCTTCTTGATGAGCGTAAAAAGGGCGTAACAATGGAGGTTGTTCGTTCACAAACAAAGATTGCTCTCCAGGGCGTTTCAGCAGAAGAGCTTGACAGAATTATTATCGCATACGAGCCTGTTTGGGCTATCGGTACAGGCGAAACTGCAACAGCAGAGCAGGCAAACGAGGTTAACCACGCTATCCGTGAGGTGCTTGGCGAAATCTATTGTCCAAAGTGCGCAAGCCGTGTTACAATTCAGTACGGTGGCTCAATGAATGCTAAAAATGCAGCAGAGCTTCTTGCACAGGTAGATGTTGACGGTGGTCTTATCGGTGGTGCATCTCTCAAGGCAGAGGACTTCTCTGTAATTGTTAAGGCAGCAAGCATCTAATTAAAATTCATAAGGGCAGGCGTTTCGTCTGCCCACAAATTTTGTAAAGGCGGAATTAAAAATGTCTGAAAAAGTACTTCTCGTCGTAATGGACGGTATTGGATATTCAAAAACAGGCATCGGTGATGCAGTAACACTTGCAAATACACCTGTGCTTGACAGACTCCTTAAAGAGTGCCCAAACGTGCGCCTTAAGGCTCACGGTGCAGCAGTAGGTCTCCCATCAGATGATGATATGGGTAACAGCGAGGTTGGTCACAATGCTCTCGGCTGTGGTCAGGTTTACTCACAGGGTGCAAAGCTTGTAAATGAATCTATTGAATCAGGTAAGATTTATGCATCAACAGCTTGGCAGGAGGTTGCAGGCAACTGCATCAGCAAAAACTCCACACTTCATTTCATCGGTCTTCTTTCTGATGGTAATGTTCACTCAAATATTTCACACCTTATTGCAATGCTTAAACAGGCAAAGGCAGAGGGCGTTAAAAACGTTCGTTGCCACATTCTTCTTGACGGTCGTGATGTTCCTGCAACATCAGGTCTTGTTTATGTAGAAGAGCTTGAAAATGCACTTGCAGAGCTTAACGATGATACCTTCTGTGGCAAAATTGCTTCAGGTGGTGGTAGAATGGTTGTTACAATGGACCGTTACCAGGCTAACTGGAATATGGTTAAGGTTGGTTGGGATACTCACGTTAAGGGTATCGGCAGACAGTTTAACTCAGCTAAAGAAGCTATTGAAACGTACCGTGCAGAAAACGACGGTATGATTGACCAGGACCTTCTTCCTTTCGTTATTGCAGAAAACGGCGAGCCTGTTGGTACAATTGTTGATGGCGACAGTGTTGTTCTTTTCAACTTCCGTGGCGACCGTGCAATCGAAATCTCAATGGCTTTCGATAACGATGAGTTCACATATTTTGACAGAGGCGCAAAGCTTGATGTTTGCTATGCAGGTATGCTTCAGTACGATGGCGACCTTAAGCTTCCTGAACGCTTCCTTGTTAACCCACCTGAAATTAAAGATACTCTTTCAGAGCTTCTTGTTTCAAAGGGTATGAATCAGTTTGCAGTTTCCGAAACACAGAAGTACGGCCACGTAACATATTTCTGGAACGGTAACAAGAGCGACAAATTCTCCGAAGAGCTTGAAACCTTTATGGAAATTCCATCGGATAAGGTTTCCTTCGATGAAAGACCTTGGATGAAATCTGCTGAGGTTACAGATGCAGTTATTGAGGCTATGGAAAGTGGCAAATATGACTTTATCCGTTGCAACTATCCTAACGGTGATATGGTAGGCCACACAGGTAACCTTGATGCAACAATTACAGCAGTTGAGGCTGTTGACCTTGGTCTTGCAAGAGTTCTCAAGGTGGCAGATAAAATGGGCGTAACAGTTCTTATTACAGCAGACCACGGTAATGCCGATGAAATGCTCGAAAAGAACAAGAAGGGTGAAATTGCTGTAAGAACAGCACACTCCCTTAACGAGGTTCCGTTTATCATTTACAGCAAAAACGCTTATGAGGTTAAGGAAGGCTCCTTCGGTCTTGCAAACGTTGCTCCAACAGTTGCAAAGATTTTTGGTATTGAACCATTTGCATCCTGGGAAGAAGCAGTTATTAAATAATAAAAACTAACGGCTCATCACTAAAAAGATGAGCCGTTTTTATAAACACAAAATTCTGTGTTGTGATTTTTCCTTAAAAGTGATATAATTAAAGTGAAAACAGATGCGTTAAGAAAAAACAATCATATGACTATGTGCTATTTAACTTTGTTGTTTGGGTGATAAAAGATGAAAAAGAGCAAAACGATCTTGTGTGTACTGTTATTCTTTGTTATATTGATTTCTATAGCCCTTGTTTCTTTTGGAGTGAGAAACGCACAAAAGAAGGAATTATTAAAAACTCCGATACATTATGGAATATACACTGTATATCCTTCTTGCTATAAAGATGGTAATGAAACGTATGTTACGTTTTCTGTGAAAAACAAGAATGGGGAAACTGTTATTCGCGAAGGAAATAAGTGGTTGCTAAGAGATTTTTATGAATTTGATTTTGGTCCTGATTCGGAAACATATCCGACTGTTATCGTGGTTTCTCGTGATAAAGAAACATTGTTCGGTAAACAGGGGACAGTGTTCCACATAAATGAGTTTTCAGATAATGGGAAATGAGATTTATACAAAAAGTTGCGAAAAATGGATTTGTTTTCGCAACTTTTTGATTTTTATTTTTTTATAAGCTTATATTTTCCACTTTTTAGTATTCTTATTAAATCCTCGTTTGATTTAATAGGCTCCTCGGTGATTATACCACCAAGCCCGGCTCCGGTTGCTCTGTGGCAGTCGCTGCCACTCGTTTTTATTGGTGCACCGATTTCCTCTGCCCATTTTAGAGAGCTTTCATTTGCTTCGTTGGATGCCTTTCCGTTAAAAACCTCAACTCCGTCAAGGTATTCAGGGTCTGCTCTTGTAATCATTTTTCTGAAAGGGTGTGCCTGTATGAAAAGGCAGCCTCTTTCCCTAAACAACTTACTTGCTTTTTTGATATATGTTTTCAGTAAAAAGGGGAGTTCGTAAAGCATTTCCTCTGTTACACCGTATATGAGGTAATCGTTTACCGTTGCATAAAATCTAAGCTCAACGCCTAAAAGCACAGTGAAATCCTCTGTTTCATATTGCTTTGCTTCTCTGTAGGCTCTGAGGTAATGGTCCATAGCCTTTTTCTTGTTGAATAATTCGCTTATGTGAAAGGTCATAGGTGAGTAGTGGTCTGTAAGCACAATTCCCGAGTAACCTGCTTTTTTATATTCCTCTATAAGCTCTTTTACAGGTATTGCTGCACATACGCTTACTTCCTTTGCGTGTGCGTGTAGCTCGTATTTGTATTCCATACCTTCACCTCTGTTTTCAAATTCAACTGCCATATTATACTATCTAATTAAAATTTAATCAATTATTATCTTGAAATTCTTTTAAAAATAATATATTCTATATGCATAGTTGCAATTTATGAAGGAGTGTGTTATATGAATTTCTTTCAAATAATTATGTCGTTGCTTATGTCTGTATGTATGATGCTTACAGGTGTGCTCGATAAAGGCACCCCACAGCATTCTGCTAACGTTGAGCTTGTTAACGAGCATAAGCTTGTTTTTACAGATGCAATGTATTCAGGTCAGGGTATTGCTACAGATGGTGAGTATTTTTATACCTCAGGCTCCCTTACAGCATTTGGTATGGCAGGTCTTATGAAGTGGGATGCCAAAACTATGGAATGTGTTGCAGAAAATACCGATGCTATCCCTGCGGATTACAAGGAGTTTTACGGCTGCGACCACATAGGTGGTATAAGCTATTATAACGGCAAAATCTATGCTGCAGTTGAAAACAAGGCAGAGGATTTTCCGCTTGTTATTACCTACGATTGCGAAACCCTTGAGCTTGTAGAGATTTTTGTTATTGAGCCCGATAATCTTCCCGATGGTATTCCGTGGTGCGCTGTAGATGCTCAAAACGGCTACCTTTATTGCTCACCCTTCAGCGATGTTGAGTATATCCTTGCTTTCGATTTAGAAACAATGGAGTTTTCTCACTTTATAGAGCTTTCTCGCACAGTTACCCGTATACAGGGTGGCGAGGTTTATAACGGTATCCTTTACCTTTCCTACGATGCTGAAGGCAGTAATACAGACTACATATTGACAGTAGATATTGCTACAGGTGAGGTTGAAACACTTTGCTTAAGAACGGTGCCATCTTTAGCAGGTAACGAGGCAGAGGGCGTAACAGTTTTCCCAATGGATGACGGCAGCCTTATTCACGTGCTTGACTACGACAAAACAGTAGGCGTTTATTTAAGAAGCTACTCTGTACAAGAATAAAAAACATAAAATAAGAAGGAGTATCCAACGTTTTGTTGGATACTCCTTTTGTACTAAATGCTAAAATATTAAACGTTAAATCTGAAAAGAACAATATCTCCGTCCTGCATTACATATTCCTTACCCTCGGAGCGAACAAGTCCTTTTTCCTTTGCAACGGCCATAGAGCCACATTCCATAAGCACGTCAAAGGAAACAACCTCTGCACGAATAAAGCCTCTCTCAAAGTCAGAGTGGATTTTACCTGCTGCCTGTGGAGCCTTTGTGCCTTTCTTAATTGTCCACGCTCTAACCTCAGGCTGACCTGCTGTAAGGTAGCTCATAAGGCCTAAAAGGTCGTAGCTTCTTTCAATAAGTAAATCAAGGCCACCTGTTTGAATGCCAAGCTCTGCAAGGAACATCTCTTTTTCATCCTTATCAAGCTCTGCAATCTGTGCTTCAAGCTCTGCACAAATTGGGAGCACTTGGCTGCCTTCCTCTGCTGCAATTGCCTTAACTGCGTTGTAACGGGCATTTGTATCAATTTGTGAAGCAAAGTCATCCTCACTCATATTACAAGCATAAATAACAGGCTTTGCTGTGAGCAGGGCTACAGTATCAATAATAGCCTTTTCATCATCTGTAAGCTCAATTGTTCTTGCACAAAGACCGTTATCGAGGGCATCCTTAACTTTTTCTAAAACAGCAAGCTCTGCGGCAAGTGTTTTATCACCCTTCATAGCCTTTGTTGTTCTGTCAATTCTTCTTTGCAGAATTTCTATGTCTGAAAGAATAAGCTCAAGATTGATTGTTTCAATATCTCTTTGTGGGTTGACGTCGCCATCAACATGCATAATATCGTCGTTATCAAAGCAGCGTACAACGTGTATAATAGCATCTACCTCACGAATGTGTGAGAGAAATTTGTTGCCAAGGCCTTCACCCTGTGCTGCACCCTTAACAAGGCCTGCAATATCAACAAATTCTATAGTTGCAGGTGTAACCTTAACAGGGTTGTACATTTCGCAAAGTGCATCAAGCCTTGCATCAGGCACGGCAACAACGCCAACGTTTGGCTCAATTGTGCAGAAGGCGTAGTTTGCTGCCTGTGCACCTGCGTTAGTAAGTGCGTTAAATAATGTGCTTTTGCCAACGTTTGGCAAGCCTACAATACCAAGTTTCATATTACTAATTACTTCCTTTTGAAAAAATACAAGTTATTTTACCACATTATTGTTTTTATTTCAATACGTATAGGGTGAAATGAGTTATCCGAACCTGCCTAAAAGCGAATCTTTTTAAGTCTTTTCGGCGTTTCGGTCTTGAAAGGCGCCAGCCTATCTTCGCCCTCAACACCAAAAATCCAATAAAAATCTTTCGCTTTTAGGTTTAAAGATTTTATACAGTGCGGATTTTTGGTCAGCCAAGGCAAAAACGCAGCTAATCCTTTCGGATTGGCGAGTATTTTAACACAGGATGAACGGAAATCCGCCTGTAGAAAACATGGTTCGGATAATTCTTTTCACCCTACACCTTATATACTATTATAATATATAATATAAGCCGAGCTACGTGCTCGGCTATAATTTTATTTATTTTCTTGTTACTCCCTGCTCAATAGCAACTTTTTTAACAACCTCGGCTACCTCTGCAGCAACACACCTATCAAGAGCAGAAGGAATAATATTCTCTTCGTTAAGCTCTGCCTGTGGTATGTGGTTTGCAAGCGCATATGCAGCTGCTACCTTCATTTCGTCTGTTATGGTTGTTGCACCGCACTCAAGAGCGCCTTTAAATATACCGGGAAATACAAGCACGTTGTTAATTTGATTGGGAAAATCAGAACGACCTGTGCCCACAACCCTTGCACCTGCTTTTTTAGCCTTATCAGGCATTATTTCAGGTGTCGGGTTTGCCATTGCAAAAACAACAGCATCCGTATTCATAGAGGCTACCATTTCCTCGGTAAGTACACCTGGTGCAGAAACACCTACAAATACGTCGGCATTTTTTATTGCAACGCTTAAATCACCTGTAAGCCTTTCAGGGTTTGTTATTGTAGCAAGAGCTTGCCTTTCTTCACCGAGAAGCTCATCGTCCGAGCTGATAATTCCCCTTCTGTCAACAAGCACCATATTTTTAGCGCCTGCGGCAATAAGCATTTTAGAAATAGCCGTACCTGCTGCGCCAAGTCCGTTTACCACAATCTTGACTGTAGCAAGCTCCTTACCTACAACTCTAAGGGCATTAATAAGACCTGCTAATACAACAACTGCTGTGCCGTGCTGGTCATCGTGGAAAATCGGAATATCGCAAAGCTCCTTAAGCTTTCTTTCTATTTCAAAACAGCGTGGCGCTGCAATATCCTCAAGGTTAATGCCACCAAATGAGCCTGAGAGAAGGTAAATTGTACGTACAATTTCATCTACATCTTTACTTTTTATACATAGCGGAAAGGCATCAACGTCGGCAAAGGCTTTAAAGAGTGCGCATTTGCCCTCCATAACAGGCATACCTGCTTCGGGGCCAATATCACCAAGACCTAAAACTGCCGTACCGTCGGTAACAACAGCCACAAGATTACTGCGCCTTGTAAGCTCAAAGGACTTGTTAACATCCTCCTTAATAACAAGGCAAGCCTCGGCAACACCGGGAGTGTACGCTAAGGACATATCCTCACGGGTTTCTATGGGGCAACGGGCCACAACCTCAATTTTGCCTTGCCATTTGTAGTGCTTTTTTAAGGATTCCTCTTTAATATCCATAGTGTAAATCAATCTTCCTTGTTAGCCTGCTGCTTAAGATATGCATTTATGAAACCGTCAATATCGCCATCCATAACTGCGTTGATATTACCGTTTTCAAAGCCTGTTCTGTGGTCCTTTGCAAGAGTGTATGGCATAAACACGTATGAACGAATTTGGCTACCCCAAGCAATTTCCTTTTGAACGCCCTTAATATCACTTATTTTATCAAGATGCTCACGCTCTTTAATTTCAATAAGCTTTGATTTAAGCATACGCATGGCAACCTCACGGTTTTGATGCTGGCTTCTTTCAACCTGGCAGGAGCAAACAATACCTGTGGGGATATGGGTAAGACGAACTGCAGATGAGGTTTTGTTAACCTTCTGGCCACCTGCACCTGATGAACGGTAAACATCCATTTTAATATCTTCAGGTGCAATATCAACCTCGATACTGTCGTCAATTTCAGGCATAACCTCAAGAGAAGCAAAGGAGGTGTGACGTCTGCCTGAAGCATCAAATGGAGAAACACGAACAAGTCGGTGAATACCACTTTCACTCTTCATATAGCCGTAGGCATTTTCACCCTCAATAAGAATAACGGCAGATTTAAGACCTGCCTCATCACCATCAAGGTAGTCGAGAGTTGAAACCTTAAAGCCGTGGCGCTCGCCCCAACGGTTGTACATACGGAAAAGCATTTGAGCCCAGTCCTGAGCCTCTGTGCCACCTGCTCCTGCGTGGAAGGTAAGAATAGCATTATTAGAGTCATACTCACCTGTAAGCAGAGTAGAAAGCGTCATTGCATCAAGCTGTGAAATGAAGGCATCTACACTGTCACGACACTCTTGAAAAAGGCTTTCATCCTCTTCCTCGTTAGCGAGGTCAATAAGGGTGAGTGTATCCTCATACATTCCCTTAAGGTCCTCGTATGCCTTGATTTTATTTTTAAGCGCTGCCATATGCTGAGTAATTTTTTGTGAGCGCTGAATGTCATCCCAAAAGCCATCCTTTGCGCTCTCCTCTTCAAGCTGAGCAACCTCATCCATCATCTTTTTAAGGCCAAGTGCCTCTGCAAGGTCAATAAGCTTATCCTCATAGCTGATAAGCTCAAGGCGTAATTCTTCAAATTGAAGCATAATCATATTCCTTTCGGTTATAAATCTGTTAAATACATATTTTTACAAATAATTATTATACCTTAATATATTAAATATGTAAAGGAATATTTAAATTAAAATTAGGAATTAAGAGTGAGGAATCAGGAATTAAGGGTATGCGACGCTGTTATAACCTTCGCAAGAATTAGGATAGAACAATCGTAAGGGACGGATTTCAGCCGTCCCGCTTTGTTTTTATTGTTAAGTGGGCGGGCTACAATCCCGCCCTTACAGTTGTTCTATCCAGCTGAAGAATAACAACAGAAATGGTACCACCCACCATTTTTCGAGATTTGGATGAAGAACGACGGCTTGACTTCGAAGCTGTATAAAGATACTGCGAGAAGGCAAGACAAGGTTATTCGCCAAAGCTCGGAAAAACATACAAGGAGCTCCACAAACTACCCTTTTTTCGAGATTTGAATGCAGAGCGAAGGCTTGTACTTGAAGCTGTATACAAATACTGCGAAAGGGCAAGACAATGCTATGCGTCAAAGCTCGGAAAAACACAATAGCAGAAAGGCACCACCTGCCTTGACAGATAGTGCCCTTCCGCTGTGGATGTGGGGTGTGAAAGAGAAAGATATGGCTTTATATAAACTCCTTTCGGAGATTATACCGAAATTAAGTGTACGTATACACCTTTAAATTGCCTGAGCTGTAACCTTTATTGATGACTCCTCAGGCTTGGAGATTCTTATAACGTATTCAAAATACTCATCTGTTTCGCTTTTGGCTGTATCTGCCTCAAGGCCTGCCTTGCGAATAACGTCTACGGCGTGGTTTAAGGTATTAAGGAAAATTCGCATATCCTTGTATCCCTTCATAGAAGGCTTGTTTTTGGCTTTCTTGCGCCTGCTTACGTCTGCCACAAGGTGCTCCGTTTCAGAAACGGTAAGGTGGCGTTCAATTATAATATCCAAAAGCTTGGCCCTTGTAGTATTATCGGGTAAATTAAGCAGAGCCCTTGCGTGCCTTTCCGTAAGCCCTGCGCAGGAGATTCTGTCCCTCAATTCCTCGGGAAGCTTCAGCAAGCGCAGCTTATTTGAAAGCGTAGACTGTGCCTTGCCTAATTTTTTTGAAATCTCCTCTTGGGTAAGACCGTGTACGGAAACAAGTCTTTCAATTGCAACGGCCTCTTCAAAAAAATCAAGGTTTTGCCTTTGTATGTTTTCGATAATAGCAAACAGCGCCGACTGCTCGTCCGAAACGTCCATAACAATGCAGGGTATTTTTGTTATACCCACCATTCGTGCAGCTCGCAGACGCCTTTCGCCCGAAATAAGCTCGAATTTACCGTCTTGTAGCTTACGCACGTTAATAGGCTGAAGCAAGCCGTTTGTGCGAATAGATATTGCAAGGCCCTCAAGCTCACCGTAATCAAAACGCACTCTGGGTTGGTGGGGATTTGGCAAAATATCTGAATGAGGTAAAAGCTGTATTTGACAATTCGCTTTATTTTTTGACGTGCTTTTCAACATATTTTTTCCTCGCTCGGTGTGTTTCTCTGTGATTTAACTATAGCACCATTTTTCAAAAAAATAAAGCATTTTCGGTCGGGGTAAATCGACTGAAAATGCTTTGCTTCTATTGATTTATAAAGGTTTTTTGGCGATTTGTGCAGATACCCTTGGGTACTTTGACGGAACCTGCGATATCTTTTTTACATTAATAATTGCTCTTTTATCGCCACCGGGTAAAGAAAACTCGTTTGTACTGTGAATTTTACCGCCTAAAATGGAAAGTGAGTTTTTTGCGCCGTCAATTTCCTCTAAAGCAGCTGCACCCTTGAGAGAAAGGAAGGAGCCACCCACCTTAACAAAAGGAAGTGTGTATTCCAGCAAAACTCTCAGCTCTGCAACGGCTCTTGCCGTGGCAAAATCAAAGCTCTCACGGAACTCCTTTTTTTGCCCAGCCTCCTCTGCTCGCATATGCACAACACGAGCATTTGTTACGCCCATTTTCTGTGCCATATCCTCTACAGCCTTAAGCTTTTTGCCTGTGGAATCAAGCAACGTTACCTGCACCTGTGGGTAGGCCGCTGCAAGCACAAGTCCCGGAAAGCCTGCACCTGTGCCTACGTCTATAATTTTTTGCCCATCCTTAAGCTCTGCATATTTACCAACAAGCAAGCAATCAAGAAAGTGCTTGTTGGCTATGCCCTCATCATCAAGAATTGCTGTGAGGTTTATTTTTTCGTTCCACTCTCTTAAAAGCTGAGCGTAAATCGACAGCTTTTCTTCAAGGGCAGAATCAATTACTATGCCGTATTCGGCGGCACTGCTTTTTAAAATTTCTATAACAGACATATTAACCTCTGTAAAGCTTCATAATCTCTTTTATAGGTCCTGCAAAATCCTCTGCAAGTGGTGGAAGTGGCTTTTCATTTTTAAGGAATTCAGTAAACACCATACCCTTATAATCGTTAGCCATTTGGAATTTAGCAATAGTCTTAATAAGCTCTTGCTTTTTATCCATATTTGCAAGGTACGTGCAATCCTCAAAGAAAATTTCAACCTTTGTTGTTGCCTTAGCTGTAACGGTAAGCTGAAGTGCTTTACCACATTTTTCTACTACTGCATCTGCCTTTTTACCGTTGAGCTTAAGGGTAACCTCGCCGTCAACAATATCCTTAAACTTAATAATATAAGTTCTCTTTTCAGGCACAACTGATGAGTCGCCCTCTGCCTTTTCAATTGTAAAGGAAACCTTTGAGCCTTCCTCTGCAACTGTAAATGCAGTTTTAAGGTATTCGCCGTTTTGGTAAGAGAGTGTTTCACCATCATCCTCATAAAGGGTAAAGGTGTTATTACCCCTGTATACAAGCACCTCAAGTGTTTCAGGGTTTGAGCAGTCGTTTGTTCTGTCGTTTGCGCTCATAGGAATAATTGCACCTGCTTTAGCAAGCACAGGGATATTCTCTATATCACGGTACATTTTTACAAAATGGTTGCCACTGTAAATTCTGTCGGTAAATATATCTGTATATCTTCCCTCAGGAATCCACACGTTAACGCTTGCAAGGTTTGTATCGGATGACGTGTGCTCTGTAATAGGTGCAACAATAAGCTCCGTACCAAAGAAAAACTCGTTTTTGCACTCGTACGCCCTTTTTTCTTCAGGGTATGCGTAGTACATAGGCTCACAAATTGCTCTGCAATCTGTATGTGTACGGTAGTTCATCGTGTAGATATACGGAAGAAGCTTATGCCTTAACCTGAGTGCATCCTTTGCAATTCTCTCAACAGGGCCACTGTAGTTCCAAGGCTCCTTGCCCATAAACTCATTATTTGTAGAGTGAAGGCGCATAACAGGGCTGAATACACCAAGCTGTACCCAACGAAGGTAAAGCTCATCATCCTTTTTACCCATACAGTGTCCGCCAATATCGTGGCTCCACCAAGGGTAAGCAATATTTGATGCTGTTGCAGTAAAGCCGGGCTGGAATGCAAGGCTCGACCAATTCTGCACCGTATCTCCACTAAAGCCTAATGGGTAACGCTGGCTACCTGCACCACAGAAGCGAGAAAGAATAAGTGGCCTGTGGTTATCCCTTGCATTATCAAGGAAGTGGTAGTGGTTAAGAGCCCACAACGGATCAAGGCCGGGCACGTTGCTGTGTGTACCCTGCTGCCAATCTATCCACCAGAAATCTACGCCCATTTTTTCATATGGGTGGTGAAGAATATCAAAGTAATTAAGTGTGAACTTTTTATCTGTAATATCAAATTTAACAGGCTGCTTTTTTGATGGGTCCTGACCCATAGCCTTACACATATCCTCATACTGGTCCTCAAACCAACGCACGCCCATAGATGGGTGAAGGTTAAAGGTAACCTTGTAGTTATCCTCTTTTAGCTTTTTAAGGAAGCCTGCAGGGTCAGGGAAAAGGTCTGTATTAAAGCTGTATCCCGTCCAGCCTGTTGACCAAAAATCGTATACAAATTCCCAAAGATTTTTGTGTGGGTGGATTTTGTGGCTCTCTTTACCGAATTTTTCTTTAATATCAACCCAGTGCCAGTCCATATCAACCGTTGCAACAGTAATAGGAATTTCTTCCTCTTTAAATTTATCCATAAGAGAAAGGTATTCATCCTGTGAATAAGCCTTATAACGGCTCCACCAGTTGGAAAGTGCATACCTTGGAATAAGCGGCACCTTACCTGTTAATTTATATAAATCCTGTGTTGCGCCTATGTAGTTGTTGCCGTAGGCAAAATAGTATTCGTCTGTTTCCTTATACTTTCTTGGAAGAATAGAGCCGTCTGTTTTAAGCACAAGCGTTTCGCTGTCATCCATAATAGCAACGCCGTTTTTAGAGCAAACGCCATCTCCCAACGTGATGATACCTGCGGTAATATCAAGGGTACGGCAGGTGCCCTTAAGATTTCCGGCTGTATAGTTTGTTACAACTCTGCCATCACGCAGCTTAATGCGAAGCATTTTTTGCGCCTTAAAGGAGTAAAGGAAATTTGCCTTTGTTGTTTTAATTTCAATTGTTTCCCTTGACTCGTTCACCTTAAATTCAGGCTCGCAAAAATCACGGAACCATACACTTTGTGTTGGCTCATCGCAGAATTTGCCCTTTGACTGCACCTCCACTCTCAAAAGGCAGGGTGTAATAACGGTAAACCTTACGTTTTTGCGCACAATAGTATGGCTCGGGTGTGCAACGGGAGAGCACTCAAATGCAAATCTTTTTGAAAACTGTTCCATAAAGTTCTCCTTTTCGATAAAAATTCCTTAACTATATACTTAATCATACAATAATTATTTATTATATAATACAACATTTATATACGCAAAGTCAACAAAGGCCCACGTTCAAATTTAATTTTTAAATATAACCAAATCAAAGGCTTATTTTTCTACATATGCTATCGTTGACAAAAAGATGTGTATTTGATAAAATTATTTTTTGTGAAGGAGATGTTTCTATGATTTTCCAACGAAAAATCGGTTTTGACAACGATATGTATATCAAAAAACAGTCAGAGCAGATTTTAAAGCGTGTAGATGAATTCGGCGGCAGACTCTACCTTGAATTAGGTGGCAAGCTTTTCGATGACTTTCACGCTTCAAGAGTATTACCGGGCTTCAAGCCCGACAGTAAGCTTCAGATGCTGCTTAAGCTTAAAGAGCACGCTGAGGTTGTTATTGTTATCTCTGCAAGTGATATTGAAAACAATAAAATACGCCGTGATTTAGGCATCTCCTACGATAACGACGTTTTAAGACTTATGGATGCATTTACAAGTGCAGGTCTTTTTGTTGGTAGCGTTGTTATTACACAATTTGACGGTCAACCGGCTGCCCTGCAGTTTAAAGAAAAACTTATGAGCCTTGGCGTTAAGGTGTTTATGCACTACCCTATAGAGGGCTATCCCTACAACGTGCGTAAAATCGTTAGCGAAGAAGGCTTTGGCAAAAACGAATATATAGAAACAACTCGCCCTGTAGTTATTATGACTGCACCCGGCCCCGGTAGTGGTAAAATGGCAACCTGCCTTTCACAGCTTTACCACGATAACCTTAGAGGCATTAAAGCAGGCTATGCTAAGTTTGAAACCTTCCCTGTATGGAACCTTCCCCTTAAGCACCCTGTTAACCTTGCATACGAGGCTGCAACTGCTGACCTTAACGACGTTAATATGATTGACCCGTATCACCTTGAGGCTTACGGAATTTCTACAGTAAACTACAACCGTGACGTTGAGGTTTTCCCTGTTTTAAATGCAATGTTTGAAAAAATTGAGGGAAAAAGCCCATACAAATCACCTACAGATATGGGGGTTAATATGGTTGGCTACTGCATTACAGACGATGCTGTTTGCTGTGCTGCCTCCCACGAGGAAATTGTAAGGCGTTTCTTTACAACCCTTTGCGATAAAAAGCTGGGTCAACAAAACGATAAAGCAATAGCAAAAATAGAAAGCCTTATGAACCAGGCAGGCATTTCCGTTGAAAGCGTAAGACCAACGGTTAAGGCTGCTATTTCAAAAAGCGCCCAAACAGGCAACAGACCTGCCGTTGCGATTGAACTGCCAAACGGAGAAATTGTCACGGGTAAAACAAGCGACCTTTTAGGCGCCGCATCTGCTGTGTTGCTTAACTCATTAAAGGTTATTGCAGACATTGATGACAGCGAGCTGCTTATTCAGCCCGAAATTATTGAGCCTATTCAGGCACTTAAAACCTCAATACTCGGCAACCACAACCCAAGACTGCACACGGATGAAATACTTATTGCCCTTACAATGAGTGCCGTTACAAGCCCAACTGCTAAAAAGGCGTTTGACGTGCTTACAGACCTTAGAGGCAGCGAGGCACACGCAACGGTTATACTTTCGCAGGTAGACAGAGATACCTTTAGAAAGCTTGGCATTAACCTTACCTGCGAGCCACACCACGAAAGCAAAAAGCTTTACCATAAATAATATATACAAGGAGCAGCGTTTACTGCTCCTTGTATTTTTTTATTGTTTATGCTATTATTCTTTTTGTCGGTTATGGAAACAGGTGCAAATCCTGTACGAGCCCGTCGCCGTGTTCTGCAATTTTTTTCTTCCTTGGGTGCACCACACTCCCACGAAAACCATTGGCTATGCTGAGAAGGTGAAGAAAAAGCAGTAAGTCGAAATACTTGCCGACAATTGCCGTTTTTAAATGCGAGCGCCTGAAGGAAACGGAAAATAAAACTTTATTTTTAAAGGAGAAATAATAATGAAAAAGACAAACAACAAAAAAACGTTGTCTGTCATCCTTTCATTTGTGCTTATTGTGGTTATAGCACTTTCAATGTTTGGGTGTACAAGCAACCAAAACAAAAGCGATGTTGACACAACAGTACCTTCAACATCAGAGCAAAAGGCTGAGCCTACCGTACTCGGTGAGGGCGCTGTGCAATTCAGCTTCAGCGTTACACACAAGGATGGCTCCGTTGCAGACTTTACTGTAAAAACAGATAAGAAAACTGTTGGTGAGGCTCTTTTAGATGCTAAGCTCATTGAAGGTGAAGACGGACAGTACGGACTTTATGTTAAAACCGTTGACGGTGAAAAGCTTGATTATGATACAGACGGAATGTATTGGGCTTTTTATGAAAATGGTGCCTATGCAGCAAAAGGCGTAGACCTTACCGAAATACAGGAAGCTGTAAAATATGAATTCAGAGCAGAAAAGTAAGGTTAACGTAAAAGAAATTGCTGTTTTTGGTATGCTTGGTGGCTTAATGTATGCCTCGAAGGTACTTATGGATGTTTTTCCAAACATTCACTTTATCGGACTTTTTGTTACGGCAATTACCGTTGTTTACAGAAAAAAAGCCTTATATCCCATATACATTTTCGTACTAATTACAGGTCTGCTTAACGGCTTTGGCACCTGGTGGGTACCATACTTGTACCTATGGGCTGTGCTTTGGGGAGCAGTTATGCTTTTACCCAAAAAACTTGATGGTAAAAAACGTGCACTGATATATGCCATTATTTGTTCCTTGCACGGCTTTTTATATGGCTTACTGTATGCACCCTTCCAGGCAATTGTGTACAGCTTAAATTTTGAGGGCATTGTTGCTTGGTGGCTTACAGGCATTCCTTTTGACGTTACACACGGAATAAGCAACTTTGTTGTTACCTTACTGCTTAGCGTACCACTAATAAACTTACTGACCAAGGCAGAAAAAATGACAAAACAATAAAAGAAGGCTCGTTACACAAGCGTGTAACGAGCTTTTTGTTAGTAACCTAAAACAACCCTCCGTTGTATTTGTACTGGTACTTAAATATAAATATACAGCCAATAAATAAGCTCACTAAAAGCACAACCGTACCTAATGCCTCTATAAACGGAATTGATGGAAAAAATGCTGAAAATGAGCTTAATGCAACGGGAACACCCATTAGCATAGTTGTTTTGCCTATTGCCTTACAGTAACCCTCTTTATCTGTTACTCTACGATAATGGTAAGAGTGCACAAGAGAAATATTTCCTTTACTTATGGAAAAGCCCGAAGCACACAGTAAAAGCCCTACCGTCAGCATAATAATAAACTCTGTTATGTTTTCTGTTGATGCTACAGAAACAGCACTATCTATAAAATAAACAAAGGTAGGTATTGCTGCAGGGAGCAACAAAACAGTAAAAACAACAGATACAATAATTAAAGCCATATTCTTCTTTTTATTTGATTTTTCTTTTGATTCTATGGCATCTATTACATTTTTCTCCGTTTCGGCAACTATCTCTTCATCACCAAAGCGTCTACCTGCAAGCAGCTCGTTAACAGTAACACCAAAAAACTCGCTTAAAGCTACAAGTGAGCCTACGTCAGGGTAGCCCTTGCCTGTTTCCCAGCGAGATATTGCCTTATCGGAAACGTTTAGCTTTTCTGCTAATTGCTTTTGTGTAAGATTATGCTCCTTGCGTAAATCAGAAATAAACCTTCCGCAATTTTGTGCTGACATAAAAACACCTGCTTTCTAACTTGATTTTATCTACAAACAAAGCCGAAAGTCAACCTATGAATCGTAGAGTTAGCTATTAGCGATTGGCAAATAGCTGTCTGCCACTTTCATTGCAAAAGCATCTCCGTGTTATTCGCAAAAAGCCTCTCCGTTCTTTTGATTTTTGATGAAGAACGCAGGTTAATCAGCCGAAGCTGTATAAAGATACTGCGAGGGGGATTAACCAAGTTATTCGCAAAAAGCAGAAGAACGGCGCCAATGGAATAGGTATTGCTGTGCTATACCTTGTGTCTTGTAATATTCCTTCGGAAAGCCGTTAGGGTATAATTCTTCCAAAATACGCTTAACCCATACGTCTACAGGGAAAGCCTCGTACCTTGCAAAGCCGTAAAGGAGTGCACATTGTGCAACCTTCTCCCCTACACCTTTTATTTTTAAGAGCTCTGCTTTTGCTTCGTCAAATGGCAAAGCCTTCACTTTTTCAATATCAACCTCACCTAAGAAAATCTTTTTTGCAGCATCAATAATGTATTTTGCCCTGAAGCCTGCACGTATAGGCGCCAAGTCCTCAACAGTAAGCTCTGCAATTTTTTCGGCTGTAGGGAAAGCATAGCCACACTCAAGCTTTTCACCAAAGCATTGGCAAAAGCGCTCTATTATCCCTTTTATGCGAGGGATATTGTTGTTTGCAGAAATTATAAAGGAGCAAATTGCCTCCCATTCATCCTGTTTAAGTATTCTTATACCAGGAAAGGTCTTGCAGGCCTCTGTTAAGCTTTTATCTGTATAAGAGGCTATTATACTACCGTAATCTCTGTCTAAATCAAAATATACTCGCCAAATAGTGTCAAAATCCTCTTGAGATACATTATAAAAGGTTACTGTTGTTCCCTCTTGCTTTAGCTTTAAATACTTTCCTAAGGCAACACCCTGCCAACAGCCATCCTCACGTTTTACCCAACGGAACGCCTGTCCGCAATCCAGACAAAGGGCAATATCTAAATTATCAGCATTGCTTAAAACAATATTTCCGTCCACAAAATTCACATCCATTTTTATCACCCAAAATATAATATAATAAAGTGTGAATTTAGTAAAGTTTTTTTGTCAACCAATTTTATGAAAAAAGTATTTTTTCTGCTTTTTTAACAGTTTTTTTAATACTTTTTTGTCTTATTTTTATTTGTCTATTTTAAACAACGAACATTTATTTTTTTACCATTTTTTGCCGTTACATTTTGTATAATTTAAGAACCTTTAAACAAATCGTATATAAATGTTCAAAATTTATTTTTGTCAAAAAAATTATAGAAATTGTCGAAAACCCACTTGTACAGGCGTTTATAAGGTGAGTTGTGGACATTTTGAACACAGTTTTGAACAAAAAAGTTGAGAAAAGACAATTATACTTTTTGTATATTTTTGGGATCGTCACTTTTTACAAGAACCTATTTTTTTATTTTCTAAAAACAAAAATATTAATAGAAATATAAATACATTTGTGATATTTTTCACGAATTTCTGCTCTCTGAATGCAAAATTTATTTTTTGATGTTTTTGTATATTTTCACAAAAATTAATAAACATATAAAGTATACGCATACGAACTTATAAGCAACAATAAATATTAAATTTTTGCTTGGGAGGATATTTTATGCTTAAGGGAGTAAACAAGCAGGTGCTTGAAATTAACGAAACACAAAACGGTTTTTTTGAAAAAGCTATTTTTTTCGTAAAGCCTGAGTACAGCGGTATGTCGGAGGGTAAGCTGCGAGAGAGCGCCAAGCGAGAAATCGAATGCGCAGGCATACCACCACACCAAAAGGGCTTTTACAGAATCAAGCTGAAGGGTGCTTTAATTATTGCAGGCTTTTTTGTTGCAGGACTCATTATAGGTATTGCAAGCAGTTCATTTTTTTAGTTTGTTTTTTTATACGTGATGTGGTAAAATGTATCTATAAACACATAGGAGCGTTTTATGAGATATCATCACATTTTTTGGGATTTCAACGGCACACTTTTAGATGACGTAGGTGCTGCCCTCGGCTGTGTAAACGACCTTCTTGACAGAAAGGGCCGTCCTCACATTACTTTGGAGGACTACTACACCTATGTTGAAACCCCTATTATTGGTTTTTACAAGCATATTTTGCCACCCGAGGAATTAAATTTTGAAGAAATTTCTCGTGATTACCACATAGACTATGCAAAAAGAGCAGATGAAACCTGCCCTGCAGCCGGTGCATACGAGCTTGTACACTCTTTAAAGGAAAAGGGTGTAAAGCAGTACATAATAACTGCAAATATCCAGGCAGAGGCAGAGGAGCTTTTAAAAAAACACTGTCTTATTGATTGCATAGACGTGCTTTTGGGTGCGCAAAACACTTTAGCAGAAAGCAAGACTGAAAGAGCATTAAAGTTTTTTGAAGAGTTAAGCATAGACAGAAACGACGCATTATTTGTAGGCGACACCTTACACGACCTTGAAACTGCAAATGCACTGGGGATTGATTGCGTGCTTGTTTCCTACGGCCACCAGGGGCGCAGACTTCTTGAAGAAAATAATGCGTTTGTTGTCGACAGCATACAAGAGCTTGAGCAAATTATTTTTGATGAAAGATGCATTGATTTTCACACCCACTCCACCTGCTCAGACGGTACAATGACACCTACAGAGCTTGTGCACCACGCAAAGGAGCGAGGACTTTCTGCAATTGCATTAACCGACCACGATAGCGTTGACGGTATAGATGAGGCTATTCTTGCCGCAAAGGAGGCAGGCATTGAGCTTGTGCCCGGCATAGAATTTTCGGCAGCAGACGAAACGGAAACGCACATAGTAGGACTGTTTGTTGACACAAAAAACCAGGTGCTTTTAAATCAAATTTCAAGGCTACGCACAACAAGGGCAAAAAGAATGCAGGACACCTGCCATAGGCTATGCAAGCTGGGTATTGATATATCCTACGAGGAGGTTTCCCACTTTGCAGGTGATGATTTTGTGGGCAGGGCCCACATTGCTCAGCTTATGGTACAAAAGGGCTACTGCAAAACTGTTAAAGAGTGCTTTCAAAAATACATTGGCCTTGGAAAGCCTGCATACTCACCCAAGGTAGATTTTTCTGCAATCGACGCCATAAAAGCAATAAGAGCGGCAGGTGGAATCGCCTTACTTGCACACCTGCACCAAACAAACTACGATATCAATCAGCTTGAAGCACTTTTAATAAAGCTTAAGGCCGCAGGGCTTACAGGTATTGAGGGCTACTACACCGAATACACACCGGAGCACGTAAGCCAATACAGAGCGTTGGCGTTAAAGCTTGGTCTGGCTATTGGTGGTGGCTCCGATTTTCACGCAGCAATAAAGCCACACATAGAAATTGGCGTTGGTGAGGGCAACTTAAAAATCCCCTACTACGTTTACGAAAATCTTAAAAATATTAAAAATCGTTTGAATTAACAGTAAATAATAACAAAAAATAAAACCGAGGGTTTTCCTCGGTTTTATTTTTTTGTGGTATTATGAATTTTTGGGTGACGTTATGACTATTGATTACAGGCTAAAAACGAAAAGGCTTTTACAGGGTAGTGCTGTTAAGCTGTTTTTTATTAAGCTTATAAGCTTTCTATTGCGCTACGGTAGTGCTTTTGCAGGAGGTTTACTATTGTTTTCATCTGCAAACAGCAAGCTGTATGCTGATTTAAAAGAAAACTACGGTTCTTTACCTGTTGCAATTGCTTTTTATTTTTTATGCGCTGTTGTTATTTGTTTATGTACCCTATTCTTTTTTGGTATTAAGCTGGGGGAAAATATGTGTTTTTTTGAAAAAGCAAACGGAAAGACCGAAAGTGCAAAAATACTTTTTAAATATTTAAAAATATATACCTGTGCACACGGTGTACTTTTATACCTTAAAATATTTTTACACAAAGCTTTATGGCTGTTGCTTTTTGCCACCCCCTGCTTTGCCTGTATTTGCTGCTTACAGCTTTTACTGTGGCAAGGCTTAACAGACGGAGCTCTATATTATATTTTATGTGGAGCAACCTCCGTTGTTATTTCTGCTTCAATAATAATGTGGCGTATAAGCACCCTGCGATACTGTGCGGCCCCCTATATTTTTTGCCTCGCCCCTCAAAAGGACGTCAGCTCTGCCGTAAAGCAAAGCATACTTTCTACAGACAGACTTTTGTCGGAGGCAATAAGCAACGATATTTTTTTACTTTACAAAAGCCTAAGCAGTATACTCATTTTACCTATTGCCTACAATCTTTTGTATGCAAAGCTTTTCAAGATTGTTTTTATTACAGATACTATTGACGTAAGCCTGAGGATTTCACGGCTGTGCCAAAATGTAGATTAGCGCCATTACCAGCAGCTCATCTGCACCCTCTTGAGAAAGAAGCATAATTAAGGATAAAAGCAAAGCCTTATCACTATCTAAATTTATATCCCCAAGTCCGTTTTTGAGCTTTTCAATTAACGGACCTTTTTCATTTTCGCTCACTCTTGGGCGTGGTGCTTCTGCCTGTGGCTGAGGCTCCTCGCTCTGCTGTAAATACCCACTCGGCATGGGAATACGCTTTGGCTGCTGTGGTAGCTCTGCTTTAGGCGGGCCACCTTCAAGACCTGCCGTTGTTCTTGCCCTTTTTTGCATATCCTCTGCCCTACGAATGGCATCGTTTTGCATTTGCATTATATCCTGATATGAATAATCTGCCACTACATAATCCCCCTTTCACGCAAAAGAGGTAGTACGGAAATTAATCTTACAAGCTTAAGCGCTTCGTCTGCTCTTTGTTGCTTTTCTTGTGATAAAAGAGGCTTTAATGCATTTATGAAATCCAGCCTTGAGTCAGGCTGATTAAAAGCCTGCAGTATAGGCACAAGTGCCGAAAGCTGCGATAAATCAGGCATACCTAAGCTTGATAAATCAGGAAAGGGTGGCGCTTTTTCTTCTTTTTTGGGTGGTGGCTCAGGTGTTGCTCCCCCCTGCCCCAAGAAGGATGAGGCTATGCTTTTTATATTTTCCATATCCTCAGGTGAAAGTGAGCTTAATATTGACCCAATGTCAAAATCAGCCATCAGCTTTCCCTCCAAAAAATTTTTTAAACAGCTCCCTTGCTGCCTCACTATTTAAAATTGCCTTGGTTTTTTCTTCATCGGCAAGTAGCTCTCGCACAGCCTTTGCCTGACTTTCGGAAAGATTTGAATCTATAAAGCTGTCCACCTGGCTCTGCGATGGCTCACCCTGTGCCCCTGCGCTTATTTTTTTATATAAATCTCCTATATCAAAACCACTTTTTTTGCCGTTATTCATTGCAATCACCTTTCTTAAAATATATAATGTAATAAAATATATTTTTGTTTTGTGGTGATTATTCTTGAGAATACTTGTTATATCCGACTCCCACGGTCATAAATGGAACGTTTTTGATGCAATTGACCGAGAGCCCTCTGCAGAGGTAATATATTTCCTTGGTGACGGCTACCAAGATTGCGAGGATGCTATAGAGATATATGGTGAAAAAAAGGCATTTATTTGTGTTAGAGGCAACTGCGATGCGTACTGCAGCTACCCTGAAAACGATATTCGCAGTATTGAGGGAGCAAAAATTTATGCTACCCACGGTTACGTAGAAAAGGTTAAATACGGTACCTACGATTTAGAGCTTGCTGCACGTGAAGCAGGCTGTAATATTGCTCTATTCGGCCATACCCACGACGCTCTTTCAAAATATTCAAACGGAATACATCTTTTTAACCCGGGCTCAATCAGGTATGGTCAATACGGCGTTATTGATATTACGGATGCCGGAATTATTTGCTTAAATAAATTTATGCCATATTAATATACAAAAAGCGTTTCGTTATTGACATAAATTAAAAAATTTTTTATAATAATTGTAATTTTACACTGTTTCGACAATATTAATTTCAATATCAAAAAATAAAAAAAGAAGGTAGTGATACTATGGATTTTAAAACCTCTACCGGTCTATACCTTATAGCCGGTGCAGTTATCCTTTTTGTTCTTGCACAATCTCTTTTCTTCCTTATAAAGGCTTATAAGCACGGTAAAGAGCTTGGCATAGACAAATCAAAGCTTCGCAATGCTATTACGTCAAGTGCACTTTTCACAATACCGTCATCTCTTTCGATTTTGGCAACAATTATCGCACTTGCTCCTGCCCTTGGCCTTGTAATCCCTTGGGTGCGCCTTTCCGTTATCGGTAACCTTATGTACGAAACAACTGCCGCAGAGGCAGCTATGGAAGCATTTGGCCACCAGGGCGGCATGGCTGTACCTGTTACAGACCCTGAAATCTACGCAGGTGTTGCCTGGGTTATGACATTGGGTATTTGCTTCTCACTTGTTATTTTGCCTTTCCTTGCAAAGCCATTACATAAAAAGTTTGTGGCTGCAAGCACAAAGACTGAAGAACCTAAAGAAAATGCTGATGCTCCTGCAGACGGTAAAAAGAAAAAAAGAGGTCTTGGTGGCTTCATAAACAATTTTGCAACCCCTGCAATTTTCATCGGTCTTATCGGTGCGTTCATTGCCCGTGCAATAATCGGCGGTGGTAAGCCTGAAACCTTTGGCGACGGTGCAGGTGTGCTTTCAATAATTACACTTGTTGTTGCTGTTGTAAGCGCAATTGTACTTGAAATTGTTGCAAAAAAATTCAAACTCACCTGGTTAGAACCATTTGTTATGCCAATCGGTATGATAATCGCTATGATTGCTGCAATTATTTTCTTCAACATTCTTCCCGAAGAAATTGCAATGCTTGAATGGAGGGGTTAATTATGTCAAAGAAAAATAAAGCTCCTAAAACATACTATGACAGAGTTCACGCTTGGGGTAGAATTTCCACAATATCAGCCCTTTGTGTACTTTTAATGTTCCCTGTAGCAATCTGCCTTTACCTTAATGTTTTTCCGCCTATAAGCGGCGTTCTTCAAGGTCTTCTCAAGCTTATTCCTACTTATTGGACCGTTGCTGTTGTTGAGGTTATTGTATACACCCCTATGCTTGGCGCAGGTGGTACGTACCTTTCCTTCGTTACAGGTAACATTGCTAACCTTAAGCTCCCTTGTGCCATTAACGCTATGGAGGGTGCTGACGTTAAAGCAAACTCCGAGGAGGGCGAGGTTGTTTCTACAATCGCAATTGCAACCTCCTCAATTGTAACAACTGCAGTCCTCGCAATTGGTATTCTTGCTTTTGCACCGTTCCTTGATGAATTTACAAACAGCCCACTTCTTAAGCCCGCATTCGCACAAGTGCTCCCTGCACTTTTCGGTGCTTTAGGTGCAGGCTACTTTATAAAGCATTGGAGAATTTCCTTCTTCCCGATTATTGTTATGATAATTGTGCTTATTTTCTCACCAGGTATGGGCGCAAGTACACTCCTTTTCGTAGGTATTGTTGCTTCCGTTGGTGGCGCATTATTTATGTACAACAAGGGTATGCTCGACAAAGTAAAATAAACATAAACAGCAAACAAAAAGGCCTTCCAATCGGAAGGTCTTTTTTTGCAATAAATTGATTATTTATTCTCTTTAAAATATTTATCTGCCTTAAGGATGATAATCTGAGTTTTAGAATCACGAATTTCGCCATTCATTACCATCTCTACTGCTTTTTCCAGTGGAATTTTAACTGTATCTACAAACTCATCCTCATCGGGGTGCTTTTCGCCCTGGTAAAGGTCTGTTGCAATATACATATATATTATTTCATCAATAAGTGCAGGGGTTGTGTAAAGCTCGCCCATAGCCACCACGTTTTTGGCATCCAGGCCTGTTTCTTCAGAAAGCTCACGCATAGCGGCAACTAACGGGTCCTCGCCTTTTTCAAGCTTACCTGCAGGCACCTCAAGGGTAACCTTGCCTAAAGCATAACGGAATTGGTTAACAAATATTATTTCGCCCTGCTCTGTAAGTGGCAAAACACAAACTGCACCCGGGTGGCGTATAACCTCTCTAACGCTTTTTTTACCGTTAGGAAGTAAAATTTCATCCTTAAAAAGATGGATTGCAACACCGTTGAATATTTCTTCGGAAGAAAGCTTTTTCTCTTCAAGATTCATTGAAAGGAACTCCTTATTAAAAAATTTAGTGATTTATTAAACTCATTTTACAACATAATTTCGCTTTTCACAACCGTATTTGCAAATTTTTTATTTTTAATGTATAGTAAATACATATTAAAAAAAGAGGTAACGCTATGTATATTTATATTATTCGCCACGGAGAAACCTACGGCAATCTTACAGGCTGTGGCTTTGGTGAAACCGACCTTAGCCCTGACGGCAGAAAGCAAATTGCATTTTTAGGTAAACGCTTTATGAAAACCCCTATAGATAAAATCTATGCAAGTCCACTTATCAGGGCGGTAAAAACCGCAAATGCTATAAGAAGCTTTCACCTTGATACACCAATGGAAATTTCCTCCTTGCTGCTCGAAAAGGGCACAGCACCCGATTATATTGGTCTCCCTGATGAGGAGCTTTTAGCCCTTTGCCCTGCTGCAAAAATTATGCCTCGAACTCCTTTAGGTGAAGAGGATAACGATAAAGCGTATGCGAGAGCCTGTGAATTCATAGAAAAAATAAAAGCAGAAAATAGCTTTGATGATACTATTGTGGTTGTTGCACACGGCACCTTTAACTCATACCTTGTGCTTGCTGCTCTCGGCTTTCCGTATAAAGAGAATTTTAATTTCTCTCACCTCA
Source organism: Acutalibacteraceae bacterium (assembly GCA_045591945.1). Classification (GTDB taxonomy): domain Bacteria; phylum Bacillota; class Clostridia; order Oscillospirales; family Acutalibacteraceae; genus DTU089. Next base: position 106,604 of record JAZNTU010000023.1, on the reverse strand, counting down.
ACACAGGTGTTACACTTGTGCAGTACCTTGAAGAAGACGGTGTTATAAAAACAAAATTAAAATATTTGAATGATACGAGCCATTTAAAATAATCAGGAATTACACTCGTTTTGCTTACGCAAAATGAGTTTTTGTACCACCCACCAACGCAAGCGTTGGTCCCCCCTCCTCCAAACCTTCGGTTCGCAAGAGGGTCAGGCTTCGCAACACTTTAATTCTTGCGAAGCTTGTACGGGACTTCATTTCAGCCGTCCCGTTGTTTTTCTTTGTTTTCGGGTGGGCTACAATCCCACCCTTACAGTTGTTCTACCTAACTTTGCGTAGCTCTGGTAGCTGGCAACCGGCGACCGGCAGCTTTACAATCGCAACGCAGTTCCGAGATTTTGAATTTTTAATTTTAGCGTAGCTTATAATTACGGCGTAGCTCCTCAATTCCTCATTCCTCATTCCTCGTTCCTAATCCCCCCCTTGACTAAAATAAAAATATAATGTAAAATACCCCTTGGTAAAATGGGCAGTCACGGAGGCGCATTAGCGCAGACGAGGAAAGTCCGGGCATCACACGGCAGGGTAACTGCTAACGGCAGCCGAGGGTAACCTTAGGGATAGTGCAACAGAGATATACCGCCGATTTTTTCGGCAAGGGTGGAAAGGCGAGGTAAGAGCTCACCGGCGTGGTGGAGACATCACGGCCATGTAAACCCTACCCGATGCAACACCGACCGGGGAGTTTGCCGGACAGCGATTTTTCGCATCCCCAACGGGTGGCTAAAGCCTTGTGGCAACACACGGCGTAGATAGATGATTGCCTTAAACGACAGAACCCGGCTTACAGTTTTACCTGAAGGAGTTGTAGAAAACCTACGTTTTTTACAGCTCCTTAATTTTTTTAAAAATTTATGTCAACTTTTTCATAAATTTACACAATATAGTGAAAGCGCTTTTGAAAGGAGTGAGCAGATGAGTATAAAACAAACAGCAAACGAAAAGCTGGATAGAGATTACAGGCTGTATTATACCAATCTGTTACGCTTCTGCAATGTTAAGCTAAAAAACCAAGAGCAAGCCGATGATTGCGTTCAAGAGTGTTTTTACATACTTTACGAGCACTATATGAAAAACGAGGACATTAAAAACGTTCTCGGCTTTTTATACAAGGTAGCCGATAACCTAATAAAAGCCCAATGGCGAGAAAATCAAAAGGCAGAAAACGTGGTGCAAATAGACAGTATTGCAGACACGGTACCTGCAAAAGATGACAAATACAGCGATATCGACTACGATTTGCTGGCAGAACAGCTTTTGCAGGCTTTAAATGAATCAGAAAAAGAGCTATACAAATTAAAATACATTGAACACAAATCAATAAAACAAATTGCCAAGGAGCTTAACACCTCTTTCGATGCAGTTGCCAAACGACTGTCGAGATTACGGCAAAAAATAAAAGAGCACATTACAGAGCATTTTAAAGGAGGCGATGATTTTTGAAGACTTCATTAAAAAATAGTTTTATTACAAATGAAAATTTGAATGATGAATTATTTTACAATGCTTTAGCTGAAGAGCTAAATGCAATTATGGAAAACGAATTAAGCAAAAGCTATGAAGATATAAATCCGGAAATCATTGACGACTGTTGCGCTGCATTGACTTCCATTTACGAAATACAAAACGGGAAAACCGAAAACACAAATAACGTATCAGTTATAAGTTCTGTAATTAAAAAATATAAGCTTAAGCAAAGAAAAAAGACCACTATGGCTGCTGCGTGTGCTGCTATTGCGATTCTTTCTGTAGGGGTTGCTGCTTTTTCAGTTGAAGGCAACAATATTGCAGAGGGCAGCTTAATAAAAAATGCTATAGGAAAATTTGAAAATTTATTTACAGTTAATACCCCTACAACACAGCACACAACCGAAAGCCCACCCGAAACCACGGCAGAAAGCACCAAGCAGGAAAATACAACAATCACTCCTGCTACAACAAGGGCAGAAAACCAAATTAAAAGCATTGCCGTTTTACCGCCACCGGGCTTTTTAAGCACCTTCACTTCACGAGAAAGTATTTCTCTGAACAACTTTTTTATAACAATCAGCTACCAGAACGGAGAAAAAGACACCTTGCCTATTTCTGTAGCTACTTACGAAATACTGCAAACTCAGGAGGATGGGCTTACAGAAATAAAAATCTGCTATAAGGCTTTTACTACGTCGTTTTACGTAACTGTTTTGCCCGAAGAAAAGCTAAACCCTGTAATAATTACATCACTTTACGGCACGTTTGAAAACAGCTACAGCTTGGAGGAAATGCGAGTTTTTGCAGTATTAAGTGACGGAACTGAAAAAGAAATACCTAAATCAGACTGCACTATAACAACGCAAGAGTTAAAAGACGGTGGCGTAACAGAAACCATTGTAACCGTTGAGTATGAAAACTGCAGCTTTCAGTTTTTGATAGGAGGATAAACTATGAAGAATACATTTAGAAAGTCATTATCTGTAATTTTAACGTTATTAATTTTATTATCAATAGCACCGACAAGCCTTATCCCCCTGGCGGGTGCAACAGAAAACGCAATCGAGTGGACATATTCAAAAAACACTCTCGTTGTAACAGGCTCAGGTGAATTAACGGAAGAATACACTTCAACCGAAGAGTGGCAGAATATGAAGGGAACTTGTATAAACCTTCGCATTGAAGGCAATATTACTGCTATTGGCGATAATGCTTTTATGGGTTTTGCATTGCTTAAAAATGTTGAAATTTCAAGTGAAATTACCAAAATAGGTAAAAACGCATTTACTAACTGCATCAGACTCAACAAAATCACATTGCCGAACACCGTTACAGAAATTGGTAGCTACGCTTTTTCTAATTGCAAGGTTCTCGGAACAATTACTCTCCCTGATTCAGTTACAGCAATAGGTGATTATGCTTTTGCAGATTGCGTAGCTTTAAAAGAAATTACTGTGCCACAGAACGTAACAGAAATTAAAGAATACACTTTCTCCAACTGCAAGGCTCTCGAAGTAGTTAATTTACCTGATTCTATTATAACAATCGGTGATTATGCTTTTGTGGATTGCGTGGCAATAAATAAAATTAATGCACCACAGAACATAGTTGAAATTGGAGCCTGGGCTTTCAAAAATTGTAATTGTTTTGACGGTAAAGCTCTTGTACTTCCGGACACCTTGCAAAAGCTGGGCAGAGGTTGCTTTTACGGAGCAAACATAGTTAGCCTTACCACACCATTTGTTGGCGTTGGTGAATTATCTGAAGGCGAAGCAACGTATAACACCTCATACACTTTAGGCTATATGTTTGGTGATATTGAATTTGATGGTGCTTACATGTGTTGGGATGACTACGACAGAGATTACTACTACGTACCGGAATCTCTAAAAGAGGTTGTAATAACAAGAGATGTTTATCCCCGTAACTTTGCACAGGCAGAAAAAGTTGAAAGGATAGTTATTAAAGATACTGTTGAAACAACGGAAATTCCCTCATACTTTGTATTTCAGTGCACAATGCTCAAGGAATTAGTTATTGAAAATCCTGACCCGATAACATACATAGGCGCAGAAGCTTTTCGTAGTTGCTATGGCCTTGAAAGCTTCCAAATTCCTGAAAACGTAACAGAAATCGCCTACTTTGCTTTTGGAAACTGTATCTTCAGTAGCATTGAGTTACCTCAAAAACTCAAAGTAATTGGAGAATATGCTTTTCAGAACAACCCTAATCTCACAAGTATTGTAATTCCTGACAGTGTGGTTATAATTCACGATTATGCTTTTGCATATTGCGAAAACCTTGAAACCGTAATACTTCCCGACCCTGCTCCCTCTATGGGTGAATTCACCTTCTCAGAAACAAAATATGGTGGCTTTGACGAAATGCTCAACCCTGATTTCTCCATCTCCGAGGACGGAACACTCAAGGCTTATTGGGGAGACGACGAAAACGTTGTTGTTCCTGAAGGTGTTAAGCTGATTGGTACTGCCTTTGCAGGCAACGAAACAATTAAAAGCATAACCTTACCAAGCACTCTTGTAGAAATTGAACACAGAGCATTTGACGGCTGTAAAAGCATTACAGAGCTTGTAATTCCCGATAGTGTAAGAACAATTAATGAAGGGGCTTTTGCAGGCTTATGTAATCTTAAAAAGCTAACTGTTCCTTTTGTCGGAAAAACCAGGGATGTAAAAACCGATACAGAAGAAGCTCTTATAGGCTACTGGTTCAGCACGTATGATGACCACGACTGTATTTATAACTGCTATAGCTACCTTACAGAAATAAAACAAACATACAAGAGTGAAACTTATTTCAGACGTTCATATAAACCACGTTATTTTACAGAGCTTACAGTAACCGACTCCGTACTTCGTTCAAATGCTTTACAAAACTACGGACTCACTGTTTTGAACTTAGGTGCAAACGTTACAGGCATAGAAGAATATGCAGCAAACGAGCTTGGACTTGAGCAAATAAATTTTGACGAGAACATTCAAATCACAGAAATTCCCGATTACGCTTTTTGTAACAATAAAATTACAACTATTACCATTCCAAAGAGCGTAAAGAAAATAGGCAAAGCATTTATTTGTGATTACTATCCGGATAACAAGTTAGCAGAAATCAACTTAAATGAAGGACTTGAAATTATTGACGGCTCCTTCGCAGGTGCCAAAATAACGTCAATTAAATTCCCAAGCACGTTAAAGAGAATATTGAAATACTCTTTCAGAAACTGTGTTAAATTGGAATATATTGAATTTCCTGAGAATATGTACGAAATTGGCGACTGGGCTTTTGAGATTTGCTTCAACCTTAAAGAGGTTGTTTTCTCCGATACAATCATTAAAATTGGCGCTTGTGCTTTCCTTGATTGCCCTATTACGAAAGTAGTAATGCCTGAAAATATGACATATGTTGTTGACAATAGCTTTTTTGACAGCGAGGAATTAGAAATTGTTATTATTGGCAGCAACACAGAAAAAATTGGTGAACAGGCATTTGCTAACTGCCCTTCCCTTGAAATGGTTGTTATCCCCGATAACGTAACGTCAATAAGTGATACAGCATTTAGCGACTCCGGCGAAAACCTTGTTATTTACTGCAACGAAGGCTCATACGCACAAAAATACGCTATACAAAACAACATTAAGTTCACTACCCTTGTTTTAGATGCAATACCTAACCAAACCTACACAGGTATGGCTATTGAGCCCACTGTTGGCGCTAAAGCAAACAATGTAGCGCTGACCCTTAACACAGAGTATAGCCTTAGCTACAGCAACAATATTTATGTAGGCGTGGCAAACATTTCTGCAAGGGGCTTAGGCGACTTTAAAAACCTTGTTGCCACAGGCAATTTCAACATTATACAGCGCCCAATGAATGCTGTTGATATTTCCTTTAGTGGCGATGCAGAGTATTCACCAAACGGTATTGAGCCTGATATAACCCTCCGTTTAAACAGCAAAAGACTGCGCCAAGGTGAGGATTACGAAATACTCGGCCTTGATAAAATTAAGGGAACAGGCTACTATAACATTACCCTTAAGGGTATGGGTAATTTTGGTGGAACGCATAACCTTACCGTAGAGGTACTCCCACGCAGTATTCGAAAAACCTCGTTTGCTACCTCGGGCGATGAATATTTGCTCACCGATTCACAATATACGTTAGTTAAAGGCGTTGATTATAAAATAATAACTCGCACCAACGATGACGGTGCAGAGGAAAAGTACGTTGTTGGTATTGGCAACTACAACGGTGAAATACTTGCAAGCTCACCAAACCTGCCTTCGACCAATTTCCCCGGCAACAACGCTATTTTAGTGATATTTGAATTTTTAAGAAGCTTTCTCGCTATAATTTTCGAAATATTCAAATAATACACGAATTCATAAAAACGGTTGTAAGTATACGCTTACAACCGTTTTAATTTGACAATATATGGCGCATCTTGTATAATTTTGTCAATGGTTTTGAAGGTGGTAAAAATATGTTTGAAGATATTATAAACTCTATAAGCAATGCGCTTTACAGCTATATTTTAATAATTCTGCTTGTGCTTGGTGGCTTAATTTTTTGCTTTAAAACAAGGTTTGTGCAATTCAGACTTTTTAAAGAGCAAATAAAGGCTGTTACCGAAAAGCCTACTGACGGTAAAGGTGTTTCATCCTTTCAGGCGCTTATGGTTTCAACTGCATCACGAGTTGGCACAGGTAATATTATAGGTGTTTCTACCGCCCTTTGCCTTGGTGGCTTCGGCTCCGTTTTTTGGATGTGGGTTATTGCCATTATAGGCAGTGCCTCTGCTTTTATTGAAAGCACACTTGCCCAAATTTACAAAAAGAAAAATGCAGACGGCACCTACTCGGGTGGCCCTGCATATTACATAGGCACAGCGCTAAAAAACAAGCCACTTGCCGTTATTTTTACCATTCTTCTTATTTTTACCTACGGTGTAGGGTTTAATATGCTTGCCTCCTACAACCTTCAATCCACATTTTCAAGCTACAGCTTTTACAACCCACAAACAACACCTTGGATTATCGGAATTATTTTAGCCGTTATTTGTTGCTACTGCCTTATTGGTGGTGGCAAGCGTATAATTAGTGTCACCTCTGTTTTAGTACCCGTTATGGGCTGTGCATATATCCTTGTAGCCCTCATAATTGTTGCAATAAACTTCAAGGCACTCCCGGATATTTTTAAAACTATATTCACAGAAGCCTTTGACTTTGGTGCTATATTTGGTGGTTTTTCTGGCTCCTGCGTAATGTTCGGTATTAAACGTGGCCTTTTCAGCAATGAGGCTGGTGTAGGCTCTGCACCAAACGCCTCTGCCTCTGCAGACGTTCAACACCCTGTTAAGCAAGGCCTTGTGCAGGTGCTTTCTGTTTTTATTGATACAATTCTCGTTTGCTCTGCATCTGCCTTTATGTGTATGTGCTCAGGCATTGAGCCTTCTGCAGAGCTTTCGGGCGCACCGTACGTGCAGGCGGCGCTACAGCAATCACTTGGTAATTTCGGCCCTATATTTATAACCGTTGCCATGCTTCTTTTTGCATTTACTACACTTTTAGGTAATGTTTATTACGTTGATATGGCAGTTATTTACCTTTGCAAAAAAGAGCCTAAAAAATGGGTTATGAACCTTTACCACATTTTTGCAGCTTTTTTAATTTTTGTGGGCGCAGGCCTTAGCGCAGATTTACTGTGGAATATTGCAGATATTGCAATGGGTGGTATGACCATTATAAATATACCTGTAATACTTATTCTAAGTAAGTACGCCGTTGCTGCATTAAAGGATTACGACAAACAGCGCAAGCAGGGCGTAACGCCTGTATTCAAGGCTAAAAGCATAAACCTGCCACACGATGTGGATTGCTGGAAATAAATTAGCTGCCGGTCGCCAGCTGCCAGCTACCAGAGCTACGCAAAGTCAGGTAGAACAACTGTAAGGGTGGGATTGTAGCCCACCCGAAAGCAAAGAAAAACATAAAGGATAGTACATCGCCGGATGTACTATCCTTTTACTTTTATTACAGCGCTATTATCTTCTTATTACCCTCGCCCCAGATAATCTCTAAGGTTACAGGGATATTTGATTTTGCTGTTATTTGTGGCTCTGCAGCTTCGTTTTCACGGGCATCGCATATAAGGGTAAGCTCGCCATCAACACCAAACGGGTATTTTTCTATACCGTGGCGCTCTGTACGGTTTACGTGCCACTCAATTTTTTTATTCGCAGCATCTGGCTTTATGCCAAATACGTACTCAAACATTATAGAAATAGGAATAAGACCTGTCCAGCCTACAAAATTAGGCATTGAGGAGCTACCCCTTGTAAACTCACCGTCTGTTGTTTCGGGAGCGTAGTTTTCAAAAAGAGTGCCTGTATTTTTAAACACCTCAACTGCTGCATCAAGGTGAGTGCAGGCAATTTCGTAGGAGAGGTCGTATTTTCCGTAATTATCAAGACCTTTAAGCACCATATAGTTTGTTGGCGCCCATACAGAGCCACACCAATAGCCACCCTTTGGATTATATTCGGGGTGGTCTTTTGAAAGAGTAGGCACCCTGTGCTCGGTCTTAAATTCATTTTCATTATTAAGGTGGGCAATAAAGCTTTCGCTCCTGTCAGCAGGCACACACCTTGCAAGGAGTGCCCAAAATGCACCTATATGCTTTACACCGTTAAAGGTATCGTCATTTTTAAGGTCGTAGTAGAATTTTGTTTCTTCATCCCACAGCTTTTCGTTAATAACCTTAAAAAGGTGGTCGCTTTCTGCCTGAAGCTGGGGAATAAACTCTTCCCTGCCAAGCTCCTTTGCCATTTTTATGAGAAGGTTGCAAGCATTAAGCTCCTGCATACAGGCATCTACCCATACCATATGGCCGTGGCTGTAGCAAACGTGGTACTTTTCATCAAGACGAGGGCAGTTATCCATACCACAGCCGTAGCCCGACGAAAAATATGTACCGTCACGCCAGGTAAAATGCTCCTGCATCCATTGGTGGTATGCAACAAGGCAAGGGAACACCCTTGCAAGTCTTTGTTTATCACCAAAATTAAGGTAATACTCCCACTCGCACCAGGTCATAACCTCAGGGCCTGTAGATGATGGGTCGTGGCGTGTGAAAATATCCTTGCCGTCCTCCTCATCAATCTGACGGCATATAAAGCCATCAGCGTGTTGATGCGCATAGAAATTATCAAAGGTTTCCTGAAACTTGAAGATTCTGTCGGCATATTTTCCGAACATAAGCATAAAGGCAGAATCCCACATAAAGATACAGGCACTAAAGGCTGCATCTATATAACGGCTTACAAAACCGTTTTCCTTTGTGGGCATTCCAAGATTACTGAAAGCAATTTCCCAAGCCTTCCAATAGCAAGCAAGGTAATCGCCGTGATTATCCCACACAGGCTGAGGAAGGCTACCCTTTATATCTTCAAATTTTGGAATAGGTGTCATATCCGGCTCAGCGCCGATAAAGGAATTTTCTTCCATTAACTCCTTATCATCATATGTGATTTCGCTATTTTGTTTAAATATACCTGCCATACTTACACTCCGAAATATTTAACTGCATTGTTAAAGGAAATATCCTGCACTACCTTTGAAAGGAACTCAATATCTGCAGGGTATTTGCCCTCTTCAACAAGGTCGCCTAAAAGCTCGCAAAGTATTCTGCGGAAATATTCGTGGCGTGGGTATGAAAGGAAGCTTCTTGAGTCGGTAATCATACCAACGAACTTTGATATAACACCAAGGTTCATAAGTGTTTGCATCTGTGTACGCATACCGTCGTAGTTATCGTTAAACCACCAAGCAGAGCCAAACTGAATTTTTGATTCTGCTTCATCTGACTGGAAGTTGCCAAGCATTGTGCCAAGCACGTAGTTATCCTTTGGATTAAGTGTGAAAAGCACGGTTTTGGGAAGACCTGCGCCACAAAGCATAGCATCTAAAAGTCTTGAAAGGCTTACTGCTATTTCATAATCGGCAACTGAATCGTAGCCTGTATCGGGTCCAACCTTTTTAAACATTACGCCGTTGTTATTTCGCATAGCGCCAATGTGAATTTCCATACCCCAGCCAAGGCGATTATATTCGCCTGCAAGGAAAAGCATAAGCTCTGTTTTGTATTTATCAATTTCATCCTTTGAGAGTGCTTCTCCATTAAGCTGACGAGCAAAAATTGCATTTAACTCATCTTCCCCTGCCCTGTTATATGGCACGTAGGTAAAGGCGTGGTCGGATGCTCTGCAACCCATTTCTGCAAAAAAATCAATTCTTTCAAGCAAAGCTTTCTTAAGCTCTGTAAAAGATGTAACACTTCTGCCGATTACGTTTTCAAGCGCTGCCACCCAATCATTGTAGCCGGGCAGCTCAATGCCTAAGGCCTTATCGGGACGGAATGCAGGAAGCACCTTGCAATTAAAAGACTTGTCCTCAGCTAAAAGCTTGTGGTATTCAAGTGTATCTGCAGCATCGTCTGTAGTGCAAACAAAGGCTACGTTGCTCTTTTCTATAAGCTCCCTTGGAGTAAAGCCACCTGCTTTAATTTTTGCATTTGCTCTTTCCCAAATATCATCACAGGTAGCAGGTGAAAGAGGCTCGTAAATATCAAAATAACGCTGTAATTCAAGGTGAGTCCAATGGTAAAGCGGGTTGCCGATTAAATTAGGCATAGCACTTGCCCAAGCCTTGAATTTTTCGTAGTGAGATTTATCGCCTGTTATATACTCCTCACTGATACCACAGGAGCGCATACCTCTCCACTTATAGTGGTCGCCACCGAGCCAAAGCTCTGCAATATCAGAAGGCTCCTTATTTTCGTAAATCTCCTTTGGCTGAAGGTGACAATGCCAGTCAAAAATAGGAGTGTTTTCACAAGCAGCATAGAGCTTTTTTGCTGTTTCGGTTGAAAGCAAAAAGTCCTTATCCATAAATTTTTTCATTACAAATCCTCCGAAAGATTTTATAAAGTTTTACATAAGTATATTATCACACAAATATATACTTTTCAATTAATAATATGAAAACAAATTCCAATTTTAATTCACAAATATTACAAAATTCGGTATAAAAATTACATTTAACTCATTCCTTAATTTCTTTTTGTTATGATGAAATCAGAAAAGGAGATGGTTTAATGAAAACTAAATCTGATAATTTTAATGAGTTGAAATGTTTTTGTATAGCCACAGTATCTATTTATTGTTTATCCTTTGTCCTTTTTGCACTCGGTGTTATTACACAACTCTTTGGTTATGGTCTTTTAATGCAATTTTCGGAAATTATAGAGATTATTGTAACTTTCTTGTTTATTTTCTGTGGCACCCTTTCTCCCTTATGGCTTTTAATTACGATAATATGGTGTGCAGTCGTTTGTAAGCAAGAGCACACAATCAAGTATTTTTTTAAGCCTATAATTATTATAAATTTTTTGCTTTCACTTATTTTTCCGTACATTTTGCTGTCAGGCTTTTAATCAGTTTAAGGAGATGATTTTATGACAGTACTAAAACGAAATAAACCGTTGCAAATTTTATTAGGTATTCTTTTTGCATCGTTGCTTCTTTTTGCTGGTTACCTTTTAGGTGAAACACTCACCTTCCCTGAAACTGATTTTTGGAATATTGCAGAACCAATTATTTTAGTTGCATATATGCTTGTTTATATGGCATTTTTATCGCTCGTAGCAATTTTTTCAAAATCCTATGATATGGGCTTTTTGTATTATCCGGCATTTGCTGTTTGCCTTACAAGTGTATTATCTGCTTTCCTGGACAGAAATATAGAAGATTCCATATGGCGTTACTTTATGCCACTAACAAGGCTTTTGGGTGCTCCACTCCGTGCTGTTGCAAAAGCTATAGAAAAAAGAAGCCTCACCTATTCTGTAACCGTTAAAGAATACGGCTACGAAGCGTATGACTATGAGAGAGCCTTGCTTGGGGAAACTGATGTAATAGTAATATTCCTTATACTTACATTTATTTCTTTAATAGCATACCAGCTTTATACTGAAACGCAGGAACACAGAACAAAGAAAGCTCTTTGGCGCCTTAAGGGTACTGCCCGCACAACCTCCATTGTAACAATAATCGCTTCCAGCGTTTTTTGGCTCATTATGGGTTTGGTTTATATTCTGCCTTATTGTTATTCGGATATTTTAGGTATGGTGATAGGATCTTTCTTTTTGTTGTCTACAATGTTTGCTTTGCCTGTTATTGTTCCCATTGTGGTCAATGGCTATGTATTCAAAGAGGCTATCAGCCAGGCTCGTTTTCATTCAAACCCTCGTTTATACGTAAACCCGCTTGCTGTTTCAGCGCTGATTCTATCCGTTTCAGTTTCCGTAACAGTAATTTATACCGTTCTGACAGGATTTTAATTTTTCTACTTACAAGGAGCTGGTTATATGACAACTCTTAAAAATAACAAGAAACTACAATTGTTTATAAGCTTGGCTTCAGGTGGTCTGCTTTTGTTTGCTGGTTACCTTTTAGGTGAAACAATCACCTTCCCTGAAACTGATTTTTGGAATATTGCAGAACCAATTATTTTAGTTGGTTATATGCTTGTTTATATGGCATTTTTATCACTCATAGCAATTTTTTCAAAATCTAACGATTTAAAGTTAATATATTATCCTGCTTTTGCTGTTTGTACCACAAGCGTAATTTCTGCTTTTATTTATTGGTGTGTTGAGGAGTCTTTTTTGCTTTTTCTTTTTCCTCTTACGTTGCCCTTTCCTGTGCCGGTGCGAGCATTTTCGCAAGCGTTAGAGAAAGCAACTACCTATACCGTTACAGTTGATGACGGTCAATTTGGAAGTTATACGTATGATGAAACCGTGCTTTATGAGCACCGTGTTATTATAATTCTATTTATACTCTCTCTTATATCCTTAGCAGTATACCAGCTTTATACAGAAACTGAAGAGCACATTACCCTAAAGTCGAAGTGGCATATTGCAGGTCCTGCCCGTAAAATCTCTCTTGGTATGATTTTTTCGTATGGTGGCTACATTGCTTTTTCTTTAATATGCAGCATTCTCCCCGGTGGCGACATTTCAGATGCTTTGTGGGGAATACAGGCGATAATATCAATAACGGCAAGTTGGCTTTTACTTCCTCTTATTCTGCCATTTGTGCTGAATGTTTATTTAATTTCAGAAACCATCAAAGAAGCGAAAACACGTTCAAATCCACGATTATATTTTAATCCGTTAGTTATATTAGCAATTATTTTATCTGTTATCGGCTCAATAACCACATTTCAAACTGTGTTAGCTTGCTTTTAAATGTTGAAAATATGTACAATATGTAGTAATATGAAAGCAAACCACGGCAAGGAGGACAAAAATGCTTAGTATTGCAATTTGCGATGACGAAAAACACATATGCGATTATTTAGAAAAACGAACACGCAACCACCTTGCTGTAAACGATATTGAAGCAACGGTACAGACCTTTTATGACGGAGCCGATTTACTCTCTGCCTGCGAGAAAAACACGACAGAATTTGATATAATTTTTCTCGATATAAAAATGAAAACCACAAATGGTGTTGAATGTGCAAAACTGCTTCGCAGCGAGGGTGTAAATGCTTTAATTGTTTTTGTTACATCCTCTGCAGAGTATGTTTTTTCAGGCTACGAGGCAAAGGCCTTCAGGTATATTTTAAAAACCGACCTTGAAAACGCCTTTGACCGTATTCTCACCGACTGCCTTGTGGAATTAAAAAAGCAAGCAACCGATTTTTTTACCGTTAAAACTGCTTCGTTTGTAAAAAACCTTTCTCTTGATGAAATATATTACTTTGAAAGTAAGCTACGTGTAATCGTTATCCACACAAAAAACGAAGATATTTCTTTTTACGGCAAGCTTGATACTATTGAAAAAGAGCTTGCAGAAAAGGATTTTATCCGTATTCACCAAAGCTTTCTTGTTAATGCCTCAAAAATAAAAACACTTAACAAGGAAACAGCAGAGCTCACCTGTGGCACAAGGCTACCCATAAGCAAAAGCAAGGCTACAGCAGTAAAACAGGCGTTCCTGTGGTCTAAAAGGTGATGTATATGATAGAATTTATTGAAACCACACTCTTTTATCTTATAAGATTCTTTTCATCCACTATAGAAATGGTTTTTGCATTTCTTATGATGAATGTTTTCTTTGAGAAAAAATACACCTCTAAGCTGCCCAATGCCATAGCTTTTATTTTAAGCTCGGGCATACTTCTTGCCTTGCAGGAAACAGGGCAAAGTGGTAACCTGAAAACTCTTGTGCAAACCCTGTTGATTTTGTGCGTTGTTTTTGCTTTATATGACGGCAAAAAAAGGTTAAAGGCTTTCTTTTTTATTGCCTATTCTTTATTTGTTGCTTTATCGAAACTACTATCATATTTTGCTTTTTCTTTTATTATAGATAAGGCAATCGGCACTATTCCCTACCTTACAGAGGAAAGCTTTTTCTACAGAATACTATCTATTGAGCTACCAAACATTTTTATGCTGGTAATGATTATTCTGATGGGTCTGTTTACAAAATCAAAAAATAAGAGCGTACCCCTCAGGTATTGGCTGCTTCTTTTTATAGTGCCGCTTACTACTTTAGGTACACTCACAGTTTACCAGTATTATATAGACCGTCTTGCTCCCGGTGAGGAAATAAATGCTTACATAATTATTTCAACAGTAGGTCTTGTGTTCATAAATATTCTTATATTCTTCCTTTTCTCCAAGCTACAAAATCAATTGGAGCTACAGAAAAATCAAATTCTTATAAATACCCAGATGCGCCTTGAAAAACTCTCCTTCAAAAAAATGGAAGAAAGCTATAACAGAACAAGAGAGCTTCGCCACGATTTAAAAAACCATATATTATCATTAAGAGGTATTGCCGAAAACGGCACAAAAGAGCAGCTTTTAGAATACCTTGACAAAATGACAGATGCCGTTGAGGAAGCAACTTATATATCTGTTAGTAAAAACTCGGCTGTGGACGCTATAATAAACGAAAAAATGCTTTTGGCACAAAAAAACAGCATAGCTACACACTTTGATATTGCACCTTTAGATAGTGAGAATGTACCTAGCATGGATATTTGCACCATACTCAGCAACGCACTGGATAACGCTATTGAAGCCTGTGTTAAAATAGAAAACCCTTCCGAAAGGTACATAAATGTAAAAATCACTACAGAAAACGGAATTTTTATATCTGTTGTAAATCCATCAGTTGAAGCACCTAAAAAACGTGCAGGTATTTATATAAGCAGCAAGAAGGATACAGTTAACCACGGCTTAGGCTTAAAAAGCATTAGAAGAACTGTTGATAAGCACAACGGCGATATGCTCATAAAATACGAGAACGGCACATTTACACTTATTGCAGAATTGCCTATATAAAAACAAACGGTACCCGAAAGGTCTTTTTCGGGTACCGTTTCTATTAACAGTTATAATCTGACTTTAAAAACTAATTTATGTGCAAAGTCTGCGTTTTCGCTTTTTCTGCATGGTGCGTGGGCATCCTCGGGGAAGAATACCATAAAATAGCCTTTTCTTAATGCAAAAAGCTGACCGTTTGGAGCATCCATAAATGCAATATCACAGCCCTCTTTAAAATCCTCTGTAATAGTACATTCCTTAAAATTTGCCCAGCCGACGTTTTCTTCGCCATCCACCATAATCTGCACGTCTGCATATTCTCTGTGGGCTTCGTATTTAATAGGGGTGCCGTCTTCAACGTTGTATTTTGCAACGTTGCACCACATATTATCCCCATCAATCTCTATTTTACCACTATCAAACGGGTTTTTAAGAAACTCTGAAAGCACGCTCTCAACCTTTGCAAATTTTGAGCTGCTGTCAAAATATACACTTAAATTCTCTATTTTGTCGTAAATCATTCCTGCTCAGCCTCACCAATCATAATAAGTCTTTTCTTCTTTTCATCTGCAGGGAGTGTGTAGTTGTAAAGCACAGTCCACAAAATAATTGCTGCAAATAATGCTGTGGTAAGCCAAAAGCCTGAGGAAAGCTGCATTGCATCAATTTCACCCAGCAAGGTAATCCAACCACTGCCACCAATATCTGCAAGGGTAATATCACCTGAAAGGAAAGGCATTGCAACTACCTTGAAGCAGGTTGGCACCATAAGCGAAAAGCCTATGCCTGCCACACAGAAGTAAATAACCTTTCGGTTGTCCTTGGTGGCTATAGCTGTTATTGCGGCTGCTATTGCGCAAATTGCTACAAACACAAGAGCAACAACAAATGCAAAGAAAGGAGCAATTACAGGCTCCAGCACCTCTAACAAGCGCTCGCTATCATTTTCTTTTGCAATTTCCTTGAAAATATCTGCAGTACCCTGTGCATCATCGCCCAAAAGACCTGCTATAGAAATGCTTACACCAATATGGTCGGGTGCTTGACCGGATTCGTCAATTATATCACTTGCAGAGCTATTGCCCAAAGCGTGGGTAATATAAACAAACATCTGCGCTGCAGTTGACTGAATACGAACTAATACAAGTGGTGTGAAAATTAATACAGCAACAACAGCAATTGCAAGCAGAGCCGAAATAAGCTTATACGTTATTTTCATAGTAAAAATCCTTTCAAAAAAGCTTTTTGATTATTTCCAGGATGAATTAAGCTGAACTGTTCTGTTGAAAATAGGTGCTTCGGCAGTTGAATCCTTATCAACACAGAAATAGCCGTTTCTCATAAACTGGAAGGAGTCGAGAGGCTTTGCACAAGCAAGGCCCTCTTCAACAAGGCAATCCTTAAGCACAATAAGAGACTCAGGGTTAATTGCGTTGACGAACTCATCATCAGGAACACCTGCAGGGTCCTCAACGTTAAAGAGTCTATCATAAAGACGAACCTCAGCCTTAAAAGCCTTAGGGCCTGCCCAGTGGATTGTGCCCTTAACCTTTCTGCCATCGGGAGCGTTGCCACCCTTTGTAGCAGGGTCGTAGGTGCAGTGAAGAACTGTTACGTTACCCTCTGCATCTGTTTCGTAGGAGTTGCAGGTGATAAAGTATGCACCCTTAAGGCGAACCTCGTTACCGGGGTAAAGACGGAAATACTTTCTTACAGGCTCTGCCATAAAGTCGTTTCTTTCAACGTAAATTTCTCTGCCGAAGGTAACTGTTTTTGTACCAAGCTCAGGTTTTTCAGGGTGTACCTCAACTGTAATTTCCTCGGTCTGTCCCTCTGGGTAGTTATCTATAACAACCTTAATCGGGTCAAGCACAGCCATTGCTCTTGGTGCCTGCTCGTTAAGCTCATCTCTTACACAAGCTTCAAGAAGACCGTAGTCAACTACGCTGTATGCCTTTGAAACGCCAACCTTTTCAATAAAGGTTCTGATAGCCTTTGCAGGGTAGCCCCTTCTGCGCATACCACAAATTGTTGCCATACGAGGGTCATCCCAGCCCGAAACAAGGTTATCTGTAACAAGGCGAATATTTCTTCTTTTTGACGTAATGCAGTAATTAAGGTTAAGGCGAGCAAACTCAATCTGCCTTGGTGGCTCCTCAAAGCCGATTTGCTCAATAAACCAGTTGTAAAGTGGTCTGTGGTTTTCAAACTCAAGTGAGCAAAGTGAATAGGTTACACCCTCACGAGCGTCTGAAAGTGGGTGAGCAAAGTCGTATATCGGATAAACGCACCACTTATCGCCTGTCTGGTGGTGGTCAACGTGCATAATTCTGTAAATTGCAGGGTCACGCATATTCATATTAGGTGATGCCATATCAATTTTTGCACGTAATACCTTTGCACCATCAGGGAACTCGCCCTCTGTCATTCTTTTGAAAAGGTCAAGATTTTCCTCAACGCTTCTATCACGGTATGGGCTGTTTTTACCCGGCTCTGTAAGTGTACCTCTGTACTCTCTCATCTGCTCTGCAGTAAGGTCATCAACGTAAGCCTTACCGTCTTTAATAAGCTTTATTGCACACTCGTAGAGAAAATCAAAGTAGCTTGAAGCGTAAAGGCATTTCTCCCACTTAAAGCCGAGCCATTCAATATCCTCTTTAATGGACTCAACGTACTCAATATCCTCTTTAGCAGGGTTAGTATCGTCAAGACGAAGGTTACAAACGCCACCGTATTTCATAGCAGTTGTAAAGTCTATGCAAATAGCCTTTGCGTGGCCAATGTGAAGGTAGCCGTTTGGCTCAGGTGGGAAACGGGTCTGCACCCTGGTATTAACACCCTCTGCTAATTCTTCATCAATAATATCGTGGATAAAATTACCCGCAGTTTCAAAAATTTCTTCCATAATATATCTCCTTAAAGCGATTCGATAATCGAATTGATTCTGTTATTAACTCTCTCTTTGCCTAAAAGGCTCATTATCGAGCAAAGGTCAGGTGTGTTTCTTCTTGATGTAACTGCAAGGCGAATTACTGTAGAAACGTCACCAACGTGACCCTTAAAGGCATCGGGATTTTGCTTGTATTCTTTAACGTTTGGTGTAAAGCCGAGTGGCTCGCATAAATCTTTTATTTTTGCAAACCATTGGTCTTTGTCATCTGCACTGTCGTAAACAGTTAAATATTTTTGGAGAATTGCCTTTGCATCCTCTTTAGAAATATTTTCGGGAAGCTGGAAATCAGATGTGTAGTATTCATCAAACATATATGAGAAATACTCCTTAACCTCGCTCCATTTTGCAATATCCTTACGAGGCTTCGGGCTCTCCCTGTCTATATTAACAAGTGCTGTTGAGAAAGCCTTATCCGCAGTAAACACCTTGAAAAACTCTTCATCGTATTTCTCTGCCCATTTTGCAATGTAGGTGTAAACCTCATCTGCCTTCATAACAGAAATTACATTTTTGCTAACGTCGTTAAGCTTTACAAGGTCAAAAAGACAACCACTGGGGCTCATCTTTTTAAGGTTAAATGGGAAGCTGAAGGCGTCTACGCCCGGGTTTGCTCTGCGCCAATCCTCAAAGTTTGAGTTGAGAAGAGTGAGAAGGTACTCAATAAGGCTCTCCTTAGGGAAGCCTTGCTCTACAAAGTAGCTGACCGCTGCTTCAGGGTCCTTTCTTTTTGAAAGCTTACGCTTTGTGCCATCCTCTTCATCAATTTTCATAACCTGTGGTGTGTGTGCATATTTAGGTACACGGAAGCCACAAGCCTTGAAAAGTGCAATGTGCTTAGGCACTGAGGATATCCACTCCTCGCCACGTATAACGTGGGTTGTGCGCATAAAGTGGTCATCACAGGCGTGTGCAAAGTGGTATGTAGGAATACCGTCGGATTTAAGTAACACCTCATCAATAATATTTTCAGGCATTTCGATTTTGCCACGGATAATATCATCAAAGAAAATTCTTTTATCCTCACTACCGTCTGAACGGAAGCGCAATACATAAGGCTTGCCCTCTTTAAGGTTTGCCTCAATCGCCTCGAGAGAAAGGTCACGGCACTTTGCCCATTTGCCAAAGTAGCCCCAAATAAGTGCATCGCCCTTTTCCTGCTCCTCTCGGATTGCAGAAAGCTCCTCTGCTGTGCAGAAGCAAGGGTAAGCAAGTCCTTTTTGAACTAAAGCCTTTGCAACTGTTTGGTAAATTTCTGCACGCTTGCTTTGTGTGTATGGGCCGTATGCACCCTTTTCCTCGTTGAAGCCTGTAACACCTTCATCAAAGTCAATACCGAAGGACTCAAAGCCGTTAATGATTGCAGAAACGCCATCGTCTATTTCTCTTTTTTTGTCGGTATCCTCAATACGAAGGTAGGAAACGCCCTTTGTAGCCTTTGCAGTAAGCACGTCTACAAGTGCGCCGAAAAGCCCACCAATGTGAAGGTAGCCTGTTGGTGACGGTGCAAAACGGGTAACCCTTGCACCTTCAGAAAGACCTCTTTCAGGGTACCTTTCCTCTAAATCCTCTACAGTAGAGGTAATGTGAGGAAATAAAAGCTCCGCTAATTTATTGCAGTCGTAATTCATAACATAAAACTCCATTATAATGTTTTAAAATATATCACCTTATTATCGCAGAAAACAAAAAAAGTATCAATAGTTTTTTGTAAAAAAGTGTTGATTTATTTAATATTGTGATAATATAATAATAAATAATTTATATATTGAAAGGTCATTGTTACAATGAAAGCTAAAACACAAAAAACTGAACAGAAAACAAGTACAATTTTACTGCTTAAAAGGTTTCTTCCATACTACAAAAGCCATTGGAAAACTCTTGTTTTTGACCTTTTTTGCGCTGCGCTTACCACCGTTTGCGAGCTTGTGCTGCCACTTATTGTAAAGTTTATAACAGGTGCTGCAATAGACGATATTGCTTCGCTCACACCAAAGGTAATACTCTCTATTGGTGGTATTTACATCCTTTTGCGCATTGTAGATGCAGTTGCAAACTACTATATGGCATCCATCGGCCATATTATGGGCACAAAGATGGAAACTGCTATGCGTAAGGACCTTTTCGGCCATTTGCAAAGGCTCTCTTACTCCTACTACGACAACACCAAGGTAGGCACAATAATGTCACGTATTACAAGCGATTTGTTTGACGTTACAGAGTTTGCACATCATTGCCCCGAGGAATTTTTTATTGCAGGAATTAAAATTATTGTTTCATTTATAATTCTTTGCACGGTAAACGTTCCCTTAACCCTGCTTTTGTTTGCTGTGCTCCCTGTTATGATGCTCGCCCTTCAATATTTCAGAAAGAGAATGAAGGAGGGCTTTAGAGAATCAAGGGTTGTTGTTGGTGAACTGAACAGCCAAATCGAGGATTCGCTTTTAGGTGTAAGGGTTGTAAAATCCTTTGCAAACGAGGGCATTGAGGAAAAGAAATTTAAAAAAGGCAACGAAAAATTCCTTCAAATTAAATCAAAGGTTTACAAATATATGGGCTCTCACAGCTCTATAAACAGAGTTTCCGAGGGCGTTATGTACATAATAATCGTTGTGGCAGGCGCCTTTGCACTTGTTAAAGGCAAAATTGAAGCCCCCGATTATATCGCTTACCTGCTTTACATTACTACGCTTCTTACGTCAATACGAAAAATTATTGATTTTGCAGAGCAATTCCAGCGTGGTATGACAGGTATTGAAAGATTTTGCGAAATTATTGACACTGACCCTACTATTGTAGATAAAGAGGGTGCAACAGAGCTTACCGTTACCGATGGTAAAATTGATTTTGAAAACGTTTCGTTTAAATATTCCGAAGACACCGAATATGTTTTAAAGGATGTAAATATTAATATCGGCAGTGGCGAAAGCTTTGCCCTTGTTGGCCCTTCGGGTGGCGGTAAAACTACGATTTGCAACCTTATTCCACGTTTTTATGAGCTTACAGACGGCTCAATTAAAATTGACGGCATAGATATTCGTGACGTTACACTTAAGAGTCTTAGAGAAAATATTGGTATTGTGCAGCAGGATGTTTACCTTTTTGCAGGTACTGTAAGAGAAAACATTGAATACGGAAAGCCGGGCGCAACCGAAGAGGAAATCAGAAAGGCTGCAGAGCTTGCAGGTGCACTTGAGTTTATTGAAAAGCTGCCTGACGGCTTTGATACCTACGTTGGTGAAAGAGGCGTTAAGCTTTCGGGTGGCCAAAAGCAAAGAATAAGCATTGCACGAGTTTTTCTTAAAAACCCAAAAATACTTATACTTGATGAGGCCACAAGCGCACTTGATAACGAGAGCGAGTACCTTGTGCAAAAATCTCTTGAGCTTTTGGCAAAGGGCAGAACAACTATTACCGTTGCCCACAGGCTTACAACTATTAAAAACGCAGATAAAATTATAGTTTTCACAAAGGACGGCATTGCAGAAATAGGCAGCCACGATGAGTTGGTGGCTAAAGACGGACTTTATGCGAGTATGTTTAAAATGTATTCGGTGTGATTTAGCTACTAAATTTATAACAAAAGGAGACAGAATTATGTCTAACTACCCTACCCCACACATTAACGCAAGTCCTTCCGATTTTGCAAAAACCGTGCTTATGCCCGGTGACCCGTTAAGAGCAAAGTTTATTGCAGAAAACTTTCTTGAAAATGCAAAATTAGTAAACAACGTACGTGGCATACACGGCTACACAGGTACCTACAAGGGTGTACCTGTCAGTGTTATGGCATCAGGCATGGGTATGCCTTCAATAGGCATTTACAGCTACGAGCTTTTTAACTTTTTTGACGTTGAAAACATTATTCGAGTGGGCTCTGCAGGTGGTATGTGCCCACAGGTTAAGGTGAGAGATATTATTATTGCTCAGGGTGCTTGTACTAACTCAAGCTTTGCGCACACCTTTAGATTACCAGGCACCTTTGCCCCTATTGCAGACTTTTCTCTTTTAAGAAAAACTGTTGAAAAGGCAGAGGAATTAAGCCTTAGCTACAAGGTAGGCAACGTGCTTTCCTCAGACACCTTCTACAACGATGAGCAGGGCTTACCTGAAAGCGAAACCTCTGCTGCCCTTTGGGGTAAAATGGGTGTTTTAGGTGTTGAAATGGAGGCTGCCGCTCTCTATATGAACGCTGCAAGGGCAGGGAAATCGGCTCTTGCAATACTTACAGTTTCCGACCACCTGCTAACAGGCGAAAGCCTTTCTTCAGATGACAGACAAAACTCATTTACTGATATGATGAGGCTTTCTCTTGAAACGGCGGTAAAGTTATAATGAAAAAATTCAAACGTGTTTTTCTTATTGTTTTAGATAGCTGTGGTATAGGCGAAGCCCCCGACTCTACCCTTTTTGGCGATGAAGGCTGCAGCACAATAAAATCAATTGCAAAATCTGCTAATTTTAATATAGATACCCTTAAGGGAATAGGCTATACCCATATTGACGGCCTTTCTTTTTTAGGTGAGGGCACGTTAAATGCACAGGTTGCAAGACTTAGGGAGCTTTCCAATGGCAAGGATACAACTATCGGCCATTGGGAAATCGCAGGTATTGTTTCCGAAAAGCCACTACCCACCTTCCCTGACGGCTTTCCGAAAGCGTTTATTGAGGCTTTCGAAAAAAGAATCGGCACCTCTGTTTTGTGCAACAGGGTTTACTCAGGCACAGAGGTTTTAAAGGACTACGGCAACGAGCACCTAAAAACAGGCTTCCCTATAGTTTACACCTCGGCAGACAGCGTTTTTCAAATTGCTGCCCACGAGGAGCTTATTGCACCTGAAAGGCTGTATGAAATTTGCAAAATTGCAAGAGAAATGCTTACAGGTGAATTAGGTGTTGGCAGAGTAATTGCAAGGCCCTTTGAGGGTAAATACCCCTTTAAAAGAACACCTCGGCGCCACGATTTTTCTTTAGAGCCACCAAAGGAAACTATGCTTGACCAGCTAAAGGCAGATGGCTTTGACGTAATAGGTGTAGGCAAAATACGAGATATTTTTGAAGGCAAGGGCTTAACGGAATACGTGTATACCGAAAATAATTTTGACGGTATGAGCAAGGCAGATTTTTATCAACAAAAGGATTTCAACGGACTTTGCTTTATTAACCTTGTTGATTTTGATATGGTTTTTGGCCATAGAAGGAATGCAGACGGCTACGCACAGGCTCTTGCAGATTTTGATAAATGGCTTTCAGGATTTATTGAAAATATGTCTTGTGGGGATGCACTTATAATTACTGCAGACCACGGCTGTGACCCTGACTTTAAAGGCACCGACCACACGAGAGAATATGTTCCCTATATACTTTACGGCAACGAAATTGAGCCGAAAAACCTTGGTACAATAGATGGCTTTACACATATTGCAAACACAGTAAAAGAGCTTTTGAAAGGTTGATTTTATGGATAACAAAAAGCTTTACAGCCTTGCTGTTGAGGCTACAAAAAAATCATACTCACCCTACTCAAATTGCAAGGTAGGTGCAGCCCTGCTTTGTAAAAACGGCAAGGTTTATACAGGCACAAATATTGAAAACGCCGCATTTTCTCCTACTGTATGCGCCGAAAGAGTTGCATTTTTCAAGGCAATTTCCGAGGGCGAAAAGGAGTTTGCAAAAATTGCAGTTTGTGGTGGCAAAAACGGAATAATAAACGGCATTTTTGCTCCCTGTGGAGTTTGCCGACAGGTAATTCGCGAATTTTGTGAGGATGATTTTGAAATTTTGC
Organism: Acutalibacteraceae bacterium; assembly: GCA_045591945.1. Classification (GTDB taxonomy): domain Bacteria; phylum Bacillota; class Clostridia; order Oscillospirales; family Acutalibacteraceae; genus DTU089. The sequence goes on along the minus strand of JAZNTU010000023.1, from coordinate 82,935 downwards.
TCGGCAAATCAGAGCAGGACTTTGATATTGTAACCTTAAAGGAGCTTTTGCCACTTTCATTTTCACCGAAGGATGTGAAATAATATGAGAATTTACGATATTATAAAAAAGAAACGAGATGGTGGTGAGCTATCCCGTGAAGAAATCTACTTTTTTATAAACGGCTACGTAGACGGCTCAATACACGATTACCAGGCATCTGCGCTATGTATGGCAATTTTTTATAAGGGTATGACCGAGGAAGAAACGGCCTACCTTACCTCTGCTATGGCTGAAAGTGGTGATACTGTTGATTTATCCTGCTTTGGCGCTTTATCTGCCGACAAGCACAGTACAGGTGGCGTTGGTGATAAAACAACGCTTATTGTTGCACCTATTGCTGCCTCCCTTGGCTGTGTAATGGCAAAAATGAGTGGCAGAGGCCTTGGCCACACAGGTGGCACAATAGATAAGCTTGAATCTATACAAGGCTTTAACACGGCACTTTCACCTGAAGAATTTTTTGATGTGGTAAATAAAACAGGCCTTGCAGTAGTCGGACAAACAGGCAACCTAACCCCTGCCGATAAAAAGCTGTATGCATTAAGAGACGTTACTGCAACTGTAGACAGCCTGCCTCTTATTGCGTCAAGTATAATGTCTAAAAAGCTTGCCGCAGGTGCAAAAAACATTGTTTTAGACGTTAAGTACGGCTCGGGTGCATTTATGAAAACACCTGAGGCTGCTACAGAATTAGCACAGGCAATGGTAAAAATAGGTGAAAGCTGTGGCAGAAACACCTCTGCAGTAATAACTAATATGGATATACCTCTCGGCCACAACATAGGCAACGCCCTTGAGGTAAAAGAGGCAATTGACGTGCTTACAGGCAACGGCCCACAGGATTTAAAAGAGGTTTGCCTTGCCCTTGCAACACAAATTGTTGCTATAACCAAGGGAATAAGCTCTGCCGAAGCAAGAGCCCTTACAGAGGATGCCCTTGCAAGTGGCAAAGCCTTTAGTAAATTCAAGGAATGGATTGCTGCCCAGGGGGGCAACATAGAGTGGATAGAAAATACTACCCTGTTCCCACAGGCAGGCATTACCTACGAGATAACAGCAGAGGCCGACGGCCATATCAGTGCTATGGATACTGAAAAAATCGGTATATGCGCAGTTATTTTAGGTGCCGGCAGAGAAACTAAGGACTCAGCAATTGATATGAGTGCAGGCATTGTTTTGAAAAAGAAAACAGGTGATAAAATCAGCAAGGGTGAAGCACTTGCTGTGCTGCACACAAACGACGCAGCTGCTATTAGCTATGCCAAGGCTTGCTTTATGAGGGCTATTACGGTAACAAATGACGCCCCTTCGCTTTCACCCTTGATTTACAATATAATTTAAACAAAAACAAGGAATCACAGATGATTCCTTGTTTTATTTTTTATTAAATTTTTAAAAGTTTTTCTGCATTAAGATGATAGATTTTTTCTTTTTCTGTTTGGGAAAGCTCAAGTGTTTCTATCATTCGCACGTCCCAGGAGGGTGAATGCCAGGGGCAATCTGACCCAAAAATAATCCAATCGGCACCTTTTTTATCAAGTATACGCAAGGCTCTATCCTTAGGCATTGAAGCATAGCCAAAGGCTGTATCAAAATATACAGGTATATCGCAAAGGTGCTTGAGCACCTGCTCACCCATATTTGCACCACCCCAATGAGCGCAAATCATAGGCGAATCTATCCACCCTGCTGCCTTTTTCAGCCTTTCGGGTGTTGCGTGGTAAGGAGCAGGGTAGCCCATATCCTCACCTGCGTGGAAAAGTATTATAAGACCAAGCTCCGACACCTTTTTATACAAAGGCTTTAGCTTTTCATCATCCACAAAAAACTGCTGATATTCGGGGTGGAGCTTTATCCCCTTTAAGCCCATTGCTTTTATTCGTTCAAGCTCCTCAAGGGCATCCTCTGCCCAAGGGTAAACCGAGCCGAAAGGTATTATACTGTCGCTTTGTAAGGCTGCAATATAGTCGTTTACTGCCCTTTGCTGCTTTGCATTTGTTGCTATTGCAAGGGTAACGCTTTTATCGATACCGTCTCGCTCCATTACTGTCTTTAAGCCGTTAATCGTGCCGTCTGTTTGAGGGATTAAGCCTCCTGAAACAAAGCTAAGCTTTTCTATTGTTGGCTTTGCTATTTTTTCGGGAAAAACGTGGGTATGAAAATCTATTATCATAAAAAAACCTCTGTAAAAAATATGTTTTTATGATAATACTATTTGCCTAAAAATGCAATATATTATAATTTGAAGAAAGAAAAATAAATAGCTAAAAATAAAAACCTGACACACCATCTAAGTGTCAGGTTCATACTTATAGCTTCAATTCTCTTTTAAGATTTCCACCAAGAATAGCTATTTTTGCCTCTTCTGTTATCGGCAAGTGCTTTATTCTTTCAATAGCCTCGCTAATTTTTTTAGCATCATTATACGGAGTATCAAGACCGAAAATGCTTCTCTCAATACCTGTTTGGTGAATAAGTGTACAAAGGTCATCATTTGTTAAAGACCAAGCGCCCTGGCGAGGGTTGCCCATATCATCGGTTTGCATTGCAATACTTGTCCACCCTGCAAAGGTAGTGAGGCGCTCCCCTCGTGAGTTATTATTCATAATAAGAAGTGTTTCCTTAAAAAAGCTGTAGCCACCCATATGCTCCATACTAAAGCGCAAATTGGGGAAATTATATGCCACCTCATCAAAAAGGAGCATTGCATAGTCGGAAATTCTGTGCCAATGAAGGCCTGTATGGAAGGATAAAAATAAATCCTCCTTTTGTGCAGCCTCATACACTCTGAAAAGCTGTGGTGAGTCTATTTTTACCTCCTGGTAGGCAGGGTGGATTTTAATACCCAAAAGCCCAAGCTCTGCAATCTGCTTTACCTGGTCCTCTAAATTATCTTCATCAAAGTTAATTGTGCCAAAGCCCACAAGCTGTGGCTCGTTTGCAATTTCTCGTGCTAACCATTGGTTTCTGTTTTCCACAAGGTCATACATAGCCATTTGATTTTGAAAGGGCGCAAAGCAAACTGCTTTTTCTATACCACATTCATCAAGCAGTCTTTTAAGGTATTCCTTATCTCCGTTTGGCTTTGTGTTTTTGGGGAAAAGGTGGGCGTGGTTTGCATAAATTTTGTAATCAGACATATGTAACCTCCGTTTTTTAAACAAAGCAATACGCTAAACGAGAAAATTTATTCCTCGTCAGTATCATCAAAACCCATATCGTCTTCGGGAAGCTCGGGGTAATAATCCCACAGCATTTCCTCCTGCGAGGCAGTAAGAGGCTCGCTTGGAATCTCGTTAATAACCTCAACCTTATTAATTTTGCTCCAAAGTGATGGAGTAATACGGATTGTATAACCACAGGCTGAAGGACAAAGCCACTCTGTCATAGGAAGCTCCGGTAAGCCGAAGGCAGATAAAATAGTCATAATAACACCACCGTGTGTTATTATAGCAGCCTTTTGTGTGCCTGTTTTTAAAAGGCCTTCTACTGTTTTACTAAAGCAATCGCACACTCTTTCGGCAAATTCTTTATTGCTTTCGCCATTAAGTGGGCGCGCATCCTCACCACCCGAAAGCCACTGTGAAAACTCCTCGTATGGCTCTAATTCCTCGGCTGTGTGGCCTTCAAACTCACCAAAATCGCACTCCTCAAAGTCCCTCATTTCAATAGGGGTTTTATCTGGGTAAAGTATGGCGGCTGTTTGCTTACAGCGTTTAAGACCACTTGTAAAAACAACGTCGGGATATGGGTAGCCGTAATCATTTTTCATTGCTTGGAGCTGCTCTATGCCCTCCTTGCAAAGCTCTTCATCGGTTTGGCCTATGTATCTGCCCTCAAGGTTACCCTGGGTAAGGGCGTGGCGAATTAAATAAACTGTATAAGTTTTCATTGCATTCTCCTGTAAAATGGTGTAATATATTATACAATCTGTATAATTAATACAAATTCAATATAACAAATTGGATGTGATTTTTTGGCAACATACTCAGAAAGAATAGTTGAATTAAGGGCAGAGCGTGGCCTTAGCCAAAAGGCTGCTGCCGTTGATTTAGGTATTTCGCAAGCGTTACTTTCCCACTACGAAAAAGGTATCAGGGAGTTCAACCTGGATTTTCTTTGCAAAATTGCAGAGTACTATAACGTAACAACTGACTATATTTTAGGCAGAACAGACAGCAGAACAGGGCTTGATTCAAAGGTGCTTGAGGATAAGGAGGAGGACTCCGTTTTCAACACCCGAACAATATACCGTGCTGCAATTATGACCCACGAAAGAATGAACGCAGGCTCCTCACAAGCAGGCGATGCTGCCGATTTTTTGTATGCTATAGCACTTTACCGTACACTTTTTGCAGCTGCACAGCAGGGCTACATACCCAAAAGGTGGTTTTCGCTGCCACCACGCTTTGCCCAGCCACTTGCACTTTCTGCAACGGAAATCATTTTAAATGATTTCCCCGAAAAGACGGTTACTGCCAGAAGATACGGCGGCCCCGAACCAAAAAGCATCGAGGCCGTCATTAAAGGCGTAGAAGGTATTATAAGCAAAAATTTAGACAAAATCAAGGTGTCTGATTAATTATGCTTTTAATATCTCTTTATACATTTTAATATATTCGTTGGCAGACTTGCCCCAGCTGTTGTCGCTTTCCATAGCACGCTTAACAAGAATTGCCCAACCCTTTTTATCCTGGTAGCCCTCAACTGCCCTTCTTATTGAATGGAGCATATCGTGAGCGTTGTAGGTAGCAAACACAAAGCCGTTGCCTTCACCGTCGCCACTGTCGGTAACAGAGTCACGAAGGCCACCTGTTTCACGTACAATCGGTATTGTACCGTAGCGCAGAGCTACCATTTGTGAAAGTCCGCAAGGCTCACTCTTTGATGGCATAAGGAACATATCTGCACCTGCGTAGATTTTACGTGCAAGGTCAGGCACAAAGCCAAGGCAAAGGCCAACCTGCTCGGGGTACCTTGCTGCAAGGCCTCTGAAAAATTCCTCGTACTGATAATCGCCTGAGCCTAAAACTACAAGCTGAATATCTGTTGTGGAAAGAAGCTCGTCTAAAACCTCTTTACAAAGGTCAAGACCCTTGTGTGAAACAAGGCGTGTAACCATACCCATAACAGGAGTATCACTTTTCTCCGGAAGCCCTAAAAGCTTCTGGAGTTCTCTTTTATTAACGTATTTACCTCTGATATTATCAACTGTGTAGTTCTTGAAAATATCCTTATCTGTTTCAGGGTCATAGTTGACAACGTCTATACCGTTAAGAATACCTCTAAGCTTATATGAGCGCTCCTTAAGTATAGTATCAAGTCCGTGTGAATACCAAGGGTCCAAAATCTCCCTTGCGTAGGAGGGGCTAACTGTGCTTACTGCGTTTGCACACTCAATGCCACCCTTCATAAGGTTAATTGCACCGTCGTATTCAAGCAGGCTTCTGTGTGCGTTATCGATGCCTACAACGTTATCGATAAGCTCCTCGCCATACACACCCTGGTACTGAATGTTGTGAATTGTAAATACTGTTTTAATATTTTCATAGCCCGGTCTTTGAGCATAAATTGTGCTGTAATACACAGGTGTTAATGCTGTTTGCCAGTCGTTACAATGGATAATATCGGGCTTAAAATCAATGTGTGGAAGCATTTCAAGTATTGCTCTTGAGAAAAATGCAAAACGCTCTGCATCATCGTAAAAGCCGTACAGAGAATCTCTTTTGAAATAATATTGATTATCTAAAAGATAATATATTACTCCACCACTTTTTGCTTCAAAAATGCCACAATACTGTCTGCGCCAAGCAACAGGCACACAAATATTTGTAACAAATTTCATTGTATCCTTAAGCTCCTGCTTAATACCATCGTAAAGAGGCATTACCACTCTACAACCTACAAGCCTTTTTCTCAATGCCTGTGGAAGAGAGCCTGCAACATCACCAAGACCACCACTTGCTATAAATGGTAATGCTTCACTTGCTGCATATAAAACCTTCATAAGAAATCTCCTTATAATTAAATTTGATTAGTTTGCTTTACTAACCCATAAAGCTTTCAAACATATATGATAATTCACCATAAAAATCCGATGAAAAGAAAACTATGAGTATTATTATACCCAAAATTATTGGTAGTGCTATTTCGCAAATTGTTTTGAAAAGCATGGACCTTTTCATTGAGCTCAGCTGTTTTTCCAGCTTTTCAACTCGTTTTAACAGCTGAGCAACGTCAACCTGCTCACCCTGTGCTGCCTCGCCCGAAGCAGAGCCTGAGGGAGCAGCCGTATATGTAGGGGTTGTGTATGGTTCAGCCTGTGGTTGCCCTGCCGGAGCAGGCTTTCCACCATTTTTTTCATACAGCTCTTCAAGCGCAGCCAACGTATCGGCGCCACGCTCGGGAACCTCTTTAGTTAAAACCGCCCTAAGCCAATTAAGCTGTGCTTCGCCTGCAGAGCCTGCATTTAATACGTTCAACTGCCTATGGCAAAATGAGCACACGCTGATATCTGACGCTCCTATTTTGCTTTCAACAAAATCTAAAGCATCTGTTTTACAGCCACAAACAGGACATACTGCCATACCTGTCCCTCCTAAAAAATAATTAATGCTTAGATAACAATATCCTTACCAACAAATAACGGATAGCTCTTATCACCTGAAAGCACCTTTTTAGGTGTAATCATTGTATTTTTATCCATAATTACGCAGTTAAGCCTTGCATCCTCACCTACAAATGCATCCTGCATAAGTATGGAGTTTTCAACTACTGCACCCTTTGCAACCCTTGCGCCACGGAAAACGATACTGTTTTTAACCGTACCCTCAATCTGGCAGCCGTCTGCAATAAGAGAATTCTGGCAGCAGGAGGAAATGCCGTATACAACAGGCATATCGTCACGCACCTTTGTATATATAGGGCTTTCGCTACTGAAAAGTGCCTTTCTTGAAGCTTTCTCAAGAAGAGCCATATTTGCTGCAAAGTATGAATTCATACTGTCAATTGTGTAATTCCACTCTTTAATTTCATAGCCGTAAATATTAAGAGTAGCAACGTTTCTCTGAATAATATCCTTCTCAAAGCTTGTATAAGCATAGCTTTCCGCATCACCGATAAGTCTTTCGAGAAGTGCTTTTCTTATAAGAATAATGTGAGCAACGTAGTTTACATCGGAATTTGTTTTAACGTCGATGCCTACGCTTGTAATTTTTGAATCTGCATCCAATTCGATTACTGCCTGATTTTGAAGCTTTGGAAGCTGACCGTGGCAGTAGCCGATAGTAATATCTGCATTTTTCTGTGAATGGAAATCAAAAAGCTTTGATAAATCCATATTGCACACAAAGTTAGAGTCCATAAGGAGCACGTACTCCTGCTTTGAGTGTGAAATGAAATCCATGATTCTTGCCAAAGCATCAATTCTGTTTGAGGAATCTGCTGCTGTTGGTGTGAATGGTGGAAGCATTGTAAGACCGTCAACCTTTCTTGAAAGGTCCCAAGGTCTGCCACTACCGATATGGTCCATAAGTGAACGGAAGTTGCTGTTTGCAATAACGCCAACCTTTGTAATACCACAGTTAACCATATTTGAAAGTGGAAAATCTATAAGGCGATATCTGCCACCGAAGGGAACAGAGCCCATTGTGCGCCTTGCTGTAAGTGCCTCGAGGCAAGTATCGTATGAGTTGGAATAAACTATTCCGAGAACATTTTTAGGCATCATACTGTTTCACCCTCCTTAACATCTTCTGAAATCATTGATTGTGCTTTTACCTTTGCATTTTTGCCTACCGTTACGTTAGGGCCAACAACGCTTACGCCCCAATTTTCGAGATTTTCGCATTTTTCAGGGTTTTCACCTACAACTGCGCCCTCTTCAATAACTGCATTTTCTGCAACCATTGCATACTGCACAACTGCACCCTTTTTTATAACTGCGCCTGGCATAATTATTGAATAATCTACGTATGCACCCTCTTCAACAGTAACGTCGGAGAAAAGCACGGAGTAATCAATTTTACCCTCAATTTCGCTACCTGCTGTTACGATAGAGTTTTCAACAACTGCACTGTCTGCAATATACTGTGGAGCGCTGTTTGCGCCTCTGCCGTATATTTTCCAGCTTGTATCGCTAAGGTCAATGTTAACCTTTGGATTAAGCAGGTCAAGGTTTGCCTCCCAAAGGGAATCTATTGTACCAACGTCCTTCCAATAGCCGTCGAAGCCGTATGCGAAAAGTCTTTCGCCTGCCTCGTGCATTGCAGGAATAACGTTTTTACCAAAGTCATTTGATGAATCAGGGTCGTTTTCATCATCAATAAGGTACTTACGAAGCTTTTCCCAGGTGAACATATAAACACCCATAGATGCCTTATTGCTCTTTGGATTCTTTGGCTTCTCCTCAAAGGCTGTAATTCTACCGTCATCATCTACAAACATAAGGCCGAAACGGGAAGCCTCCTCCCACGGCACCTCAAGCATAGCAATTGTGCAGGCTGCATCCTTTTCCTTATGGAACTGAAGCATTTTTGCATAGTCCATTTTATAGATGTGGTCGCCTGAAAGAATTGCAACGTATTCAGGGTTATATCTGTCAATAAACTGAATATTCTGGTAAATAGCATTTGCTGTGCCCTTATACCACTCTGTACCCTCTATTTGCTGGTATGGTGAAAGTATATGAACACCACCGTCTGCCCTGTCAAGGTCCCAAGGACCACCGTTACCGATGTAGCCGTTAAGCTCGAGGGGCTGGTACTGTGTAAGTACACCTACGGTGTAAATACCCGAGTTTACACAGTTTGAAAGTGGAAAGTCGATAATTCTGTACTTGCCGCCGTACGGAACAGCAGGCTTAGCAATATTTTTTGTAAGCACACCAAGACGGGAGCCCTGGCCACCTGCAAGCAGCATTGCTATACATTCTGTCTTTTTTGCCATTTGTATCACTATCCTTTTCTATATTAATTTGAATTATTTTGCTTTTACTTCTTTATTTTTTGGTTTGAGGTAAATAGTTGTCATAGGTGGAAGCTTCATCTCAACGTAGTGCTCGTAGCCGTGCATCGGCCCTTCCTTCACCGTATAAGTTTTCTTTACCCTTTCACCGTTACCACCGAATTTTTTACTGTCGGTGTTAAATACTATTTCGTAAGCGTCTGCATCGGGAACGCCGATTTTGTACTGCTCCCTCATAACGGGAGTAAAATTGCAAATTGCAACAACTCGTTCACCGTTTTCATCGTTTCTTACAAATGCGATTACGGAATTATCCTTGTCATCGCTGACTATCCAGTTAAAGCCCTCCCAGCTGTAGTCTATCTGCCACATTGGGGAATTTGCCTTGTAGAACTTATTAAGCTCCCTTACGTAGTCCTGCAATAAAACGTGCATTTCATAGTCAAGCAAAATCCAATCAAGGCCTTTTTTGTAGTCCCATTCAATAAACTGACCAAATTCCGTACCCATAAACAACAGCTTTTTACCGGGATGTGCATACATATATCCTAAGAAAGCTCTTACCCCTGCAAACTTTTCGTTGTAGTTACCGGGTATTTTATTTATAAGCGAGCATTTACCGTGAACAACCTCGTCGTGAGATATAGGCAAAACAAAGTTTTCGGAAAATGCGTAGAAAAACGAGAAGGTGATTAAATCGTGATTATATTTTTTGTGTATTCCTTCAAGGGAGAAGTAGCGAAGGATGTCGTTCATCCAGCCCATATTCCACTTAAAGTTGTAGCCGAGTCCACCCATAAATGCAGGCTTTGATACCATAGGCCAGGCAGTGCTTTCCTCGGCAATCATCATAATATCGCCGTGCTCCTTGAAAACTGTTTCGTTAAGCATTTTCATAAATGCAATAGCCTCAAGGTTTTCGTTACCACCGTTTTCGTTGGCAATCCATTGGCCATCCTCTCTGTTGTAATCCAGGTAGAGCATAGATGCTACAGCATCTACTCTGAGGCCGTCTATGTGGTACTCATCAAACCAGAAAAGTGCGTTTGAAATAAGGAAGGACTGTACCTCGTTTCTGCCGTAGTCAAACACCTTGGTGCCCCACTGCAGGTGCTCACCCTTTTTAGGGTCCTTATACTCGTAGCAGGCCTCACCGTCAAAAATTGCAAGACCGTGAGCATCCTTAGGGAAATGGGCAGGCACCCAGTCCACAATAATGCCAATACCTGCTCTGTGGCACTCATCTACAAAATATTTAAAATCATCGGGTGTACCATAGCGAGAGGTAACTGCAAAATAGCCTGTAACCTGGTAACCCCAGGAGCCGTCAAACGGGTGCTCTGCAACAGGCATCACCTCAATATGAGTGTAGCCCATTTGCTTTACGTAGGCAACAAGCTCCCTTGCCATATCTCTGTAACTAAGGGTATTGCCATCCTCGTAAATTTTCCAAGAGCCTAAATGCACCTCGTATATATTTACGGGAGCTTTATATATTGATTTTTCTCGCCTTTTCTTAAGCCACGCACTATCTCGCCACTTGTAGCTTCCCTCAAATATTTTTGAGGCTGTGCTCGGCCTTGTTTCTGCGTGTATTGCATACGGGTCTGCTTTATAATGCTTAAACCCGTCGACACCATAAATCAAAAATTTGTAAGAGTCAAAATTCTTTACACCCTCGGCGTAGCCTTCCCAAACGCCACCGTCGCTCAGGCGATAAAGTGAACAGGAATTTTCATCCCATCCGTTAAAATCACCTATTACAAAAACTGCGGTTGCGTGGGGAGCCCACACACGAAAAACGTATTTTCCATCCTCCACCCTGTGGGCACCTAAAAACTCCTGCGCTTTAAAGTTGCGCCCCTGGTGAAACACGTACAAGGGAAAATCATTGTAATTCTCCTTGCGAGGATTTTTTTCCACTTTGCCACCCCCAAAACATAATTACACATTACATCAAGATAATAATATCAAAATGTAGTTACCTTTTCAAGGGTTTTTGATATATTTTGTTCAAAGGTCAGTTAAATTTTACCATTGGTATTTGTTACTATTGCACAACAAAAACGACAAAAATCACAAGAACACAAAGCTCACTTTTGACAAATAAATAAAACGTAATGTTTTAACAGTTCGTAAACTTTTAAAAAAATAGAGCATTTTTCTTTTTTGTAAAAAAGAATTGAAAAAATATGGTAGTATATCTTTTGTTAAAATTAAACGTTTAACTATTTTGAAGGGAGTGCCAAAATGGAGCTTCGAGAGCTTGTTCAAGAGCTTATACTTATTTCGGTAATTCACAGGTACCACATAACAAAATCAGCATTATCCGTCGGCCTTTACTTTGGTCAACCCAATATGCTTGAATATATTTTAGAGCACGATGCCTGCTCACAAAAAGAAATTGCTGCAGCTATGCACGTTACACCTGCAAGCGCCGCAATATCCTTAAAAAGGATGGAAAAATCAAAGCTTATTACTCGCGCACCTGACAGTAAGGATCCGAGAAAGAATCACATTTCCATTACAGAAAAGGGCAAAAGCGCTTTAGCCGAATTCAGAAAAATTTGTGATACAACAGACGAAAATATGTTTAAAGGCTTTTCAGCCGAGGAAAGAGAGGAGCTACACAGGCTTCTTTCACGACTTCACGAAAATCTTGATTCGCAATCACTTTCAAGAGAAGAGGTTTGCGATTTACTTAGCAACGCCACGCCGAAAGGAGAAAATGATTAATGTTTAAACAAATTTTACCCTTTGCAAAAAAATACAAGGTACCTGCAATACTTTCCCCTCTTTGCATTGTTTTTGAGGTGCTTATTGAGGTAACTATTCCCCTTCTTATGTCAGTTATTGTTGACTGTGGCATTTCGGGGCAGTCCCTTGCCGAAAAGGAAAGCTTTATTGCAGATATTCTCATAGCAATGGGCTTTGGCAACAAAACAGGTGTTGACCTTATAATTGCAACAGGCGGACTTATGCTCGGACTTGCCTGCATCTCTCTTTTATGTGGTGCAAGCGCTGCCTACTTTGCATCTAAAGCAGGTATGGGCTTTGGCGCAGAGCTGAGGGGTGGTATTTTTGCTAAGGTGCAAAGCTTTGCCTTCTCTAACGTTGATAAATTTTCAACAGGCTCAATTATTACAAGAATGACCACCGATATTGGTATGATTCAAATGGGCTTTATGATGGCCTTGCGTATGCTTATACGCTCTCCACTTATGTTTGCAATGGCGATTTCTATGGCATTTACCATCAACAAAAAGCTCTCTCTTGTTTTCCTTTGTATTGCGCCTATTATGTTTACTCTTATACTCGTTATTGGTAGTGCTGCACACAAGCGCTTTACAAAAATGTTTAAAAAATACGACCAATTCAATAACTTCATTCAGGAAAACCTTATTGCCGCAAGGGTTGTAAAGGCCTTTGTAAGAGCAAAGCACGAAAAGGATAAATTCAACGTTACAAACGATGAGCTTCGTGATGCATCAATCTTTGCAGAAAAGCTTATTATTCTTAACGGCCCTATAATGAGCATTTCTATTTACAGCTGTATTCTTCTTGTTATATGGATTGGCTCACAGCTTATACTTGACGGCAATATGCTTTTAGGCGACCTTATGAGCTTTATAACGTACATTCAGCAAATATTTATGTCACTTATGATTGTTTCTATGATATTTGTAATGTCTGTTATGGCAAAGGCATCAATAACCCGTATAAACGAGCTGCTTTCCGAAAAACCGGGCATTGATGACGAGGGTTGCGATGAAGCTGCAACCGTAGAAAACGGCAGCATAGAGTTTAGAGATGTTTCCTTTAAATACAGCAAGGACGCTGAAAACGACGTGCTTAAAAATATTAACCTTACTATTGAATCGGGGCAAACAATCGGCATTCTCGGTGGCACAGGCTCTGCTAAAACCTCACTTGTGCATTTAATTCCTCGCTTGTACGACGTTACGGAGGGTCAGGTGCTTGTAGGTGGCAGAGATGTGAGAGAATACCCGTTGCAGACCTTAAGAAACAGTGTTTCTATGGTGCTGCAAACCAACCTCCTTTTTTCAGGCACTATAGAGGAAAACCTGCGTTGGGGTGACGAAGCTGCCACAATGGATGAAATAAGAGCAGCTGCACGTCTTGCACAGGCAGATGATTTTGTTATGAGCTTCCCCGATGGCTATCAAACAGACTTAGGTCAGGGTGGCGTTAACGTTTCGGGTGGACAAAAGCAAAGGCTTTGTATTGCACGTGCAATACTTAAAAAGCCTAAGGTGCTTATACTTGATGACTCAACAAGCGCAGTAGACACGGCAACAGACGGCAAAATCCGAGAAGGAATGAAGAGCCTGTTGCCTGATACAACAAAAATTATAATTGCACAGCGAATAAATTCTATTCAGCACGCCGATAAAATAGTAGTGCTTGATGACGGCAGAATAGACGATATAGGTACACACGAGGAATTGCTCCAGCGCAACGAAATATACCGTGAGGTTTATATTTCACAGCAGGAAAGCAAAATGGAACAATAAGAAAGGAGAGTTGTTATGGCACAAAAAAATCAACCTAAGGCCGGTGGCCCGGGTAACAAAATGAATTTTGGCAAACCAAAAAACACAGGCAAAACTGTAAAAAGGCTCCTCTCCTACGTAGCAAAAAGCAAGGGGTTACTTGCATTAGTTGTGCTTATGGTAATTATATCTGCAGGGGCAAACGTTGCTGGAACATATTTGCTTGCACCTATTGTAGATGAAATAGGCTCTCTCCTTTCAACAGGCTCAAGGGATATGAGCAAGCTTATAGGCTACCTTGCCGTTTTAGCAACAATTTACCTTTTAGGTGTTGCTGCACAGTACAGCCAATCAAGAATTATGCTTAACGTTTCACAAAAGACGTTAAACATCTTAAGAAAAGACCTGTTTGACCACTTACAAGATTTACCAATTAAATTTTTTGATACACACAACCACGGCGAGCTTATGAGCCGTTTCACAAACGATGTTGATACAGTGCGTGAAGCTATAAGCCAGGGACTTATACAAACAATATCTTCACTTATTACAGTAATAGGTATTTTTGTTATGATGCTTTACATCAGCCCTGCGTTGACCTGCTTAATTATCGGCATGCTTGTTATTATGCTTATGATTATAAAATTCATAGGTAAACGAAGCTCAAACTATTTCCGCAAACAGCAAATTGCAGTAGGTAAGCTTAACGGATATATAGAGGAGCTTATTGAAGGCCTTAAGGTAGTAAAGGTTTTCTGCCGTGAGGAAAAAACAAAAAAAGAATTTGGCGAAATAAACGAGGAGTTTAGAAAGGCTGCTACAAACGCTCACACCTTTGCAAGCGTGCTTATGCCTATTATGGGTAACATCTCTTATTTCAACTTCGCTCTAACCTCTGCAGTAGGTGCATTTATTATTTTAACCCTCGCACAGCCAAGTGGTGCATTAGCTGTTTTTACAGGTGGTGTAAAGGGAATACTCACCATTGGCTCCCTTGCCTCCTTCCTTCAGTACACTCGCCAATTCTCGGCACCTATTTCACAGGTTTCACAGCAAATGAACAATATTCTTATGGCACTTGCAGGCGCAGAAAGAATTTTTGACATTATTGACACTGAGCCTGAAGAGGATGAGGGCTACGTAACACTTGTAAACGCCATAGTTGACGAAAACGGCAATATTACGGAAACACAGGAAAGAACAGGTATTTGGGCCTGGAAGCACCCTCACTCTGCAGACGGTAGCATCACCTACACCCTTCTTAAGGGTGACGTGCGATTCCACAACGTTACCTTCTCATACGATGGCAAAAAGACGGTGCTTAAAAATATTTCTCTTTATGCAAAGCCGGGCCAAAAGATTGCCTTCGTTGGCTCAACAGGTGCAGGTAAAACAACTATTACTAACCTTATTAACAGATTCTACGATATTCAAGAGGGTAAAATCACCTACGACGGCATTAACATTAAGAAAATCAAAAAGGACGATTTACGCCGTTCACTTGCTATGGTTTTACAGGATACACACCTGTTTACAGGCACAGTGGAGGATAACATTCGCTACGGTAGACTTGATGCAACCCACGAGGAAATTGTAGAGGCGGCAAAAATTGCTAATGCACACAGCTTTATTTCAAGGCTGCCTGAGGGCTACAACACAATGCTTACAGGTGATGGCTCCAACCTTTCACAGGGACAGCGCCAGCTTTTATCCATTGCACGTGCCGCAGTTGCAAACCCACCTGTGCTTATTCTTGACGAGGCTACAAGCTCAATTGACACCCGTACTGAAAGGCTTATTGAAAAGGGTACTGATAAGCTTATGGAGGGCAGAACTGTTTTTGTTATTGCTCACAGACTTTCTACAGTACGAAATTCAAATGCCATTATGGTGCTTGAAAACGGTGAAATTATAGAAAAGGGCGACCACGAATCACTGCTTGAGCAGGGTGGCAAATACTTTAAGCTCTATACAGGACAATTTGAGCTTTCCTAAAAAATCAACAATAAATAATGACACGACCATTTGCATATATGTAAATGGTCGTGCTTTTTTTGTAAAGGTTACAAAAGTTAAGATTTTGTAATAATTATTGAATATTTTTTTATTTTATATATAATAAGGTATAAACCTATGTAAAAATTTTAATGTTGCGTGGTTATAATATGGAACGATTTTTAAAAACGGAAAAGGCGTTACAGCGCCTTGAAAATATCAGAGCCTTTCTGCTCACCGAAAAGTGGATGGCAATACTTTTTGTTATTGCAGGCTTTTTTGCCTGTGCACACTCTTTTTACCCAAGGAGCACCTTCGATATTTGGGGCACAGTTGTTTTAGCTTACGTAACAGCCTTTTGTTTCCTTGTATCGGGTGATATTTTTGCTATGCTTACCCCTGCGCTGTTTACTTACTGTATAGCCATTCGGTGCTACAACTCGCTTTCGGAATTCACCTCTATAATATGGGTGTTTCTTCCCCTTGTTGCTATATTCCTTTTTAACATAGTAGCATATTCAAAAAAGCCTTCAATAAAGGGCTCACAATTTTGGCCTATGCTGTTTGTTTCCTTCGCCGTTACAATCGGTGGCGTAGGGGTTATATCTGCAAAGGATTATTTCGCAGGCGCATCCATCTACAATATGCTTGGCATCGGCTTCGGTATGCTTTTAATTTACTGCTACTTTTTTTCAAAAATTGACGTAAACGATAAGTATTCGCTTATTGAAAAGCTTTCCGAAATGATGGTGGTTATTGGCCTTTTCATATCCTTTATGGTATTTGCACACTACGTTATAAACGTAAATACTGTTATTGACAAGGGCGGCATTTTCTATATACGCTGGCGCAACAACGCCTCTACAATACTTATGATGGCAACGCCCTTTGCCTTTTTCTTAGGCAACAAAAAGCCATATGCTGCTGTGCTGGCATTTGTATTCTACATTGCTATGCTGTTAACAGGCTCACGTGGTGGTATGCTTTTTGGCTCTATAGAAATTGTAATGTGCCTTGTAATGTTTATACTTTACGACAAGCGCCGTAGGCTTGCATACGTGCTTATATGTGCTTGCTTTGTGTTTATAGCACTTATATTCTTACCCGAAATAACCTCATTCTTGAACTTTACAATACAAAGGCTTTTCAAGGTGCTTAACCAATTCCTTTTAGGCGGCCCCGATACGGAAACCCGTGTGCGCCACTACGCACGAGGCGTGCAGGATTATTTTAACAACCCTATTTTCGGCACAGGCCTTGGTAACCTTACAAACAGAGATATTTTCAAAAGCAAGCCCGGCTCCCTTTGCTGGTACCATTGCTCGCCTATTCAGGTAGCAGGTAGCTTTGGCACGGTGGGTATTATTGCTTTTACCTACCAATTCATTAAAAGAAATATGCTTATATGGAAAAAGGCTACACTCTTTAATATGACCATTTTCCTCTCATACATAAGCCTTGAGCTTATGTCCCTTGTAAACCCCGGTGTATTTTGCCCAATGCCTTATTTACTGCTTGTAATTGTTTACCTTGTAGTAGTAGAAAAAACAAACGGCAGTAATGAGCCACAGGTTAAAATACCGATTCTGAAAAAGTTTAGAGAAAAACGAAGAGCTAAAAAACAATTAAAACAAAATAACGTGTAAAGCTAAGTGGGATTCACATTTTGTGAATCCCACTTGATTTTTTATTTTGAGCCTTATTTATCCTGTAGCTCTTTTACAGCCTCTTCGTAAATTTCGCGAAGCCTTGAGAAAAGCTCTACACCCTTTCTAAGCTTTACAACCCAATACGGATTACTGCGAAGCATAACAATAAATTTGCCAAAATTGTTTTCATCGCCCATTCCATCATCATTATTTCGGAAAGTATAGCTGAAGTGGTAAGGGAAAAACCAGTAAATGGCAAGGGGGTCCGAAAGCCTATATCCTGCTTTACGCAACACATCAATAAAGGTTTCACACTCAGGTCTGTATTTTTCCATTTTAGCTACCCTATAAAGACGGTCGTAAATTTCGCTTCTTTGCTGTCTAGCTTCAGGTGTTTCATCTGTAGCATCAAAAAGCTCAAGGTCAAAGATTTCCCAGTTTAATCCATAATTATAGGGCTGTCGCCACTCATCTCCATTTCTCTCAAGTAACTCAAGCATACCAAGCTCTTGTGCTTTTTTTGCAAGCTTAAATATTTCCGTCATAGTTTGCTTATCAGCTTCTGTAACGTCCCTGCCGTCTGCTACGTATTTACCAAGGAAGCTTGCTGTTTGGTAACCATATGGCTCCGGAAGAGAATATCGCCAATCTCCAACCTCATCAGCATTAAACGTCTCTTGCAGATGCATACCGGCTTTGCAGGAAAAGCTGTCATATTTCTCTTTATACCTATCCAAGTTTTCAAGAAAATTAATTGGGAAGCCCAGAAGTTTTTTGTAATTTACAATTTCAGTCAAATTTGTATCATAAATAGAAGTACTTATTTCATTACAAGCGGCGAGCTGTGAAATTCGCCTGCCTACACATACTCCCTCATACACACAGAACTTTTCTACTGGTCTGTCAGGGTCAATAGAGCCAAGCATAATTTTATTTTGACCGCATACCTTTCCTGTAATATCATCGGCTGCTTGCTCTAATATTTCTCTCCTTAAATCAGTATCGTTCCAAATATCTGCAATACTTTCCGGCGTAAGCTCTGTATCAGAATATGCAACAACACAAAGCTTTCCGACTATATCTTCTGTTATTTCTGCAAAGGTGTTTTTAAAATAGTTTCGAATTATTTCGGTTATTTCAGCAGCTGTAATTTGCCCTTCACTTCCATCATAAGGAACAAGGTGTACATTTATTTCTCCAAAAATCTTGTCGATGAAAAGCCTTGCCTCCCTATCTATGCTTTTTGAATCAACAAGAGCATTTAAAAACCTCACAATCCTGCGTGTTTTTTCATCCCCCTCTTCAAAGCTTGCCAATTCGAACTTAAATGCTGTTAGCTCTCCTGCTCGGCACCTTTGTGGGTTTATTACGTATTCAACATCATCTTTAATAACTTCAACAAGATTTTCAAACACACCTTGATAAATTGAAAAAACTGCCTCTTTTTTTTCAATAAGCTTATTGTATATTTTAACAAGGTACTCTGTTGCGCCCTTTAAAATCTGACATTTGAGATAATCCTCACCGTATTTGCGACAAGCGTTTGTGAATTTATCAAGCTCACCTGCATCCATTGATATGAGACCATCATACTTATCTGCTTTCTTTTTAAGGTCTGCATACCGGCAATTCAAATCACGCTCCCACTCGCATGAAAATCCCGGTAGCCCTTCAATAAGCATTTTAAGCTGATTAAGAAAACCGGAAAGAAGGCTGTTTGCATAATACGGGCCTTGCCCAGGGAATAAATAGGCCTTTTCAATAAGTGATAGTATGGGGTCAACAAACACCTGCGACTGTTTTATTTCCGCTTGCCGCAAAAGACACTTGGCACGCTGTGTGCTACCCTCTGTTTCTGCTGTTTCACGCATTAATTCAAGATATAAACAGCAATTTTTGACTTTAGCAGGTCCAAAACCGTCTACAGGAAGCATACATTTATCCACATCAAAAAAACCTGTGCATTGTGAAATATCGAAAATAGTTTCTGCAAAGCTTTTATGCGAAGATAAATGGTGTTTTTTTAATATTGAGTCAAGCTCATCCGATGAAATATCCTTCATTCTCCAATTAGCCGACAGTTTTTCAATAAGAAGGTCTGCACCATATGTAACAAGCTCATCAAGAGGGAGGTAACAGGAGTTGTAGTCAAAGGATGCATACATTGGAGCCGTCCAATCAGGTATATCAACACCTATGCCGTCACAATTATCACTCCACCACGTACCCAGATGGTAAAAATGGTTGGCTCTTAAAACGCATAAAGGAACCCCTCTCAATGCACAACCGCAGTTTTCCAAAATAATAGCATCTGCAACCTTTTTTATTACCTCGTTAGAATTCTTTGCTATTTCAACGCCGTTTGCAACCCTTGAAACAAGCGTACACATATCGAAAATATTTTTCTTGTACGCATCACAAACGTCCCCTGTTGGACTTTTATACACAGTCCCTCTTGATCTATTATTATAAAAGAAATCTATTTCCTTTATGGCGGCGTAGAAGTTTGCAGACATATAGTTCTGCATTTCTACACTAATTCCGACGTCAGCAAATTGTACTTCCGGTGTATAAAGAATAGCCTCAATGCGTGTATGTTCCGAAAAATCATTCATTACGCGTCGTATCATATATGCAAGGTCAATAATTGCACCACCGGTGCCGCCGCAAAGACCAGCAACAAAGTAAATTTGTATTCCTACATTGCGGTCATTCGCTGTCGACCTTGCATCGTTTAATACTTCTCTTAATCGCTCGTATACTAAATCGTAGTTTCCGTCTGCCAGAAGCATAAGCCTTCCTAATTGACGGATTCCTTGTGCACCCCGATTGTCGACCTCGATTTCGGAAAATTCTTCTCTATCTATCCAAGAGTCAACCTCAACACCATATTGGGCAACTCTTTTTCCATCACAAGCAAGAAGCAGCTTTTCACCTTTATCAATACATCCTTTGCCACCATAGACATCGTCATCATCAATCTCAATAAAATTTGAAAGTGAACGCAGTGTGTGTTCATCGGTATCAATACACAGATAAAATCTTTTGTCAGAATTATTCAGCTTTCGGTTTGCTGTTGCCTTTATTGCATTTACGGTACGGCAGCCCAAACCACCAAGGCCGATAAACACGGTAACCTCCTCTTGGTACATACGCTCTGGCTCGCACAAAAGGCTGCCACCTCGCTTTACGGAAAGCGGCTCAAAAACTTCTTTAAATCCTTGTTCATCCGGAACAAAGGGCTCCGGCTTTTTCTCCCAATAATTCTGCATAGATATTTTCTCCTTTATAACTTTTTCGATGGAATATTCATCGTCTACACTGTTACAAACTTAGGTGTTGTAACAAATTCAATTTCTAATGATTTGCTATATTCTTTGAGGGCATTATTCATACCCTCGTTCATTGCCTCAAAAACATTTTTTTGTGTAAAGAAGCGCATTGCTTCATCGGCAAAGTTCTCTGTGGGGTCAACGGAATATCCGTCCAAGCCTGCAAGATAAACCTTCTTTACGCCTAACTCTATAAGGAGCTTGATAAGCATCATACCGGCGTTGTCTCTAACAGCCTCATATTCGTTAAGAAGGCTTTCGTAGTTTACTTGCAAATAAACACCTTCGCCCGAAATATTCGAGGTAACAACGCACTTTTCTCTGCCTTGGCTCAGCTCCCTAAACCTACGAAGGTTACTCATAAAAATAAAGTCGGT
This sequence comes from Acutalibacteraceae bacterium, assembly GCA_045591945.1. Lineage (GTDB taxonomy): Bacteria > Bacillota > Clostridia > Oscillospirales > Acutalibacteraceae > DTU089. Next base: position 62,062 of record JAZNTU010000023.1, on the reverse strand, counting down.
TTCACACTCTGTATATTGGAAATTGACGCTTATAACTACAACCTCTTCCCTATCGGTAAGCTGAAGTATTTTATTTTTTTCAGTAACGGAGCTGCTACCGGGAGCAACAATAAGCACCGATTTACCTGCAAGCAGATTTTTAAACTCTGCAAGGCGCTCCTGATTTGCGCTGCCCCTTGCCATATACTTAACGTACAAGCTCTCGGCGTAGTGCTTATCGTAGGATATTTTTTTATCCTCATCCATCATTGCAAAAATCTCATCCATTGCCTCAACGGTAAGAGTCTTTTTAGAATCTAAATACCCTGCGTAATTTGGGTGAGCATTATGCTTTGCTGATAAATAATTCGGCAAGGAATAGCCCCAATAATTCGTTTCGTGGAAATTGTTTAGTATCTCGTCAATAATAATTAAAAGGGGTCTGCGCACATAGCTCTTGCCACAATTATCGTTAAGATATTCAACAAAAAGCTCTGTGTTAAGGTTACCTGCGCCTCTACCCATACCAAAAATGCTTGAATCGATTATCATTTCCCTTGAGGTTTCAATATCTGCGAGGGTCTGTGCATTTGAATATGCCAACTGCATATTGTTATGGGAGTGGTAGCCTACAATAATATTCTCGTTCAAAAACTCGGTAACTATATGATACAGCTTTAAAAGATTTCTTCTTTTCATAACGCCGAAGCTGTCTACGATGTAAAAGGCGTATGGGTTGAGCTGATTTGCTAACTGAATAAGCTGCTTAAACTCCTCATCGGTATAGCTGAGCGAAACCATAGGCTGAACAAATACCTTGTAGCCCTTTTCTTTAATCTGCTTGCAATACGCCATCGCCTCAAGCATATCTTTTTTATGGAAGGCAACACGAATTCCGTCGAGGGCTGTTGTATTTGCAGGTGGCAGTTCATCAATAGGATATTCGCCATAGTTTATCATACAAACAAAAAGCTTGCCCTGTTTATTGGCAGGCAAAAAGCCGGCTACCTGTGATGCAGCTGTAAACTGTGTTGCATCAATATCATATTCAACCTTTTTTGTTAAAAAGCCACACTCAATTATATCAATGTCAGCCTCTATAAGCCCATTGATAATTTTAGTAATATTATGCTTGCCGAATTTCCATTGGTTACAATAACCGCCATCTCTCAATGTGCAGTCGAGCACACTAATTTTCTTCATAAGCACCTCTTAATTATTGCTGATTTCCCCTGCATCAATTTTTGCCTGAACGATTTTTCTCACCTTTTCTAAATCGTTTGGAGTATCAACAGCTACAGTATCAGAATCAACCTCAATATACTGCACCTTGTAGCCGTTTTCTATAAAACGCAAAATTTCAATATCCTCAACGGCCTCAACCTTTGCTTTGCCGTATTTTATGCCGTAATCACAATAGAATTCTAATGCCTCAGGCTTAAAGCCGTAAACACAAACCTGCTTGTAATAAGCGTAATCAAGGCTGCCCTTTGGATACGGTGCAGATGCCCTTGTAAGGTAAACACCGATACCGTCTTTGTTTGTAATAACCTTTGGCACAGTAAAGTTTACAACCTCAATAGGGTCTGTAATTTTAGTCATAAGGTTAGATATCTGCAGATCAGGGTTAGTGTAAAACGGCTCAATAGCCGACTTAATTGTGCTTGGCTCAAGCAATGGCTCATCACCTTGAATATTAACTATAAGGTCTGCAGGTATCATACGGGCAACCTCGCCTATTCTGTCGGTACCTGTTTTATGGCTTTCGCTTGTCATAATAACCTCTATACCCAGCGCCTTACAGGTATCAAAGATTTTATCATCATCTGTTGCAACGTAAACTGCATCAAAATCCTCAACCTTTTTGCACTGATTATAAACCCACCAAATCATTGGCTTGCCACAAATATCTGCAAGTGGCTTGCCCGGGAAACGAGAGGATTTGTACCTTGCAGGAATAACACCAATTATTTTCATAACATTACCTTCCTATTACTTCTTCATATTTTTTTCTTTCAACGCAATCCAAAAGACCGCCTGCTGTACAGTTATAAAGCTTAATGCCCGATTTTTCGCAAATATCACGTAAAACTCTGTAGCCCTTAAAAACCTCGTAGAAGCTCTTAAGCTCATCCTCCATTGAGATAGCGTTGTTTCTGTTCATCATACGTTTTTTCTCGTTTTCGGAGATGTTATATGCATACTCTGCGCCGTCTCCTGCCATAAGACGGGTATTTGCTGCAGTAATAACGTTTGTGCAATCACAGCCTAAAAGATAAATCTCCGAAAAGCCCATATATATTGCCATTGCCACAGCATAGTGAACAACCGTATGTAAATTTGGCGTGAATTTTTCAAAATGAATTCCGTTATTAAACTTATCTGTTAATTCAAGTCGATGTGCATAAAAAGCAATATTCAGCTTTTCCCCAAGGTTAAAGCGCTTTGCAAAATCAAAGCCCTCTTGAGCAAAAAAGTTAACAGGCTTGTTACCCTCAGTATTAACGCTAAGCATAACCTCCAAAAGCTCCATATCCTCAGGCCTATCGGGGCTTAAGGCAAAGAAGGTTGGGTCTGCCCAAAAGTGGTAGCTTGTGCGAAGCTGTGGGAAAACAGGGTTTCTCATAATCTGATTGCAGGTAAGCACGTACTCACCTCTCAAAAGAGATAAGTCCTGCTCTTTAAGAGATGGGCCATTACCTATAATGAAGCACCTTTCACCCTTGTGACAATCCTTATATTTAATATTTTTTTCAACCTCGGTGGCTAGCTCCGGCTGAGCCTTTTTAAACTTTTTAAAACCACTTTTTAACAATACGTCGTTCCATTTATCTGGACCCATAAACCTTGTAATGCCTGCTTTAATCTGAATTAAAGGATTCATTTTCTCACGCTCTCTTTAACTTTTTTAAAATTATATTTATATACTGCTTCTTTTCCTCATTAGTGAAAAGAATAAGTGCACTTACAGCAACTGTGATTACTGCACATATACCTGCACCGATAATAACCATAAACCAACCGTTTATATCGATAAGCCTTACTGCAAAATACGAGCAGACGGCAGATGCAGAAGCCGCAATAATTGATAAAAGTGAAGCCTTATGAAAAACAAACCATTTTTGTTCAAGGCATTTTGCCGCATACGGAAACGTAAGCAAATAATTTCTTATTATCGTAAGTATAGTGCTTGTACCTGCTATAATGTAAACGCCGTTTTCTGTAGAGATGCTTAGCGCCACAATTACAACAACAGCATTTAAAACGCCAAACAAAAGTGACGTTATTGAGTGAAATTTTAGCTTATTAACTATAGTAAACATTCCAAATACACAAGCTGTGCTACCACTTACAACAACACCTGCAATCGCAAGGAAGGAAAGCCAAAACAGCTCCTTTTCATCAAGTGTAGGCTGCCACACCTTATAAAACTGCTTGCCCATTGCCACCAGCACAACTACAGGGATATTTATAACAATACCAATAAGCTTTACGCTTTTGAGAATTGACCTTGTAAAGCCGTTGTAATCACCATCGGCATATTTTTGAGTCATTTCAGGGCCGAAGGCACCCGAAACAGAGTTTATCATTGTAGAGATTGCCGTTGGGAAAATTTTGGAAACAGATAAAACACCCATTGAAACAGGGTCTATAAAAATATTGCACAGAAGTAAATCAAGTCCTGTATTAAGTACGGAATTAAGGCTGCTGAGAAGGTTCCACGCACCCGATTTTACAAGCTCAACACAGTATGACAGCTTGAAATACTTCATTTTGATTTTTAACTGTGGTGTGTATTTCTTAGTGAAATAAATATTCCAGCCCACAACATATACTGTGTTTACAATTACGGATAGCGTAATGTAATACATTTTTGGGGGCAGAAACGCATACATAGCCACTAAAAGGCCACAGCGAAGCAGGTTGCCCACAATATTTCTTAAAGAGGAAAGGTAAAGCTTGTTTACTACAAAGGTAGATACGCTGTAGATATTTGTAATAATACCCACAACGAAGTTAATGGAAACAAGTATAAACAAAAGCTTCGTGTCTGCCAACAAAGCATCGGGTACGTTAAATATTTTGCCTACGTTGAGCGAGCAAATAACAAGAGGGATAAAAAGCGCTACGCCCATCACTATATTGGCTATTGTAACAGAGGAGAAATATCCCTTAGCCTTGTCCTCCTGCTTATCCATTAGGTTAACAGAAACAAACCTGCTTGCCATAGAATTAAGGGCAACGGTAACAATAGAAACGTAGCCCACAACCTGATTGGCGAGAGTAACAAAGCCGTTGGCCTCAACCCCTAAGGTTTTTGTAATGTATGGTGAAAGGAAAAAGTTTATAACAACACTCATACCGTATGCAATTAATGCAGACAGTAAATTAAGAAGTGTTTTGCTGTTTTCATTTAACCCTTTTCTCATTTTCATTTCATTAACAAGCCTGAAACGTATTCAGGTGTGCTTTCCTTGTAATTTTCTATTATCTGTTCAAAAGGAACGGTTTTACCTTTATTTTCAACGCAAAAAGCTTCAAAGCTCTTTATATTTTCAGCCGAAATGCTTTGCATACACAAATTATAATGCAACGGATATTTTGCAAAATAATCAACAGTCCTGCTATCCTCAAAGGGATGAAGGTTTACAACAGGCTTTCCTGTGCTTATGTAGTCATTCACCTTGCTGGGAAGCATATTTTTTGCCGTATTATCTACGTTCATCAAAATATCTGCCCTTTGCATTGCATTTAGAGCTGCCTCAAGAGAACGGTAGCCGTGCCTAATAATTTTATTAGGGTATTTTGCTGCCCATTCCTCAACAATTTCCTCACAGCCACCACCAACAATATTTAAAACAATATCCTCATTCTCTATTTTTGAAATAAATTCAAACAAAGGAACAGGATTTCTTATATCCTCATAAAAAACTCCCACAAACACAAGGTTTATTTTCGCTTCGTCAAAGCAGACGTCATCGCTTGTGCTTACAACAGACAGCCTTCTTACGTTGGGAAACTCTGCAGGGAGCATTTTTTCTTTGTAAACAGAAAGCTCATTTTGCATATTTTCCTCATAAACAAGGCGAGGAACAACTGCATATTTTATAAACTCATAAAGAGACTTTTCCTTTTGAAGCAAATCCTTTTTGCCTTTGTAAATTGCCGTGATATTTGACTGGTTAGGGTCCAGCTGATACCACACGACCTCAGCTTTTTTAATTGCCTGTTGTGCGGCGGTAGCCACGTAAAAGGGTGATGTAATTACAATAACCCTATCTATGCTTTCTTTTTTTTCAATTTCCTTGAATTTTTTTATATATGCATTTTCTCTTACGTCGGTAAACCTTGCTCTAAAATGCTTCAGACTGATTCTTGCAAAATAAAAAGGATGTTTAGCAATAAATCTGATGCGCTCGCCCCTACTCTTTAAAGATGACCACTCCTTCCACAGCCTTTTATTTTTCTCATTTTCGAGCCTTAAAATTCTGTAGTAGGTAACTCCGTCTATAATCTCTCTTTCCGGTGCATCTTGAAAAGCCATGCCAAGCATAAACACAGTGTTACCCTCTTTTATTTGGGCTGCAATAAGCTTTGCTATATTTGTGTTGGCATCATCATTTGGTGTGATGCTGCCTAAAGCAATTAAAACGTTCATTTTTTTAATATCCTTTTTTCAACAAAAATTTTCATGTAATAAAGAATAATCGCATTTATTAATACAGCAACAGCTGAACAAAGCAACAACAATACTCCGCCTGAAACACCATTTTTGAAAAACGGTACAAACTCATAAAAAGCAAGAATTATAAATTGGTGAACAATGTATACCTCATAAGAAATATCCGACAAAAACCTGAGAACACAATTTTTGCCTTCTTTTTGTTTTTTCGAAAAGAGAAGAAACAGCAAGCAAAAAAGAAATGCACCTAAAATTGCCTTTACGGATGTAACCACCAATGCATCGTAATAAACATTATCCTTTATAGGCGTCATATCAAGAACAACTCTTATAATAACGCCACAAATTGCAGGAGCAAGCAAACATTTTGTTCCCATTTTTGCCCAACCTGTATCCCTTGGAGCTTTTTTAAAACAAAAATACGCTATGCAGAACAATGATATGTTTACACCGAAAAACTCTTTTGAATCAATGAACAAAAATGCAACGGCAAAAAACAAAGGTAAAATTGATTTAAGCAAAACGCCTTTTCCCTTGGACATTGCATCTGCTCTGACGGAAATTAAATTCAAGAGAGGAACTATGGAATAACAAATAAGCAAAACAGAAATGTACCACAGGTGCCCCAAGCCCAACACAACCGTTGGTGCAAAGCCCGACAAGCCAATAAAATACATAACAGCCGAGATTATTTTTGGTGCTCTGCCAATAACACACAAAGCAGGAGTAATGCAAAGCAAATATATCCATAAGGGCAAGCATATTCTAAAATAGCGGGATTTATAAAATTTGAGAACATCCGCTTTGCTGTTAAAGCTTTTCCGGCTGAGAAGCTTTGCGCTGATCACAAAGAAAATTTGCACACCAACATTGAGCCAGAATGCAACAGAATAATTCTGAATAATTTGTTGCCAATGGCATAATACGATTAATATCATAGAAAAAACTCGTATATAATCATACCGCAAATCTCTTTTCATTCAGACCCCTCCGTTAAATTGTCATTGTCTTGCCCAATCTAATCTTTCTCTTTCTCGATTACATTATCTCTCATTTTGTTTTTGGCATTAGTCCACTTATCACCCAAAAGCCTTGTAAGCACCTTTGAAGCGAGAGTTGCCACAACTGCAAAAATTTTCCACCACCAGGAGCGTTCTCTTTTAAGAGTTGCTTCACTTTTCCAGGAGCCGGAAAAATAGTGTATTGTTACTGTGGAGGATAAGTATTCTTCCTCTGTCAATCTATCTAAATCAGGGCAAAAAATTTGTTGTGGATAAAAGGCTATGCCTTCTATTTCCTGATATTCGCCATTTGTTTTAAGACCCTTTTCTTTAAGCAGCTGTGTTAAGGCTGCAACATTTGTTGTTAAATCATAGGCACCGCTTTCGGTAACAAACACCCTGTTCTCATATGAGCTTAAAAACTCCTCAATAATGTGATTCCCTTTTTCGCAAGCTATAACGCCTGTTTGAATTGCTGTGTTATTTTCAAAGCCTAAAAAGCCTTTGTGATGCAAGTATTCATCAAAGCTTTTAAGTGTTCTTACATCTGTATCTAAATAGATGCCACCATAGTTATATAAAGCAACAAGCCTTGCAACATCGGAAACAAAGGCGAATTTTTTTGCTTCATAAGCCTCTTTTACGTATTGATTGCAGTTTACGTCAAAGTTATCCTCATTCCAAACCATTATTTCATAGTCTGGGCAGAACTTTTTCCAGCTTTCTATACATTTCACTGCCAATTCGGGCAGCTCTCCTCTGCCAAACCAACAGTAATGAATTATTTTAGGTATCATATTTTACCTCTCATATAAACAAATTGATATCTTAAAGAATTTTAGGCCTCTACCTTATAAGCATTGCCCTCATCTGATATTTTTTTAGCAGGCACACCTGCAATTCTACAGCAGCCCTCTTCGAAGGATTTTGTTACAACTGAATTTGCTCCTATCATCACATTGTCGCCTACATAAATTTTTCCAAAAAGCTTTGCCCCGGGGCCAATATAAACGTTATCTCCAATTACAGGTACAGAGTTTGCCTCAGTGTTAACACCAATATTTACACCTTGATGTATGTTACACCATTCACCCACCTTTGCTTCGGGGTTTACAACAATTAAACCGTAATGATTTATTCGCAAACCACCACTAAACACATTGCAGGGGATAGAAAAGCCCAAATTAACACCTAACCTGTAATGCCTGATCTTATAATATAGCTGCATAATTTTATTGTTGGTACAGTTAGTCCAATATTCGTATTTACGCAGTATAATTTGATATCTCCACACCTTGTCTACAAATGGTATGGGATGTTTTTTTGTTACGCCAAGAGCTTTTTTATCCATTGCTAAAAACTCATGCAAATCTTCCTTGGATGATATTATCTTGTGTGGCATATTTTTCCTCCCAAAGTGGCACAGACTTTTTCCGATTTTGAGCTTGGAATAGGCTTTTCCACTCACATATTGTTAAATACTTGCTAATTGCCGCCTTTCAAAGGCAGATCGGGTAAAGCTACCGAAAAATTTTAATAGAATTGGATTTACTATGCTTGACTATCTCGAAATCTATTTAAAAATTTCTTTTTTAATAGCGCTGCAGGAAGCATACAAGCAAGCATTAACAGCTTGTTTTCGGTAAAATGCAGCTCTTTTTTATTTTTAGATAGCGATTTGTATATATTGGTAAGCACTGCATATTTAAGCTTTGTTTTAAAATCCTTTGCCATACACATTTGCTTATAGTACGTATCTGCCGTGCCGTTTGGATTTTTAACAAGCAAGGCATGGAATTTTGCAGTTAATCCATCGGGCAGATATTCGCAAAGGTATAAAACCTCATCTAAAAGAAGCATTGTGCCGTGCTTATCTATTTCAATGTACATATTTGTTTCGGGAATAAATTTTTCTCCCTCAAAAGACTTAAAAAGATTTTTCTCTAAAAGCTCACGCCTAAAATAGAGAATTGTATCGCCCTCAAAGCCATATTTATTTGTTAAATCAAACATTGTACATTCTTTAACACCATCGGGGAGCGGTGAGCAAATAGGCTTTCTTTCAACCATATCGCCACGCTTTGCAAGTATGCCCGTATTATGCGCCTGTGCATTCTCTTGCCAAAAGGCAATTGCTTTTTCTATAGCATATTCTGTTAGCACGTCGTCGGAATCAAGGCACACAACAAGCTCACCCTGTGAATTTAACACTGCTGTGTTGTGGGCAATATGCTTGCCACCGTTTGCCTGCTTAATATATTTAATTTTTATTTTGTTTTCCTCTATGAAGGATGATACCAGCTCTTCTGTATTATCTGACGAGCCATCATCCACCACTACCCACTCAAAGTCCTGTGAGGTTTGCTTTACAAGGCTTTCATAGCATTTATTTAAAATATATGCTCTGTTGTAGGTGGGTGTTATAACGCTTATAAGCATAGCTTACTCCTTTGTGGATTTTATATATTTCTTTTTACCCTTACACATAAGCGAAAAGGCTTTAATAATCGAAACTTCTTTAAAAATGGTTTTTTTCTTTAAAACTATGAATGCAAGAGCGTACAAAGGGAACGTTTTTTTATAAATACAATGGAAAGATGCGCCCTTATCCTCAAGGTACTTGAAAACGTCATAGCTATCGGTAACCTTGAAGGCCTCCTCTGCCACACAAATTGTTTGTGGCACGTGGTATATTTTAAGGCCTGCCCTTACGGCATCTGCCAAAAAGGCGTTTTCTTCACCACTGGGGAAGGCTGTGCCAAGGCCTATATTGTTATTAAAGCAGATGCCTGCTTTTTTTATGCTTTCTAATTTAAACGTAATTTCTACAGAAGCAAACTTGCTTACGTTTTGCATAGTTACGGCAACGTCCTGTGTGTAGCGTGCTCTTGTTTCCTTCCCTTTTTCGTTTGTAAAACGAAAAACAATTATATCTGCATCCGGGTATTTTTCATAAGCGTGCTCAATAATATCAAGGTAGCCATCAAGGTACTCAACGTCATCATCGCCGATAATGCAAACATCACCCGTTGCATTTTCCACAAGCTTATTTCTGCTTTTGCTAAGGCCTTTTTCGGGGGTGGAGATTGCTTTTATAAAAACCCCGTTTGAAAGGGAAAGCTCCTCATCCTTTTCGGAGCAATTTTGATTGACTACAACTGCATCTGCTTTAAGGCAGAGCTTTTCGAGAAATGAAAAATCTTCTCTGTTCATTGTGGATATAATATGCTGTATATTCATTTTACTTTGCTCCTAAAAGGATTTTTCTCACTACAGGTATTTTTGAAATTACAAATGCGCCGATTAATGAAATAACATACGTTGCAATAATCTTTACTGCGAGGATAAAAATATTGTCAGCTCCTGTAACACCTATTTTTTCAAGCACGGTAAGCACAAGCATATGAATATAATAAACTCCGATTGAAAGTGATGAAATTGTGACTACCACACCTTGAGCCTTCTCTTTTAGCTCGTACCTTCTGTTTGAAAGAGCAACAAAAGCACCACAAGAGGAAAGCACAACAAATGGTGTTAAATATGCTTGGTAAACAAAACCTGTATACGTTATGCCCACCTTTTTTGTGGTAATAAATTCCACAGCAGCAAAGGTAAAGGTGCCTATCGCACCAACAAGCCATAATATAGCACCCGTTTTCGGCTTAATTTCGCTCTTGTATTTTTTTAGATAGTGCCCTAACAAAAAGTAACCGATGTACCCTTCGCAAAGCACAAGTCCGACGTGCTCTGATATTTTAAAGCTTGGCACATATCTTGAAATTATTGGCACAGCAATACAAAAAACAGCCCACAAAACAAGCACGTATTCTATTTTCTTTTTATCACAATGCTTTACAAGTGTTTGAATAATCGGTAGCAAAAGGTATATTGCCAAAAGTGTATACATAAACCAAAACTGGTAATAAGCAGGCTCGTATAAAAGGCTTGTAAACGCAAAAAGGCTTAACGGAATTTTACCCATAACAATCCTTGCTACCACATAAATTATACTCCATACAATAAATGGAACAGCCTGCTTGGGAAGTCTGCTTTTATAAAGCTCGCTTACACTTATCTCTTTTTCATCCGATAAAAGGAGCGCTCCTGAAACCATAAAGAAAAGAGGTACCGAGATTAAACAAAGAGTTTGCATAAACAAAACAACAAACCATTCAACAGAGCCGTGATTTGCTGCAAGGGGAGCAACGTGAGAGTGAATTGCCACAACCATAAATATGGCAATAATCCTTATTAAATCATAGCCTATGTTTCTTTTCGCTTTGCTCATACACTCACCTCTTATAGTAATTATCTGAACCTGATTCTATAGTAGAGCATAATTGCTCCAACCATTCTTTTTTGTATCATTAAATATGATAATCTTCTCTTTTTATCCGTTGCATCAAAGCTTTTAAAGGCTTCTTTAACGTCAGCATCATAAAGGATTTCTTTAAGCTCTGCTTTAACGTCCTTTTGAGTTCTGCCCTCTGCTTTTCTGCAGGCGTTACCTACACACTCCTGGTAATAGCAGCGCTCTGTTACCGTAAGGCGTTTTCTTAAATCATCATAGCAGGGTAAATCCTCAATAACATTTAAAATATATCCAACAAGAATTTTTCTTGCTTTGAACATATCTTTTTTATATGCAAAAAATGAGTTCATTATAGAGCTCTCAACACAAGCATAAAAGTAAAGCGACTTATTGCATATAGCAACACTCTTTGCATTTTTAAGATAATTCAAAACAAAAATTAAGTCCTCAGCAAAATGAATCTCTGTTGGGAATTTAACGCTGAAATTATCAATAATTTCTTTTTTAAATAAGCAACGCCAGACACAGCCCCACATAGGTATGGCCTTATCGTTATCCGACTCGTTACCCACCATAGCGGCAATTATTTCTTTTGAAATTGCTTCGCCCTTTATTACAGTGTTATCCTCCCAAGGCAGGCCGTAATTGCTGTTATCCCTTTCGCTGAACATATCGCAAAGGGACATATCTGCACCATTGCTTTCAAGGTAGCTGACCAGGTTTTCAAACATATCCTCGTTAGGGACATCATCGGCATCGCAAAAGCCGATATATTCACCGGTTGCCTTGCTGACACCCACGTTACGTGCATTACCGGGGCCACCGTTTTCAATTTTGAAATATTTAATTCGTGAATCCTTTTGTGCTTCTTCCAAAATAATAACTGCACTTGAATCAACAGAGCCGTCGTCAATCAAAACCAGCTCAATATTTGAATACGTTTGCTTAAGAAGTGCATCCAAGGTTCTTTTTACATACTTTTCTGCATTATAAACAGGAATAACAATACTAACCTTTTTCATTTTAAATTCCTTCCAAGGGGTCATCCCAGCAATGACCTGCATCTATACATTGATAGCCCTCCTGCGAAAGCTTATACACAAGCACCTTACCTGCGGGTCCTGCAGAAATTGTAAGCATTACCTGCTTGTTGCTCCAGCCGTTTTCACTGATTTTTTCTCTTATGGCACCTTCCAGCGATGAAAGCTCCTCAAAGGAATCCTGAGAAGGACATTTCACAAAAACCGTATTCTTTTTGTAGGTTTTTGCAAAATATTCTGCATACTGCTCGTTGTTGTGAACAAATATTACGTTTTGAGGACAAGAGCTGTGCAACCAGATTCTGCTGTAGGTTTCCTTATTTGCTTTTTCAAAAAGAAACGAATCACCGTATGGCAAATTATGATTAAAATTCTTTTTAAAATCATACCTTGACTGGGACCAGCTTGAAATATACACCCTTTTCTTTGCAAGAAATGTACCCTTAACGGTCATAAACCTTCTTGGTACGGCAAGTACGTACGGACAAGCTTCGCCCTGTTTTTCGAAATCAGTTTTTATTTTTTCAAAATACTCTTTTAATTCAGGGGACCATTTTTGATAGTGAATATCTTTATTTCTGTAAATGCCAAATTCTCCGTCGCCAAAACGGATGAGTGATTTCCCCTTTAAAAGCTCCTCTACGGTTTCCTCCGGTGTTTTTATTGTTGCTTTAACACCAAAAAACGTAGCAAAAAATGAGAATAGCACGTCTACCCAAATTAAAATTCTTTTATGCGTTTTCATTTTTCAAACGCTTCCCTTCACTCATTCTGTAACGTTTTATAACAATTGCCATGTAAGCAAATGCCATTAAAACAGTAATGGGTGTTGCAAGGAACCAACCCTCTGTTGCTTGCTGATAAAGTACGCCTACAATAACAGCCACACAGCCAAATGTAATATTGTCACCTTTTTGAATAAGCACGTACGCTTTTTTGAAAAACATTACAAGCAATGCTGCAACTATAATTGTGCCGACGATGCCGTAAGCGTACCTTATCATATAGTAGTCGTTGTGCACGGCAAGAACCTCTGTCATAGGATTTCCAAAGCCTAAAATGTTGTTAAACAACGACTTTTCTAAAATATTTTCTGCTACAGGGAACAAGGCATCTCGTCCACTGAAAACACCCTCTTTATCAAATATATTTTCAAGCATCCACCTTAAAATAGTATATGTGTCTGTACCCTCAATCAGCTTTGTGATTATTGGGAATACAACCGGATAAAAAATTGCAGAGCCACACATTATTCCGTATGGTAATTTTTTAGATAAGGTCTTTTTAAACATAACAACAAGAATAACAACAACCAAAGCAGACATAACGTTTCGGCTTTGCGTTACCATAAGCTGAATGAATACATAAAAAAGACAAAACCAAACAATAATGTTTTTTCTGTTTTCGGCAAGTATAACTGCAGCACCTGCAATACCAAGGTAAATAAGGTAGGCAATACAGTTGGTATTCCAATTTCCCAAAAAGCCAAAGTTAGAATAAAGCAAAAGCACTATTGTTGAAACAATAAAGGTTAGATAAAATCCTCTTATTGTTTGCTTATTATTACCAGGAACAAACGGCTCTAAGGCAAACGGCAGCATTAATGCACACGTGCTTGAAAGCATATGCTGTATATTACCGCCCTCAAGCAGTGTTATAGCTACTGTAGGCACAACCATAAGATAAAGCCACCAGGCATAGGAAAGGCCTCCGCGTATTCTGGTTTTATACATAAACAAGTAATAGAACACACAGGCCACTACTATAATTACCGATATATCTACTCCGAAGCCAAACCTGAAGGCATCACTCGTCATTGCGAAGCCTAAAAGAAATAATACCGGCAACAGACCGTATTTAATCAAAAATTTCATTTAAACCTTTTCCTCTTTCCTAAGGTTAAATTTTTTCTATAAGTTCAACAATTTTTGTGTATGACTGCTTTCTGTCGAATTTCTCTTCGGCGAGTCGACGGGAGCTTTTGCCCATTTCAGCTCTTTTTTCACCGTTTTCAATAAGCAGTTGCAGAGCATTTGCAACCTCTTGCGGAGAGTCCACCGAACAGTTTATTCCACAGCCGTATTCTTCAAGAAGATTTCTGTATTCTTCCGATTCCTGAGTGCTTACCACAGGCAGCCCAGCCATTGCATAATCGCCGTGCTTATTTATAATGCTCTGTGCAGCACCCTTCGATATTGGGTTAACGGCAATATCAGACCTCTTTAAATAGGCTACCATTTCACCGTATTCAAGTCTGCCTAAGAAATCAACCCTTGCCTTGCAGGAGGCAGAATAATCTACAAACCTCTGCATAAGAGGACCGTCGCCCAGCACCTTAAACACAACCTTTTTTGCAAGGTGGTCAGGTAATAAATTAATTGCATCAATAACAATTTCTATATTGTAACTGTGGCCCAAGGTTCCAACGTAGGTTATCCACAGCTCATCTGCATTTTTATTTATTTGAACACTTTCTGCACTTTTGTCAAAGGAAGCAAGCTCCGTACCCAAGAAAACAACTGTGCCCTCTTTATCCTTTTTGCAGTTTGCAAGTCCTCTGTTTGCATAGGTTTTTGAAACTGCAATAATTTTATCTGCGGCAGCATAAATTCTGTTTGCCTGGTATGTCATAGGCGCAAACGCTATATCGCTTAAAACAGGAATATTAAATACCAGCTTAAATGCCTCAGGCCACAAATCCTGAATGTCTACAAGCATAGGAATATTGTTTTTCGTGCAGTATTCTGCTGCAACGGCACCTGCATCGTTTGACGGTACGGCTACATAAACAATATCGGGCTTTTCAATAGTAGAAAGATATCTTTTTAAATTTTTGCCAAAAAGGAAATTACTGTAGAACCTTTTAATGCAAATATTACGGGGATAGCCCGGCTCATCTATAAACGTAAATTTATATTTGCAGCTTGCAATGGCCTCGGTATTTACCTCCTTGGGCTTTTTTGTTTTATGAGAAAAGCTTGTAGAAACAACCTCTACCTCATAGCCTTTTTCACAAAGAAGGTTTGCCAAGTATGCAAATCTGTTGTTTCCGGGCTCGCCCGGTGCCTGTGTATAATGCGCTATTAAAAGTATTTTTTTCACCAAATCAAACCCTTTTAACCATTACTTCGTTGTATTTCATCATATAAACGCCTTCCTCGTATTCACCGATACAGCGTTCGTTTTTAGCGCCTGCAAGATTATTAACAATAAGCGCCATATGATTACAGCCACATTCATATGCGTGTGGGTAACCGCCACCAAAACGAGGGTTAACCTCGGAAATGTAATACTCTCCGTTGATATCAAATATATCAATATCAATCTGTCCTCGGTAGCCTGCCTTGTTTACAAATTTTTCAATTAAGGCAAATAATTTTTCATCCTTAAATGAAACTGATTTATCGGTTTCCCCTGCTCGCATAACAATTTTCTTTTTAGTAAAGATTGAAACAACCTCGCCGGAATGCATATCTATATAGACGTCGGCGCCAATTTCCTGACCGTTTAAAAACTCTTGAATCAAAAGATTATCATCGTTTTTAAAAAGGAGCTCAAGGGTTTCAAGGTTATTCACCTTGCTAATGGCAATGGATGCACTGCCTCTTACCGGTTTTACAAATACAGGGAATGAAGCAACACCGTTTTGCAAATCCTTTTTAAATGCCTCTAAATCAACGTAGCTTTTAGCAGTTTTAAATCCGTTTTCACAGAGCCAGTTGAACATTTGCATTTTATCCAGGCTCATTTCACAAAGCGAAAAATCGGAGCCGATAACCGTTACACCTATGGCTTCAAATTTTTCTTTATTCTCGGCGAGCAAGCTAAGCTCCGGGTCTATAAGACTCAAAACGCCATTAACTGCTTCCTTTTTGCATATATCAAGAACCATATCTATGTAACCGGGCTCAGTTATTCTGGGCACCTGGTAAAATGCATCAGCATCATATACTGCAGGGGCAATATTTGTAAGGTCTGTTGCTATAACTTTTCCCTTTCCTGCCAGCTCTTTTTTGAAATATTGTACAATTTTGTTCCTTGTACCTGCGCTAAGAATTAAAACATTCATTTCGCTCATCCCTTATTGTTTTAATCAAATTTTTTACATTTTCTTTTATGTAATCCTGTTCAAATCATCAAAAAACAGCGGTGTGCCACCCGTATGTATGAACAGTATATTTTTATTTTGTATCCCATGCTTTTTGATGTATTGGAGCATACCCCAATAAGCCTTACCAACATACGTAGAGTCCATTGGAATACCGTACTTACATAAAACCTGAGTAATGACACCGTCTATTTCTGCTGTTTTTTTGCCGTATCCCTCACCAATATATGAATCGTCAAAAATCACGTTAGCTTTAATTTGCTCCGACAGAAGGGTAACACCGTTTGCATCAAGGTATTCCTTTACACTATCCTCAACAACCTGTCCTCCACGAGGATTTTTTCTTGCTATGCTTATACCCACAATATTTGTTGCTTTGTTGTGAATAAGCTTTGCACAAACAAGACCTGCCTGAGTTGTGCCTGTGCCGGAGGCGTGAAAAATGTAATCAAACTGACACTTATTTTCTTTTTCATAGCTTAATATTTCCTCAAAGCAGTCAACGTAAGCCTGTGTGCCGTGATTCCCGTGACCTCCACCTGCTATAAAATAGGGCTTTTTGCCTTCCGAAAACAGCAGCTGCATTGTTTTTTCAATAGTTTCGCTTACATCAGCAACCGGCACCGTTATAATTTGTGCGCCAAAGAATTCCATAAGCTTGCTGTTAAAGGTAATTTCACTTTCCTCTGAAGGTGAAATAATTGTACAAGGCAAGCCCCTTGATTTTGACATATTGGCAATTATTCTGCAATGGTTTGAGCTGCTGCTCCCGTAGGTTACAACGTGGTTGTAACCTCCCTCGTCTATTTCCTTGAAAAAATGCAGGGCCTTTCTCGCCTTATTTCCTCCAAAAGAAACAGGTACAAAATCATCTCTTTTTATAAATATTCTGTTTTCTTCATCCTCTAACAAGGCTATGGGGGTGATTTTCATTTTTTCACCTTATTTCTTGCTGAAATATTCTTTTAAATCTATTTTATAAAAAAATCTGTCTACCGGCCGTCCTCTGTTAATTGCAGATTTTTCTGCTATTCCCATTTTTTGAAAACCAAGCTTTTCAAACATTCTTTGTGCCGGTATATTTTGTGTTTCCGTATAAAGGTACACAAAGCTCAGTCCCAACCCTTTATATGCATATTCCAGTAAAAGAATTGTTGCTTTACCTGCAATACCCTTGCCCTTAAGTGCGCTTTCCCCTAAGGCTACGTAGTATTCTGCTTCGTTACCGTCAATCGAAAGCAAGCCAATAAGTCCGACAGGCTGTCCGTTATATTCAATAACGGCATCGTATCTGTCTGTATTATCCTTAATCCTATCAAACCATTTTTTTGTGTTTTCAAGCTCTAACGGAAGCTCGTAATGTAAAAATTGGTTGTTGTTCTCATCATTTATCCAACGAACCTTATTTGGAATATCCTCTGCTGTAAATTTTCTTATAGAAACAATACCTTTAGACATTTTCGGTCTCCTTTTGCGCTCCTCTGCGGTAGTCATCTAAACGGCCTGCAGAAATTTCGCTGCCAACTAAAACATCTGAGCGCTTAACTACCTTCATAACTGTTTTGAAAAGTATTTTTATATCGTTTATAAGCGACAGGCTTTCCACGTACTCAATATCATATGCAAACCTGTCCTCCCACCTGCCGATATTATTTCTACCGTTTACCTGAGCAAGACCTGTAAGTCCTGGGCGAACCTTGTGCCTGAGGCGTTCCTCCTCTGTGTAATACGGCAAATATTCTACAAGCAAGGGTCTTGGCCCGACAAAGGACATATCACCCTTAAGGATGTTGAAAAACTCAGGTAATTCATCAAGCGACGTGGAGCGAAGCAGCTTACCGTAACGGGTAAGCCTGTCATCATCGGGGAGGAGCTTTCCGTTTTCATCCTTTTCGCAGGTCATTGTGCGAAACTTTATAAGCTTAAAGATTTTTTCATCCTTACCCGGTCTGTCTTGAGTAAAGAACGGATTACCTTTCATTTTTATTGCACCCAAAATAATAAGAACAACAAAAACAGGAGAAAGACAAACTATCGCACAAAGGGACAAAATAAAATCAAGAAATCTCTTTATGAATTTTGCGTACATTACGTTTTACACCTTCTTAACAGCAGATAATATTAAATATTTATGCATTCTTTGTAGTATCAAGCCTTGCAGGTACGCCGATATACGTGCCCGGCTCGTTAATATCCTTAACTACAACAGCACCTGCACCAAGAAAAACGTTACAGCAAATATTAATATTGTTGCTAATGGTGGCACCTGCGCCAACCCACACGTTTTCGCCTGATACAACGGTACCTGATACGTGACTGCCTACGGAAACGTGATTGTACTCTCCGATATTGCAATCGTGGTCAATGGATGAACACGTGTTAATTATTGAACTTTTGCCTATTACTGCATCGGGATTAATAACGGCACCTGCCATAACTACCGTACCTGCGCCGAGCCTTGCACTTTCTGCAACAACTGCGGCAGGGTGAATTAACGTGGGAATATTTTTTCCCTTTTCCTCAAGCATACCCGTAATTCTTTTTCTCACTATGCCGTTACCGATAGCTACAAAAAAATCTGCATCAAAGGAGTCAATCAAAGACGTATCTCCCACTATTTCGTAGCCACCTACTTTTCCTGTTCTGCCGTCATCAAGGAAAGTAATTTTTTCATAGCCTACGTTTTTAGCAATGTCTGCTATCACCTTACCGTGGCCGCTGGCACCTATTATCACAATACTTTTCATAAAATCACCTTATCGGAGTCCCCTTAAATTCTTCCATAGTTACGTTGTTTTCTTGGCTAATGCCTTCCCTTTTTAAAACTGTTGTTACGGTTTTAACGAGTATTTTAATATCAAGGGCAAGCGAAACGTTGTCTACGTACTCAACGTCATCGTGAAACTTTTGCTCCCACGTGAGAGAGTTTCTGCCGTTTACCTGAGCAAGGCCTGTAAGCCCGGGTCTTACCTCGTGACGTCTTTTTTGCTCCTCATTATAAAGGGGCAAATATTTTACAAGCAACGGTCTTGGCCCCACAAGGGACATATTACCAACAAGAATATTAAAAAACTCCGGAAGCTCATCAAGTGAGGTTGAGCGAAGAAGCTGGCCGTATTTTGTAAGCCTTACCTCGTCGGGAAGGAGGTTGCCGTTTTCATCCTTTTCGCAGGTCATTGTGCGAAACTTAATAAGCTTAAAGATTTTTTCATCCTTACCCGGTCTTTCCTGAGTAAAAAAGGGATTACCCTTCATTTTTATTGCACCTAAAACAGTAAGCACAATAAACACAGGGGAAAGACATATGACAGCACAAAGGGCTATAAAAAAATCAAAAATTCTTTTTAAAACTTTTGCGTACATATTACTCAAAACACTTTCTTACGACTTCAATTATAATTGCCTGCTGCTGAGCAGTCATTTTGTTATCACTTGGCAGGCACAGACCTCTTTCGAATATATCTGCACCCACGCTGATTTTTTCCTGTGCTCTACCGTCGCCCTCTCTTGTAACAAACGGATTATTTCTGTAAATCGGTTGCATATGCATAGGCTTCCAAATAGGTCTGCCCTCTGCATTTATTTCTGCTATTTTTTCAAGAATCTCTGTAGGGCAGGATTTTCCTCTTTCGGTAACGTAATGCACATCCTGTTCACCACGAACCTGCAAACACATTGCATCTTCATCAATAATCATACAAGAGAGCCAGTAGTTAGGCACCGAGCTTTCTTCATCGAAGGGATTCATTTTAACAGGTAAATCCTTAAAGCCCTCTTTATATCTTTCGTAGATTGCCTTTTTCTGTGCGATATGTTCCTCTAAATAAGGAATTTGGCCTCTTACAACACCTGCAATAACGTTGCTCATTCTGTAGTTGTAGCCAAGCTCTGTGTGCTGGTACCAAGGGGCATTATCTCTTGCCTGTGTTGACCACTTACGAACCTTGCTCGCTGCCTCCTCACTATCTGTAAGGAGCATACCACCTGATGAGCCTGTAATGATTTTGTTTCCGTTAAAGGATATTGCAGAAAAATCACCAAAGGTGCCTGTTTGCGCACCCTTATACGTTGCACCTAAGGATTCAGCCGCATCCTCAATAAGCACAGCGCCATACTCTTTGCAAACTTCCTTTATTTCGTCAAGCTTTGCGGGCACGCCGTAAAGATGGGCGAGCACACAAACCTTAACCTCAGGATACATCTGGAAAGCCTTTTCAAGTGCAGCTGGGTCCATATTCCAGGTATCGTACTCTGTTTCAATAAGTACAGGTATACCACCTTCATAAACTACAGGGTTAACAGTTGCATCGAAGGTCATATCTGAGCAAAAAACCTTATCGCCCGGCTTTACACCTGCAAGCTTAACTGCCATATGCAAAGCAGAGGTACCTGATGCAAGACCTACCGCATACCTGCAGCCTACCTTTTCGCAGATAAGGCGCTCTGCCTCATTTATGTTTGCACCAACTGTAGACATCCAGTTAGTTTCATAGGCTTCTTTTATATATTCAATTTCATCTCCGTGCATTGTTGGAGTTGAGAGCCATACCTTGCTTTCAAAAGGCTTTATTTTCATTACAAAAACCCCTTCTTTTTGTTTATTTATTAATTCAGCACATAATAAGACATAATGATAGTTATACATTATCTATTATAAAATAAATACCTATATATGTCAACAAAATATCTGTATATACATCTGTAAAAAACAAGAAAAAACTGCCTTTATCCCCCATTGGAGAGATAAAGGCAGTAATATTTTGATTTTATTACATTTCAACAGCTGCTCTTTCAACTGCAAGACCCTTTACATAGCTTTCCATAAACAAATTAAAGCTGTCTACAATTGCTTTTTCAGGCTCAAGGGTAGTCATTTTTTGAGATGCAAAAATCTTTTCATCAAGGTAATCGGGAAGCGCTTCGCCCTCTGCCTTGTTTACAGAGAAGGCTGCAAGCACAGCAACGCCCCATGCACCACCCTCACCTGCAGTTTCCATAACGGATACAGGTGCATTCATAACAGCGGCAAGCACGCTTTGACCAATTACAGGTGTTTTAAAAAAACCACCGTGGCCTAAAATTTTATCCACCTCAACGTTTTCTGCATCGAGAATTTTAAGGCCTGTTTTAAGTGCGCCGAAGCAGGTAAAAAGCTGTACTCTCATAAAGTTTGCAAGAGAGAAACTGCTATTTGGCTCTTTAACAAAAAGAGGTTTACCTGTTTCAAAGCCTGTAATATGCTCACCTGAGAAATAGTTGTAGGAAAGAAGTCTTCCACAGTCAGCATCAGCCTCTGCAGATTTTTTGAAAAGGGCAGTAAACAAATCTCCCATAGCAATATTTGACCCACTAAGCACAGCAACCTCTTTAAAGAGATTTACCCAAGCATTAATGTCGGAGGTACAGTTATTGCAATGCACCATAGCAACAGGTGCACCATCAGGAGTTGTTACCATATCAATTTCTTCGTGAAGCTCCTTAAGAGCCTTTTCGAGAACAATCATAGCAAAAACAGAGGTGCCGGCAGATACGTTACCTGTACGAATTCTTACGCTGTTTGTTGCAACCATACCTGTGCCTGCATCGCCCTCCGGTGGGCACATAGGAATACCTGCCTCAAGGTCCCCCTCTTCGTCGAGAAGCCTTGCGCCATCTGCTGTAAGAGCACCTGCGCACTCACCTGCAACAAGCACCTTCGGAAGAATTTCGCTGATTTTCCAAGGATATTTACCCGCTACAAGAGCATCAAATTTTGCAAGCATTTCCTCATCGTAGGAATTACCGTTCATAGGGAACATACCTGATGCTTCACCGATACCCAAAACCTTTTCACCTGTAAGAAGAGTGTGAATAAAGCCTGCAAGGGTAGTGAAATATGCAATATCCTTAACGTGCTCCTCGCCGTTGAGAATTGACTGATAAAGGTGTGCAATGCTCCACCTTTGAGGGATATTGAAGTTGAATTCCTTTGTTAATTTTTCTGCTGCAGCGGCAGTAATTGTATTTCGCCAGGTACGGAAATCTGCAAGGAGCTCCCCCTGTGCATTAAAAGGAAGGTAGCCGTGCATCATACCACTTATGCCTATTGCCTTAAGCGTTTTAAGGGTAACGCCGTATTTAGCTTTAACGTCTGCCTTGAGGGAAGCATAGCTACCCTTAAGACCTGCATAGATTTCATCAAGGCTATAGGTCCAAATGCCATTCTTTAAACTGTTTTCCCAGTCATAGCCACCAACAGCGAGCACTGCGCCGTTGGCGTCAATAAGCACAGCCTTAATTCTTGTTGAGCCGAACTCAATACCGAGAATTGCTTTACCACTTTCAATATACTGTTTCATAGTAAATCTCCTTATATTTCAATGTTTAATTCCTTTATTTTTTCTCTTAAGGCCTGAAAATCTGCAAGGGCATCAGGCTTGTTAAGAGGGTTTCGCAAAAGCGCCGCAGGGTGGTAGGTCGCCATAAAAATAAGGTTACCCTTTTTTATAAATTCACCGTGCTGCCTCGTAATTTTAAAATCGGGCGAAATAAGCCTTTGCGCAGAAATACGCCCAAGGCAAACTATAATTTTAGGCTTTATAAGCTTTGTTTGAGCTCGCAGCCACTCTATACACAGCTCCTGCTCCTCAGGTAAAGGGTCTCTGTTTTGTGGTGGTCTGCATTTTACAATATTTGCAATGTAAATATTCTTTTTTCTATCAAGACCGATTACCTGCAGGTATTTATCAAGCAGCTGACCTGCCTTGCCTACAAAGGGCTCACCCTGTAAATCCTCGTTTTCGCCGGGGCCCTCCCCAACAAAAAGTATATCTGCATTGGGGTTACCTACACCAAAAACAACATTGGTACGAGTTTTACAAAGCCCACATTTTTCACATAATAGACATTGGTCACGGAGCTGTTGAAATGCCTCATTCATCAAGGATAATCAGCTCCTTTGGTGAGTGTGTAAGGTTTTCATAGCCTTCTTCGGTTATGAGCGCCATATCCTCTATTCTTACACCGAATTTACCGGGCAAATATATGCCGGGCTCAACCGTAACAATATGGCCTGCTTTTAAAACTGCTTCACTGCGAGGCGAAAGGTTAGGCTCCTCGTGAATTTCTATACCCACGCCGTGGCCTGTGCCGTGACCAAAATATTCGCCATAGCCTGCGTTTGCTATAATATCTCGGGCGGCTGCATCTGCCTGCTTGCAGGGCACACCCTCTTTTAAAAGCGCAAGGGCAGCCAGCTGTGCAGAGAGAACAATTTCGTATATTTTTCGTTGCTCTTGAGAGATATTCCCTACCGCAACCGTACGGGTCATATCACTATGGTAGCCCTTATAAACGGCACCAAAATCCATAGTAATAAAATCGCCTGATTTTACAACCGTATCATCGGGCACGCCGTGAGGCATAGAGGTTTTTGCGCCTGTAACAGCAATTGTTTCAAAGGAGAGCGCCTCTGCTCCGTGAGAAAGCATATAAAAATCAAGCTCAAGGGCAATTTGCTTTTCGGTTACACCCGGCTTAATAAAGGTTAATATATGGTCAAAGGCAGCCTCTGCAATTTTCTGTGCGATTTTAATATTTTCCACTTCATCAGGTGTCTTAACCACTCTGATTTCGCTGATTTTTTTCTCTAACTTTTTTGAAGGCGTTACCCTACAAGGAAGAAAAACAGTTTTTAAAAAATCTGCAGTAGCAACAGAGATTTTATTACGCTCTGTGTATATTTTAAGAATATTTTTTTCTTTTATATATTCTTTAATTTCAACGTTAACCTTCGTTAAAAGCCGTGCGCTGCAGCAGGCCTTTTTTTGTGCTGCCTCAACGTATCGGCTATCTGCAAAAAGCACAGCGTCGGTCTTTGTAACTAAAAGGAAACCGTCGGATGAAGGAAAGCCTGTAAAATACCTTCTGTTATCCTGCGAATGGATAAGTATTGCCTCGTGAGAGCCTTTGAGAAGGGTTTGTAGCTTTTTAATTTTCTCCATAGTAGCCGTGCTCCTTTAAAAATGCTTCTCTTATAGGTGCTTCCTTAATACGGTTTTTCTTATAATGATTTTTCCAAAACCATTTGTTATCTACAGGTTCAACAAGTAACGGTACTGCACCACAACGGTTTGCTGCTGCAACGTCTGTAAAGACCTGGTCACCAACCATACCGATTTTGTTTACGGGTACACCCAGCTTTCTGCTCATACGCATAATACCGTGGGGCAAAGGCTTTTTTGCAAAGGCGTGAAATTTAACACCAAAGGTCTTTGAAAACCAATATGCCCTGATATGTGGGGTATTAGTAACAATTGCAACGGGTATGCCTGCCGCCTTAAGCTCCTTTATCCAAGAAATTGAACCGGGAATGGTTGTCATTGTAGCATCCTTAACGGTGGTGTTATCAAGGTCAAAGAGGATTGCCTCAAGCCCCAGCTCCCTTACAATTTGGGGAGTTATATCGTTAACTGTGCGAAACATATATTTAATTGTAGTATCCTTTTCTCGCATATTACCGCTTCCTGCAAAATTACATATAAAAACTATATCTATAATATCACACAAAAACAAAAAAATAAAGAGATGAGGCCTTGAAATAAGGCTTCATCTCCCATTTTTTAATAGAATTTACGCTTACGAGCAGCTTCTGATTTCTTTTTTCTCTTAACAGAAGGCTTCTCATAGTGCTCTCTCTTACGAACTTCTTGGATAACACCATCTCTTGAAGTCTGTCTTTTAAATCTGCGAAGAGCGCTATCTAAGGACTCATTCTCTTTAACTTTTACCTGACTCATTTATAGTTCCCTCCCTCCGTTGTAACCAACAAAGGTATAAATATCATAATACAGTAGCAATTATACTATGTCAACCGCCTTATGTCAAGCATATTTTTCAAAAAATTTGTAAACAAACCGTGTTTAACGTGTTCAAAAATCCAAATGCTTATCAAAATATGTTAGTTTTCGGTGTATTTTTCTGCCTGCAAACGGAACATATAAGCATATTTTCCATTAAGGGCCATCAGCTCCTCGTGAGAGCCGTGCTCAATTATTTCGCCGTTTTCAAGCATATAAATTTCATCTGCCATAACGGTTGTTGAAAGTCGGTGAGAAATAAAAATAACCGTTTTTTTATCTGCCGCTTTTGTTATGGACTGGTTAAGCGCATACTCTGCTACAGGGTCAAGGTTTGCGCTGGGCTCATCGAGAATAGCAAAGGGGCAATCCTTGTAAAAGGCTCTTGCTATGGCAATTTTTTGCGCCTCACCACCTGAAAGCGAAACTCCCTCATCATCAAATTCTCTGAGCAGAATGCTTTGCATACCGTTTGGAAGCCTTCTGTTGAAGTTTACTGCCTCAAGAGCCTTTTGGGCCTTTTGCTCATCGGGAGACTCATCCATTGCAATATTTTCGCCTATGGTTGCACCAAAAAGAGAAAAATCCTGAAAAACTGCTGCAAAGTTTTTGTGGTAAGCGCTGATATCCCATTCCTTTATATCAACGCCGTTTATTGTTATTCTGCCGTCTGTAACGTCATAAAGGCGCAAAAGAAGGTTTGTAAGAGTAGTTTTACCTGCACCGTTGTAGCCAACAAGGGCAACCTTTTTGTAGGGGGTAATAGTGAGGTTTATGTTTTTAAGCACGTAGTTTTCCGTACCCGGGTATTTAAAGGATACGTTTTCGAATTTTATAACAGCAGGCTGCTCAAAAAGTGTTGCTTTTGTACCGGAAACCATTTTTTCTTTAGCGTTTAAAAATTTACGGAATTTTTCAACGTAAAGACCGTTTTCTCTTATATTCACTGCAAAACGACTGGTGAGCGCAAAAACACTGTTACTTATTGCTGTAGCACCGTTAAAGGTTGCCGCAAAATCACCCATACTAACGCTTTTTTCAACAATTGCCTTGTAGCCCATAAGCAGGGTTATTCCCAAGTATATTAGCAACGTCATAGGCAGTGCCTCTTGGCAGAAGTAGAGCTTCCACTGCTTTGTAAGATAGGGAGAAATGGTTTTTAATCGGTCTGAAATGTTTTTGTTATAGCGTGCCTCTACCATTTTGCCTGCACCGGAAAGGCGTAGCTCCTTTGCATAATCCTGCAAATAGAAAACTCTGCTGAAATAAAGATTTTTTCGGTCGAAGGGCGTCATAACCTCTGTACGCTCAACGTTTACCTTTGCAATAAGCCTGCCTATAGGTATCATAATTGCAACGCAAACCACAACAAAA
Organism: Acutalibacteraceae bacterium; assembly: GCA_045591945.1. Classification (GTDB taxonomy): domain Bacteria; phylum Bacillota; class Clostridia; order Oscillospirales; family Acutalibacteraceae; genus DTU089. The sequence continues at coordinate 35,728 of JAZNTU010000023.1, read as the reverse complement.
AGCAAGCACACAGGGTCAATTGAAATAATAACTGCACCTATAGTGAGAATACTTGCTACGTTAGTAAGAATATCCTGCGTGTTTGATAAAACATCGTAAGCACGCTCGTTCATTGAATTCATAGCAAGAACAAGGTCGTTGTAGTATTCGGGATTATCGTAGGCCTCGTAATCCATTTTTGCCGCTTTTTCGTATATTGTTTTGTAAATAGCAAAATACAACCTCTGCTTTTGCTTTGGCATAGAGATTTCGTAAAATATTGTGTTAGTTAAATTCGTTATAAGAACAAATGCTACAAACAACGCAAGGGCAATTGCAACCCTGTAGAGGTCCTTGCCTTCTGTTGCCACATCTATTATATATTTAAGCAAAACAACGTTTGAAAGCGTCCAGGGAAGATTTGCAAGAACGTCAAAAAACAAATATCCAAAACCCATAACAGGGGTGTGCTTGAAAATAAAGCGAAGCATAAAGATATAGTTTTTAAACGTTTTGATTTTTTCATTATTCTTCACTGTCAAACACCTCCTTGTAGCCTGATGCCTGAAGTGTGAACATTTCGCTGTACTTTCCGTTTGCAGCTAAAAGCTGAGCGTGAGTGCCCTGCTCTATAAGCTGACCCTCGTTAAACACAAGTATTTTATCTGACTGTGCAGCGCTGGAAAGACGGTGAGAAATGTAGAAAACCGTTTTGTTTTCGGTGCCCTTAAGAAGTGTTTCGTACATTTTGCTTTCTGCCACAGGGTCAAGGGCAGATGAGGGCTCATCAAGAATTGCAATATCGAACTCACCTGCAAACAAACGGGCTATGGTAACCTTTTGTGTTTCGCCACCCGAAAGGAGTACACCCTCTGCATCAAATTCCTTTGTAAGGAGCGAATCCTCCTTGTAAGGAAGCGTGCTTATTTTATCGTATGCGCCGGATAATTTTAAGGCGTTAACTGCTACCGACCTGTTTTCCTCGGTAACCTCCTCGGTAAGCACGTTTTCTGCTACCGTCATAGCAAAAACACGGTAATCCTGAAAAACGGAGGAAAACTTTGACCTGTATTTGAGAAGGTCGTATTCCTTAATGTTTATGCCGTTGTAAAGAATTTCGCCCTCGGTAACGTCGTAAAAGCGTAAAAGAAGCTTTGAAAGAGTTGTTTTGCCGGCACCGTTGTGGCCAACAACTGCAATAGTTTGTCCCTTTGAAACCTTAAAGGATATATTTTTTAAAACGTAATCACTTGTATCGGTATACCTGAAGGAAACATTTTTAAATTCAAGCGTTGAAAATTCATCAGGCTCAAGCTCTCCTCCTTGAATTTTTGGCTCGTAATCAAGAAATTCTCTTAAATTTTGTACCCAAAGGCAGTGCTTTTGCTGCATTGCAAAGTAGAATGCAAGGTGATTAAGCTTATTTCGGCAGGTTGCAATTGCAGATACAAGCACAGAAAAATCGGAAATAGCAATATCCCCTGTTACAATAAGCCTGTAGCAGCCGTATACAAAGCCACCTGTAACCGGAATAATCTCTGCAAAATAGTCGGAAATTATTTCAAGTAAGGCAATTTTCCACCCGTATTTTTTTATTACACCAATGTTTTTTTCAATGGCATTGCGAAATCTTTTTTCTAAAACAACAAAGATACTTGTAGTTTTAATTTCTTTAGCAAAATCCTTAAGAAGAATTGTTCTTCTAACGTAATCCTTTTCCCTTTCGTAGGGAGTCATATCCTTTTCCTTTTCAAGCTCAAGGTTGTTTTTTGCCACCCTGAAGGCAACGACTATAATTGAGCAAAAAAGGAATATAAGCAAAAACGGGTCAATAGAAACAAGGTAAATAACAAGCAAAACAAGGCTTATAACAGAGCCTAAAACCCAAGCAGAGCCTTCAATAATTCTTTTAAAGCCGTTTTGCTCCACAACCCAGGTTGCACGGTTGTATTTGTCAAAAAATTCAGGATTTTCGTAGCAACCAAGCTCTACCTTCTGTGCCTTTTTAAATATAAGAGAGTTGATGTAGCTCTCACATTTTATTTCGAATTTTATCCTTACCGTGTATACGTTTACGTAGCCCAAAAGGTCAATAAGCAGCTTTCCGACAACAATAATACACATCCTTAAAACGAACTCACTAAAGGTGCCGTTGCCTTCAATAATAGAGAGCGCTGTTTCAAGAAACATTACGTTTACCACTACGGCATAGTATACGTTTTCTGCCGCATAGGCAAGGTAAATTATAAGCATATGTAAGGGTGCGCTTTTTAGCCCACACCCCAGCATAAACGCCGTGTTTTTAATTATGTGCGCCTTTTGACGTGGCTTTTTTGTTTTTTTGCCCATTGCTTTTCTCCAAATCTAAATAGGTAAAGCTTTTGTTGACGTGCCTTATGGCACAAAAGCTCTCCATAAAAGAGATATAATATATAAAGAAATTAAGATATAAATATTATAAATAGAATTAGAACATTGTCAAGATTAAGATTCTTGATATAACGTAAACTCAAAATCTCAAAAACAATATTTATAACAACAAAAAATAAAGAGAGGAAGCAAAACTTCCTCTCTAAAAATTCACTTTTGGTCAAGGTAATAATGATGTGAGATGTGGATGCAGAGTGCAGATTTAACTTGCGAAGGCGTAAAAAAGGGGAAGACTCTAAACGAATCTTCCCTAAAATCTTACTTTCGGTCAAGGTAATAATAGTGCAAGATTGGGATGCAGAGGACAATTTGACTGATTGAAGGCGTATTATTATACGTCGAAATCAGCAAATTGATTTCTGCGCCCAAGATTGTGCTATTATTTTGCCATGGCGCCGATTTCCATCATAAACCCACCAATCTGCGCACCAAATTCAGGCGCACCTTCCATGATGAGCTTGCCCTGCTGAACAGACTCAATCATATCATCGATGGACATAAGGATACCGAGAGCACTGTCAAGATTGTTGAAGCGCATGGTAAAGAATGGGAGAGCACGCTTGTACTCACCACGGCCTGCCTTACTCTTACCTGCTTTAATACGGATGTAAGCAGAAACAGAATCCTCGCCGTCAACCTTCCAAGCATAAACACGGTCAGGGCTCTTTGAAGTCCAATCGTGGATTTCAGGATGGCCCATTTTATTGAGTGTGCTGATGCCTGATGAAAGAAGGTAGAAATAGCACTTAACTGTAAGGCGCTTATCCTCTTCCTTTTCAGGTGGAGTATTTGCAGTTAAAAGGCTTGACATTTTAAGGAGTGCCATCATAAAAGCACCAAACTCTTTAATGTTTGATAAGCCTATGAATTTTGGGAGAGTTGCAGGACCGATTTTTCCTTTAAAAAAGGCATTCATTGCATCAACAGTTTTAAACTGAAGCTCAACAAATTTTTGGTCCCTTACTCTGTAAGCAACCTTGTTTGCGTGAACGAGCCACTCATCGCCGTTAACAACAAAGTGAGTTGCATATTTTCCTTCGGGTGCGTCGGGGTCAAGACAGCTTACCTGATATACACAGTGGATATTCTCAAACTTTGATTTGAGAGAAGGTACATCGGCAACAATAGTCTTTAAAAGAGGTAATGCACCACAAAGGAATATTTTATTGGTATAAAGTGCTTCTTGTGTAGTAGCCATTAAAAAACATTCCTTTCTTTGTAATTAGGAATTAGGAGTTAGGAATTGCAGGGAAGCTATCGCTGCTTTTTGAGAATGCAAAGCTCTCTGCATATTCCAAAAATATTAAAACTCGTCGTCCCAGTCATTATCCTCTTCGAAGTCTGCCTTCATAACCTCACGAACAGCCTCGATAATACCGTTTGAGTCGATACCTAAGTAGGACATAATATCCTCGTGAAGACCGATAGGTGCAAATGTATCCTGCACACCAAGCTTTTTGAATGCACAGCCCTTACCTGATTCAACAACAACCTCTGCTACTGCTGAGCCAAGGCCACCGATAACTGTGTGGTCTTCAACTGTAATAATACGGCGAGTATCCATAACAGCCTTAAGCACAGCTTCTTTATCGAGAGGCTTAATTGTATGCATATCAAGAACACGTACCTTAAGGCCATCTGCCTTCTCAAGGAATTCAGCAGCCTGGAAAGCCTGGAATACGCAAGAGCCACAAGCAATAATTGTAATGTCGGAGCCCTCGTGTACCTCTACAGCCTTGCCTACCTCAAAGCCGTAGTTAGCATCCTTATATAGAACACGGTCAAAGCCACGGTTAATTCTGATATAGAATGGGCCAGGTGTGTTGTAGGCTGCCATAACAGCGTTGTAGGTTTCATAGCCATCTGCAGGGCAGATAACTGTAAGGTTAGGAATTGAACGAGTCAAAGCAAGGTCGCAAATAGCGTGGTGAGTAGAGCCTGCCTGACCGAAGGATGTACCTGAGTGTGTAGCAATAACCTTTGCGTTAACGTTTTGGTAGCAAAGGTCTGTGTGGAGCTGGTCTGCTGAACGGAAGGATGCAAACTGTGAGAAGGTTGAAAGGAAAGGAACGAGGCCTGCCTTTGCCATACCTGCTGCAATACCGAACATATTTTGCTCAGCAATACCTACGTTGAAAAATCTTTCAGGGAATTTCTTTTGGAAATCACCGATTTTTGTTGACTTTGCAAGGTCAGCTGTGAGGGCAACAACCTCAGGGTGAGCTTCTGCAAGCTCTACGAGAGCCTGACCGTAAATTTCAGCTGTTGAGAGAGATGTTGATTGCTCAGCTGTATATGATAATCCACCTGCCATAATTATTCGCCCTCCTTCTCTGCGCGTGCAACTCTCTTTGCATATGATGCCTCAAGAGCCTTTTTACCATTTGCGTATTTTTCATCATCGAATGCACCGTAGTGCCATCTGAAGTCACCTTCAATAAAGTCGATACCACAGCCCTTAACTGTATCGCAAAGGATAAGTACAGGCTTATCAGTATCGTTAGCTAATGCGAAATCGATTGCTTCGCAAAGCTCTTTAATGTTGTTACCATCAACCTTTTTAACGATAAAGCCGAATGCTTCCCACTTGTCTGCGAGAGGCTCAAGAGCCATAACGTCTTCTGTGTTACCGTCAATCATATTGTGGTTACGGTCAACAAAAGTAATAAGGTTTGTAAGCTTGTAGTGAGCAGCGCTCATTGCTGCTTCCCAGTTTGAGCCCTCGTCAAGCTCACCGTCACCAAGAACAACAAAGGTCTTGAAATCTTTTTTGAGAAGTCTTGCAGCAAGTGCTGTACCTACACCGATTGAAAGGCCGTGACCAAGGGAGCCTGTTGATGCATCTACACCAACAACCTTGTTTGAGTCAAGGTGCATACCCATTTTGGAGCCTGAAAGGTTAAAGGTTTTGAGCATTTCCTTATCATTAAAGCCAAGGTCGCAAAGAACAGGTGCATAAGCAATACCTGCGTGACCCTTACTAAGAATGAAACGGTCTCTGTCTGCCCAATTTGGGTCCTCAACCTTAATGTGCATATACTTGTGGTAGCACACTGTCATAATATCCATAACACTCATACCGCCACCGATATGGCCGCTGCCTGCCCAATATGTGGTATCAAGGCAAAGGTTACGGAGTTCATGTGCTTTCTTTTCAAGAGCAAGCCACTCCTGTTTTGAAAGTGCCATTTTAATTCCTCCTAATTATTTATTAAGCCGATTAACATCGGTAAAATTAACTATTTAATTAAGCTCCGGATGAAGCTTTTTAACAGCCTTGAATGCATCCTCTGCAATTTCAATAGACCTGTTAATATCCTCTTGTGTAAGAGAAGCGTTAATAAAGTGGTTGTGGTGAGAGGTGATGAACATACCTCTGTTAACACACTCTGCAACCCAATCCTGGTGAAGCAGGAGTGAGTCATCGTTTGCTATTCTAAGGTAGAAAAGTGCAGGTGCGCCTGTTACCCTAAGGTCGAAGCCGTGCTCCTTACCTGCAGCAACAAAGCCATCTGTAAGCTGGGTACCCATCTCCTTGAAAAGCTTTGGTGCATCAATAGCCTTAAGCTTATTGATACAAGCAATACAAGCTGCAAAAGGAACTGCGCTCATCCAATAGGAGCCTGTGTAGGAAAGGCTGGAAGCAGCATTTCTTAAGAACTCTTTGCCGCAGAAGGCAGACATATTGTAGCCGTTTGCAAGAGCCTTACAGAAGCAGATAATATCTGCCTCGAAGCCGAAGAAGTGGTCGGAGCCTGCAAGGTCAAGACGGAAGCCACAGCGAACGTCGTCAACAATAAGAACAATGCCGTGCTTTGTGCAAAGCTCTCTAACCTCTTTCCAGAAGCCGTCTACAGGGAAAGCATTGTCGATAAAGTTACCGTGGTTATATGGCTGTGCAATAATAGCTGCGATTTCATTTTCGTTTTCTGCAATAATCTGCTTTAAGCCTTCAATATCATCCCAACGGGCATAAAGGTTATTTGCAACGTCCTCAGGTGTAACACCGGGGTAGTCAATCTTTTGCACCATTGGTGATACGCCGTGGTAGAAATTGTTAAAGAAAACAAGCTTTTTTCTGCGGGTGTGTGCACGTGCTGTAAGGATAGCTCCCTGTGTAGCATCGTTACCGTTCTTTGCAAAGAAAGCCCAGTCTGCAGTAGCAACTGTATCTACAAGAAGCTCTGCACACTCAATCATAATTTTATCGGGTGACGTTACGCAGTTACCCTTTTTAATCTGCTCAATAGCAGCAGCGTCAACATCCTCATCGCAGTAGCCGAGGATGTTAGGGCCGTATGCGCACATATAGTCGATATACTTGTTGCCGTCAACATCCCAGAAATATGAGCCCTGTGCCTTTTCGGAGAAACGAGGCCATCTGTTAACAGGGATAAACTGACCTTCTGCAGGGCCGAGATGTCCGTAAACACCAGCAGGAATAACCTTGGCAGCGCGCTCAAAATATTCGTCTGATTTAGTAGTTTTGTATAATGGATATTTTTTACTCATTTCACTGCCTCCTTACCCTATATATAATGCAACTCTGTCGAGTATACGGTTAACGTTATCAAGCATACTAACAAGTCCGTGCATTTCGATTTTGCCTGTACCGATACAAGCGAGTGCATTAAGCTTACCGTCGAAAAGACCTCTTGCTGTTTCGATAGAATCAAAAATCATAGCAGAACGATATTTTTCGGGAGCCTTTTTGATTGTAATAAGACGATGGTCTTTACAAACAAGCTCTACGGCAGGGCCGTTTTTAATACCGATGTATACGCTACCGTCTTCAATAGCCTTTGCGCTGAATTTACCAACCTGGTCGTTATTACCGATTTGAGCAATAGCAACACCGATTGTGTAAAGCATAAGCTTTGTGCTTCTTTCGAAGAAAACAGGGTCCTTAAGGTCTTCCTCAGAGGCTCTCATATACTTTGTAAGTAAATCTGTAAGAGCTGTAAAGGTTTTGAGAAGGAAGCCTATATGCTGGAAGCCCTTTGAAGGAATTGGTGTAACGGTACCATCAATAAGACCGTTGAATTTTTCACAGCTTGAGAAAGGCAGCTTAACGTCGCAATTTGAGCAGCCCTGCTCCATACGGCATTTGCCGTTTTTGAAGTAGAGAGTAGCACTCGGGCCATCCTTTACATCAAAGCCAATTGAAATTGGCTTTTTGCCTTCAAGGAGTTCGGATGCCTCAGGTACAAGCTCGCAAAGATTTTCGAGAGTACCTAAAATACCGAACAGGTTTATGTAGGCAAGAGTTTTTGAATCCATAAGATTTTGCAAAACAAACATCCTCCTTTGTGATTGATGTATATTCTGTAATATTTTAACAGAATAATGGTGTATTGTCAACAAACCGTTGATTATTTTTGTTATTGCTTTTAGTCAAAATATCTACAATTTTTTTGATTTTTGCAAAAACCTTAAAATCTTCATTTTTTTAGGTTAATTGTGCATAAAAACCTTGTTAAGTTTTTGTTAAGTTTTCACACGATTTTTTACAAGTGTTGATTTTCTCTTGACATGCATATTTTATAATGTATAATAAAAAGTGAATCAAAATTCACTTTACAGGAGGAATCATTATGGACACAAGATTTGCAATAAGCGAGTATCATGACGCTGCTGCCATAAACAGACAGCTCGACGAACTCATCAAACAGCCAATCTACACAATTAAACCGGACGTTCTTAAGCAATACGAAGAAGAGTATTATGATAAGAAGTGTGCTAAGAGTAAGGAAATGATTGCAGAGGCTAAGCAGGTTATTCCAGGCGGTGTTCAGCATAACCTTGCTTTCAACTACCCATTCCCACTTGTATTTACTAAGGCAGAGGGCATGAAGCTCTACGACGTTGACGGCAACGAGTATTTTGACTTCCTTCAGGCAGGAGGCCCAACAGTTCTCGGCTCCAACCCAAAGGTTGTTAGAGACCAGGTTATTGACCTTCTTAACACTTGTGGCCCTTCAACAGGCCTTTTCCACGAGTTTGAGTACAAGCTCGCAAAGAAAATTTCAGACAGCGTTGAAACTGTAGATATGTTCCGTATGCAGGGCTCAGGTACAGAGGCTTGTATGACTGCCGTTCGTGTTGCTCGCCTTGCAACAGGCAAAAAGAACATTATTAAAATGGGTGGCGCATACCACGGCTGGTCAGACCAGTTAGGCTATGGTATCCGTGTTCCCGGCTCAAAGTTCACACAGGCAAGTGGTGTTCCACTTTACCTCTTTAAGCATACACAGGAATTCTTCCCCGGCGACCTTGACGACCTTGAGAGAAAGCTCCGTGCAAACCTTTTCCGTGGTGGCACAGCTGCTGTATTTATTGAGCCAATCGGCCCAGAGAGTGGTACAACTCCTGTTCCATACGATTTCAACAAGGGTGTTGAAAGACTTTGCCGTAAATACGGTGCCCTTCTCGTATTCGATGAGGTTGTTACAGGCTTCCGTATCGGTATGGCTGGTGCTCAGGGCTACTACGGTGTTTCTCCTGACCTTACAATCTTCGGTAAGGTTATCGCAGGTGGTTACCCAGGCGCAGGCGGCGTAGGCGGTAAGAAGGAATACATGAAGTACCTGGGCGCAGGTCTTGACGATTCAGGTATGAAAATCAAGAAGGCATTTACCGGTGGTACAATGACTGCTAACCCACTTTCATGCTGTGCAGGTTACTTCACACTTGAAGAAATCGACAGAACAAACGCTTGCCAGGTAGCAGGCCAGATGGGTGACAGACTTACAAAGGGTCTTCAGGAGCTTATTGTTAAGCACAACCTTCCATTCGTTGCTTGGAATGAGGGTTCTGTTTGCCACCTTGAAACAGTTGGTACAATGCACTTCTCAATTGACTGGTGCAAGCCTTGGTCAATCCCAGGTGTTATTTCAGCTACAAGCGAAAGAAAGAAAGAAATGCAGTATATGGGTGCTGCTTACATGGCAGAGGGTCTTGTTACTCTCGCAGGTAGCCGTCTGTATACAAACGCACAGTACACACCTGAGCTTATTGACGAAGCACTTACAAGATTCGACAGAGTATTTGCTAACGTTGCTGTTAAAGAAGGCTAATAGATAACACAAAAGCCTTTCTCGTGTGAGAAAGGCTTTTAATTCCCGAGAAAGGATATGCTTTATGGATATTTTAGAAGCAAAAAATATAGTTATTAAAGCAGGGCACGAGCTTTTAAAGGCAGGCCTTATTGTGAGAACCTGGGGTAACATCAGCTGCCGTATTAACGAAAAGCAGTTTGTTATTACACCAAGTGGTATGGCATACGATTCACTCACACCTGACGATATTGTGCTTGTTAACATTGCAGACCTCAGCTATGACGGCGATGTTAAGCCATCATCAGAAAAAGGTATTCACGCATCCTGCTACGAGCTTCGTCCTGATATTAATTTTGTTATTCACACACACCAGAAAAACGCTTCTGTTGTAAGCACACTTGGTCTTGATATTAACAACATTACAGGTGAAGCTGCAGAGATTATCGGCACAGACGTACCTTGTGCATCATATGGCCTTCCCGGCCAGCCAAAGCTTCGCAAGGGTGTTATAGGCGCAATTACTCGCTCCACCTCAAAGGCTGCCATTATGAAGCACCACGGTGCAGTTTGCCTCGGTGTTGATTATGAGGATGCATTCAAGGTTGCTACAACTCTTGAAGAGGTTTGCGAGCAGTTCCTTATCAGCCGTTGCGCAGAGGTTTCAGGCAAAGCGGTAGATACCTTTGCAGGCGTTATTGATTATATTACAGACGTTATTAAATCAGGCGATAAATACGTAGCAGCTAAAGAGTTTGCTCCTTGCGACAGTGAAAGAAAAGGAAACTTCTTCTTTGTTGGTGAGGAAGGAAAGTCTGCTGCTATTATTGATACAAAGAGTGGCGCTTGGGTTGGCGGCGGCGAAATCCCCGACAGCGCAGATTTACACTGGGAAATCTACAAAAAGCGTGAGGATGTTCATTTTATCCGTCACACTAAGGAGCCTAACGTTGTTGCAGTTTCAAGAAAGGGTAAAACAATCAGACCTCTTCTTGATGACTTTGCACAGCTTTGCGGACCTGTTGTTAAAACAGCAATTTTCAATCCAAACAGCACACTTAGCTCAAGCAAAAAGGTTGCAAGGGCGCTCGGCAAGAGAAATGCTGTATTTGTAAAGGATAACGGCGCAATTTGTGTTGCCGATAACCAGTACAACGCAGAGGCTGTTGAGCTTGTTATGGAAAAGCACGCAAAAACTGCTGTTGGCGCAGAGCTTTATGCAGACGTTAAGCCAATAGGCCCAATCGATGCTCACCTTATGAACTTTATTTATAAGATTAAGTATTCTAAAAAGGCCGGAAAATAATCAAAACAAACATAAAACCGATGGCTTTTGCCATCGGTTTATTTTTTAAACACAAACAAATACTCATGTGCAATCAACAAGAAATTATATTTCACACTATTGGTTTTCCAATATCCTGTTGCTTTGCAGTTGTGTTGCTCTTTTATTATAAGCTCTTTAAGTTTGAATCCTGCATCTTCAAAGATACGCATCACTTCAAATGACATAGGTATCATATGACCTTTTTGACGAGTATCACCCATGAGTATTGCACAGAATTTATCATCTTTAAGAACTCGATAACTCTCTTTAGCAACCTTTTTCATTTCTTCAAGAAAATCTTTAACTTTCAGTAAAGACAAGTCTTCAGGGATGTCTTCACTGTACTTAATTATATCTGCATAAGGAGGATGAGTACAAATTAAATCTATGCTTTCGTCAGGTATGAAATCAAGATTTCTTGCATCTCCTTTACGGATATAAACCTTACCGTCAGCACCCTCATGTTCAAAGTTAATTTTGTCTTTACATCGTTCTAACGCTACATCATTAACATCAACACCAACGATATTTCTGTTAAGAAGCTTTGCTTCAACAAGAGTTGTTCCGCCTCCTGCAAACTGATCAAGAACTAAATCGTTTTCCTGCGAGTATCTGAGTATTATGTTGCGAGGAATATATGGCGACCAGTTACCACGCCATTTTGCATCGTGAGTAGCCCAGTTACCACGATTAGGAAATGACCAGTGAGTAGTCATTTCTAATTCAAATTTTTCAGGTTCCCATTTAGTAATCTTCTTTGCCATTATTTGAAAACCTCATCGATTATTCCATCTTCTAAATCTTTAATGTTATAAATGTGTTCCATTACATCAAAGGTTTCTTCAAGGTTATGACGAGCATCCATCCAACCTTTACCATCAGTAAACCATACAAATTTAAAGCCATTTATGCTCTGCGCTTCTTGAGAAATTTGCTTATAACTACGAGCTGTTTCGTTCAACTTTGATCCACTACTTGCATAGAAATTTGTCTCGATGCCGTAAATAGTATCTTTTGTTTTAATTACAAAATCAAAACGTTTAACTGTTTTCCCTTTATTAGAAATTGCTGATAAATCAATGCCGAACCTTTTTTCTATTTCCTTGATTTTCATTTCTTTAAAATAGGTTTTGTTTTTTATGAAACCGGCATCTACAATATAACGCTCTATCAAATCTTCCATCAAATGTCCACCACGATTTTTACGGCCATTTGAATCAAGACCCGTTTCAACACCGGTTACATAGTCAACCAAATTGTTTATAATATGGTTTTCTAACAAGTCAAATAAACCGGTTTCTCTCATGAAATATTTGTATCTCTTATAATGAGTATGGCTATTGGGTGGATATTTCCCGAAATCAAATTTATATAAATAACCACCAGTTTCGTCCTGGCAATAAATTTCAGTAGCTCGTACAGCTAAAAGCAAAGGGATGCATTTTAAAATTTCGGGGTATTTTTTCATCAGATTCTCAAAATCATTTTCAATATTTTTTGAACCAATAAGAGAATTTAAAATATTAAGTTCGACTTTCACAGAATCAACATTTCTGTGTACTTTTTCAAAATCTATATAATATCCGTAATCAGCTATGCTATCACGAAAGCTTGTGAGCCATGTATTAAAATCTCTTGACATAAAATAATTCTCCTTAATAGTTTGTTATCAACAGTTCGTATATTTTTCCTCGGTTGTTACCATTACTATTGATTGCTCTGTTTGCAGACACTCTATTTATATTTAATCCTGAATATAAGTCATCAAAGAAATTATCTGTTTCATCAACATTCTTCGGATCAGAGTTGCTTGCCATTACTTTTGATTTGTTTATCGATTTAATAAACTCTGCCAACTTAGTTTGATGTTCGTCATTAAAGTCATCTGCATTGTATGAAGTAAACTCTGCAGTTTTTGTTAATGGTCTATATGGTGGATCAAAGTATATGAATGTTCTTTCATCCAATTTATCTGCAATGCAAGTATAGTCGCCTGTCAATATAGTAACTTCTTGCAAGAGCTCAGATGCCTTTTTCAAGTTATCTATATCGCATACTGTTGGGTTTTTATATGAACCCATAGGTACATTGAAAGCACCTTTTCGATTAACTCTATATAACCCATTGAAGCAAGTCTTGTTAAGGTATATGAATAAGGCTGCTCTTAATAAAGAATTAGTAGATTCTGATTTTTGGATTTCTGCATTGTACATTTCTCTTTGTTGATAGTAGTACTCTTTTCTTTCTTCATCATTTTTAGATAAATGACCGGATTCAAGTTTAAGAAGCAGTTCGATAAGTCCATCGACGTTGTCACGAACCACACTATACACATTCATTAATTGAATATTGGTATCGCAGATATATACCTCATCCATCTCGTAAGTGTTTAAGATATCAAACAATACTGCACCTGCACCAACCATAGGTTCGATATATTTCGTTATAGTTGTTCCTAAACCTGCAGGATAGAATTTTCTGATAGTAGGAAGGAGTTGTCCTTTTCCACCTGCCCATTTTATAAATGGCTTGGTTGGATTTTTCTTATCATATCTGATTGTTCTACCATCAACAGGCTTTGTAGCATCTTTAGGAATTATCCACATATTTCCTAATATCGCTGCATTAGGAACACGGTTTTCCTGGCAGAGCGTAATAACACGTCTGTGAGAAATATTCCATTTTTCAGCCGCTTCACCGGCAGTCATATATGCAAGCATTTAATCACCTCACACTTTATTGGTTTTATTATATTCCAAATCGAGAACAATAGCAATACCATTTTCAAAGCAAACTAAAAAAACGCCCCCTTCGGGAGCGCTTAAATTACGTTATCTTACAGTATATTTTTAACAACCAACATATCCACTATAGCACATCGAAAAAAGATTGTCAATAATTTAACATAAAGTTTTTTGGTAGCTGATGCAATTTCTCCATTTTGAATAAATGGGGGTTTTTAAGTTTGTAGAATATTGGGAATAGATTTCCTGTGAAACCTATGCTACTATATAGGTGAAGAAAGGGTGAGACCAATGTACAGATAAAAAACCAAAACAAAAAAGAAAGCGTGGTTAAAATGTACAGGTAAAAAACCAATCTTAAAAAACAAAAATAAATAAAAGGATAGGTGAAATCCCCCATGTTCTGAGTAAGACCTAAGACTCAAGGGTAAAAAGAGTCGGGAACGAAGCTTTAAGTAAAGAAGCCTAACAGAAAAAATACTGTGGATAACTTCGTAGAAAAGAAAGCAAAGCTCCCAATTAACGAAAGAGAGGTAAATAAAAAGATGTTAGATATTAAAATAGAACAGTAACCCTTAACCGGAAGATAAACGGTTAAGGGTTACTTGCTTTTTATTATGTTTTACACTCGCATTTCCTCAATTTCGGTAAGGGTGCCATTGTAAATAATTGTTTTTACCTCAAATTTTCCAAAATGGAGCGCTATATGCTCACCGTTAAGGCAGAGCTCACAGGAGGAGCCTTCATTTGAGTTATTAAACAATCTTAAAATATATTCGTTTTTATTTATTGCCTTCTTAAAAGTTGTGAGGGCAACATTTTTATTTGAAATTTCTATTACAAAGTCTTTTGGCTTTTTCTTAGTTTCAATAGGAAATACGTTGAGCGCATAGGGTGGAGTGGTAAATTCCTGCGAAAGCCTTTCAAGGCAGTCTTCATTTGCTACGCAAAGACGGAAGCTGAAGCTTCTTTCCTCTAAATCTATTTTTTGAGTGTAACGGTCAAGGGAAAGAAGTGGCCTGTCGCCAATAGGGTGTGTGCAATAGGTTGCTGTGCGCAAAAGGGACATTTCCATTATATTATCAAGGAATTTTGAACCGTAGGTGCCTTTGTTGAATAAAGCAAGACACTTATTTTCTCCCTTAACATACACAAAGCGCTGTGCTACACACTCCCTGCCATTCATATAAAGTGGCTGTGTGCCAAAGGCTGTTTGACCTCTGTATTGGCCCTGCATTTTTACAGGGATTGCAATACGGTACATTTTGTTGATTTCCCCTGCAAACAAATCCACCTTAACGTCGAGCACACCTGTTTGCTTGTGGATAATATACTCTACCCTTGCCCTTGAATTGCCAAGCCTAAAAAAGCTTTCAACACAAAGGCGCAGCTGACCGTTTTCAATAACCTGAACACTTTGCATACCTTCAAAAACACCATCCGGCTTTTCCATAAGAGAAAAGCTTTTTTTATTGGTGCCAAGAGCTACTCGCTGAAAGCTGCCCATTCCCCAAGGGTCTGCATTATCATCATATTGGCAAAGGCAGAAGGCTTCGCCATCAATATATTCAATGCCGTCTATTTTGTAGGATGTAAGCAGACCTGTTTTTTTGCTGATTTCAATATAGGTATTTTCATTTTGGTAAATGATATTTCCTTCAATTTCTTTTTTCTCTTGTGGCTTGTTTTCCACAAAATCAACGTATATAGAAAAACGAGAAATTGCCATTGGTGCAAGCCTTGCTTTAAAAACAACTCGTTTGCGCCAGTCAAGGCTGAAGTTGCTTGTTTCTTTTATAAACTGTGCAGGAATTTCGTTGCCGAGGCTATCCACCACCCTGAAGGTGGAAACAATATCCTCACGCCAGTTTTGGTCGGCAAGCATAAACTCGCACTCAACCTCTGTTTCCCACTCATATGCATTAGGGTTAAATACAAGTATGGGAAATTCACCCTCCCCTGCCTTTGGCTGTGTGGCAGTAAGGGCAAAGTAGGCTTTAGCACGGAGCTTATTAAGAATATTTTTACCGTGAGATAAAAGCATTAAGCCGTTTTCTTCACCGATTTTAATGCTTGAGCCGGGTAGCACATCGTGAAACTGTGCAGTAAGCAAATCCTCTGTTGTTTGGCAAAGCTCTTCTTCAGGGTATTCTATAAGCCCCTTTAACGCTGCAACGGAGCAAAGCTTTTCGGTCATATAAAGGGTATCTTCAAAATCTGCGTGGCTTTGCTTTACCTTTGAAACACTTGTGTAGCAGCCGGGCATACTAATTGTAAAGGAATTTTTATGTACGTAGGTCGGCTGTATTTCATCAAAAAATGCATCAGGTGTAGAGTGGCAAATTTCCACGTCACTTTCCTCAATAAGCTGTTCAATATCTCGCAAATCCTTACGTGATGGGCCACCACCGTGGTTGCCTACACCCCACATAATGCACTCTGTTTCGTGCTCGGCTTCTCCCATAACCCTTGTTATTTTGCCAACGGCACCACCAAGGGGCGAGTTGTAGCCACGAAGGGCAGCAAGCTTAATTGTACTGCCATCAAGGCCTTGCCAAATAAGGTGCCTGTCCTCAACAGGGTCATCACCCATACGTACAATAACGCAGTTGTTTTGACCACATTTTTTCATTATTTGCACAAGGCCAACGCTGTGGCCGAAGGCATCAACGTTGTAGGCTGTGTTTACCTCTACACCGAAACGGTCTTTGAAGTAGCTTTTGCCAAACTGAATTTGCCTTACAAAGCTTTCGCCACAAGGCATATTGCAGTCGGGCTGTAAATACCAGCCACCAATAATTTTCCACCTGCCGTTTTTGACGTGCTTTTTAATATCCTCAAATAAATCGGGGGCGTATTCTTCAATGTATTTATAAAGGGTTACCTCATTGTGGCAAAAAATGTAGTCAAACTCCTCACACAAATCAGAGGCAGATTTAAAGGTTGAAAGGGCCGCAGCTGCACCCTCCTCCCACTCCCATTGCCAAATGGGGTCGAGGTGAGCATTGCAAACAAGATGAACTTTTTTAGGCATTTTGATTTCTCCGTATTTTACTTTGTTTTAGAATTAATAAACTTTATGCTTTTTAGCCAGTCCTCACGGCTGTAGTAGTGAAGGCCGGCTCTTTTGTGGAAGCCAATATCACCACAAAAAAACTCATCACCGATTTCGGGAAAACGGGCCTCGTTATACACAAAGCCGTTTTTAAATGCACCGCCTGCTGCAACGCAGGAGAGGTATTGAGAATTTGGGTCTGCCCACCAATCCTCAGAGGCGCTGCCTAAGTGCACGTAGCGTGGAGCAATTGAGGCAATTAAGTAGTGCTGGTCAAAGGGCATTGCTGCTTCATTATCTATATATTTCTTGTAGTTTTCGCAAAACCAGAACGGAAAATTTTTGCAAATATCTTTAATTTGCTCACCGTTTGTGCCCCTTGCAAGGGCATCGCCCGAACAGCCTGCATCGTTTGAGTAAGCAAAGGCAAAGCGCTCATCTGTAGCCGCAGTTAAAAGGGCTGTTTTGCCAAGCCTTGAATGACCACATACAACAGAGCGGCTCATATCAAGCTTATCGCCTAACATCTGCGCATAGTCAAGCACACGCTGGTTTGCCCACGCCCACATTGCTATTTTACCCGAGTCCTCTGCTCCCCTTTTACCATCGGGGTAAAGAACTCCTGCAAGGCCGTTTGTAAAATCACCGTCATCACTTGTAATATCCCCATAGTAAACAGAAAAAACGGCAAAGCCGTTATCTATAAGCTCCTCTGTGGGCATATATCTGTCGGGGTTATCGGGTCTGAAATTCATATGCACAAAGAATGGGTGGTTTTCACCCTCTGCAGGGAGTGTTGCAAGAAACGGGAAGGAAAACTCCTTGCCGTTAATTACACAGCGTGCAGTTACCCTGCAGCAGTATGCCTTACCTGCGCAAAAATTGGGTATTACCCCTTCCTCAGTATCAAACTCTATACTTTCGGGTAAGGGTGGCATATAGCCGTACTCCTCTTTAAAGAGAATTTCTAACATTTCCTCCCTTGATTTAAGAGAAGGTACAGCCCTTTTTTCAAGCTCTGATTTAATCATATAATCAACTCCTGATGTTAAGAATATCTATATTAAAGAGAGTTATAGTGCCGTAAGGCACGTATAGTAAAATCTTTTAATAAACCTCTCTCGTGGAGAGAGGGGGACCGACACGTAGCATAGCGAAGTGTTGGTGGAGAGTTATAGTGCCGTAAGGCACGTATAATAAAATCTTTTACCTATAATCAGGCAACACCTCAACACCTCTCTCAAGTGCCTTGCAAACATTTTCGATTACATATTTAACATCTTCAAATTCTTTATTTACTTCTGTATTTTCAAACCGTAAGACATAAAAGCCAAGCTTTTCAAGATATTCTGTTCTTTCAGCATCGTATGCCAATTGCCTTTCTTCAAAATGTTGATATCCGTCAATTTCTATAATCAATTTCAATTTTGGGCAATAAAAATCAACAATGTAATTACCGATAATTCTTTGTCTGTGGAACTTGGGAATATGACCTTTCAGTATTTGATACCATACCTTTTTCTCTTCATCTGTCATATTTTTTCGCATTTCGACTGCGTATTTTTTTAACGCAGAATTCATCGGTAGTGGTTTTCTTTTATCCATTTTGCTACCTCATTTTTGGTCGCATCTGCGATGCGATATGAATAGAGTTTTTCCCTTCGGAAAAACGACGCTATTTGCGTCGAGAACTCTCCACCACGCTATGTGCGTGGTCCCCCTCTCTTCGAAGAGAGGTTTAGCTTCGCTATGGTTTAAGCCTTTTGTGTTTTACAAGTATACAAGGGTACATCAAGCGAGCTAAAGCAAGTTATTCGCCCAAAAGCTCTTTTATGTAGGGTTCGATTACTTCTGCCATTCTATAAAATCCAAGGTCATTTGGATGGCAACAGTCGCAGGTGCAGAAGTGCCTGTCTTGATTACCAAAAAAGGTTTGGCCGTCTATAAAATAGACATTGGTATCACCTGCATTTACTGCGTTTTGGTAGGTGTTAAAAATCACCTCACGGCGCTGGGGAGCCTCGGGGTCGTAGTCAAAGTCGGGCTTTGTCATAATAACAATGGGCAGGGTTGGATTTTTCTCGCGTATTCTTTTAAAAAACGGCTCGTGGGTTTTTCTAAGGTGCTCGACGGATGGTGCATTGTGGTCATAGTCATACACAAAAATGCTCATAGGAATTGTGTTTATATAATCTGCAATTTCTAATTCAGCCTTTGCCCCACCCGAAAAACCAAGGTTATAATAGTCAATATCCAGATGCTGACTGATTATGGCATTGTATACATTTGTTACTCGGCAGCAGCAGCCACCCTCTGTAATAGAGGAGCCGTAAAAAAGCATAGGTGGGTATTTATACGGTGTAGGAGCTTCGATTTGAGCATCATCCTCAATAGCAATTGTAAAATCGGCAACAACCTCGTTCCTGGGGAACCAAATTGTTACATCCTCCATAGAGCTATCCTTTAAAAATTCCCTTTGGCACACCATTGTTTCGTAGTTCTCGGGATGCAAAAGTCCTGCAAAGCGAGCGTGCTGACGCTCACCTATCATAACGTTTGCTGCCTGGCAATCGTAAATAGACATACCAATATCCCAATTAAGTGTTCCTAAAGTCATTTTAAGCACAATTTTAGGGGAATTTGTGCGAAAGCACAGCCTTGCACCCGGGCAACGTCTGCCTAAAGCCTCAAGCGAGGGCACAGCCTTGCGCACAGACTCGGGGAGCCTTTCTAATTTGCCTGTTTTTTCAAAAAATGGTACGCCATGCACCTCAATAGGTTTATCTTTATAGCTATAAATCTTCATTTTAATCACCATTGCAATTATATAACCACATAAGAATTTTATCAATAAGTAAAAACTTTTTTCTACAGTTATTGACAATTTTTGTTGATTGTGCTAAATTTAGAGTAGGTTAAGCGTACTCGAAACCCTTCCATTTACGGCTATTCGAATATACTTGGCCACGTTAAACAGAAGCAGAGCTTCTAATTTACAAGGGGGTTTTTGACCATGGATATTAAGAAAAGAAGCATAGCAACAGCTATTATTCTTACAATCGTTACTTGCGGTATTTACGGTATTTACTGGATTGTAATGCTTGCTCGTGAAGCTGTTTCCGTTAAGGATGCAAGCGATAGCGCTGTTCTTGAGATTGTTCTCAGCCTTTTCCTTTTCCCTGTAGGTTCTTTCCTCGCAGAGAAAAAGCTTGCAGAAGGCTGTGCAGCAAAGGGTATTCCACACAAGGATAACTCTATTCTTTACATCATTCTCGGTTTCTTCGGTCTTGGTATTGTTAACCTTTGCATGATGCAGAGCGACCTTAACAAGATTGCAGATTCAAATTTCGTAGCATAATTATAATTGGAAAATTAATTGCCTTTGTGTTCACAGAACACAAAGGCAATTTTGTTTTACTTATTATTTCATTTCAATGCTGTTGATTATTTTAAACGGCAAGTCCATATCTGTATTTGTATCGGTAAACATAATTAAAACATCAAAAAACTTAGAATAATCTCCCTTCGCGTTACCACTTACATCATACATATACATTTTTCCACCGTCTTCTTTTTCATAAATGCTTTCTCTTACGCAAAGCACCTTTTCCGAATCCTCATATAAATAGGTGGTTGTATCCATTGCTATAACATTTTCCATCATTTTAAACATTGTTGTAGCTGTAACCAAATTTCGGTTAAATGGATTAATTTTATCTTCGGAAATTAATAGCTGTAGCTTATAGTATTCGTATTCCGTTTTTGGGAAAAAGCCGTATTCCTTCTTTATTGTTTCTTTTAATTTCGAGATTTTTTCGGCCTCGGTTGCTTCCACTTTGTTAGACGTATCATCAAAAATCTCTTCGTAATCTATATATTCATCCCTAATAGCCAGATTAACGTTTTTAACCGAATCCCTATAGCTGTTATGTTCCTCGTTTTTAACCATAGCTTCAGGGATTTTTACAGTATAATTTTTTTCTTCAACAAGCTTTGTTTTTTCCTCTGCAGAAAAGGCTATATCGGTTTTATCATATTCACAATAAACCAACTGTGCCTTATTTTCTCCTTCAAAAACATTTAAAATAATTTTATTAAGAACTAAAACAGGCAAAGTATATATGCTACCAAACAAAATCAACCCTGCAAGTATAATAGAAATTATGCTCCTTGATATTCTGTTACTTTTGAAAGCAGGCTTTTTTACAACTGCACCAAAGTGCTTTGATACACCGTTCCTTTTACGGAAAAAGCAATACGAAACAAATACACTGCCTAACGAGCCAAGGCATGCAAGCCAACCACAAGTAAAAACCATAATTGAGCTTGCTACCTGCTGTACATCCTCTGTAGTTTCCACCTTTTCACCTGTGAAAAAGCAAAATGCAGCACACAGAATAAGGGAACCAAGCACAATAGCCAGCATAAGGGTTTTTACGTAAGCTACCTTGCCGTTGTTGCCCTGAACAAACACAAGGTAAATTAACGGAAGCACAGCACCGATTGTTGCTGCAAGTCCAACTGCCGTTTGCCATTCAAAAGCAAGGGCTGCTATTGTTGCTATAAGTGTTTGTACAACAGCAAGCACAGCATAAAACTTAAAGGTTCTTTCATCTGCCAAAACACCTTTTTTGGCAAATTTAATTGATGCCCTCATTACGGAAATGCTCATTATTACAGGTAGTATACCCATAAGCATAATCTTAAGCAGGTCTGTAACGGCTAAAACCTTAAACAAAAATACCATACCCACCAAAATGAGCAAGCACACAGCTGAAACAAAAATAAAAAGTGGCGGAAAGCCCATAGCATCGCCGTAAAAAAGATTGTACCTCTTTTTCACATAAGCATTAAGCCTTTGCGTATTCCCTTGGCGGATTGCTTCAGACACGTAGGCATCCTTTACAACAGGTGCAGGCTCTCCCTCGGGAGCATTCAAAACAAAGTTGCCTGCTAAAATAGCTTCCTTGGGTATGCCTGTGTAAAGGGAAAGGTTTTTAAGCCATTTTTTCTTGAAGGAAACAGCACCGCACAAAACTGAATCCATCTTTTTTTGAGGTATACCGATAAGCTCAGCTAAATCCTCTTTTTCGATTTTTTGAACGTCTGTTAAATAATTCAATAAATCAATGTAATTCACAAAATCACTCCTCGTTGTTTTGTTTTTGCAAATTCAGTATATCATGTATTTTACTAAAATAAAAGATTTGTCGAAAATTCGGCAAATCTTTTTTAGGTTTATTATTTCATTTCAAGGCTGTTGATTATTTTAAACGGCAAGTCCATATCTGCAGCTGAATTGGAAACAACAATAACAGAAATTGAAAAGAACTTATCATAATCACCCTTTGCGTTACCGTTTATGCTGTAATTATAGGTAAATTGGCTGTCATTTCGTTCAAATGAATGTTCACATATACAAAAACATTTTTCAGAATCTTCGTATAAATAAACCTTGTCGTTTGCAAGCATTTGTGAAACATTTGTAAAAAGAGAAACGGCCATACTTAAATCTCTGTTAAAGGGGCTGATGTTATCCTCAGAAATTAATTTAAGTAGCTTAAAATATTCATATTGTCCTTTTGGAATAAAGCCATATCTTTCTTCAATGGCTTTATTTAATTTTTCATTTGATTCTCTTTTCTTTTCATCGTCCCCATCATATGTAAATACATCGCTGTAGTCCAACACGGTATTTTCTATAATAACTACCGTCAATTTTTCGTTGTTCTGAAAACAATCTCTGGTAGTTACATTTTCATTTTTTTCTAAATATGCCGGGAGCTTGATGCGGTAATTTTCTTTTTCAACAGTTATTACCTGCTCATCTTCTGCAAAGGTAATATCTCCTTTATTGTAGTCCAAATACTGGGTTTCTACATTTTCCCCGTTATATTTACCCATTGCTGTAGACATTAAACTATCAACCATAAGAACGGGGGCAATATATATTGTGCTGAAAAAGAGTATGGTAACAAGCACTATTGCTACAATACTTTTTGCAATTTTGCTACCTTTAAAAACAGGCTTTTTTTCAACTGCACCAAAGTGCTTTGAAATAGTTTTTCTTGGTTGGTAATAGCAGCTGCTTACAAATACACTTGCAATAGAAAGAAAAGTGGAAAACCAACCACTACAAAAAATACCAAACATTGTAATGAGCTGTGTTTCGCTTTGTATGCTCTCAAGCCTATCGCTAACTGCAAGCAGAAAAACCATGCTTAAAAACAGCGTGCCCGAAAGTATAACCAAGACAATATTTCTTATGTATGATACCTTTTCTTTTTGAACAATAAAAACTTGATATATCAAGGGTAACGCTGTACCTACTGCAATAGCAATTGCAATTGGCGAAATCCACTTGAAGGCAACTGTAGAAATTACATAAATAAAAATTTGAGCTATCGTAAGAACAGTATAGTATTTAAAGGTTTTTTCGTCTTTACAAACGCCTTTTTTAGCAAATTTATAAACATTGCGCATTACAGAAACGCCGATAATAGCAGGAATAATGCCCATTAACATAATTTTAATTATGTCGGAAACAGCTGTAAATTTAAAAAGGAGTAGCATCGCTATAAGAATGAGCCAGCTTACTACTATTCCCAAAATACTTAATCCCTTTACAAGGATAAGGTCGTTATGCTGAGAGCTATATCTCTTTTTTGTATAATAGTTTGCCCTTTGCGTATTCCCTTGGCGGATTGCTTCGGGCACATAGGCATCCTTTACAACAGGTGCAGGCTCTCCCTCGGGAGCATTCAAAACAAAGTTACCTGCTAAGATAGCTTCCTTGGGTATGCCTGTGTAAAGGGAAAGGTTTTTAAGCCATTTTTTCTTGAAGGAAACAGCACCGCACAAAACTGAATCCATCTTTTTTTGAGGTATGCCGATAAGCTCAGCTAAATCCTCTTTTTCGATTTTTTGAACATCTGTTAAATAATTCAATAAATCAATGTAATTCAAAAAATCACTCCTCGTTGTATTGTTTTGCAAATTCAGTATATCATCTATTTTACTAAAATAAAAGATTTGTCGAAAATTCGGCAAATCTTTTTTGTGGATTAATTTCTGAGTTTTTGTACCACCCACCACCTACGGTGGCCCCCCTCCTCCAAACCTTCGGTTTACAAGAGGGTCAGGCTTCGCATTATTTTAATTCTTGCGAAGCTCCGGTATTTGCTATCTGCTAACATCTATCCTGCGAAGCTTGTAAGGGACGGATTTTAGCCGTCCCGTTGTTTATGTTTGCTTTCGGGCAGGCTACAATCCTGCCCTTACAGTTGTTCTATCTAACTTTGCGAAGCTCCGGTAGCTGGCAACCGGCGACAGGCAGCTAATTACGGTGTAACCTCACCTATATCAACAAGCACACCACTATCGCCCATAACCTGTGGAAGCTCACCATTCCACTTGCTCCACTTTATGTAATCTACATAGTCAGGTGATGACTCAAGAGCATCCTGAATAAGCTGAATACTCTTTGCTTCTGCCTCTGCCTGTGTTATTTTCTGTTTTGCCTCAACCTCAATACGGGCAAGGTCCTGCTCCGCCTTAAGGGCGTTTTGCTGTGCAGTTTGCTTTGCTTCAACAGCAGCATTAAACTCTTCAGAGAAATCGAAATTTACAATGTTGAATATTTCTACAACAATACCGTATTCACCAATTTTTTCTGATAAAGCATCTTTAATCTGGTCGCCAACAAGCTGACGCTTTGTAATAAGCTCTTCTGCTGTAAATTGGGCAGTAACAGCCTTAATGCTCTCCTGTATAGCAGGCACAATAATAACTGTGCCGTAGTCTGTACCAACGTTTTGGTAAAGGGTTGCAGAGGATGCATCGTTTACGTGGAAGTTAACTGCAACAACGTATGAAATGATTTGAAGGTCCTTTGAAGAAGCAGTACCGTCTGTTTCAATCTTTTGTGTACGATTGTTCATTTGAACAACGTTTTGAATAAGTGGAATTTTAAAGTGCAGGCCTTCATCAAAAACTGTTTCTTCAACAGCGCCGAAGGTAAGCACAACGCCTGTGTGGCCAGCCTTAACCACAGTAAAGCTTGTGGCAAGCACGGTGCCGACAATAAGCACACAAACAACCGCAATTGTTATTTTGATGATTTTACCTTTATCCAAAATAATCGCTCCTTTTAGTAAATATTTGCTATTGCTAATTATATGCTATCACGAAGAAAAAATTTTGTCAATGAAATTTGTTTTTTGAAAATTTTTGAGTTTTTTGCGAAATTTTATAATTTACCCCGTTTATAGTAACACAATCCCACAAGGGTTGTTCAAATCAAAAATTTGAAAAACCTCTTCCGCGGAGAGCTTTTTCAAAAAATATATTTAAAGGATGATTTTTATAATGAAGAGAGTTATATCTGTTCTCTTAGTTGTCATTACGGTTTTTTCGCTGTTCACAGTGTGCGCTTCGGCTGCATCTACAGCAGGCTTTGATATTTTATCAAGCCAAAAGTACGCAAAAACATACACAGTTGCCACATCCGGCAAAACCATTCCATACACAAGCAAGAGCTTGTCTACCCGTGGTACAACAACCTACGGTAAATCAAACAGCTCATATATTGATAACGCTGCTGATGAGCTTTACATACTTGATGCAGGCTACACAAACGGCGTGGGCTGGTTGTACGTTTCTTACCCTACCTCAAATGGCAGAGTAAAGGCTTACATACCTATGAGTGCTGTTACAAAAAACAACGGTAACCAAAAGAAATATACTAGCTCCGGCAAGTTTTATTGCTCTGTAAGAGAGGGCTGGTCAAACAACTCAAGCTACTACGTTGCTAAAAACGATACTGTATACCTGATTGCAGAGGGTAACTCAAAATATCAGGTTTTATACAATATCTCAAACGGCTGCTACAGACTTGCTTGGTGTAACAAGGCTGATTTCCAAAAGTATTGTGGTAAGGTAAGCGCTCCTGCAACACAAAGCACCTCAAGCTATGTGGATGTTACCGCTTATTTTGCAAATAAAAAGATAACAATTAAGTCTGTCGAAAACAACAAATACCTTATGGTTAATACAAATGCAAGCACTATGCCTGTGCTTTGCTACAAAGCAAAACCTACAAGTAGCGACGTTTTCACAGTATCTTCACTTACTTCTGATGGTTGGGTTGGCCTTAAATCAACAAATGGTCTTTACCTTACAGCCCAAAAGGGCGTTTCAGGAGCACCTGTTCAGGCTACTGCAAAAAAGCTTCAATCATGGGAATGCTTCCGTATTTATATGAAGGGTAACAACTTCTACATAAAAGCTCAAGCAAACAATAAGTGGCTTTCAGCAAGGGTTGATACAAAGAACTATCCTCTTTGTGCTGTTGCTAACAGCGCTTCAACCTGGGAACGTTTTTCAATCAGCTACGGTATTGGTGATACTTACATCTCCGCAGCAGAGCTTATTTCAACTGCAAGAGCAAACAACCTTACTGCAAAGTCAAATGCGTATAAGGCGTTACTCTCAATAAACACAAAATACGCCAATAAGCTTACTGCAGAAGAAAGAAAAGGAACAGCCGTATTTATGTTTGAGGGCGTAGGAAGCAACAACGACCCTTCAAAAAGATTGAACGCTATGTGTGTTGTTGTTAAAAACGGTGATATTGTTTACCTTAACAGAAACAGCTCAACAATCCCTGATTATCCATTTAACCCTTCGAGAAATGAAGGCGACGATATGCCAACAACAAAATCAGGCATATACAGCTTTAAAACTGTTAACCATAGAGGCGAATATGCTGCATTAAATGTAAAAAATGCAAAGGTTGTTCGCTTTTCTTCTAAAAAAAGCTTTTACAACAGCACCTCTTACGGTATAAACGTTCACAGACGAAGCACTGATAACATTGCGGGTAAATATGATAACTGGGTGAACTCTGCCGGTTGCCTTATTATTGGTAAAAGCGGCAAAGGCACAAGCTCTGAATACGCTGCCTTTATTAAAGCTGTAGGAATTGTTGGCAAGAATGCAGCTGCCACAGCAAAGTATTCAAGCTCTGTTACCGGTAAAATTATAATCGACCGAACATATGCTGCTTCTTATTTAAGTGGTGTAGGCTATAGCAATGACGCTATTGCTAAGTTAGGCTAATAAACAGACACAGATAAACCTACAAGGGTTTTCATAATACAACCAACCCCCACCTGCCCGCGGCAGATGGGGGTTGTGCTTTTAAAGCTTTTTATTTTTTTAATCCTGCCCATCGGCAGTTTGCTCATCAAATACGCCTTTACTTGCCTTAAAGTTATACACAGGCGTAGCAATGTCTGTTATTTCAACGGTAGGCTCCACTACATCGAGTATATCGTCAATGCTTCTGTAGGCCATTGGTGATTCATCTATTGTTGATTCATCAATTGAGGTTGAATATATCCCCTTCATTGCATCCTTGTAAGCCTCTAAAGAAATACTCTCCTTTGCCTCTGAGCGCTTCATCATTCTGCCTGCACCGTGTGGTGCTGTGAAATTCCAATCCGGATTTCCCCTACCCTTGCAGATAAGGCTACCGTCTCGCATATTAATAGGTATAATAAGCAGCTCTCCCTTTTGGGCAGAAACTGCACCCTTACGCAAAACCTTTGCTGTAGTATCTATATAGTTATGTATAGTGGTAAAGCTGCTTTGCACCTCTAAGCCCAGGTGCTCAATAATTGTTTCGCCCATCTGCTTTCGGCTAAGCTCTGCATACTGCACGGCTATGTTCATATCGTGCAAATATTTTTCAAGGTGCTCACCCGATAAAAAGCAGCTGCCCGGCTGAAGCCTACTCTCCACCTCTCTGAAGCGCATTTTTCTTTTAAACGCCTCTTCAGGTGATATACCGTTAGCAGCAAAAAATGATGCTGCATTATGGTACAAGGCAACGTCCTTTCCAAGGCGACGGCTACCTGAATGTATAACCAAATAGTAGCTGTCATCTACGCCCTTATCAATTTCAATAAAATGGTTGCCACCACCAAGGGTGCCAAAGGAACGTGCAACTATATCGTTTTGTATAGCATCACGGCAATAAAGAGAGTCTAAAGGGATTTGCTTTATTCCGGCAGTTGCCTTTTCGTGTATTGCGGCACCCGAAGGAATAAGGCTACGTATACATCTGTCAAGCAAAGCAAAATCTATTTGTGTATCTGCAAGCCTGTAAACCTGCATACCACAGCCGATATCGCTACCTACGTAGCTTGGATTTATTTTATCTGTAAAAGCAATAGAGGTGCCTACAGTACAGCCCTCTGCGGCGTGCATATCGGGCATCATTCTGATTTTGCAGTCCTCCAGTTCTTCAATATTGCACATAGCCATAACCTGTGAATATGATTCATTATCTACAGTTTTTGCATAAACTGTAGCGCTGTTGTATTTTCCAACAATATCAAACATTACCATTCCTCCTTTCGAGTTATATTTTTAGAATAGTAATTTTTGTGTTTAATACTATTGTCTTTTTGTGTGTAAAAATATTGGTTGTAAAGCTGATTCTTCATATACGGCAAGGCAATCTCTGTCGTTTATATCAAGCACACCGTCGGAATTAATATCACAGGCATATTTCTCCCGAGTAGATAAGGTGTTAACGTTTATTAAGCCTTTTTTGATTGCAGAAATATCCTTTTGAGTATACGAAACACCATCGCAGTCAAAGTCGCCTACAGGGTATATTTTAACCCCTTCATATAAGCCGTTAACCATTAATGCCATAACTGCACAGTCAAGGCCATCAACGTAGCCCTCGCCGTTCAGGTCTGCTCGCAGAAGCTCAGGGTAATTATCCTTAGGTACCCCGTCAGAAAGGGCGAGGTTTACAAGGCTTTGGTAGTCATAAACATCAATAGTACCGTTATTAACAATATCGCCAATAAATGCAACGGAATAGCAGTCTGCTCCCTCTACAGGTGTAACTGCATACTTGCCACTGTAATCGAATATAGGCGAAGCGTTTTCTGCATTACTGTTCTGTCCCCAAATTTGAGTTGAATTAGCTTTTTGAAGAAGATAAGCTACCTCACCTGAATGGAACTCATCAAGTGTTTTTACCAGTGTTGCCGCTTCGTTATCGGTGGCAGGACCTGTTGATGCTATGCCCACGCCATTTTGCACTACAGCAGAGGAATTAATTGCGCTGCCTTGCAAATAATAGCAGCCCGATATTGAGCCGAGATTTTCGCCACAAATACCACCGATGTAGGTGTTACCGTAAACGGCTGCCGTGCTGTAACAGGTTTTTATGCTGTTACTGTTGTAGCCTGCAATACCACCTGCATGGGTGGTTGCATTTACAACACTTCTTGTACAATAGCAGTTAATAATTGAGCCTGCATTATTTGCACATATACCACCCGCATAGGAGCCTGCATTAATATAGGACTGAGTAACCCCAACCTCACATATTTTTGCAGAGGAGGCTGTGCAGCCGAAAAGACCTGCATACTGTGAAGCTGTATCGTTAAAATACAAGCCACTTATTGTGTGCCCCTGACCGTGAAAAATACCACTATAGGCAGTAGCAGAGGTGCCTATAGGCGACCAAGCGTGGTTTACTGCTGTGGCATCGGGTGTGCCGTCGTCAGTCACAAAATCCTCATTAACAACAATATCATTTGTAAGCACAGCATTTGCACTTGAACTTACGTTGTTTGCATAGTCCTTAAACCACAAAAGCTCACCTGCGTTTGAAATTTC
The DNA here is from genome assembly GCA_045591945.1 of Acutalibacteraceae bacterium. Taxonomy (GTDB): domain Bacteria; phylum Bacillota; class Clostridia; order Oscillospirales; family Acutalibacteraceae; genus DTU089. The sequence continues at coordinate 6,433 of JAZNTU010000023.1, read as the reverse complement.
ATATACGCTGTCAGGTGTGCTATCACCGTTAAGGTCGTATTTATCTGTAGTTAAGGCTGCGCTCTTTTGTTTGCCACACATATCGCAAAAGCCGTTTGTATATGTAGCGTTGCAGATATCCTCATCTACCTGCGCAAGGGTTTTAAAGCTGTTACGAATTTCGGTAACATTACCTGTTGTTATGTAGTAGCAGTATGAAATAGGAACATAGCTTTGGAAATGGATTGTATCAACAATACCGGTGTATGCTGTAGGATCCTCGGTTGCAGGTGTAGTTGTAGTGCAGTAATCTGAATCATCTGCGCCACGGTAAATACCACTATGGAAAATAGTTTTACCCGGGCCGTAAATTCCTATTCCGTAGCCACCTGCACCGTTACCAATAAAGGCTGCCCAATTTTCGTTGCTTATAAAATCCTGGTCGGTTGCAGTGCCCCAAAAGCCTAAATCTGACCTGGTGGTTTGCTTGTTGCTGTCTGTCCAAGCCTCGCCACCCTCGTAGTAAACAAAGTTATTTAATGGCTCAACGCAATAAAAGGCAGGCAGCTCCTGTGTTGTTTTAACTGATGGATAGCCTGAGAAATCCACAAATCTGCAGGTTGCCCTCATTAAGCCATCCTCAAGAGTGTACCAGGCTTCCATATAAGAAGGGGTAATATCCTCCTTCTTTTTTGCCCAGTCAAGTGGCTGGCATTTAATATATATTTCGTTTGTTGTAACCTTTAAATCAACTATTTTACTTGCCTCATTATATAAGTTGCCACCTTGAACAGGGTTGTAGTTCCAAACAGCTTCACCATACATACCCGGCTCATAAGGAGCTGAATGTGTGCCGTAATATGACTGCTGAACAAGGCGACCTGTATCGTGAGCATTAATAAGATTTACATTGCCTTTTTTCTCGTATATATCCATTGTATCGCAACCGGCTTTGTATGTGCCTGTAAAATCATCAGCATAGCCAACCTCTACAGGTGCCGAGGTATCTTGATTATTTTTGGCAGCTACAACGTTGTTAGCCAAATCCTCCATATACGTAAGGGCGCCACCCCACTGCAAGTCAATACCGATTTTATAGCTGTTATTAGTGAGTGGGATTACGCCGTTTTCATCCTCTTGTGGTATTGCAGTGTTATTTAAATTAATAGAGGTTAATGTAAACTCCATTTGCTCCTTATCAAGAGGAATAAATGTTACCGAGTTAACGGCAGACTGAGTCTGACCATCAAGAAAACCATCAATATAGCTTGAGAATGTGCCGTTTTCGGCAGGCTCTAAGAAAAATGTTTCTATGGTTCCGTTAAAGTTAAATTGACCTTTAACAAAGCTATTTGAAGAATAGTTAATTTCATACTGATTAAAGCTTGAGCCACTGTAGCCGATAGTGTATACGTGATTTGCCGCATTAACAGATTTTTGTGAGTTGTTAATTAAAATTTGCTTAGTTTCTCCACTTGAAACATTAACCGTAAATTCTGCCGAGCCTTTACTGTAGGTAACTAATATTGTTTGCGAGCCTGCCTGGGTTAAAACCTCAGGCGAGCAGTAAAAGCCCTCGTCAATATTCTCTTTTGTTCCGTCAGGGTATGTAACGCCAACAACAAGTCCTCGGGTATTTATGCTTTCACCGACACAATAATTAAGCTTTTCGGGTAACGAAATAATATCCAAGGTTTCTTCTACAATTGGGTCCCACTTTGAATAAAGGCATTTACTTACAGGTGTTGCTACAGTATCTGCAGTAATTCTTTTACCTGTTCCGTTGGGGCCTGTAAACCAGCCTGAAAAAACAAGATTTTCACGTTCTATTACAGGAAGCTCACCATACTTAGTGCCTGCTGAATATGTAAAAGTCTTTCGTGCCGTGTTATTTTTAGTGTATTCGTAAACGTCCTTGGAGCAGATCCTTATATTGGAAAAGGTTGCGCTTGATTTTGGTGTATTATTATCAAACCTTACCTGAATTTGATTGATGTTTTCAGGAATTGTAAAGCTACATTCATTAAGACCATACTGATAGGCAGCCAAGGCTACAAGCGAGCTATAATATCCTTCTGTATCAAAGAAAAATATAAATGCTTCAACGCTGGCGGTTGTGCCGTTAAGCTCATAGGAAATAACGTACTCTTTATTTTCTTCAACAGGCATTGAATAAAAAACACCCACCGAGCCCATTGAAAAAGATGTAAAAACCTCTGTGTTATCAGTATTATTTGTAAGCACAAAGCTACCGTTTTCAACGTTTGTTTCCAATGTACCTACAGAAATATCGCCTGTATTGTTAACCTTCAGGTTAGGGTGGCTTGCCCACTGCTCAAAAATAAACAGATTATCAAACGTAAGCTCATAAACGCCTGAAGCAGCAAAAGCTACAGGGCTAAGCGTACTGCCACTTAATAAAATTAAAGCTACACACAAGCTAAGAAAACGTTTTATACTTTTTTTCATAACAGAACAACTTTCCTTTAAAGCAATTTATAAAATGGTATTATACACCATATATAAAAATTTTTCAAATTTAACAGCAACTGCCCGTCCGGGGTCAGGGTCAGGTTTTCTCCGGTTATTTTAAAAACCGAAAGAAAAAAACATCGTAAGAAGCAGATAAAACAATGTGGTTAGTAAATCTGTAATCCACTTATAATTTCTTTATCTATTTTACCTATAAAAACGTTGCCATCTGCCGTTAATGCGGAGGCGTCGGGGTTTTCAAGAATAATGCCGTAGCTTGGCGAGTCAGTTTCTTCAGGAGAAATAAAGGCGTTGTTTTTAACCTTCAAATCATAAACCATTGGCCTGAAGAAAACGTAGCCTCTGCTTTTACCATTTATGCCCGATGGACCGTCAAAAATATTGTTTTCAATAAGAATATTGTGGTGGTCAATATCACCGTGGTGGCCAACACCGGGGAAACCGTTGCATTTAAAAATATTGTTTTTTATTACAACGTTATGGCAAACCGTGTCATCACTCTTAAAATCAATCAAAGCGCCATCGCAGTTATAAACAGGGCCGTAGGAGCCCTCTCGGGATAGGTCAAGCTGAATCTGCTCATTGTAAAGCCTGTCATCAATTACGGTATACGAAGGTCCGTCGAAAATACAATTCTGAATTGTTGCATTTTCTGTACCGTTAATTTCAATACAATGCCAATGGGCACAATGACGGAATTTGCAATTTTCAATGGTGATATTGCTACAATGGACGGTATTTACAAGAGTTATTCTTTCATCAAGCTTTTTGTTACCGTCAAAAATACCACCTGAAATAACAACATCGTGAGTGCCTGTGTAAGCTCCCCATTCAGGACGGGAATATGAAGCCAGCAAATATCTTGTTACAGGCTCGCTTTTATCGCTTCTGAGAACAATTGCATTATCTGAAAATTTCAAATGCTGATATGAATAGAAAATCAAAGCACCTGATATAAGATATGTACCATCAGGGAAATAGACAGTACCGCCATCCTTTAACTCGTCGATACACGCCTGCAAGGCTTTTGTATCATCGTGTACCCCGTCACCGTAAACGGCTTTGTTCTGTTTAACGTTAATAAAATTCATATTATTCACTCTTTTTATAAATTTTCTATATTGCTTTAACTAAAGGTTATTATTCCGTGTAGAGAGTAACAGGGCCATATAAACCGCCCAAAACAAAATCCTTTGCATACTCTATTTCTCCTTCAAAATACTCGGATAATTCTTCCTTCTTCCAGCTATTAAAATAATCTGTGTGAGCATACCAGTTTGCCGATGTATTTGTCACAACTATTTTAAGCGTATTATTATAGCTGAGCACAGCCTCGGATATTTTAATTTTGTACGGAGGTGCCAAAGCCACACCAAGCCCTATAAATGCTATGTAAATTACAATAAGAAGTACAGTTGTCAAATTTAATTTCCCCTAAAAAATATATCTCGGCAAAGGCTGATTCATAAAACGGATTATAGCACCCATATATGCAAAAAACAAGGATACAGGCTGTAACAGACTTTTCGAATTTGAAACGTAGTGTTGCTTGGTGCTTTGATATTTCAAAACAAAAATTAAAAATCTGTTACAAGCTGTTCTAAATAAACAAGCAAATAGTTTTTAGGCATTGATTTCACTTCCATTTCAAAAAAATTGTAACATATAATTTTGTTGAAATCAATGCGAAGCATTGTATACCATAATTGCGAAAGCATTTTTGATACACACCTAAAGGTGTGATGATATACAGTCCTGACGGACTGATGAGATACAAGGGCGACAAGTCGCCCTTGATGATATGCCATTGCTTTCGCAATGGATAAAAAAACAGACAAGCTATTGCTTGTCTGTTTTTTGGCTGTTACGAACAATTTAGATGCCAAGCATATTTTCTAATTCGGAAATAAACTGTTTTAAAACAAACTGATCAGCAACAAATGAAAATTTCAAACTGTGCTCCATTGCTTCTCCGAAAATCTCTCCGGAAACATTTATATGACCGATTTTATCAGCTTCAAATTTCACACTACTACCATAACATATATCATTCAACGTTACAATTTGCTTTTTAAAATCGTACATTTCCAAAAGTTCTTCGACAAACTTTCGAAATTCTTTTATATCATATTCACAAGGTGCGACACCACTAAAAGAGCCCGAACGTATTTCCAAATCGAACGAAGTGTTATAATAAACGTCCTTTTGATGATATATAAAGTTGTTAATCATTAAATAATTATCTTCATACATCAGCTTGGCGGTGCTCATTTGTTATTCTCCTTTGCAGTTTTTATAGAAGCAATTAGTAATACTCTGATTGTTGAACATGTTTTATTTATTTTCTTATAAGTTAGTTCATCTATATAATCAGTTTTATAGAGCATTTCAAGCCATTTACCTGTTTCACTTGCTTCTTTAAGGGCAATTTCAAGCTTAGCAATAAAGTCAGCTCTGCTGTGACCATACTTGCTTTCAGCAATATTAGCGCATACACTTGTAGCGCTTCTTCCAATTTGATTTGAAATGATAGTTTCTTTTTTATTGCGCAATTCTTTAACTAAATTCAATACATCAACTGATAATTGCATTGATAAATCAGAGAGTTTATCTTCTTTCATTTCTATCACCTCAAAGCGAGTATATCATTCTTTTGCACGAAGTGCAACATCGTTTGCCGCAGGCAACACTGTTTATGCGAAGCATAACACTGTTTGCGACTTGTCGCAACTTCGTTTTGTGTCCGTTTCACAAACAACGATGTTCTCACTACGCTCAAAATGATGTTGTGTCCTGCGGACACAAATAAAAAATCCAAGTCAAAAGACTTGGATTTTTGGCATATAATATTTTTGATGTGTTTTAGCATTAAAATCCCATCTTAAAGAGATACCAGATACAAACAAATCCGATAATCATAAAAATAAAATGAAGTAAAATATTTATATTTTCACCTTTTGAACTCGGTTTGTCAGATTCGTCTTTATTGATGGAAAAGACCTTAATTAAGAAGGTTATAATTGAAAAAGCACCAAAAACAAACCACGAAACTATATCCATTCCAAAGACAAAATCAATAAAATGGGGATATTCAACTATATCTGTTGTAGAAAACAAGTAAATTAAGGATGCAATAATATTCAACCCTGAATACAAGAAGATTATGATTAAACTGAACCAAGATAAAAATGACTTGAATTTTTTCATAATTAACTCCACCTTTCACTTTTATTATACTTCAACAAAACAAAAAAGCAAGGCAAAGCCTTGCGAATAAACCGTTTGCCCGCAAGGGCAACATCATTGTGGCGTCAGCCACACTTCATTGCGTAAGCACTTCATTTGCCGAAGGCAACCTCGTTTTGTGTCCGCAAGCGGAATGAAGTTCGGGTGAAGCCGAAATGAAGTTTGCAACTAAACTTGCAAAACGATGTTGTGTCCTGCGGACACAAACACAAACAAAAAAGACTTGCTTTCGCAAGTCTCTTTTGTTTGGTGGGAGCGGGTGGATTCGAACCACCGAAGTCGTTGACAACAGATTTACAGTCTGCCCCCTTTGGCCGCTCGGGAACACTCCCATATTCAATTAAAAAAAGTGGAGCTGGTGGACGGACTCGAACCCCCGACCTGCTGATTACAAATCAGCTGCTCTACCAACTGAGCTACACCAGCAACTTCAACGCTCGATTAATATATCATACTTTTTCGGGAATGTCAACACTTTTTTCAAAATTTTTTTAATTTTTTCAAAAAATTTTTTATTCGGCAAAAAATGCCACTTCTTCAAAGGGCTTTCTCACTTTGTTTCTGAGCGTATCTCTTTCTGCATAACCTACCGCAATAACAAGTTTTATTTTCTTATCTTTAGGAAGGTCGAGGGCTTTTTTGATTTTTTTATCATCAAACATTCCGAGAATACATGTTGAAAGTCCCTGTGAAGTTGCTTCGTAGCAGATATGTG
>JAZNTU010000022.1:0-118179 GCA_045591945.1 Acutalibacteraceae bacterium | reverse complement strand
CTTTGACCTAAAAGCGAAAGATTTTTATTGGATTTTTGGTGTTGAGGGCGAAGATAGGCTGGCGCCTTTCAAGACCGAAACGCCGAAAAGACTTGAAAATACTCGCTTTTAGGCAGGTTCGGATAACTCATTTCACCCTATACAATTGTTTAAATCAACTAAGTACGGTTCCCTCCGAGCTACGCTCGCAATAGGGTCCGGGTTGTGGCTATTTGTTAACTGCTATTTGCTCTTTTTCCTCTGCAAAAAGCTTTTGAAGGAAGCCGACTGATGCCTGCATACACTCCATTGCCAGCTTATTGTGGCTAAACTCAAGGTGGAAGCAATGGTTATTTAAAAAACCATCTACCTCAAAGCACTCATAGCGTGGTGCTACTGCTTTAATTTTTTCTGCCATAGGCGCACCTTGATTTTGACACACTATATCATCGTTTGCCCAGCACATAAAGGTACTGCACCACTTTTCGTTTACAAAGGCAGAGGTAGACATATAGTCAATATACGGAAACTCTTTAATGTTAGATAAATCACTTTTTAACGGAAAATCGCCAACAATAAGCTGTGCCGTTTTAGGAATAACACCAAAAAGCTTTGTACCACCCAAAAGCACCTCTAAATCGTATATGCCACACATAAGCATAGCACCCTTAAAGCTTACCTGTATTTGTGGGCAACCAAGCTTTTCGCTTAAATCGGGGTTACAGCAAAGCGCCTCCATATAGGATGCTGTGTAACCACCCGAGCTATCCCCTGTAACAACAAGGTTATCTAAATCAATATTATATGCTTCTGCTAAAGTATTTATGTAATTTGCAGCATTAACACAGTCCTCAAGGTAACCCGGAAAAACAACCTCCGGTGGCATACGGTAGTTAACACAAAAAACAAAGCAACCCTCGTTAGCATAAAACTCACTTATGCTAACACGGCACTTTTTATCGCCCATTAAAAAACCACCACCGTGGTAGTAAAGCACCAACGGATGCTTTTTGCCATCGTTGAGAATATCTGCTCTGTAGTAAAGGTCGCCCTTTGCCATTTCTGACTGACCATACGAAATATCCTTTTGGCATACAACGTTTGGAAAACGCAATTTATTCTGTGTAGGATAGCATATTCCGTCTATCGCCTTAAAAACAACCTGTGCCAAATTCATAATATGAAGCCCCCTCTTTGGAAACACTTTTTTCCATTACCTTCATATTATTACAAATTATGGAAAATTTCAAACATTTTTTTCAAAGGTTAGTTTTTCTATTTCCCTTTTCAGCTTTGATATTATTCTTTTCTCCAATCGTGATATGTAGCTTTGAGAAATACCCAACTCATCTGCTACCTCTTTTTGGGTTTTCTCTTCATAGCCACACATACCAAAGCGCATATTCATTATAAGGCGCTCCCTTTCGGAAAGCTCTGCCATACACTCATACAAAATACGCCTTTCATCCTCCGATTCAAGGCCATCGTTTATTTCAAGTCCGTCACTGCCCAGTACGTCGGAAAGCAGCAGCTCGTTACCGTCCCAATCAACGTTTAAGGGCTCATCTAAGGAAATATCAAGCCTACGGTGATTCACCTTTCTCAAATACATTAATATTTCGTTTTCTATACACCTTGAGGCATAGGTAGCAAGCTTTATATTTTTATCCAAATCAAAGGTATTAACTGCCTTTATAAGCCCTATGGTGCCTATAGAAATTAAATCCTCTATAGAAACGCCTGAGCCCTCAAACTTTTTAGCAACGTAAACTACAAGGCGCAAATTGTGCTCTACCAGCTTATCACGGGCCCACTTACTCCCCTCCCTATGCTGTAAAACAAGCTTATCCTCTTCCTCCTTCTCTAACGGCGCAGGTAGAGTTTGTGGGCTGTTTATATAAAATATCTCTTTTTTTAAAAGCCTAAGTAAGATTTTGTTTTTTATTATATTCAGTTTAATCAATGCTTTCATTCAATCACCCTTTTATTTAAAAGTAAGCTGTATTCACCTTGGGAAAAATCAACGTCCGTCAGCGCTATGCTCACGTTTTTTATATCCACTTTATTTTTAGATATTTCAACCTCAACTCTATCGGGCACAAATGCAGGCAAAAGTGCAGACTCACCTACAGTTTTACAAGGCACAAGGTGTATTACCCCAACAAGAGACTCGGGAATATTATCTAAACCTCTGTTTTTTAAAAATTTTTGCTCCTCGTATGTAAAAAGTGGGGCAAAGCTTTTAACCTCACCCACAAAAACGGTACGCCCCGTAAGGGTATCCACAAGGCTGTTGCCTGTATCTATATACCCTAAAACAGAAATTTCGGTATTCCTGAAGGCTACGCAAACCTTATACACCTGGTTTTTAGTTGCCTTGCGCTCAAAAAAGTAATTTACAGCAAGAAATATGCCATATATTAAAAAGGTGCAGGCTACAAGGTACTTAATGCTCATATCAAAATAAACTGTGCCGTTTACGTACATTACGCCGTGAGGCTTGAGGGTTATTTCTAAAAAATACATTGCGCCACCAAACAGCACGCTAATAATAAAAAAGCCTATATACGCCTTTAAAAAGGATTTTACGGTGCGTGGTAAAAAGCTTAACAAAACTATTATTGCACCTATAATAAGCTTTAAGGCTACAGAAACAACGAAAAGCCCTTCATCAATAAAAACCACAAGGGAGGATGCTCCACCAAAAACGCAGGCAAGACCTATACCCCATTTGCTTGTAGGTAAATTAACTGCTACCCTTGTGCAAACAAGAAAAATATATGTAATTAAAACATTTACGCACACTAAAACATCTACATAAATTTCCAGCTCCCTCACCTCTGGAATATTATATATTTTTGCAGGTTAAATATTTGTCGCTTGTGGTCGATGCAGTTAAAATAATCGTTGACAACGTGGTTAGTTTATTTTAAAATTTAATAAGAAGTAACTTTATTTGGGTGATAAAATGAGAGTTTTTAAAAATGCAAAGGTAATCTTTCCTGATGAAATAAGGGAGTGCATTGTTGTAACAAGCAACGGCAAAATTACCCATATTTGCGACAGCTTTGACTTTTCGCAGGCTGATTGCGTGGTGGATTGTGGTGGCGCATACCTTTCCCCAGGCTTTATTGATATACACGTGCACGGTGGTGGCAACAAAAGTGCTATGAGCGAAAGCAGCCAAGATATTATTGATATGGCAGAGGCGCATCTTAAATACGGCACTACGTCTATTGTGCCCACAACACTTGCTGCACCTATAGAGCAATTAAAAAAGGTTACACTTACTATAAAAGAGGCTTCAGAGAAAAGCAAAAAAGCTCACATATTAGGCATTCACTTTGAAGGGCCGTATATTTCAAAAAAATACAAGGGTGCCCAAAGCGAAAGCAACATTTTAAACCCTGAGCTTTGCCCTCCCGATGAGCTTTTCGAGCTGTGGGATAAGGTGCTTATTATGGGCGCTGCCCCAGAAGAGCCCGGTGTACTCCAGCTTGGAGATAAGCTTAAAGCACGTGGCATTGTTGGCAGCGTTGCCCACTCTGCTGCAAGCTACGAGCAGGTAGAAAACGCACTAAAGCACGGCTTTACAGACGTCACACACATTTACAATGCCTGTGCCTCATGCTTCAAAATAGGTCCGTTAAGAACTGCAGGTGTTGTAGAGGCAGGCCTTACTATAGACGAAATATCCACTCAAGTAATTGCAGATTTAAAGCACCTGCCTATAGGACTTTTAAAGCTCCTTTACAAATGCAAGGGTGATGAAAAAATGTACTTAATCACCGATGGACTTGAATACTCTGCTACAGAAATAAAAGAAAACACCGTTTTCACACAGGAAAACGGCGTACAGGTTGTTTGCGAGGGTGGTGTTATGCTGCTTGCAGATAAATCTGCTTTGGCAGGCAGCATTGCTACCTTGAGAGATTGTGTAAGGAATATGTATAAAACCGTTGGCGTACCTTTATACAGTGCAGTAAAAATGGCATCACTTACCCCTGCAACGGTTATAGGCTACCAAAACACAAAGGGTCAAATTAAAGTAGGCTTCGATGCTGATTTAATTATATTTGACGATGATTTAAATATTAAAGGTGTTTACACTGAATAAAAAAAGGAAACGCACTCTGCTACGTATTATTGCAGAGTGCGTTATTTTTAGTTATGTATTATAAAGCATTTTTTAGGGCAGCTCTCGTACCTGAGCCTACAAGGCCATCTACAGTAAGAGCTTTATCCTCTTGGAAATTTTTAACTGCAGTTTCGGTCATTGCCCCGAAGGAGCCATCTACACTGCCCTCGTCTAAATAGCCTAACTGCGCAAGGTGCCATTGCAGCCACTTAACACCATCATTGTTATCACCCTTGCGAAGTGTTGCAACCGGCTCTGTATATGGGCAAGTTGTATCCACAGCCTTATCAAGCCTAATGTAATCTGCGTGGGCATAGCCTGTGTAGGTTGTGCCGTTTACTGTTAACTGCACCTTATACCAGCCATCAAGTGTTTCAAGTATTAAAACGGCCTGTCCGTTTTGCACCGTTGTAACAATAGCTGCGCTTGTGCTTGCGCTCTTTCTTATATTAAGGCTATCATTCACAACTACTGTTGCTGTAAGCTGTGTTTCGCCTTTAGTTTTTACAGAAAGTGCCGGTGTTTGCGCAGAGCTTGCAACCATACTATCACTCTTATAAAATGCGCTTACTCTGTAAAGATACGTAGAGCCCGAAAGCAAGGTTGTATCGTAAAACTCCGTATCCTTTACAGTGCCCACTAAGGCGTAGCCACTTATACTGTTATAACGGTAAACGTTATAGCCCTGGCAATTTACACCTGACCACTTAATTTTTATTGAATTCTCTGTTACAACTTCGGCAACAAGGCTTGTAGGTACAGGTGGAGCTGAAACTCCTGTGAAAGCATTGCTATACTTACTAAATACAAACACACCGTTAGAGTCCTTATAGAAGGCTCGTATTTTATAATTTCGCTTTTCACCCGAAATAAAATCGGTATCTGTATAGCTTGTTGCAGAGGTTGCTTTAAGCATCTCGTACTGCCCTGTGGTTTCGCTGTAGCACCAAACCTGGTAATACTGTGCAAGCTTAATACTATCCCAGCTTAACGTAACGGTTTTTTCCGTAGCAGTAGCCTTTACCTGTGGCACTGCCTCTTTAAATGCATCTTCAGCAGTTTGGTCGCCGTGTGGCATATCCTTAAATACAGGTATTGAGAATATAATTTTATTTTCAAGCACACCACTCGCCTTATAAGCCTTATAGGTCTTTTGGCTTTCGGCTGCTGCTGCACGTATATTCGCCATATACTCGTGGCTATACAAGTTATCGGAATTAGGGTTGACGTTAAACTTTTGCAGGTAGCCTGTAAACTGATTTTTTGAGAATGATGAATAAATATACTGCGCTCCGTAGTAAATGGATTTAAACGGAGAATCCCAAGGTCTGCCGTAATCGGTAGAAACCGAAATATTAACTACAGGGATAAAGCCTTTATAAGTTGTGCCGTTTACCTTTGCAGATACCTTATAAAAGCCACCTGAGGTTAAAATATAGTTAAGCTCTGTATTTTTAGGCACAGCTACAACCTGCTTTGCTGTTGTAGAGGCAGATTGATACATCAAGGTATCAATTTTAGCCTTCATATATCCGTTTGCCCAACGAAGGCCGTCGCCTGCACCTGTGTATGCACCAATATTATAGTAGTTATAAATGCCGTTGTATGGTGCATTTTTACCACTTGAGCCACCTGCATATGAGGATGTAGAGGAGCCTACCTCCTGCACGATTTTAGATGCAAGGAAATATGCACTCATACCACTATCCTTAGCAGCAAGCATAATTGCTTCGGAATACTTAATTGGCTTACCGTCCTTTTGATAAACCTGAGTTTTACCTTCAGCATCTAAGAAGCTTATTTCGCTATTGTACATCCAGGTTGATTTAAGGATTGTTTCAACTGCAGCAATAGAATGATTTTCATCATACGCCGTTGTTTCAAATTGAAATATTAAATCCTCTGTAAGGAAGTTACGTGGGTCAAGGTAATATTCTACAGCCTCTTTTGAAGCGCTTACCCAATTACTTGCCTCTTGAATTACTCCATGGCAGCTGCTACAGGAGCATTTTAAATTAGCGGAAACAATATTTTCAATAAGCTGCTTGTTATGTGGTGTGTGCTCACCCTCAACAGCCTCACTCCAGGTAAGGTTTGTTATAAACGGAACAAATTCCCACTCGGGGTACTGCTTATGAAGCGCCAAAAGTGGTTCTGTATACGACAACGGAAAGCCAGACTCTGCAAGCATTTGCTTATACTCTGCATCGCTCATCGACTTAAAGGTATCGTTGAGTATTTTTAAAACATCATCAATAGAAATAATGCCGTCGCTATTCATATCTGCAAGCTCATTGAACTCCACTATGCCCGATGCAATTTGCAAAGCTATATGAGCATCATCAACAGATACGTCTCCGTTTTTATCTAAATCACCCTTTTCGGGATTAGGTACTGTATTTTGCTCTCCGCCCTCAGTTGTGGTTTCTTCATTTAACTGAGTAGTTTGTGTTTGAGTAGTCTCCTGTGCCTGTGCAAAAGGAACAACTGCACAGAGCATTATCACGGATAAAACAAAGGCTATTAGCTTTAAAATTTTACTCATAGCAGTCTCCTTTCTACATAATACACCATTATTACTTGTTATTTTACCATATAAAAAGGTGAGTAATTTTCCAAAACAGAAAATTACTCACCTTTTAACAGTAATTTAACAACTCTACTCCTCATCCTTTTCAAGGAGAAGGTCATCCTCTAAGGTATCTAACCCTACGTGAGCAGGGCTGTATATTTTCGGTGCAACAAGCTGACTTTTTCTTTCTTTTATTTTTTCATCCTGCTCATCTAACACCCTTGAATTATAAAAGGACTTAACTACAAAGCACATAACAATAAATGCCATATACTGAACAAGGCTAAAAATCTGCAATACCTTTTCACTGGAAAAGAGGTTTGAAAAAGCAACGCCAAGCTCTGTAAGCTCATATTTTGTAACAGCGTAGCTGAATGTTCGATAAACACAGTACACGAGCCCAAACATAAAAGAAACTGCTTCAAAAACAAAAACCTTTTTTGTATTTATATCTCTGAACAAATAGCTTAAAGATATAAGCATAAATAAAAAGCTAAAGGTAGCCACTGTGTTAAAAACACCTAAAAACAGCTTAGCCGCAACAAGCATTCCACCTGTAAAACCGGCCTCGAGCACAGCATCCTCAATAGCCCATTTTAAAAAACGAACAAGGAATATAAAGATTAAAAATAATTTAAGCACGTTAATCCGTTTTTTACAAGCAAAATCCCTGTGACGTTTATAGCCTACACCCTCACCGTTAAGTGCCAAAAAGCAAAGCAAACAGATTATGTAAAAGGTGTAGCTTGTGATTTTTGTGCCATACGCAAGGAGTGATGCATTATATTCACCTGCATAAATAAACGCATTAGCTATGAGGAGAATAATACCACTAATAGATAATAATTTAACTGAATTTAACAGATACTCTGCTCTTGTCATAGCTAACCTCCTATCTAATGAAAATCATTATGTTTACCAAAATCAATCGGCGACACATTGTGCCGCCGATTTAGAAACAAATTATTTATCCTCTGGCTCTGATGGAGCTTCAGGGTCTGTTTCGGAAACGCCCATCTGCTTCTTGGCAAGCTCTTTAATTGCTTCAGGGTCACCTGACATAGCAATTCTTGCAGCTTCCTCACGGCGCTGGATAAGTTCAGCGTACATACGCTCTCTCTTTTCACCGCTAAGGTCATAGAAGAGAATTGGAATAATTCCAAGAAGACCTGTAACAGTAGGAATAATTGTAGCCATTGCAAAGAGACCAAACTTAGTATTATCGGTCTGTGCCTCGCCCCTTGTGTAAGAAGAAATATCGTAACCGATAAGCTTCTTAAGCTGTAAGGAAAGAGCAGAGTTTGCAATAGAAGCGAGCTTCTTTGTAAGATCTCGCGCAACAGAAGTCATAGCTTCTGTTCTGTAACCGTTCTTCCATTCGCAGTAGTCCATAGACTCGTTGTACATTTCGCTTGGAATAACTCTACGAACACCCCAGAATACCATGTAAATGGCTTCCTTAATAGCCATAACAAAGAACATCGGCAAAACTTTTTTGTATATACCGTTGTGCTTACCACCTATCATACCTACAAGGAATACAGGAATATCAAGGAGTGGCTGGCTCTTTGTACCGAGAAGGTAGAGAGTCTTTGTGGAGAACTTTCTTCTGAACCAAGGTACAAGTGAGAAGGAGAATGGGTTAATAATAGCACCGGGGATACCGGCAACCATTGTCATAGACGCAAAGTTAAGAACGTCTATGTAATAGTCGTTGATGCTACCACCAACACTGAAGTTGGAAAGTGTTTCGGAAAGTGTGAGCAACAGAATCGGCTTGTTGTTAACAACCGACTTAAGGCTCTGCATAACGCTTGGCGTTTCAACAGACTGAAGAACACGCTCACGAGTCATAACGCAGAATATAAGCGAAGCAACACCACTTACGATTGCGGTAAAGTTACCCATAAACATAAACGTTGACGTGTAGGAAAGGTTAATAACCTTATTACCGATAAGGTCGATAAGCACGGTAAGTATCTGTTGCGGTAGCTTTTCACCCAGCAGTCCCGAGAAGAACTCGGCCATAGTAATAAGCCTGGTTCGGTCGACAGGGTGTGGCGTTATGGTAGCCAGCATACCTGTTTTTGCGATGGCACGGAAGGTACCTGCACCTTCACGAACAACTGCCAGCAAGAAATATGTAAGGAACTTACCCATATCTCGAGAGCCTTTACCCTTAAAGAGCATTGGGAGAAGCCAATAGAAGCAAGTACCCAATGTACCGGGAATGCCCAAACCTACAAGATACGGTTTAAATTTACCCCAACGTGTACGAGTTTTCTCAACGATTGCCGCTGTGAAGATATCGTTAATAACGTCCCAAAAACCGTTGAAAACACTAACAAAGGTTTGGAAGTCAAGGTCAATTTGAAGAATACTTGTTACGAAACGGTCATTGAAGGAGTCGATATTAAAGCTTTGGCACATATCGTAAACAACGTACCAAATAGTTTCTTTCATACCAACGTATCTTCTATTTTCGTAGACGTACTCACGGGAAGCGGCGTCTACCTCTGGCGTTTCTGTAACAGTGGTTTTTTCCTCTGCCAAAAAATACACCTCCAAGTTAATATATGCCTATCGAGCATAATAAACCATTTATAGAGGAATTATATCACACCATTAAATGGTTTGCAACAACAAAATACGATTTTAACCCCTTAAAAAGTAACCTTGTACAAAACATCAAATTTAAATATAATTGTTTGTTTACTTTTACCACACCAAACAAAAAGGGTTGACTGCACAAAACAGTCAACCCTTACTTTTAAATACGTTGCTTTTTATACAAGCACTTTAGATAAGAAGGACTTAAGTCTGTCAGACTTAGGATTGTTGAAAATTTCATCAGGTGTGCCCTGCTCAACAATTACACCCTCATCCATAAATATAACTCTGTCGGCAACCTCTTTTGCAAAGCCCATTTCGTGGGTAACAACAACCATTGTCATACCCTGCTCTGCAAGGTTTTTCATAACGTCGAGCACCTCGCCAACCATTTCAGGGTCAAGGGCTGAGGTAGGCTCGTCAAAAAGCATAACCTCAGGCTCCATACAAAGCGCTCTTACAATAGCAATTCTCTGCTTTTGGCCACCTGAAAGCTGGTCAGGGTAAGCGTGCGCTCTGTCTGCAAGGCCAACCTTTTCGAGAAGCTCCATAGCCATCGCCTCAGCATCCTTTTGGCTTTTGCCTGAAATTTTAACGGGAGCCAAGGTCATATTTTTGAGAATATCCATGTTAGGGAACAAATTAAAGTGCTGAAACACCATTCCCATTTTTTGACGGTGCTTATTAATATTTGTCTTTTTAGAGGTAATTTCTGCGCCATCAAAAACGATGCTGCCTGCTGTGGGAATTTCAAGAAGGTTAAGAGAGCGAAGCAAGGTACTTTTACCACTACCTGATGGTCCGATTATAACAACCTTTTCACCTCGGAGAATTTCGCAATCAATACCATCGAGTGCCTTAACAGCACCACCTGTATAGTGCTTTTTAAGTCCACTAACCTTAATTAAAACATTATCGTTCATTCTTGCGCAACCTCCTTTCGAGCTTACCTACAAGAGAGGTAAGAAGCATAACTATTACAAGATATACGCCTGCAACAGTAAAGAGTGGAATAAAATACTCAAAGGTTCTGCCTGCAACAACGTTGCCTGATTTTGTAAGGTCCATAACACCAACGTAACCTGCAACCGACGTTTCTTTTATAAGAGCAATAAATTCGTTGCAAAGTGTAGGAAGCACAGCTTTAAACATTTGAGGAATTATTATGTAGCGCATTGTTTGAACATAATTAAAGCCAAGGCTTCTGCCTGCCTCAAACTGACCGTTATCAATAGACATTATACCTGCCCTGAATATTTCGGCAACATACGCACCGGAGTTTATACCAAATGCTACAATTGCAACAGGCACGCCATCTTTGGCTGAAACGAAAACAACAAAGTACATAATCATAAGCTGAACAACAACAGGTGTTCCTCTTATAACGGTAAGGTAAACCTTACAAATCGCATTTATTACAGCAAGTACATAGTAGCCTATTCCACCATGCATTTTCATAGATTCCTTGTTTTTATCAAACGAGGAACGCACGGCAGCAACAAGTATACCTATAACAATACCAAGCACCAATGCGCCTGCAGTAATTTTAAGAGTATTTAAAAAGCCGTTTACCATAAGCTCAAATCTGCCATCACCAAAGACAAATTGAAACTCTTGCCAAAGCTCTTTCATTCTCTCATCCTTTCACAAGTTATAAATCACATAAAACAAGGGCGGAACAAATCCGCCCTTGAATTCGGAAAACTAAATAAATTATTTCTTGATATACTTATCAATAACTGTCTGTACAGAACCGTCTGCAATAAGCTCTTTAAGTGCTGCGTCAACCTTTGTCTGAAGCTCTGTGTTATCCTTTGCAAAGCAGATAGCATACTGTTCAACTGTATACTCTGTATCAAGAATTTCAAGACCTTCGTTAGCTGCTACGTATGACTTTGCAGGCTCGTTATCGATAATAACACAATCAACCTTATCTGCAAGAAGAGCCTGAACAGCTACTGCGCCGTTGTCGTAACGAGTGATGTTCTCTTCGCCGAAATCGTCTGTTGCGTAGATATCACCTGTTGTTGATGTTTGAACACCAATCTTTTTGCCTGTAACATCATCAAGAGTCTTGATAGCGCTACCTTCTTTAACAATAACTACCTGAACGCCTGTTGCGTAAGATGTTGAGAAGTTAACCTTTTCAAGTCTTTCATCGTTCACTGTAAGACCAGCCATACCCATATCGTACTTCTTTGACTGAACACCAGGAATGATTGAATCGAATGCGATATCAACGATTTCAAGCTCCATACCAAGCTTGTCAGCAATAAGCTGAGCAATTTCAGCATCGATACCAACAATTTTGTCGCCATCAACATATTCGTATGGAGGGAATTCAGCATTTGTAGCCATTGTAAGAACAGCCTTTGGTGCTGCTGTTGTGTCGCCGTTGTCTGTATCTGTATCTGCGTTGTTACCACATGCTGCGAAGCAAGCAACAATAGCAATTACAAGAACGATTGAAGCTATTTTCAAAAACTTTTTCATTGTAAAAACCTCACTTTTTTATTTTAGCACTTTCGTGCTGTGTGCTTGCATTATATACCCAAAAGCTGTAAATTGCAATACTTTTTGAGAATTTATACACCCATATGCACTATTATTCAAAAAATATGAATAGAGGTTAAAAAGTAAAATGTTAACAATTTATATATATACAAATGCAAAAAAATATAGTATAATGTCAGTAACTTACGTTTTTAGGACTAATTAACTATGGCTATTTTAAACATAATCGCTTTAATTTTTATAGGTGTAATGTTCTTTGCACAGCTGCTTGCTGCATCGTGGTACGACCTGGTGAAAAAAACAGGTGAAAAAAAAAGAGCCTTCAAGCACAAAATGATTTGTTCGCTTATATATACTGCAACGTTTTTGCTATGTGCGGCAATCGGCAAAGGCTTTTTCAACGTATTTACACTTCTTTTTTTAATTGCAATTCTACTGCTTTTTATTCACGATATTTTAGAGGCGAAAAAAACAAAGGCTTGCAATAGTATTTCATCATCACTATCTTCACTTGCTTACGTTATTTTAGCTGTGGCAATGTATCAAAAGAACGCAGAATTATTTAGCTTTATGCCGTTAAGCTCCTCGTTGCAGTGGGTAATACCTTCAATTATAGCAGTTGCTTGTGCAACGTTTTCTATAAAGCTACCACAGATATCTTCTGCAATCGCTTCTATTTATATGGCTGTTAACGTAGTTTTTTTAGCCGTCAAGCTCCAAAATGGTGAGCCGGGACTTTACCAAGCGGCAAGCTGTGCCGTTACGTTGGGTGCAATAGCATTGCTTGTTTCAAGCATTATTCCAATTTTTGATAAAGTTGATAATAAAGCTCTTTTACGTACAAACGCATATTATTTTGGTCTTATGTTCATTTCCTGCGCTGTTGCAGTTTTATAAAGGAGAATAAAATGAAAAAAATTCTTTCAATAGCACTTTGCATCATTCTCGCCGTTTCGCTTATGCCTGTTACGCTTGCTGCCGAATACGGTGACTTCGAATACCTACCAAACTCTGTTGGTACATACGTTATAACAGGCTACAACAACTATAAAAACGACTACGTAACAATACCTGAAACCATAAACGGTATAAAGGTTACAGCAGTAGGCAAGGCAGCATTTCAAAACAAAGCTAATATTACAACGGTTAAATTCCCCGAATCTGTAACGGCTATTGCAGCAAACGCCTTTTACGGCTGCAAAAATCTCAGCTCCGTTTTATTAACCGATAGCGTAACCTCAATCGGCTCAAAGGCATTCAGTATGTGCACAAGCCTTACAGGTATCAATTTGAGAAATGCAACTACAGTTGGCGAGCACGCCTTTTACGGCTGCAACAACATTACAAACCTCTACTGTGGCGATAGCTTAAAGGTTATTGGTGCATACGCTTTCCAAAAATGCTCAGCATTAGCCTTTATAAAATGGTCACCAAAGCTTATTTACATTGGCAATTATGCCTTTGCGGATTGCACGTCAATCACAAGCCTTACGTTACCAAACACATTAAATCATATTGGCAACAGTGCTTTTAAAAATTGCACCTCTTTAAAAACTCTAAAATTCGGCACAGGTAAGCTTGAAATTGGTGCATACGCATTTGAAAACTGCTCTGCACTTACCTCTGTAACACTTCCAAATAATATTTCAGCTATCGGAAGACACGCATTTTCCTTACGTGCACCAGGCTCCACCAGCTTTTCAAACGGTGTGTCCTTAAGCTGCACAAGTAAAACAAGCGCTGCCGTAAAATACGCAAAAGCTCACAACGTTCCAATTTACATTGGCGAGTACAATAAAACCTACTCCAATTTTGGCGATTTAAACGGCAACGGAAAAACAGAAAAAACTGACGCTAAATCCGTTCTTCGCATTGCCGCATCTATGGACAAAGCAATATCAGGTGATAAGCTGTTTATTTGCGACATCAACTGTAACGGTAAAATTGATACAGGTGACGTATCCTACATTCTTCAAAACACCTAAGCCTTTTCCGTTATAAAACCATTAAAGCCTGCTTTTTTTAAAGCATCAAGCTGTTTTTGAGCATTTTCCTTCACAGCGAAGGCTCCAACCTGCACAGTATACAACGTTCCGTTTTTTGACGGAGCGTTGTTTTGTTTTGGTAAAGAGACACCGTAATATTTGCAAACGCCTTTTGCAATTGCTTCGCCTATTGCTGTGGTGTTATTTATAATAAAATCGGAGCCTGCCTTTGTATCGTGAAATTCACATTCACAATACACACAAATACCTTTAGTGCTGTTACACTCATAAAAATCAGGCTTTGCTATAAGCCTTTCTGCACTTTTACCCGGAGTGATTGGCGCAAGGTAATCAAGCACTGCCTGTCCCGCCTTTTTCCTTTCACCACTTAAGCTGTAAAGAAGTATTTGCGTACCTCCCGTAATGTTATGCTTTGCTGTGGCGTTAGTGTGGATAGCAACGTGCATATCTGCACCGAAAGCGTTACTCTCTTTTACCCTGGCATACATATCATCGTTATACGTACACTTAACCGTGAAGCCTGCTTTTTCAAGATAGCTTACACAAGCCCTTGCAATTTTGTGACATTGTACTTTTTCATTGGTGTTGCATGTAGCATATAGATTTCCACTTTGGTTACTCGGAGAAACATAGATTTTTTTACTCATAAATTACTCCTCCACCTCAGCAGAATAGTACTGCATTGCTCTGTCACTATCGGAAATGCCTTCCGTTGTAGGGTCAACTACAACGCCCACAAGAGCAAGCACGTTAACTGCAAGGCCGAGTAATTCCAATATCTCGTTTTCAGAAACAGCAGGTACAATATCAAGTGCAGATAAAAGCTTGTACAAAAAAGAAACAACAAGTGTTGTTACACCCACAACAAAGGCTTTATTTTTTATTCTTGCTTTAAAATTTATTTTCATTTTTATTCCTCCTTATCATCAAGCTCCATAAGAAGGTAATGGTATTTTTGCTTTACCTCACCATTCCCCCCAAGCTTAACGTAAATATCGCCTGCTTTAATTCTTTCTGACAAAGGCATATATGGCGACATTATTTTAAGCTGTAAAATGGACATATAGTTATCTAAAGAGTGAACGCTTTGCTCATCCACCCATTTTTCCCACTTGCGAATGAATTTATATATTTTAACTGCCGTAGCAACAATAACGCCTACAGACGTGAGCAATGATGCTATTAATATTATGTTATCTGCAATAAGCATTATCTCACCTCTCAATAAATGGTACCCATAAAGGTATCAAACCATTTACTTACTACCATTGCGATTCTCTTTGTGCCTTCTGCATTAGGATGTATGCCATCTGTGGAAAACACACCGTCTGTTGTGTTGAAATTGTACTTATTAAAGCCACACTCATTCAAATCAACAAAGGGCAGACCGAAATGCTCTGCAATTTCTTTCGTTGCTGTTGCGTAATCCTTTAAAGGATACGTACCCGTACCCTCTGCATAGACACCCATAGTATTTGTAAACATACCAAGCAAAAGAATTGTTGTATCAGGCTTTGCTGTAAGTATTTTATCTATGATATGAGCATAAGCACCCTTAAAGGTGTATATATTTTTGTTTTTTATATCATCATCTGCACCGATAGGGACATCACATATATAATCATTCGCCCCACCAAAGATTGTAACAATATCAGGTGCTTCGGCAATAAGGTTATTTAATCTTTCATCTCTACACATACTTATGCCTTGATAGCTGTCGGTGGTAGGTACGAATGAAATACAAGTCAGACCTTCTCCCATATTGATATGTTCGGGTATGTTGTATCTTTCAACAAGATAGTCTGTCCACCTTTTTTCACCGTTTACGTAATCAATACCTACACCAAGCGTTATGCTGTCACCGTAAGCAATAAACTTTTTGTTTATTGACCTATCTATTACGCCCATATCTGCAAGTGTTATATCGTGCATTCCGTCAAGAACAGCATTGCCGATATTAACAGACTTTGTAACACCCTTCATTTTGTTTTCGCCAAACTGTGCAGGTGCAAAATCGTATGTGTTAATAGCTATGTATTTATCATTTTCTGTAGCAGTAAACACAAACCTGTTATTTTTATCAAAATCGACCCACGGAACATCCGGAGCCTGCTGTACAACTCTGTTTACAACAAAATTCTCATCACACAAGAATGCCAATTTATAATATTGCTCCGTATCAACAAGGCTTGGGATATGCAGTACGTATTCCACACCGCTTTCAAGAGGATAAATACCGTTTGCATACAAGCGATTACTTGTATCTCTTCCCCAAGCCGAAGCAAGTGCACTACCGACCTGACCGTCATAGTACAGGTGATAATCATCTTTATACTGTGGCGAAACAAATTTACTTACACTCGGTACATCAACACAGTTAGTTTTAATTACACCTTCACTTACAAGCGTAACGTTAGGAGCAGAGCTGCCACTTGGTGTGTTTATTGCAACGTACCTTGCATTTTCGGGCATAGGGTATAATCCGTCAAGCAAGCCTTTAACCTGAGACGGCTTTACGTAATACAACGATGCGAAGCTTTCATCTAAAATGCTGATTACTTCACTGATAAGTATGGTGTAAGCATAATTTGATACTAATATCCTATCGCCTACGTTTACTTCAAATAAATAGCATTCATGTTGTGAATCTGCTGTAAATTTACCACCACCGTAGCAAGAGCCTATTTTGTGGCAAGGGAATTGTGTAGGTAAATCCAACGTTGTATCATCCACAGCACCTTTAAGCAGATTTGTGTATTCACCGTTAAACGAGGCTTCTCGCAATCGCTCGTTTAATTCAAAGGTAGCCTGTCTGTCAGCTTCGTTGGTTGTAAAGGTGGCCTGTCGCATACTCTCTGCCTGCACCCTATGAGCCTCGCCCTGATTTACTGCAGACTCAATTTTTTCATATTCACTCTTAATCATATTGCAGTACTGCTCGTATTCAGATATTTCAAAGCTCGGTACGTCGGAGAAATCTTCTGTAAACGAGCCTTGATGAACGCAAAAGCAGGTAGGCTCCGGTGAATAAACAAGCTCTAAGACACTTTCATTTTCTTTATAAGCATAAACACCTAAGGTTGCAGTGCCCTGCTTTAACGCAGGTATTACACAGGTGTTATTTACAAGTGGAACGGGAATGCCGTTAAAGCAGGCGGTAACCTTTAAAGCATCAAAGCATTGGGGTAATTTAAAGGTACAGCTATTAACGTTAAGCTCACCCTGGTTAATATGTCCACCCTCTGCTATGCTTACCTTTTCTTTTGTAACCTCAACTAACATATTTCCCCTCCTTATTTGGCATGTATTTTAAACATCTCTTTAAGATAGTTTTCGTAAGATTTATACGCTTTTCTGTAGGTACTGCTCGAGGCAAACTCCACCTCGGTAAGGATTGTGGAAACACCTGTTTTAAGGTAAAACTCCTTGTAGGTAGTGGGATAAAATACGATACCGGTTTTTTTGCTTTTTTCTTCCTCTTCCTCGGATTTTTTGCTCGATGAAGCTGCCGCCTTACTTGCTGCAAGGGCGTAGCTTCTGTCTGCATTGGCCTGGTCACGGGCAGCCTCAGCCTTTTTGAATGCCATTTCCTTTTCAAACTCATCTCTGTCTAGTGCATCCTGGTATTGTTTAAAAGCCTGTGCCCTGTCGGACTCCCAGGATTCAAGCTGGGTTACAAAGGTCTCATATTCGCTGTCGCTCATATTAGAAAGCTTTTTAAGTAAGTAATCACCATCGTTGTAATACTGAGATAATTCCTGGAGGTACTTTTCGTAGTCATCTCCATCCAACGACCTTAAAAGCTCAACGTCGTCAAGAAGAGCGCTGTGCTCATCCTTGTACTCTCTATACGCCATCTCTCTTAAATCGAGAGCAACGTCATTAAGCTGTGTCAAATAATCCTGATAAGCCTGATTACCTGCCGTTGTTGCATACGAGCTACCGTAGCCTCCTGTAAGAGCCGAGGACCGACCTATAGTATCCATCATAGCTTTTTTACCGTTTTGCATATAAAGCTCTTTATACTGCTCGTACATAGGGTCAGCAGAGAGGCTGTAATCAAACTCACCTCTATTTAAAATTGTTTTTAGTATTTCATCTATTTCATCAGTGTAACGGCTGCTGTAATCCTTGGGTTTGCTTGCTTCCCAATCAACAAGCTGTTTTTCTGCATTTAACACAGAATCACTTTTTTTGTAGGTGGGCTTTGCCACGTTATAAGACCAGCCCTTTGACTGTGTGGAGGTTACCGGCGAGCCCTTTGTACTGCTATTGGTATTATTTAACGAGCCCCAGGTTGCATTGCCCACAATACCATCCACACTTAAATTGTTTTTCTTTTGGTAATCCCTTACCGCTGCCTGCGTTTTAGCACCGAACTGCCCGTCAACCTCAAGGGAATAGCCTTTGCTGTTCAGCTTCTCCTGCAGCTTTTTAACCTCGCTACCGGAGGAGCCGTATGAAATTGTTTTATTTGCTATAGTAACCACCCTTTCATATACAATTAATAAAAGTTTTATGAATAATCGGCAAAATAAAAGCCACTAACGTAAACATTAGAATTTTGTTGAATTTCCGTATCGGACCTTATATAAACATTGCCTGTTTCATAGGCAATGCCTGCTGAAGCCTGACCACCCGAGCTTATATTCACCATACAATTAAGTGGGGTAAAAACACCGGGGGCCTTACCTTTAATTGTTGCTATATGATAGCTCTGCCCCGGTGATAGAAGCATTGCCGGCTTAACTCGCAGCCTTACAAAGCAACCGTTTAAGCAGGGGTAATATTTAACGCTTTGAACAAGCTCGCTAATACTTTCTGTAGCTTCACAAGGCACCTCGTCAAAAAGCAATGCGCCTTTAACACCCACGTTTCCATCTACGGTAAGATTCCACCCTAGGCTCAGCTCACCATCGTTTTCTGCAAATTTTCCAAATGCAGCACCCTTACCACCCTTTTTAATATTAAAAGGAATATTGGCACTGGGTACGTCTCTTGTTATTTCTACAGCATTTCGAGAGATGCTATCACTTATTCCAACACGAACCGTAACGGACTCACTTGCAGAAACTTTATCATCACCGAAAACAAAAGGATTGCTTGTAATTCCAACAGGACTTGAATAGTCGGCATCGTTTTTTGTTTTAAACCTTACTGTGGCAACGCTTTGGTTTTTGTCATTTATGCTGCTGTAGCTGTAATCATATTCAAGGGAAAGATACGTGCCGTAGGTATCCGCCTCACCATTTTCATTACACCTAAAAAGCCTTTTAATGCTTATTGACGGTGGAGTGTACGGCTCAACGTTGATAGTAGTTTGCTTAACTGTTAATAACCCTCTTGTATCTCTTATAGCAAGTGTTACCGTAAGGCTGCCTGTTTCTGTTAAATTAAAGGTAGCAGGTAGCTTTCTTATGTATGCAGAGCCTACAGAAACCGTTACTGCTGCCATACCTGCACCGTATTTAAACTGCAAATTTTCAGGCACAACGGTAAGGGTACTTATATTTTGAACATACTCATCCCAATCGTCAGGTACGCCGTTATTATTTTTGATAAGCTTCAGCTCAAAGAATGGCTTAAATTCATCTACTGCAGGTATAATAAAAGAAATTGAATAAGCCTTTGAGCCAACAAGAGTTGTGCTGTTGTACGTGCTCACCGTAACAGAAATACTGCCTTTGGAGGAGTTGGTTAGCGAGCTTGCCCATTCCTTAGGCACTGTAAAGGAGGATGTTAAAACACCTTTACTTAAGCTTTGGGTTATGGCGTTTTCTGCAAATGCCCACTTAACCTTATGGCTAAAGCCATCTGATGCCGCTGAAATTGTTAAGCTAACGGTAGAGCCGGGGTTTACTACAGTTGCAGAGAGCTGTGCCGTGGAGCACCTGGGAATAGTGGTACACACAAGTGTGCCCGAAGCAGAGCCACCTGTAAGATTAGAGCTACTTATAGAAAAGCTTCCATTTATATTTACCGATAAAGAGCCGTCTGCATTGTGTGGTAAATCACCTGTCCAGGTGCAAAGCAATACGGTTGCTCCGTTTCTTGTATCAATTTTCAGGTTCTTATTAACCTTTTCAACACCACCGACAGAAAGCTTTACTGTGTTTTGCGCTTCATACAGGTTATACGCTGAATCGGAATAGCCATCATTTCTTTTAAGATAAAAATTGAGCGTTACGTTACTTTGGTTGTTGCTTATGCTTTGGGAATTTTGAGTAGCATTAATCCATAAATCATATTTAGAGGAAGATGCGCCTAAGCATTTACCATAGAATTTAGTTGCCATCTACCCACCTCACCTCCAAGCCGTTTTGCGTAGTATCAAAAAGAAAATACCCTTGTGTGGCATTACCTATTCGTAAATAATCAAGCACGTCTGCATTAGAAATATACAGCGTACTGCCTGATATATAAGCAACCTCGCTTACACCCTGGTAGAAGGAAAGCCTGTCGTTTGTAAAACGTGCCTTTACGTGACTGTCGCTTCTGCCTATTTCTATACCGTACACACCCTCCGAAAGCTCTCCTCGGCGAATATACACGTCAAGGCTGCTGACAAGCTCTGTTACCGTACCACCTACTGTGCTTACATCCTCGGTCAGCACAGCAATATCTTTAGAAAAGCTTTCTGTTACAGAATCCGTTACCTGAGTTATTTGAGAGCTGATTCTGCTTTCCATTTCTTCAGCTTGAGTTTTTGACTGAAACTCATTTTCTACACGTGATACGATTGCAGAGGCTTGAATGGACAACTCACTTCTTGAGGTATCCTTAAAGTTTTCAAAATCCGTACGAACACTTTCAGAGTTTTCGCTTAACAATGCTATTTCCTCTGCAGTTTGTTTCAATTTTGTATCCACCTGTGATGTATATTCACCATATTCGCTTTTTGTGGTATAGGTCCTTTCAACCTCAGCAAGTATTTCCTCCCGGTTTTTGCTTATTTCGGCTTTGTATTCAGTTTCTATGCTTTTTGCAGTACGAATGATTTGCTCTTTAAGATTATTGATTTTTGTTACGTTCTCTTTTTTTAGAGCAATTGCATATTTCTCCGACTGTTCATTAGACTGCTGCACCTTGTTTTGCAAAAGAGTGATTTGATTTTCGTGCTGTTCACCTAAAACAAGGGCTAGTGTTTCGTTTAGCTCATACAAATAGTTTTTGAGTAAAGCAAAACGGTTATCCGTGCTGTATTTTTGCGAGGTGATATTAGGCACAAAAAGATTTAAATCATACATCTATATCACTCCCCGACTCAATGCTTCTTGCGATGCTTACGATTTTCACCTTACCCTGCCCTTTAATTTGCATTTGCAAATGGTCGCACCTCGGTGTTGTAAAGGGCATAGAAAATGAGCCTGTTTTATTAAGCCTTGCAGAAAACTGCTTTTCCCATTTTCCACTGCTATCGTACTGAAAGCTTACTTGAATGGAAGCGCCTTTTTCAGCGATTGCTCTGAGCCTTACCGCTGAATAATATTTATACTCGGGTAAGTCGAGGCCCCAAAGACCTGTTTCAAGGCACCATTCAAAATCCTCCTCCGGGGTAAAGCCCTTAAGCTGACCGAGAAAATTGCCATACATATTAACACCATCTATAAGACCGAGCCTGTTTATACCGTCATTACAGCTCACAAAATAGAGATTCATATTGTTATTAGCAAATTCTTTAATATCGATATTTCCCTCTCGGTGCCATAAAAGGCGCTCCTCATCGTAGCAAAAAAGCTCCCTTTCGCCTTTAACGTTGGTCATACAAATATAATACTTGTTGTTGAGTATACCTGCTACGGCGTCGGTGTAGTAGGCTTTGCCCAAATCTGCAGATATATCTACAGGCAAAGAGCCCTCGTAGGCACACACGCCGTTAGGTGATTTGTAGTAAAGCGTTTCATTAAGGCAGCAAAGAGATTTATTGCTTCCCTTTTGCACACCTCTTACGTAAGAGGTTGTAATGGTATACGGTGGATTTTGACCGTATATTTTGTGAACGCAGTTTTCTTTAAAGAACAAAACATATCCCCTGTACGGAATAAGCCCTGTAAATTCGCCACCACTGCCTACCGACGCCGTATAGCTGTCGGTAGATATGCCCATATAGGTAAAAAAGTTTTTAGGGTCCCCAAGCTTTGAAGCATATATTTCATTATTTTTCGAGGAGCAGCCCCATAAACGGTTACCACTTTCGCAAACAAAATCCATATCGGGTACTCGTCTTTTTATTGTAAAGGCTGTGGTTATTGTAATGCTTTTATCAAGCATGCCTGCAACAACTATATAGTCGTCACCCTTATCGTATATAAGGTGATTGGCGTTGATTCCTAATGCTTCGAAGCCTGTAAGCTCTATGCCATCGTATTGATTAAAGCCTTTACCTATATTGGGGCAGGATATTCTTATATATTTACCCTCTAACTCAATCCACCCTTCTGTTTCAGCAGAATATTGCTTAAGAGCGTGCTCGGTAAGGGAGGTATCAACCCACAAATCACCGTGAGCAGGCTTTTCAGGTGGAGTGTTACCCACACTATAGCCCTCGTATAAATCACCGTCACCACGGCAAAGGGTACATTCAGCCCTTGTAGCTGTAAAGGTTGCCTCTAAGGAGCCGTAGTCTGCAAGGTTTTCTGTATTTACATACACCTTATCAGGAAAAATTACCAGCAACGAGCCCATGCTTACAAAGGTGCGTTGTTTTTGTATATTGGGAAAATGTAGCCCTTGCACAGCCTCTGCGCCGTAATAGAGGGTGTTGTTGTTTATGTAGCAAAGCTTTTCCTTTGAGAAAAGACCGTGAAGCTGTGTGCCGTAAACCTCAAAAAAGGCTCTTTTGTTGCGTGGTGCTATAACAGGGTAATTATCGGAGCTTATGTTTTCTTCATAGCAAAAGGCATTTTCATCAATAATTAAATTATTTTCATAGCCTTTAAAGGAGGAAATAAGCTCCCTCGCTTTATCGGTTCTATAAAGTGGTGGCTTATACATATAAATCTCCTGCCTTTATTTTTATGTTTGCCTTAACCTTCGTTTTTCGATTAATGGCATCGCCCATTTCTTTATATAAACGGTTAAAAAGCACTGCAGAGTTATTAAAACGGGTTATTTCCCCATTCATATAATCAAGCTTCATATTAAGGTAAAGCGTGTATATTTCGCCATACTCTGCAGGAGCCTTTAATTCTATTTCTAAAGAGCACCTGCCACCATAGCCAGAAAAAGGCTCGTACCCCCTTACCTCAAGGTAGTCTGCACTTATTTTTTCATCAAGCTCCGAAATCCACTTGATTTTTTGCTCTATAGCTACCTCGTTACGGCGCAATGCATCAAACTCTTGAATTGCTTTAATAAGAGTCATTAAATCCCTCCTTAAAGAGAAATATTTGCATCAATATATTCAGCTGAAATTGCTGCCATTTTTTCGCTGTTTCTGATAACCTCTGCAAACCTCTCGGGAATCTCTACGGTTGTGCCCGTTTGCACAAGAATTCTTTCGCCATTAACAGCGATAAACCTTTCCGTATCGTTTCTTGATTGCTTTGGAATAAATACACTTACAAGCTTTTCTGTAGGCTTGTTTGCTTTTGTGTTTGCCATTTATATTCTCCTTTCAAATCAGGTAGGGTGTTTTATCACCCTACCTTTTCAGATTGCTTTAAAATGATATATAGGTTTTA
The DNA here is from genome assembly GCA_045591945.1 of Acutalibacteraceae bacterium. GTDB lineage: Bacteria > Bacillota > Clostridia > Oscillospirales > Acutalibacteraceae > DTU089. Next base: position 94,677 of record JAZNTU010000022.1, on the reverse strand, counting down.
TTTGAGTTTACCTGTGTGGTAATCTAGCTGAAGATTGGGATGAAGAACGCAGATTTGTTGAACGACGGCGTATTAAGATACGCCGATGGTAATAAATCAGGTTTTTCCAACAAGCAGTTGTGTAGTAATCTAACTGAAGATTGGGATGAATAACGCAGATTTAGCGACCGAAGCTGTATTAAGATACTGCGAGGGCGCTAAATCAAGTTATTCGCCCAAGATTCAGTTAGATTTTGCTGTAGATGAGAAGGCGGAGCCCGACTCTATTCTAATCATATATTCCTCAACAAGGCGCTTGGCTGTTTTAAGACCCTTCCAGCCTACGGATGAGCGCTGATTGAGTGGGTCGTTGCCGTAGCCCTTCTGCTTTACAATATGTTCAATGCCTCCACCGTTTACGCTTGTAACACCGTAGGCATCTGCACCAATAACAAGGGTTGCAAATACTGCACAGCCGTTTGCGCCCTCATTCCAGATTTTTGCCTCTGTAGACTCAACAAAACGAACACCACCAAGGCAACCGATTTCGCCCTTAAGCATATTTTCGGGTGTAGCGTACTTCTGTACCTCCATCCATTGGTTGCCTGCCTCCTGCATAAGGTCGTATGCAACGTATGGATGAATAATGCCTACGTAATAGCCATCAATTTTAGGTGCATTCATAGCCTTAAGCTCTGCTGCAGCCTTAAATACATCCTTAACACGAAGAAGAGATGTGTTGTCGATGGCTGCTCTTGAGGTTACCTCTGTTTCGGTGCCGTCGGCTGAAACCTTTGGGCAGTAAAGCACGTTTGTGCCACCTACAATTTCGTTTCTTACAATAGTATCCATTGTAAGACCTGCCTGTGCAGAAAGCTGCTTTGTGGCCTCGACGATAGTATTGTCTACTGCAGTAAGCTCGAGAAGGTCAGTCTGCTCAATATAATCACCGTACTGCTCAATTGTAGCTGTTACAGCTGAAACGTTAAGCTTGTTGCCTGTAGGTGTTACGCCCTCTGTAAGAGGTGTAAGTGCCTTTGGAAGAGAAGAGAATTTTCTAAATTCAATAATTTTACCACCGTTTTTAGGGATATCTCTTTTCTGTCCAAACTGGTCGTGCACCAAGTAAGGCGATGCGAGGGTAATAAGTGTTTTATCGTAAAAGGTTTTCATTTCAGCAGAAAGGTTATTGCCCTCGGCTGCTGAGGTTGTTGCGTTTACAGCTTCACCTGCTGCAAAAAGCTGAAGATTTAATGTGTATTCTGTCATATTTTTCTCCTTTCAACGGCTAAAAGCTAATGCTTGCGCCGTTTTCGACCTGTTTTAGTATTTTTAAAATATCTTGCGAGGTCAGGGAATTGACGTCTACCGTGGTAACAACAGCACTTTCACCTGAAATGCCGTTTTCAACAGGGCGCCTGCCCTTTGCTGCAATGCTTTGTGACATTTGCTTACGCACAGCCTCGGCAGTATACTGCATTGCACCGGATAAAAACTCATCTCTATGCACTGTTTCGTAAGCAATGCTTAAAGGCACACCACTCATAAGCATTTTTGAAAAAAGTGGGTTACCACGTAGCTCTTGCCTTAAATCAAACTGTGGGACCAACTGTTTAAAGCCTTCTGCTTCTTTAATCCAGCTACCGATTTTACCCTTAAGAGTCTCCTGTGCTGTAGGCACTTCACTCTCTGCAGGTGCTTCCTGCACAGATGGAGCTTCCTCTACCTGGGGTACAGTATTATCAGCGCCCTCAGAATTCATAGCATCAAAAAGCAAATCCTCTTGCCCCTCCTGCAGACCATACTCCTGCAGAAGCTTTCCGATTACGGGAGAAATTTTACTTTTATACGCCTCTAACTCTTTAGTTTGTTTAAAGCGCTTGTCAATAATTGCCTGTGTTTTTTTAGTGAATTGGTCCTTGAATTTTCCACTGATTAATTGAGAAAACTCATCCTCATCACTTGTGGTACTGTTTTGCTCGGCGACAGCATCCTCAACGCCCGTTGCTCCATCTGCAGACTCTGCGCCCTCACCTGCGAAGAGCTGAAGATTAAGAGCGTACCAAAATAATCTTTTCATAAAATTCCTTTCCAGTTGCAACTATCATCGTCTTTCCGAAGTGTCAATATATATTAAAAAATCGTTTGGCCACGAGATTTTCATCTCAACGATTTTTTTACAAAATAATCTATTATTAACGAAAAGCTACATACTTTGGGTAGCTTTCCTCAAGCATTAAAAATCCTGTTAAGCAAGCATCTAATATGCCCTTAACTCTCTCTTTAGAAAAATCATAATATTCTATTTCAAGGTGCACGAAGCCATCTCGCACAATATTTCGTATCAGCTTAACGTTACCCTGTGCCTCTTCATCAAGCATACAGTTAATAAGGGTGTAGGCTAACACGGAAACTGCTGCACACACAATATTTTTGCCCTGCTCTGCATAGGCGTTATGACCTTCTATGCTTATTAGCAAACGGTCATAGTATTCTCGGTGATATATGTTGGTCAAAGCAAACTCACCCCTGCACTGATTTTTGCAATTAAAGCTTCCTTGCCCTCAAAATCCATCATCTGTATGGCGAGAAGTGCCTGTGTTTTATTTTCGGGATTGAGAAGCCCCGCACCGTAAAGCTGAAGGGCTAATTCATTTTGACTGATTTTTGAAAAAGGACTTGCCTTTTGGGCAGAAACCTTAATATCAAAAATAGGCTTTCGCATAGAGAGCTCAGAATCAAAGCCACTACGATAATTTTGAATTTTAAGGCTTGAATTATCGTAGGATATAAATTCCTGCTGACCGTTATTGCCTACAATACGGAAAAATCTCGGCTCATCGTAAAACTGCCTTATTAATTCAATAACAAGCTCGTTAATTTCCGAAAAGGCACGGTAGCCACCCTTAACCATATCACGGGTGAGCTTTGAGCCCGCCTCCTGAAGTGCAGCAATAGCGCTTGCGGCAGTAACGCCACTTGAAACGCCACCCTGTGAGAAATCTCGGTTACCACTTGTTTCCTTAAGCTCATCGATTTTGCTATTAAGAATACCAAGATATATTTCGGAAAAACCTGAAAGCCTGATTTCTCTGATGCTGTCATCTCCTAAATTGCTACCCGATACGTGAACAAAGCTGTTTGACCAGTCTGCAAATTCCTCTTCATTTACAGCACCCGATGAATTAATAAAATATCGTGGCGTGGTTGCCATAGAGGCATTCTTTACAAGGGAATTAGAAAGAATATCAATTTGCTTTTGAGCATCCTTCATAATGTCTATGTAACCAAAACCACAGGGTGTGCCCTCCTCTACAAAAAGGGTATCAAAAACGAATGGGTATTTACCGTGGTCATAAAAGCCTCGTTCTGCGTAAAGCTCATCGTTTTCAGAAGCATACAAAAGCTCGCCGTTACAGCTTTTACAGTAATGCACCTGCTCAACACCGTTTTTAATTATTTTGTAGTATCGGTCAACAACGGCGCTTTTTTCCGAGGTATCAATACTATCATCATAAACGTAGTGTGCAATTTCCATTTCTGAAGAGCCAAGCTTTCCCGAAAGCTGTGGATAAAGTGAAAGCAGTGTATCGTTATCAATAAGCTCTACGTGGAAAATATTTTTGCTTTTTTGAATATCCTTTACGCCCGGCTCCCAAAACAAATTGAGAATGTCAATTTGCTTGATTTCCACGTCACCCAAGCCGTTATTCTTTAAAGGATTCCAAAAAACTCCATAAACTGCTGTACCTGCTTTTAGCTTATACCACCAGGTATCGCTATAAATTTTTTCAAAATTATTGCGTTCAAAAATAACAGGAAGCACCTGCGTGAGAATTTCCGATGTTTTTTTATCGCTTTCCTCTCTGGGCAAGCAGCTCACTGCAGGATAGTTATCCATAGCATCTGCGTGCTTGTTGGCAATAGAGTTAAAAAGCCAGGCAGATGCGTTTTCATCACCACTTTTTGCACGTAGCTGCTCCCAGTGGCGCAGCTTAAACCACTGCTCGTTATCTACAATTCGATTTTCTAAAGACACCTTTGCCTGCTTGTACTTTTTAAGAATAGACAAAAACTTTTCTACGTCTTCATTGGTAATCACACCAAAAAGACCGTTTTGTGGTGCCTGCTGCTGTTTTTCATATTTTTTTGCTTTCTTCATATTTTCTCCTTAGTTTATATAGTTCTGTAATGCCCCTTGTTTAAATCAAGTGGGTCATCGTGAATTTTAATTTCTTGCTTTTGGTAGGTTGGCGCAATAGGCCGTGCCATGCATATGTACCTTACCTCGTCGGCAATGTGGTCCTCGCCTGTTGTATCTAAATCCTCGGGGTTAGTTGAGCTAAATTTCAGTTCAGGCACAGTTCTTATAAAGCCCTTACAGGTATTGAATACATACATCATAGGTATGCCGTGCTCATCAAAGCTTAGTCGGTAATGCACCTGCATCCATCCGGGAAGACGTTTATTATCACCTTTATTAAAAAACACTCCGTTTCGATTGGCTGCCTCTATAATTGCCTCACCTCTGGAGGCATCCCATATAGATGGGTCTGCAACACCAAGTATCTTTTTATTTTTAAGCCAACGGTGCTGCTTTTCGATTGCTGCAATTTCTGCAAAAATCTTTTCGGGAGGCCACTTTACGCCCTCATTGGCACTTTTTGTGCATCCATACAGCTCCAAAATCCTGTATAAGCGCCCATCGTAATCCACTGCCCACCACGCGCAAGAAAAGGGCTTTGCATAGCCAAAGTCAAAGGAACGGTAAATTGTCCAATCTGCAGGAATTTCAAAGGGGGCTATAACGTGAGTGTTCACTCCATCTCCGTAATGCTCCGGGCAATCTCTAAACTCCTCAAAAAACTGTCCGTCAAAAATATCCCAATTACCAAAGCGGTGAGCCTGACGAAGTTTTTCGGGGAGCGCATCAAGCACCTTAACGTATTCAGGGTTTGATTTCATAAGCACGGTGTTATCATCTATTGTTGCAGGTATAAATACGTAGTCGTTTGGGTCCTCACCCTGCTCATACCTGCCTTTAACAAACAGGCGCTTAAACCAGTTGTGCCCCACACCACCGGGGTTGCCGGTAAAATACATACGTGGCTTAAAATCCTCACGTGTTGTTCGGTTGCAGGTCATAAGGAACTGTATTTGCGCAAAGGTGAAATGTGTACATTCCTCTACACCAATAACGTCGTATTCCTGCCCCTGGTATTGATAAATATCGTTTTCGCTATCGCAATAGCCCAAACGAATTCTTGAGCCGTTTGGGAAAATAAAGGCTCTTTCATCTCTTTTATACCGTGCAACGTTGTTAAGCTGTGCAAGCATAGGCAAAAGGTGGTTTTCACGAAGCTCTGGCAACGTCTTTCTTAAAAGCAGCAGCTTTAAATTGCTGTAATTCATAGCAAGCAAAATAAACTTTGTTCGTAACGCCCAAGACTTACCACCACCTCTTGCGCCACCATAGCCGATAAACCTTTGGGTGCAATTAAAAAACTCACTTTGCTTTTGATTTGGTGGAGAAATTTTCAATTCTATCACTTACTCCACTCCTCTATCTGTTTTTCAAGGCGAATTACTATGCCCTCGTTATCCTGTGTCGGTGCGTCGCAATCCTCCAGCAAAGCAAAAAGCTCCCTTAACGCCCCAACGCTTTCCTTTAAAAACCTTGCATCAAGCTCAGGGTTTCCTGTTGCTTTAAAGCTTTTGCGAGCTTTTTTAACAATATCGTCTACAAGGGCACTCATATTTTCTGCCGCAGAGGAAACACGCTTTAGCTGATTTGGTCGTTTATCGTTGCTCAAGCCTTTTCTCCTCTCTCGTAAAGAATCATTAAGTTTCTGTAGTGAGGACACCTTTTGCCGCCATTAACACAGCAAAAGTCATACTCATAGCTTCTTTTTTCATCATCAGATTTAAAACGGTGAGTTGCAGTAGTTGACCCTTTAAGCAAACCCTCACAGCTTATAAAGCCATCGCCCTCTTTCAAATAAAAAGGACATTCAATTACTCCTTCAATTGCTTTAGCCATAAAAAACCTCCTTACTGTACCAATTTTGGTATTGACACAATGCAAAATATATTGTATATTATTATTGCGTTTGGTACGGTTTTCCGTACTCTTTCCAGCCGCACTCGTATTATAGTACGGTTTTCCGTACTTTTCAACCGACTTTCAGAACATTTGTTCGATTTTTAGAAATTTTGTTACATCTCACAAAAAATGGAGGCATGTATTGTGAATATGTATGAGAAAATACAAGAATTATGTGATTTAAGAGGAATAAAAATTGCTCACCTCTGCAGAGAAACAGGTGTGCCCAAAAGCACACTATCCGACCTCAAGCAAGGCAAAACAAAAACACTTTCCACTCCCAATCTGCAAAAAATTGCCCAATACTTTAGTGTTTCTCTTGATTACTTTAACGACTACGCCGATGGAGTAGACGCACAAAGAGATGAGCTTTTTCATAAACGAAAGCTGCTTTTTGATATGTCACAAAGAGCAACCGAGGACCAGCTTGATGCATTTTTAGTTGTTTTCAAAGCACTAATTGACACGGAGGATGATTAATTGATATTTATCAGAGAAATGAAAATGCCGCTTACAATCAGGGCATTTACCATACCTGATGCAAACGGCGATTTTAATATTTATATTAACAAGGATTTATCCGACTCTACCAAGAAAAAAGCACTTGAGCACGAGAAGGCTCACATAAGCAGAAACGATTTTCAAAAAGAGATTTCTGTTAAGCTGATAGAAAGCCTTATATAAATTAATTCTCTTAAAAGTAAAAGCAGACGTTCACAAGGAACGTCTGCTTTGTTTTTAGCTGTATTTTAAATTAAAAGCCCTTCATTTTCTTAAGGTCACGGTAGTTAATAAGCTGAATACCACAAGCCTTAATGTGCTGTAACGTCTGTGGGTCTGAGAAAAGTCTATGCTCCCAAACTCTTCTGTGCCATGCACCTGTAATGCCTTTAAGCTCATCACACTCAAGTGCAGGGTGAATATATGTTTCAGTTATACCGTTAGGGAAGGTTTTGTAAAGCTCATAGATATACTCTTTATAATTCTCGTAGCTGTCGTTTTGAGGCCCGTTCCACTCACCGGGGATAAGGAAATCAGGCAAAGCAACCTCTTGGTCCTTGGCGTAATCGAGAATTTTACCAAACATCATACCAATAAGGCCCTGGTCAATCTTAACGTCAAGAGTATCGTTCTCAAACATTTCAGGAACGTATGTACCCGGGAAACGGAAAGGAAGTCCCTCTTCACCTGCAATATCAAGTGTAAGGTTAAGAAGCTCAAAGCGACCTGTTTCGATACCATAAAGTGAACCCATGTGGTTATCAAGATGAGAAGGCTCACAGCCGTAAGAACGGAAGCGCTTAATCTGCGCTCTGATTTCCTGCTCAACCTCATCGATATCGCTATTTTCTTCAAACTCGTCAGACTCGTGGTACATAAAATCTTCACTATCTCTTAAGGAGCTTGTTTCGCCCTGAGAAATAGGAGCCCATCTGTATTTGCCCCACTCACTTGTAAAGGTAAGGTGAACACCAACAGCAAATTCAGGGTGTGCTGCTGCCCAGTCACCGGCCTCTTTAGCCCATCCACAAGGTGTCATAATTGTTGCAGATGTAATGCCACCCTTTTCGAACAAATCAAAAACAGCAAGGTTAGTGGAATGGCTCATTCCAAAGTCGTCTGCATTAATGATTAAATACTTATCCATGAAAATTCTCCTTTTGAGTTACCCAACTCGTATAACTAAAGCTTTAATTTTTTTATTACACGGCAAACGCCGTAAAAACCTTTTTTATTCGCTCTTTGGCGAATCCTGTGCTGATGCATCTACATCGTTATTAGCCTTGTCGGTTTTTGCCTTTTTAGCCTTTTTCTTTTTCAAAACAAACAAAACAACTATAAACACAACAACCGCTACCCATAAAACGATAACGATAACGAGAAGTACAACAACGCTTAACTTATCTGCAGCGTCATCCTTTTCCTCTTGCTGTACTATTATGTTCTGTGTAGTCTGCGCCTGAGTGCTGCCTGCCGGTGCCGTAGTGCTGTAAATTGACTGGAAATATAAAAGCTCAATTTTATCTACTACTGCATCGTTAACCACACCATCTACAGGCAAGCCGTTATCACGCTGTACCTTTTTTACAACGGCCATTGTATCCTCATCAAACACACCTGTTATGCCGTCATCCTTAAGACCGTAGCGAGTGTAAATAAATATCCACTGCATCCATTTAACGCCGTCGCCCTTATCGCCACCCTTAAGTACGGTTGTTGGCCTTGTATATGGGTTTTTTGTTGCAGCAAAGTCAACGGTTTCGTTAACAGCAACCTCTTGCGTTGTGGAGGGTGCTAAGGTTGTTGCAAACTCTGAGGCTGCGGGAACTATATCTATGTAGCCCATTGTTTCGGTATTCACATCGTACGTAACGGGAGCAGTTGTCCCCAAAATAGAGCCGACACCTGAACCGCCTAAAATGCCACCGAGTGCATCACCTATACCACCGAGAGCATCGCCTATACCGGAGCCACCACTACCGCCTATAAGGCCGCCTAAGCTATTACCTATATCTGAAACGTCACCGATAATACCACCTAAATCGGTAACAGAATCCACCTTACCGCCAACAAAGTCGTTAAGCGACATTGTAGTTGATGCATTTTCCTCTGCACCACAGGAGGCCACGTTTACATAGGACACCTCTGTGTAATTATTGCCACCTGTACAATTCGTTACAGTAACAGCACAGGCAATAATTAAAACTACCAAGGAAAGTGCAGTAATTTTCCTTTTCATTTTTTTAAACCATCCTTAAAAAGCACACAAAAAATGTTTTTCAACAAATTCTGTAACTAAATCTCATGTTTACATAGAAATACAATTATAATGTATTATATCACATCCACAACAACAAATGCAATACAGCTTGAGTATCAAACTTGCACAAAAAAAAGCAAGGTGGATTATCCACCTTGCCATATATGTATTTATTTAAGCTCTGTCGTTTAAGATAAGCTCCGGATTTTGGAAAAACTCTTCCATTTTTGTAAGGAATGGTCTTACCTCGCCAAAGTCAAGCACACGATGGTCGAAAACGATATTCATAGGAAGTATTGTTCTGATTTCAATCTTCTCCTCACCATTTTCATCAACAACAACTACAGGCTTTCTTTGAAGGGTGCCAATACCTATAACACAAACCTGTGGAGGTATAATCATAAGCATTGCAATCTGGCCACCAAGCCCACGAGTATCTGCACCAACGTTAGAAACTGTAATTGTACCCTGCTTAAGGTCTGCTCTCGTGATTTTTTCTGAATCAGGAATTGCCTTGTAGGCCTTCTTCTCTGCGCCCTTTAAGCGAATGATTTTGTGCTTACCTGTATTTGCACCGTAAATACGCTTAATGGCCTTAATAATATGACCTTTTTTAAGCTTTTCAAGAGTATCGTGGAAGGAAACTGAATAAAGCGCCTCAACAAGCACAGTCTTTTCGAGTCTGCGATTAATATCTGCCTGGTATTCAGCAATTTCTCTAAGGGTTTTGTTACCCATATCCTTCATTGTAATGGTCATCATTTTACCATCAGGAAGAATCCACGGCACAGACATATCAATGTGGTCAAACTCAGTAACCTTACCTCTAACAAGACCCCTTTCGAAATGAAAATGTGCATTTATGCAAGGGTCGTTTTCAATCGCCTCTGCTATCGCCTTGAGAAGAACGGCGTTGAGAGTAATCTTTGGTCCTTCGTCTGAATTGCGTTCTTCCTGGAAAGCCTTAAAAGCCTCCATAAACTTTGTAACATCAGGTTCATATTGGTAGCTAACGTGAGGAATATTTTGCCAACTTTCAGTGGTCATATTAGCAACAATTTTCCTCTGAATACCGAATCTTGTTACACTTTTTACAGCCATTTTTAATTTCCTTTCATACGAAATTTTATGTCAGGTGATTTATAACTAAATCTCCACCTATTACCATATTATATATTATACCAATCTCAAGAATGAATGTCAATTCACCGTATTGACATTGTTAAAAATTTAGTAATTTTTGCAAAAACATATTTTCAAGTTTTGTATATTTCGCATTGAAAAACAGCACAAATGTTAACATTTGGTTAACTTTTTTTGCAATATATATAATTTCTTGATTATTTATATTTATAATAGTATAATAATGTGGTTAAAATTACTTTCTTTTCGGAGATTGATTATGGAGATTATTAATAAAATCCTATATAAGCTTCATTTTAAAAAGCGACCTCGACCACCGTTTAGTCAAGGCGAGCTTTTGCCTGCCCCTATAAAAGAAGCGCTCAACGAGGCAGGACTTAACACCGATTCAATTATTTACGCATTTAAAACCGATATGAAAAGCGCAGAGGAATTCGGTGATTTATACGTTTTGTTTGATGAAAAAGGTATTTACATAGCACTCTTTGAGGAGCCACCTCTTCCACCTGCACGTAAAAAGAAAAAAGCACCTGTTAAGGTCAAATTGCTGAGCACGGCTCTCACGAGGAGCTTATTGCACAGGGTGGAATTTATTCAAAGCTTGTTTCGGCACAAAGGGAAACCCACGCTTTATCCAATAAATAACTATTAATTCCAAAAATGCGATTACTTTGTAATCGCATTTTTATTTTTTAATTGTGTATAATATTTTTATGAAAAAAACATTATACAGTACAACTACTATTATTTTAGCAATAGCCTTATTTTTTAATATGAGCATAGCCTGTGCACCGAGTGACAGCGGTAGCTGTTGCTCCGTTTATTCACTTAAAAACAACTGCATAAGAATTGCAAGCTACAACGTATTAGCCGATAGCATAGGCTTCGACGGCTTAAGCGTAGCCACACGAGAAGAACTTTTTACAGATACCGTAAAATCAATTTCACCCCACGTTTTGTGCCTACAAGAGGTCAGCAGCAATTGGTACACCGTGCTAAAAAAGCTTGGTGGTAACTATAAATTTACCACCCCTGTTCGAAACAGGCTTTGTATGTGTATGACACCGATTTTATATGATACCCAAAGGCTTATTTTAATAAATAGTGGTATACAAAGCTACACCTGCTCCTTCGACTCAAGAATAAGATGCATATCCTGGGCGTACTTCACGCTGAAAAGCACAAATAAAAAATTTGTAGTATTAAACACACATTTAAGTCTTTTTGATAAAAATCAACGTATGCCATTATTACAGGCGACACAGCTTGTAGAGTTTATAAACAAAACACAGAAAAAATATAACTCTCCCATTTTTATTGCAGGAGATTTCAACACCAAGCAAAGAAGTGAAGGCTCATTAGATAGTGCAACCTACGAATACCTTGCTTTAAATCTAACGGATACAAGGCTTTCTGCAAAAGCTATTCTTTCGGGCGAGGAAAAAACTGCCTGTTCCCCAATAAATGATTATATTTTTTTTACAGGCAACGCCACTATAGAAAGCTACGCACTGTTATCGTTACCTTCTTTAAAAACAGTCAGCGACCATTTCCCCATTTTTGCCGATATAATACTCTCTTGAAAGTATTTATGTATAATGCTATAATGAATAAAATAAATTTCAAGTGGATTTTTTCACTTATTTAAAGGTGTTATATGGATTTTTATGAAAACAAAACAGAGCAGGAGCGTGCCGTTCTTGTATCTGTAGATACAGGTGAATTTGATGTAGACTCCTCTCTTGAGGAATTAGCAGAGCTTGCTCGTACTGCAGGTGCAGAGGTCATTTGCCAAATGACGCAAAAGCGAGAAGCGCCCGAGCCGGGTACGTATTTAGGCAAGGGCAAGCTGCAGGAGCTTGCAGATTTTTGCGAATTGGAAAAGCCTGACCTTATTATAATAGACGGCGAGCTTTCCCCTGCACAGCAAAGAAATATTGAAAATTATACTGATACACGTGTTATCGACAGAACTACCCTTATACTCGATATTTTTGCTCAAAGAGCGCTTTCGGGTGAAGGTAAATTACAGGTCGAGCTTGCTCAGCTTAAGTATGCACTCCCTCGTTTAGGTGGTAAGGGTGCATCAATGTCAAGGCTTGGTGGTGGTATCGGTACAAGAGGCCCCGGTGAAACAAAGCTTGAAACAGATAAGCGCCATATTCGCAGGCAAATTGCAGCTCTTACAGAGGATTTAAAGGAGCTTGACGAAAGACGTACACGCCATAGAGAAAGGCGCAAAAAGGATGGCATTATAACAGTTGCGCTTGTAGGCTACACAAATGCAGGTAAGTCCTCACTTATGAATGCCCTTACAAATGCAGGCGTGCTTGCAGAAAACAAGCTTTTTGCAACACTTGACCCTACAGCAAGGGCGCTTACTCTACCCGATGGCAGTACAGTACAGCTTATTGATACAGTTGGCTTTATAAGGCGCCTCCCCCACAAGCTTGTTGAAGCATTTAAATCTACTCTTGATGAGGCTGTAGATGCAAACGTTATTCTTAATATATGCGATGCCTCAAGCGATGAATGTGCCGAGCATTACAGAGTAACAAACGAGCTGTTAGAGGAGCTGGGCTGCTCCGATAAGCCAATTATTACCGTGCTTAACAAATGTGACCTTGTAAACGACATACAATTCCCTTTGGTGGGCACTTGTGTAAGAGTTTCGGCAAAAACAGGTGAAGGCCTTGATGAGCTTCTAAAAAAAATCAACGAGGCGCTCCCACCTACAAGAAAAAGAGTAAAAATTCTTCTCCCCTTCTCTATGGGTGGCGTTGCCGCAGAGCTTCGCAAAACAGGTGTTGTGCATAGCGAGGAATACACTGCAGATGGCTTACTTCTTGATATTACAGCAGAGATATTCATTCTTGAAAAATACACGGAATATATACAGTAATAACAAAACAGAATAACAAAACAGCAGATAGGTTTTTACCTATCTGCTGTTTTCATTTAAAATTAATTTATCTCACACTAAAAAGCAATTCGCCGTAGGATGGGTAGCACCAATGCTCTGAAGAGCAAAGTGTTTCCATTTCGTCAACTGCTGCTCTGAGTGAATTCATAACAGGAATTATGTTGTACTTATAGAAGCAAGCTGCTGCATCACTCTCTTCAATTTCTTTAACCTTTTTGGAAAGCTCCTCAAGCTCCTTAACGTCTGCAAAAGCCTTTGCTGAAAGAGCTGAAAGCTTTTTAACAAGCTCTTCCTCGTAGGTTACGTCAATGCAATCACAAACAGTTCTCTTTGCAAGGAGTGTATCTGCAAGCTCATGTATATTTCTGCTTACACAAGGAAGAATATCCTTCTTTGCCATATCAATCATTGTAAGCACTTCAATGTTAAGATACTTGCAATACTTTTCATTCTTGATTTCGTAGTGAGCCTTAATTTCTGTTTCACTGTAAACCTTGTGCTTAACGTAGAGAGAAATATTTTTCTCGTGAAGCATATATGGAAGGCAATCAGGTGTTGAAATAAGGTTGAGAAGACCTCTCTTTCCAGCCTCCTTTACCCAAGCATCATCGTAGCCATTGCCGTTAAATATGATTCGCTTGTGGTTTTTAATAACCCTCTTAATAAGCTGGTGAAGTGCATTTTCAAAATCCTCTGCGTTCTCTAATTCATCTGCAAACTGTGAAAGCACCTCTGCAACAGCAGTATTAATTGTAGTGTTTGGCCCTGCAACAGACGCAGATGAGCCAAGCATACGGAACTCAAACTTGTTACCTGTAAATGCAAAGGGGGAGGTTCTGTTTCTGTCGGTAGTATCCTTAGGGAATCTTGGAAGAACGTGAACACCAACCTTAAGTAGCTCCTTTTCCTTGTTATCAATATCCTCATCACGCTCAATAGCCTCAAGTATAGACGTGAGCTCCTCGCCAAGGAACATTGAAACAATTGCAGGTGGTGCCTCCTGCGCACCAAGACGGTGATCGTTACCTGCAGAAGCAATAGAGATTCTTAATAAATCCTGGTAATCATCTACAGCCTTAATAACTGCACAAAGGAATAAAAGGAACTGTGCATTTTCTGCAGGTGTTTCACCCGGCTCAAGAAGGTTTACACCTGTGCTTGTAGAAATTGACCAGTTATTGTGCTTACCACTACCGTTAACGCCTGCAAAGGGTTTTTCGTGAAGAAGGCACACCATACCGTGCTCTTTAGCACATTTCTGCATAACCTCCATAGTAATCTGGTTATGGTCGGTAGCAATATTTGTTGTTGTAAAAATAGGTGCCAGCTCGTGCTGTGCAGGTGCAGCCTCGTTGTGCTCTGTTTTTGCAAGCACACCAAGTCGCCAAAGCTCCTCATCCACAGATTTCATAAAAGCCTGTACCCTTGGCTTAATAGCGCCAAAGTAGTGGTCATCAAGCTCCTGTCCCTTAGGTGGCATAGCACCAAAAAGAGTTCTACCTGTGTAAATAAGGTCTTTTCTTTTATTGAAAACCTCTCTGTCTACAAGGAAATACTCTTGCTCCGGACCAACAGTTGTTTTAACTGCAACAACATCCTCGTGACCAAAAAGCTTAAGTATTCTTAAGGTCTGCTTGTTGATTGCTTCCATTGAGCGAAGAAGTGGTGTCTTTTTATCGAGTGCCTCGCCACCATAGGAGCAGAAGGCTGTAGGAATGCAAAGAACGCCATTCTTTATAAATGCAAAGGAGGTAGGGTCCCAAGCTGTGTAGCCACGTGCCTCAAAGGTTGCACGAAGTCCGCCGGATGGGAATGAGGATGCATCAGGCTCACCCTGAATAAGCTCCTTGCCTGAAAACTCCATAATAACTCTGCCGTCTTTTTTAGATGAAATAAAGCTGTCGTGCTTTTCGGCAGTAATACCTGTAAGTGGCTGGAACCAGTGTGTATAGTGTGTTGCACCCTTTTCGATAGCCCAGTCCTTCATAGCGTTTGCTATAATGTTTGCAACGTCTATATTAAGACGGTGGCCTGTTTGCAACGTACGCTGAAACTCCTCGTATACGTCAGCAGGGAGCCTGTCCTTCATAACAGCCTCTGAAAAAACGTCACAACCAAAATAATCTGTTACGGTTTTTATATCAATCAACTCTTTTCGTGTAGATTAATTTTAATAATTAAAATAGCTTTCCTAAATAACCTGCTGCAATACCAAGCGCTGCAGATACTATTATAAGTACAATAGGATGAACCTTCTTTTTAAATATAAGGAGCAGGCCTAAAATACATATTATAAGCGAAACCACAAAATTATACGGGTCTATGCTTGATAAAGCAAAGCCTGTTGGAAAAAATACAGTTTTGCCGATTGTAAGCACAGCAGCACCAATAAGTCCAATAACCGTTGGGCGCAGGCCACTCATACAGCCCTTAACAATTTTACTTTCCTGAAATTGCTTATAAACCTTTGCAACTATGAGAATAATAACAAAGGACGGTACAACTACACCGAGAGTAGCGCAAACAGCACCTAAAAAACCACCTGTTTCCATACCCACGTAAGTAGCAATATTTATAGCAAATGGACCAGGTGTGCTTTCGCTTACAGCAATAAAGTTAACAACTGCTTCTTCTGTAAGCCAGTTATTGTCAATAACAGCCTTTTGGATAAGCGGGAGCATTGCATACCCACCACCAAAGGTAAAGGCGCCAATACTTAAAAAAGTGAGAAAAAGCTCAAGGTAAATACTCATTGTGCCTTACCTCTCTTTCTCTCAATAATTGAGTGAATAAGGCCTATCAAGGCACAGGTAACAATTATATAAATAATGCTTACGTCAATACCCAGTATATCAATAAACAATGATGCAGCAAAAGCGCCTACCATAAGCACGTATGAGAAAAGGCCCTTCGGACACTTTTTATACATCGAATAAAATGCTTTTATAACAAGGGCAAGTACGCCTGCACGAATACCGTTAAAGGCAAACTGCACAACCTCGTATTGACTAAACTCCTTAAGCACAAGTGATATAATTGAAATTATAATAAACGAAGGGAGCACCACACCGAGAGTTGAACAAGCAGAGCCTAAAACACCTGCCACCCTGTAGCCCACAAAGGTTGCAGAGTTTATTGCAATAGGACCTGGTGTGCTTTCAGAAATTGCAAAAATATCGAGAATTTCTTCACCTTTAAGCCATTTGTGCTTTTCGCACATTTCTTTCTCTATAATTGGAATCATGGCATAGCCACCACCAAAGGTAAAGGCACCTATTTTAAAAAAAGTGAGAAATAAAGTTAAGGCATTTTTTAATTTGTTTTTCAAAAAAATCCTTCTCCCCTATTCTTATATTTTTACAGTATAAATTATAAAAAATTGTTGTGTTATTGTCAATGTAAAAAGGGTAGATAAAGTGGCTAAAGTATCGACTTTTTTTGTAACATATGGTATAATAATTCTAATATTTTTGGGATGGTGCATTATGGATTTTGAGCAAAGCAAAAAAAGAGCTGAGGAGCTTACTCGCATACTCAATGAGTGTATTGATAAATACTATATGGGTAACGAGAGCGACGTTTCCGACTACGAATACGATATGATGATGCGTGAGCTTGCAGCTATTGAAGAGGAATACCCACAGCTTCTTAAGGAGGATTCCCCTACCCACCGTGTAGGAGGCAGTAGCGATAACAGCTTTGAAAAGGTTGTGCATACTGTACGTATGGAAAGTCTACAGGATGCGTTTTCACAAGAGGAGCTTTTAGCCTTTGATGCACGAATTAAAAAGAGCTTTCCCAATGCACAGTACGTTGTTGAATCTAAAATAGACGGCCTTTCCTGCTCACTTGAATACAGAGACGGTGTGTTGGTGCGAGCCTCCACACGAGGTGACGGCGACGTCGGTGAGGACGTTACAGCCAACGTAAAAACCATTCGCTCCGTACCGTTAAAGCTTAAGGAAAGCATACCCTTTATAGAGGTGCGTGGCGAGGTGTATATGTCACACCAAAGCTTTGATGAGCTTGTAGCTACGCAGGAGCTAAACGACGAAAAGCCTTTTAAAAACCCTCGTAATGCAGCCTCCGGCTCGCTAAGGCAAAAAAATCCTAAAATAACTGCATCACGTAAGCTTGATATATTTGTATTCAATATTCAGCAAATTGAAGGTGGCAAGGAAATTCACACCCACAAGGAGTCCCTTGACTATTTGAAGGAGCTTGGCTTTCCTACAGTACCCGGCTATAAGCTTTGTGATACAATACAAGAGGCAATAGAAAAAATTGCAGAAATCGGAGATGATCGTGGCTCCCTGCCCTTTGATATCGACGGTGCTGTAATAAAAACAAACGATTTTGCAATGCGCGAGGAGCTTGGCTCAACTGCAAAATTCCCTAAGTGGGCAATAGCGTTTAAATACCCACCAGAGGAAAAGCCTACAAAGCTGCTTGATATTGAAATACAGGTAGGCAGAACGGGTGTGCTTACACCTACTGCCATTTTCGAGCCAATAATTTTAGCAGGCACAACCGTTTCAAGAGCCACTCTTAATAATGCAGATTTTATAAGAGATAAAAGTATCGCTATAGGCGACACAATTATTGTGCGTAAAGCAGGTGATATTATCCCCGAGGTGCTTTCTGTTGCCGTGCACAACGGCGAAAACCCTGTATTCACCTACCCTGAGCTTTGCCCTGCCTGCCACAGTGCAGTAGCAAAAATAGATGACGAGGTAGCCATTCGCTGTATAAACCCCGATTGCCCCGCCCAGCTTCTCAGAAAGCTTATACATTTCTGCTCGAGAGATGCTATGGATATTGAAGGACTTGGAAGTGCAGTTTTAGAGCAGCTGGTAAACGAAAAGCTTATTGCGAAGGCTTCAGATATTTACAGACTCTCCCCTATGGAGCTTGTAGCGCTCGAAAGAATGGGTGAAAAAAGCACACTTAACCTGCTTGAAGCAATTGAAAAATCCAAAGCAAATGATTTATATAAGCTGATTTTTGCTCTAGGAATACACCATATAGGCCTGAAAGCAGCAAAGCTTCTCGCAAACCATTTTGGTGATATGGACAGCCTTCTTAATGCTTCTATAGAGGATATTACCGAAATTGACGGTATAGGCATTATCAGTGCACAAACCATAATAAAAACACTTTCATTACCTGCTACAAGACATATGATTGAGGAGCTTAAAGAGCTTGGACTTAATATGAAAAACCTTACGGTTATTGAGGATAAGCGCTTTGAAGGAATGACCTTTGTAATTACGGGCACTTTAGAGCATTACGGCAGACGTGAGGCGCAGGAAATAATAGAAAAATTCGGTGGAAAAGCATCAGGCTCAGTTTCAGCTAAAACAACAATCGTTGTTGCAGGTGAAAATGCAGGCAGTAAGCTAAAAAAAGCCAACGATTTAGGCATAAAGGTAATAACAGAAGCCGAATTTATGGAAATGATTAAATAAAATCTACAAAAACAGACCTCTCCTTTTAGATAGAATGTGAATTGATTTTTGTAATGGTATTATTATAAAATATTTTCATAGAGTACGTAGTGCTCCGTCTATCTAAAAGGAGAGATTTTATGCCAACAACACATATCGAAAAAATCAAAACAAAGCGCAAAAATCTATTTTTGAGAGTTGCAAAGGGTCACTTTGCATCTAACCATTCTCACACAAACTACTATATTGACGTGGCTGCACAAAAATCCCGTCTTACAGAGGCAAAGGCTGTTGCACAGGAGCTTTGCGAAAGCTACAACTATTCAACTACAATAATCGATACAATCCTTTGCCTTGACGGCACAGAGGTTATAGGTACCTGCCTTGCAAATGAGCTTACAAAGCAATCCTTTTCAAATATAAATGCTCACCAAACAATTTATATTGTTACCCCTGAAATTATTTCCGGTTCACAAATGATGTTTAGAGATAATATTGTACCTATGATTAAAGGCAAGCACGTGCTTATACTTGCCGTTTCCGTTGCATCAGGCGTAACTGCACAATCTGCTATTGAGGCTGTTAATTATTACGGTGGTAATATTGTAGGCATATCTTCAATTTTCTCAACAACAACCGAGTGCATGGGCTATGAGGTTAACTCCGTATTTAACCCACACGATTTAGATGGTTACTTTAATTCACCTTCTCACGAGTGCCCACTTTGTAAAGAGAAAAAGAAAATTGATGCGCTTATAAACAGCCACGGATATTCAAAGCTTTAATATTAAATAAAATAGTCTAAACCGAGAAAGAAATTTCTCGGTTTTTCTTTTTAAATTCTTGCAGATTTTTATAAAATGTGGTAGCATATGAGCATTAAAAAACAGTAGGTATGCTATGGATTTAAATATTTTATACGAAGATAACAACGTAACAGTTTGCGTTAAGCCTAAAGGAATATCCAGCGAGGATTCTCCTACCGAAAAAGGCATAATAGGGCTTTTGAGCGAAAGAGCAAATAAAAGAGTTCACCTGCTCCACCGACTCGATAGAGGTGTTGGTGGTGTTATGGTTTTTGCCAATAATAAAAAAAGTGCAGCAGCCCTTTCAAAGGCTATTGCAGAGGGCGATTTTAAAAAAGAATACCTTGCCGTTTGCGACGGTATACCACAAGAGGATTCAGCCGTGCTTAAGGATTTACTCTTTAAGGATTCAAGAAAAAAACGTTCATACGTTGTAAACAGAGAACGTAAGGGCGTTAAAGCCGCCTCCTTAGAGTACGTTGTCTTGCAAAAAAGCGAGGGTAAAGCACTTGTCAAAGTCCTTTTGCACACAGGCAGAACACATCAGATTCGTGTTCAGTTTGCATCACGTAAGCTTTGCCTTACAGGTGATATAAAGTACGGTAGCAAGGATAGAACAAATTGCGAAATTGCCTTGCACGCTTACAGAATAACCTTTACACACCCTACTACAAAAGAGGCTTTAACCTTCCAATGTGAGCCTGATTACAGTTACTACCCTTGGAGTATGTTTAAAGGAGAAAATGTATAATGGAAATTTTACATAGCTTTAGTGGTGTGCTTGTGAACACCCTGACCGTTTTAATTGGTGGCACAGTAGGTTTGCTGCTAAAAAAACAAATACCCGAAAAGCTTACAAGCGCCGTTATGACTGCTATAGGACTTTGCACAATAGCAATCGGTATAGGTGGTATAATAAAGGGCGAAAATCAGCTTGTTATGATTATATCCTTAGTGTTAGGTACAATTGTAGGTACGCTTATTGATTTAGACGGCAAGCTTTCAAAATTAGGCGATAAGCTGCAAAAAAAGAACAAATCAGCCTCTGAGGGAAGTACGTTTTCGCAAGGCTTTGTTACAGCCTCACTGCTTTTTTGCGTTGGAGCAATGACAATTGTAGGCTCAATGAATGCAGGTATTTCGGGCGATAATCAAATGCTTTATACAAAATCTCTGTTAGACTTAATTTCGGGAACAATGCTCTCTGCCTCTTTAGGCATAGGCGTGCTTTTTTCAGCAGCCTTTGTGCTTGTTTTTCAAGGTGCGCTTGTAGGTCTTTCAATGCTACTGGGCTCATTCTTAAGTGAATTTGCAATAAACGAGCTTATTTGCGCAGGCTCTGTGCTTATAACTGCATTAGGCTTAAACCTTATAGGCGTAACAAAAATTAAGGTTGCAAACCTTTTACCGGGATTGATTTTTGTTCCCTTTGTTTGCTTGTTATTTTAAAATTAAAATATAAATAGTGCTGCCCCTCTTGTGAACGAAATGTTCATATGAGGGGCAGAGTTTTATTATAGTATATATTATACGTTTATGTAAATATCCTCTGTTTTCTGTTGCGCTGTTATTAGACGCTGAATATTCAATTCACATCTAAACAGTAAGATTTGGATGAAGAACGAAGGCTTGTCGACCGCCGCCGTATAAGGATACGGCAAGGAAGACAAGCCAAGTTATTCGCCAAATATTACTGTTTAGCACCGTTGTCAAACATTTCTAATGCCTTTATACTTGCCGCAAGGCAATCTGCAAGGCAACCCTTGTTAAGAGCATCAGGTGTATCACGTCTTGTGTGGTAAAAATCAGGAAGTGCATGGTTAAGGGCTGTAACACCTGTTGAACGCATACCTGCCTGAGCAAAGGCTGCAGAATCTGTAGCACCACCAAGAGGTGGAACCATACCCTTACCGCAAGGAATACCGAGCTCCTGGCAAGCCTCATAGAAAAGGTCGGAAACATCTTCATCAACCTTAACAGTAGCGTTAAGGTCACGGTAGTTTACACTAAGGTGCTCGCTCTGTGCAATTGTATCGTAGGAAATAACAAAAGTAGGAACGTCGTTAAATTCGTGAGCGTGTGCTTCGCACCAAGCCTTGGCACCACGAAGGCCTGCTTCCTCTGAGCCGGAGTGAACAACACCAATTTCTGTGTGCTCAAACTCAATACCCTCATCGTGAAGCATTTTAAGTATTGCCATACCCATATAGCAGCCGGTAAGGTTATCGTTTGCACCATCAACAGTTTTATTTCTATTCCACATAAAGTAAAGACCTATCCAGAAAGGGACAAAAGCAAGAGCGCCTAAGCCGAGCTTAACTGCAAGTGCTTCGTTTACACCACAAAGGCTTGCAATAGAAATACCTAAAACGTAGAAGGCACCAATAAAGCAAACTATCATATGTATATCAAAGCCGAGATATGAAAATTTTTCTTTAATAGGCCATTCCCAAGCAGCATCAGGGTGACCATTAAAAATAATTCTACGCTTAACCTCGCCTGTAGGCTTTTTAAAGCCTGCAGCATTGTGGCCAATTTTTTCTTTAAAGAACTTATCAACAACCTTTTTGTAAAGGCCAAACTGTAAAACACAAAGTGTGAGTCCGAGTATAACAAAAACAATTGAAAGTGCAGGAATAAAGAAATATGAAATGAATGCTAAAAGCACAAATGTGATTGTAAAGTTAATCCAACCAAAGAAAGAACCCGGATTCTCTTTAAACTCATCAACATAAACTGTGTCGCAACCAAATTTTTTCATTTCCTCTGCAAGGTATTCGCAGCAAACCTTTTCGCCCTCATCACCGGGGCCACGTTTAGGGAAATCCTTACAAATGTGAGTAATATCATCAATAATGTACTGAGCATACTCGTTTTTCTTTGCAATAAGCTTACTTAAATCCATTGTTAATTCTCCTCGTCAAAATCACTATATTTTTAACAAAAGCTTAATATTATTTTACTACTTTTACAAATAATGTCAATAATTATTAAGCAAAAAAGAGAGAATATATTCCGAAACTTGGAATATATTCTCATAAATTAATTGTTTTTATTTACTTCTTCTGGCCTTTTTACTAGTCTTTTCCAGTTTCATAAGCAACGCTGTTGCACAAGCACCCGAAAGCATAATC
The DNA here is from genome assembly GCA_045591945.1 of Acutalibacteraceae bacterium. Classification (GTDB taxonomy): domain Bacteria; phylum Bacillota; class Clostridia; order Oscillospirales; family Acutalibacteraceae; genus DTU089. The sequence goes on along the minus strand of JAZNTU010000022.1, from coordinate 72,381 downwards.
ACAGCAAGGCAAGCAATACCCTCTGCTCTGATTGTTTCATCAAGAGCATACTGTGAAACAACCACAACCGGCTTAAGGGCAGTTCTTACAACAGCCTTAAGTGGCTCGCTTTCGCTAATAAGCTCAGCAATTGGTGGTGAAACAGTGTAGTATGCCTTAACAAAAGCTTGGCCAATTGGGTTAGTTTTAAGGCATTCATCACGGAATGCACAAAGTGCACCAACCTCACCGGAGTCAAGTCCGTAGGAAGCTGTAGCAATAAAGCACATTGAAGGAACGGTAACTGCAGCCTCTTTATTATCCGTACTAATAATAGAGTCGCAATAAACTCTAAGCACTATACCCTTTTTACCGGGACAAGCACAGTTACATATATTGCATTCATGTGAGGTATCGTAGCAACCGCAATGGTCATATGAGCACTTTCCTTCGCAATGGATTGCTGTTGCCTCATTATTTAATTTAGCACCTGTTTCTTGATTATACAAAGGTGCTGTAGCATACTCATTCCTTGTTACGTGGTTAACCATACAGTAATCTGTGCTTGTTGCCATATTGGGGAAATGGTATGCAACGTCCAAGCTATAGTATATATCGTCTGACGTTGGAGGATTGCCGCTTGCATAATCATAGTCATTCTCCAAGGCAGAAAGGGTAACTACAACAGCATTATACTGCTCTGCATAGATTACCTCATTTTCCATTGCATCAAGCTTGGTTTTAGTTTCAATATACGGCTTGATTTCAACGTAAATAGGAGTTTCCGAAAGCTTAACTGCTTCTGCACGGGTGTCACCCTTGTCTTGTATATAAAGGAAATATCCGTTTGGATTACCTTCATCATCATAGCTTTGTGTAGCAAATAAATAAGAGAAGGAGTCATCCTTATATACGCCCGCCGGCACAACCTCGGGGGTGTCGAAAATATCAGCAGTTTTTGCAGAGGCAACGCCTGTTTTGCTGTTATCTGCACCGGATTGAAGCAGCGCTGCAACCTCTTTAACTGCCTCCTGCTTAATAAAACGCTCTTCGCTTTTATTAAAAGAACGGTAAGCTACGCTAACCAAGTTAATTAACGCAACTGCACCTAAAGAAAGCAGTGCAAGAACAATTACAAGCTCTACAAGTGTATAGCCTTTTTTTGATGTTAAAAATTTAAACATCACACTGCCTCCTTTATCATGTAGTATCTCTACCGGCAATTGCGTAGAGATTTACGCTTGTGTTACACCACAGCAGCTGGTTAGGGTTCTCAGACCTTGAACCCAGTGCCTCGCTAGTGAGTGATGGTGTTGAAAGAGCTGATACAGTAGTATCTCTGAGAACGTCAATAGAAACACCGGCAAGCCAACCGTTACCAACGATGTAGTAGTAACCACCAACGATAGTAGCATCGTTAATAATACTTGTGAAGCCACAGTTTGAAACAAGACGATATGTCCAGTTGTTTGTATTAGGGTCTTTAGTACCAACAACAATGTACTCCTGGCCGCCGTTTTTCATTTTACCTGTAATAATAACAAGGTCATCCATAGTGTCAATTGTAACTATTTCTGAGAAGTAGTTATCAAGAGTCTGGTTATTAACAGTAATCTCAATCATTTGTGAAGGCTGATCTGCACCCATAATAGCTGCAGTTGTTGGAACGTCGTTAATATAAGGAACAAGACTTGCGCCTGCTTCGCCAGCGTCCATATCGCCTTCTGCACCGGAGGAGTTACCTGAACCTGTTGCAACAAGTGAACGGAAAACTCTACCCTTGTTATCACCGTAGTACGCATAGTAATTGATTTCGTATGCAGTTGATGTTTCTGAGGCCTTAATGTTTTCAACAATAAGGTCAACAGCTGTAAACTGAACACTATCTCTACTATGTGTACCGTATTTCACGTTGCCGTATTCACTATACTGAGAATAGTCTGTACCAACGGTAGAGGTTGGGTCGTAAAGTGAATAGTTATCGAAGGTTTCGTTATCCTTATAGTAAAGCAGGTTAACAAAAGCTTCATCCTTACCCTCAATCATAGCAGCAAGAACACCGTCGTTATAAATACCACCAAGTGTTGTTGATGTTATTGAAGTATTGTCTGGTCTTGCTGACTGGAAGGTAGAGCCTGCAACAGCGTAGCCTACTGCAACGGTAACACCGTCTTTAGAAGCAACCTTAGAAAGGTTGTACATTTCACCAGGGAACCAAACGTTATAATAGTCATTATCAACGTGGTTAAGGTACGTCTGGCTTGTTTGAAGACCACCGCTACCGTTACTTACAGCTCTGTTTTGTTGGTGATAAGGAAGAGCTGCACCTGAATAAACTGACTGGTTTGCGTTAAAGGTTTCAAAGCTCAACTCTCCGTTTTCTTTATAATACGTTGCGTCCTGACCGTAGTGAGAACGCCAGTAAAGACGCTCAAAGGAGCGCACGTACTCAATTGTACCGTCGTAAGTGATGTTAGTATAAACTCTTTCACGGTTTGAAGCAAAGCCAAAGGTGAAGCGAACGTCACCGAGATACAAATATTCCCAAGCATTAGACTGGTTAGGAAGGAAAAAGGCTGCCCTGCCATATGCAGTCTCACCTGAAGCAAGGCCACCTGTATTTGCATAACTGATATCTTTATCGTTAGCGTTGATGTAATCGTTAGCAAAGCAGAACTGCATACCACGTCCACTTACGTCACCGGGGTTTGCAATGTTACCTGAGTAGCCACCAAGCCATTCAGCATCACGGCTGTAGTCGTTATCGTTATGCTTACAAATGTAGGTAGCTGTACCATCCTTATTAGAAATTACAAGGTAGTCTGTAATAGCGCCAATAGGATAAGAACACGCATTACCGTTAAGGGTTGTGGAAGCATTTCTGTACCATCTGCCCACTGCACCGTTACTTTCAATAGGGTCGTTTTTGTTAAAGAGACTACCTTCTGTTTTCTTTTGATTATGAAATGCAGCACCTGACTCTAATTTATCCGTTTGAATAATGTTAGCGTAAGCGTGAACAGAGCCAATGTAGAAGGTTGAACCCGGTGTACTGCCTGCACCCGGAATATAAATAACGTCGGTAATGTTAATATCATCTGCATATCCGTAAAGCAAGTCTTCACTTGTTTTTTGAACGTGCTTAATTTTGGTCATACTCGTTGTATTTTCATAATCCTCTGCACCGTCGAAATAGTCTTCACGAGTATCTCTCATACCTAACGTGATAGGATATGAGGCAAGTGTTTTAATTCTTATACCACCGTAAACGTAGTCTGACTGTTGTTCGTCATTCTGGTTTTTATAATGGAATGCGAGCGTTTCTGCAGAGTTGCCGTAAGCAGTATCTGTACGAATATTAGCAGTTGTTTGGTTTCTATCCCAAAGAGCAACAAAGTCTTCAAAATAGTCCTTATCAGGGTTAGCAGGGCCAATAACACCGTAAAGACGGATTGGCCAGCCACGCTCTGTAAGAATATATGAAATAGGCTTTGCGTTTTTATACCCGAATTTATGGTTTGTACCCTCACCGTTGTAGTAGTAACAGAATTGTGCTCTGGCACTCATTGTATTATATTTAGGGTCACCTGAAAGGCCGGCACGGTCGAGTCCGTTTTCTCTTGCAGACGTTGTCCAAGCCTGGTCTGATTTACCGTTTCTGTAGTTTGCAGACTCACCGTAGGCAACACGCTTTTCTGCTGAAGTGTACTCAAAGATATGAGATTTATCGGCACCCCAAAGTGCAGGGTAAACTCTTCTACCTGTGGTGGTTGTGTAAACTCGGTCAATGTAATTTTGAGTAGTATTGAAAAAGCCTGTTGTGGTATCGTAAATGGTTTTACCCATTGCCTCATCAAATATATCACCCTTATCTGATGAGAAAGTGTACATACGGTAAATGGCACCGTTAGTACCGGTCATTACGTAGTATGGATTAAGACCGTGTGTTTCATCGTTATCTATCCAACGGATAGCACGAATAATTGTACCGTTTTCACCCGGTGTACCAACTCTCGGCTCATTGTACTGACCTGCATTATTGAGGTAAACGCTGTTAGAAACACGCATTTTACGTGCTTCGGCAGTAAGCTGGTACTGTATTTTACGGTCGTTGGGGTCATCGCTTTCACTTATATCCACCGCCTCAATACCTGCAGAGGTGTAGTAGTCTATAAGGGTATTTGTATCGCCTGCCATAAGAAGTGTTGCTGGCTCAATATACAAGTACTCTGAAACTGTTTTAAGGTGACCACGGCTATTGATGTAGTAAACCTTAATTTTAAGTGGGGAGTAGGTAAAGTCCAGCATATCACCTGATGGTGGACTCTTAATTTTAAGCTTAATACGGCCTGCATTATCATTATTGGAGATTTTAAGGCCACTTGCCTGAATCGGCTTGGTTGTGAATTTTGAGGTGTAGTATTCAAGGTCGCAGAATCTGCCTGAGTTGTATACTAAATCATCATCAGTACCTATCATATCCTCGTCGGCGGTACCACTATCCTTCTTGGCAGCCTTGTTAGGCGCAATAACCTGAATGTGGATTTGGTCAGCCGGCATTTTGTTTGTTGCACCGGGCTCATTAGTGGTATCGTATGTAAAGGTACCGAAGGTAATTTTATTATACTCCATACCGAAGGTTTGAAGTATAACGTCATGTGTTGTGGCATCATCATAAACTGTTGAAGGTGAAACAATTTCAATACGGGCACGAATTTGACCGAAAACTGTTTCAAGTCCTTCCTGGAAGGTTGAAATAATCTTTCTGCCGGTAACGTTAATCTGTTCAAATACGGCATCGGAATTAACCTTCATATTAAGCTGGAGAGATGCGCTGCTTTCAGAGTCACGCCTTGCAAGGCCATCTTCAATTTCTTCTCTCGAATCGTAAACGTCTTGCACCTTAACGCCTGCATCGTACAGGGTACCGTAAGATGAAAGAAGCATCGGGGTAAATGAGGTGATGATAAGCGCAAGAAGACCCAATGCTGTAAGAAGCTCGACGTAGGTCATACCAAGTCTGTTCTTAACAACACGGTTTTTGAAAAAGCTTTTTTTGTTTTTATTCGCTTTCAAAACACTTTTCTTCATGCTGTTCATTCCTTTCATAAAATTTAGTTAGAGTATTTTAACTCTCCCAAACAACGTAGAAGTCGTCAACGTTTGGTGCTCCCTGTGTACCGGTATTCATATTACCAACCCACTGCAAATCCTGTGCTTCGTAGGTTTTTGGCCTTGCGCCACTAACAGCAGCGTCAAAAATAAGGCTCTGAATACCTGACCACAATTGCCACCATTTAAGGTTATTGGTATCAGTAGTGTCTTTACTGTAAATAACGTCCATAAAGTAGCTTGTCATTGAGAAGCCTGCTTTTACACTCTGGCCATTAATCATAGTCTCTTTTTCTGCATTAAAGAGGAACACGTCGCCTGCGTTTGCAAATTTATAAAGGATAACGTCTTTACCCTTGTAATAAACCGTCTGTGTTCTGTAGTTAGAGCCGTTTTCTGTAAACGGAACAAGCCATACGTAAGCATCCTCAGCAAAGTATACCTTACCTGCTTTTACCGTTTTAACTGCATCGTTTTCAAGAATTTCCATAGTATACGGCGTACTTTCGGGAGCAGCAAGGATAATTGTTGACATTCTGTATGCATTATAGTCAAACACTAACGCTAGGAGCGAGGTTTTAGTATAAAGGGAAATAAAACTGTTAACCGGCTCGTTAAATACTATTGTTGGAGCCTGTAAGTAAAGAACCTTATAAAGAGATTTGTTTCTTGCAATACCGTCACCAATACGACCTGTACGGCAAGGGTTCATAATAACGTTAACAGGCATATCAAACTGAATACCGTTTGTTGCTGTAAAGGCAACAAAGTTATCTCTTTGAGCAGACGATGCCCAGGTTCTCATATTATTTGTTTTAAGACAGTTGAAGAACGGGTCGCGCTCAGGGTTAAGCGTGGTAGTTTCAGGGTGAAGACCTAACGAGAAATCAGAAAGGTTGCTACTGATACGCTCTTTATAGTCATCACGGTAGTCATTTCTTGGAGTTTCGGGGTCTGTTGCGTTATAATCATCAATCGCCTTATTATGTGCTTCGATTTCTGCATTATGTATATCAACCTTTTCGTTGTAGGCGTTGATATAATCGGCATAGTCCATTGTTTCGCCTTCGTTAAGGCCTACAAAGTCACCTGCTGTGGCTTTGTATTTAATTTTATTGGTTGAAACAACCATGTTACCGATACAGGAATATCCGTAAACAGGCTGGCCCTGTACTGCCTCACCATCAATAAAGTAGCTGTTGTTTTTCATTGAAAGGGCAGTAACACCACTACACTGTGAAGTATCGGGGAAAATCTGGTTGGATTCAATATTAGCAGGAACTATCCAGCTATTTTCTGCAGGCTTTGTAGGAAGAACAAGCAAACACCTACGCTGTGCACCTTTACCGTTTACAACGGCTTTTGATTCAAATATAACGTTCTTATTCTGCACCTTAAATATTTGAGGATTAGTTTCAGTTGCAGTAAGCTCGTTATTGTTCTTAAGTGCGTTTTTAGCAATTGCCAAATACTGGTCATACTGGTCTTTAGCGTTAGCTTCTTTAATTCTCTCTGTCTTCCAAGCACCTGTTGTTGCATCCTTCCAGGTTTTAAAGTACTCGGTTTTATCGTCAAAAACAACAGCGCACTTTGCATAACCTAAATATTCGGCTGTTGCATTTAAGCTTTCACCGTCACGGTCTATATAGCTTACTGACGTAATCGTGCCCTCAGGAACTTTTCCGGCTAAAGCATCCTCTTGAGTATAGCCTGCAGGAACAGTAGTAGAGTAAATTATACCCTTCTCCATATACTCCTTATAAGCAACAAGGCATCTTTTACGGTAATCCGCATCACTTTCGCCCGGATTTTGCTCCGGAACTGCTACTTCCTCTGGATAACTAACGTCAGTATTTTGATACATATACATTACGCTGACATCCATGGATTTAGAAACCTTGTAGAATTGGTCAAGCTTATAAAGAGCTGTACCTTTAAGCTCATCAGTTACCTTATCAGGGTCATCAGGTATTTTATAGCCGTTGGATTCATCCTCCTCAGCGTCATCGTAAACACCTTGGAAGGCACCAACAGTAAATTCTATCATAGAACGAGCAAGGTATGACGCCCTTTGCTCATCTGTACCTGTCATAGCAGCCTCCATTGCATTTTCGGACATAGTAAACGTAAGAGGCAATAAAAGAGTCAGAACAAGCAAAATTGACAGCACGGCAACAAGTGCCACACCGTTTCTTTTTGTTAATATGTCCATAATCTCAACTCCTTTTAAATAAATGCAAAACGCATAGGTTTATACAAGAACACGAAGTACTTCCTCTATAGAGGTTGTGCCCTCAAGCACCTTATCAATACCCTCTTGGCGAAGAGTGTGCATACCTTGTGAAACTGCAAGGTCTTTAATCTCTTGAACGCCCGAGCGTTTAAGAATAAGCTGCTTAATTTCGTTTGTAACCTGAAGAAATTCAAAAACACCTTGACGACCTTTATAGCCTGTATTTGAACAAGCGATACAGCCCTTTGGCTGGTAAATTGTGGTTGTATCGTCGAGAGTTTTGCCCTCAGGAATCGGGAAATCGTCGATTCTTTCACGAATCTCACGGTATGTAAGCTCAACCTGTTCTTTGCAGCGTGGGCAAAGCACACGAACAAGACGCTGAGCAAGAACACCAACAAGTGATGATGCTGTAAGGAATGGTTCAACTCCCATTTCATCAAGACGAGTAATTGCTGAAGGAGCATCGTTTGTATGAAGTGTGGAGAAAACCATATGTCCTGTAAGAGCTGATTCAACGGCGATTTTTGCAGTTTCGCCGTCACGGATTTCACCGACCATGACAATATCCGGGTCGGCACGAAGAACTGAACGAAGAGCAGCAGCAAAGGTCATACCTGCACGGTTGTTCATTTGCACCTGGCAAATACCCGGCATACGGCGCTCAACAGGGTCTTCAAGTGTTATAACGTGCTTTGTTATGTCGGAAACCTCTGCAAGCGTTGCATAAAGGGTGGTAGATTTACCTGAACCGGTAGGACCTGTAACAAGCATGAAGCCATATGGCATAAAAATTGTTTTTGTAAAACGGCCAAGCTGTTCAGGAGAGAATTTAATATCCTTAAGCTGAACTGACTTTGCACCACGTTCAAGAAGACGCATAACGATTTTTTCGCCGTAAACAGATGGAAGAACAGCAATACGAATATCGAAGGTTCTATCATCAACCTTAACTGTTGTACGACCGTCCTGTGGAATACGTCTTTCGGCAATATCCATACCACCGATAACCTTAACACGGGATGCAACTGAGCTGTGAAGCTTAATTGGGTTTTGTAAAACCTCGTGAAGAACACCGTCTATACGAAGACGAATTCTCATAGTTTTTTCCATAGGCTCAATATGAATATCGGATGCGCCGGATTTAACAGCATTTGTTATAACTTGGTTAACAAGCTGAACAGCAGGCTTTTCATCGTTTGCAAGCTCATCAAGTGCAGCAAGCTCTTCCTCCTGTGCAGCCTCCTCATCCTCATACGTATCAATATTATTGGCATTGTTAACTATTGTATCAATAGCAGCATTAAGTTCTGATTCAGTAGCAATAAGGGGAACGATTTCAAGGCCACCTGTACGAACAGAAAGATTATCTCGCACACCCAAATCATCAGGGTTGTGCATTACAACAAATAACTTCTTATCGTCCTGATAAAGAGGTAATATTCTTCTTCTTGCAATAAGCTCAGCAGGTATTATGTTTGCAACGGCAAAATCTATACCTGTTTCTTCAATTGAAACAAACTTATATCCGGTTTTTCTCTCTAAAGCGCGAGCAACGTCAATCTCTGTGCAGTAACCCAAAGCAACAAGCTCTGATGGTACCTCACCCTTTGTTTCCTGAACGTTTAATTGTGCTTCTCTCACCTGTTCTTCGGTAACCTTGCCTTCCTTTATAAGGAAAAACTCTACGCTACCGGGAATGATTACATTTACATCTGCCAAAGTGAATAACCCCTTTTTAGCCTTTAGTCTATTTTAAAAATATCTCTGCTTAGTTATTTATTATGACGCTGCCTGTTGAACAGCATCGCCAACAGCTGCTTGAACGGCACCCTCTGCACCCTTCTCTGAAAGAAATGCCAGGTCAAGAGTTACACTATACGTGCCATCTGCATTTTTAGTAAGTGAAATTGAATCAAATCTATGTACCTGTTCAAGATTTGAGTAATAGTTCATATAATCGTAAATTGCCTGGTAAGATGCTGTTGCAGAAATAGTAAAAACAACCTCTTGTGTTTCATTAACTGCAACCGTATGGTTTATTGTCATAACATCTAAACCAAAAAGCTTGCATTTTTTAAGTACCTCTTCCTCCAGCACGAAAACGTCACCTAATTCTTCAGGGAGGATATTGTTGCAATCTTCAAGCTTCTCTTGTGCAGCCTCACTCTTGATTTTAAGGTCTTCAAGCAAAGCTACCTCACGCACGTTTTCCTCATAAAGTGCACGTGCGTCTTGAATTTCTTTTTTTGTGTTGTCTATATCAATCATAATAAACACCATTATTACTGTGATAATTACACACACAAAGCTCAATAATCCTATAACAAAGAGAGGATTGCTTGTAATATCTTTTGCTTCAATTTTTTTGCCTTTCATAGATAAGCTCCTCCCTTTAGTTTATTGCAGTTGCTGTGGTTGTTTCTGTAGGTGCCTGTGTAACAACAGCAGAACCACCATCACAGGTGATAGCAATTGAGAACGTTGCGGTAGGTACACCATCTGTAAGAGTTACAGTATATGCTGTACAGGATGCACTTTTAACATTTTCTATTGCCTCAAGCTTTTCAAGATATTCAACAAAGGCTGCTCTTGAGGTAGCCGTACCTGTTAATGTACAAACTCTTGACGTTTTCCAATCAACACAAGAAATGTTTGTAAGGGAAACACCCGGATGATTAATGTTGCCAAGTGTTGCTACAAAATTGTAAAGCTGTGGCTCATTAACCTGAATATCTTCAATAAGCTTAATTTTGTTTTGAAGGGTATTGTTGATTTCTCTGTATTGCTGAAGCTGTGAAACCTTTTGCTCATATGCAGCGTTCATAGTCTTAATTTCATCGAGCTTAGCATCAGCATAAACCTTACATAAAAGCGAAATTAAGACTGCTGCAAGTAACATAAGCATAACAACGTTTGTAATACCTCTACCCTTTTCAGCTTTCTTTTTGCCAACTAAACGCTTTCTGTTTTTCTCAGGAAGCAAACTAACTCTATATTTCATTATTATGCCTCCAATCCAACTTTAGCAAGGCTAATACAGCCTGCATACTCTTTTGGTGAAAAACTACCGTTTGCAAAATTATTGTAATATGATGGAACCGAAAGTGGAACGTAGCATCTTTCTGCAATTTGTGAAGCCAATTGTGCCTCAAGTGGAGAAGCTGTTGTGAACACTACAGATTCAAGAATAATGTTCGTTTGCATTTGGAAATAGTTCATTGATGACGTAAGCTCTGACTGAAGAAGCTCTACAATCATTTCCATTTCATTTGAAGTAACTGCATCGGGAGAATGGAAGGCTTTTTTAACCTCAACAGTTACTCTATCGGGAATATTAATAGAACGAACCATTTTAATGTCGCCTTCAGATATCGCAACGAAGTTGAGTACGTCGTCTGTAAGTGAAAGGAAAGCAAAGGTTGATGAAGAGGCTCCCTCTTCGATTGCTACACGGCACCATGCAAGGAAAGAGCTATCTATATCTATTACCTGATATTTAGCAGCCTCAAAATTCTGTATAAGGTTTGTAAGCATTGTGTTTCTTGCACCAACAAGAATCATATTGAGTGCGGGTTGGTCGTCATCATCTGTTGTTTCATCAACAATAACGTAGTCAAGACCCAACTCTGAAATCGGAACAGGAATGAAATCCTGGGCCTGCATTGTAACAACGCTTCTCAATTTATCCTGAGGAACCTTAGGGAAGGTTGCATAACGCATAATAACGTTTTCATTATTAACACCTACTACAATAGGTGTGTCCTTCTCAAATTTAGCCTGCTCAAACAAATCGTTAAGAGCTGCTGTAAACAAAGGACTATCTACGATAATGCCTTCACCGATAACGCTCTCTTGAAGCTTTACCGTAGCATAGCCGGATACAGAAAGCTTACCGTCTGAGCCCTTTGTAAGCCCAACTGCTTTAATTTCATATGAGTTATATTCAATGCCGATAGCACTGTTAGCTTTTGCCATTTTATATCATTCTCCCTTGCAAAAGAATATATTTTCGTTTTTTTATCCTTGATAAGATGTCGTTGCCTGGAAAACAGGAAGGTAAAGAGCAACAATAAGGAAACCAACAATAGAACCGAGTAAGACAAGCATTATAGGCTCAAGCACAGAACCTAAGTTCTTAGCAAGCGCATCAACGTCTTCCTCATAGAATTCTGCAACCTTATCAAGCATGACAGGAAGTGAACCTGCTTCCTCACCGATTGCTATCATACTGATAACCATTGGCGGGAATATGTGAGGCTCATCGAGAGCTTCGTGGATTGTTCTACCGTTTTCAACATCGGAAATTGCTTTATTTACAGCCTCTTCAACAAGCTTTGAACCTGATGTAGGACCGGCTGTTTCGAGTGCCTTAACCGCTGTAACACCACCGGCAACAAGAGTTGCAAAAATACGGCAGAAACGGGCAAATATTGTTTTAGAAATAAGCTCACCAACAATTGGAGCATTCATTTTGTGATTTTCCCAAAAGTGCTGAACAGGTGGGGATTTTATAATTTGAATCACAAGGAATATCGCAACAACAACAACAGGAATAACTATAAACCACTTTGTTCTAAGCAATCCTGACAGGTTGTAAATAAATACAGTAATAATACTAAGGTCTGTTGCGCCTTCTGTCATTCCCTGGAATGTAGGTACCATGAATATAAGCATGAATATAACAATAATAACTGCAAGGCCACCAACCATTTTAGGGTAAGAGGTTGCTGATTTTATTGAGTCCTTAAGCTGCTTATCTTTATGTAACTGGTTAGACATAGCAAGAAGCGTTTTATCTAACATACCACCCATTTCACCGGCGGCTACCATTGAACAGAAAAGGTCTGAGAATACAGGCTTTTGAGAGCTAAATGCATCAGAAAGGGCTGCACCACCTTCAACGTCGGCAGCAATTTCTTTAATTGCATTTGAAAGAGTAGGGTTAGTAGTTTGCGCTACAAGAGTATTTAAAGCCTGTGTAACAGGAATACCTGCACCAATCATGGCTGCAAGCTGACGAGAGAACAAGGACATATCTGCAAGAGTAACCTTCTTGCCACCCTTTTTCTTCTTTTTAGCTGCTTCCTCTTTAAGGCTTGTAACAACAACACCTGCTTCACGAAGCTTTTCGTAAGCTTCAGAAGTGGAATTGGCAACAACTCTACCACTTATGGCCTCACCTTGTCGGTTTAAGGCTTCATATCTGAATTCCAAGAGTTATCCCCCTTTTGAGATTGTGTATATATATAATAGTATATAAAAGAGATTTTCGCACGCACTATATGTAAAATATGTATATAGCATTTGCGCATTTCATTAATACATTTGCATTTGACGAAGAATTTCTGCTCTTTCAACACAGTTTTCAAGAACTGATTCTCTTGAGATTTTTTGTTCTCTAAGAAGCTTTAAAAGAGCCTGGTCCATTGTTTGCATACCCTCTTTTTGAGCGGTTTGCATTGTACTGTAGATTTGGTGATCCTTACCCTCACGAATCATATTACGTATAGCAGGTGTATCAACCATATACTCAACAGCAGATACACGACCACCACCCAAGCGAGGAAGAAGCTGCTGTGATATAACAGCACGAAGTGTATTTGAAAGCTGGCTTCTAACCTGGTTTTGCTGTTCACTTGGGAAGGAGTCTATAATACGGGCAATTGTAAGTGGCGCCGTCTGTGTATGAAGCGTAGAAAGCACCAAGTGTCCTGTTTCAGCAGCAGTAAGAGCAATACTGATACTTTCAGCGTCACGCATCTCACCAATCATAATAACGTCAGGGTCGTGACGAAGAACTGTTCTTAAAGCGTTGTTAAAGCTCAAGGTATCGCCACCCAGCTCTCTCTGCCTGACAATTGAACGCTTGTGAGAGTGAAGGAACTCAATTGGGTCCTCAATGGTAACCATATTGTACTCAAAGTTAGTATTCATATGGTTAATCATTGCTGCAAGGGTTGTTGATTTACCTGAACCTGTAGGACCCGTAACAAGAATAAGTCCACGAGGAAGTGTACAAAGTCTTCTAACGTCTGCCGGAAGACCTAATTTATCAAGAGTAGGAATTTCGAACGGAATTGCTCTAAAAACCGCAGCAAGAGTTCCTCTTTGTACAATAACGTTTCCTCTGAAACGAGCGCATTGTGGAACTGCATATGAAAGGTCCAGCTCAAGATTTGTAAGTAAGTCATTCTTGTTCTTCTCAGACATAATCTGCATAAGCATATTTTCGACATCAGCCGGCTTCATTGGGGGAAAATCCTGTTTAACGATGTCGCCGTCAATACGAATACAAGGTGGCATACCTACAACAATATGAAGGTCGGAACCTCTTTTTTCAACCGTAAGCCTGAGCAATTGCTCAAGCGTTACGGGATAATCACTTGGTTGATTAAGAAAATCCATTCAAATCACTCCGATTTAGTTATGTTAGATTTTTGCCCACATATCAATGATGAGGTCAATGTTTTCCGGAGATTCAAGCACGTAAAGAATGTACTTAACGCCCTCGTCTGATGGGTCAAGGTCACCGGAAAGCTCGAATGAAGTAACAGAGATTGTTGGGTTATTGATAAGCTTAACAACAAGCTCTTCCTTAGCAGCGAGTACCTGAAGCTCTGAAGCATCTGTAATTGTTGCTATTGGATAATACATATCACCCATATTGTTATCGAGAGAAGCAATAATCTCTTTAATCTCTTCAACCTTGTTTGTTGAGCAATAAACCATAATTGACTTAGTGAGCTGTGGATATGAGCCGAAGTAGAATTCTACGCCCTCGATATCTATAAAGCCAATCTTACTCTGAAGCTCGGAAGCAACGATGTTCTTAAGCTCATATACGAAGAAGGTTCTGTCTGTATTGTTATCTGCTGTATCGTTTTCTTTAATTCTGTCAACAGCAGCGTCAACCTCTTCAGTTACACCCTGAATCCAAATTCTCTTTTCGTAAAGGTCGAGACCAAGAATCTTAACGTCGTAGCCGAATGTATCGATAATTGACTTTGCAGCCTCTTTGTTGATGTATGCAAGGTCAACTCTTACAAGTGATGTTTCACCATCGGAAATAACAACGTCGCTTGATGTGCCACCGTTGTTTGTATCACCGGTATTAGCATCATCGTTGCTTGTTTCGCCGTTAGCGCCATCCTCAGCACCTGCGCCGCCTTCTACATTGTTTTGGCCATTAGGGTCATAATAGTCAACCAAACGCTTAATGTTCATAATGTCATTATATGCATCACCTGATGCGTATACGTAAAGCACCATTGGATGTGCAGCCATTGTAATACCACTGTGAAGGCCAAGTGATGAAAGCAAGCTGCTGAATTCAGTAGCCGTAATATGCTCGAGCTCGATAGCTGTAAGGCTTGAGCTGATGCTTGCGCTACCTACTGTAATATTCTTTTTATTGTCGAGAGTATCGATGAGCTCTGCCATTTTAGCAAGCTGCATTGGGTAACCGCTTACCCAGAACTCACGGAGGTTGATGTCAACCTTAACTATCTGCACGCTGATACCAAGCGCTGAAAGCTGAGATGTAAGTGTATCAGTAGAAATGTACTGAAGTGAGAACTTGGTGAGAGCCTTGCTGTCGATAAAGTTAGAGTTAAGTGCATCTGCTGTACCAACATAAATGAGGTTATCGTTCTTTATGTAAGTCATATCAACCATACGAAGCACGTAGTCGATAGCTGTAAGAGGAGTTACGTTTTCGAGCTCAATTGCAGGAACCTTTGCTGCAGCGCCCTTGTAAATCATCTTGTAGCCTGTGTGTGCAAGTATTGTTTCAAGAACACCTACAAGGTCTGACTCAGCAGCAACGCTTAATGAAATTGTGCTTGATGAGCCGTACACTGTTGTAGAGTCATCCTCAACAGATGTTGCTCCCGGAATAAGGAGCTTTTGACCGGCATAAAGCTTTGATGAAGCTGAAATGCCATTGTTGTCAACAATGCTTGATACTGTTACACCGTGAGCTGCAGCGATTGATGCAAGTGTATCGCCTGACTTAACGGTGTAGCTGCCCATAAGGTCATCTGATGAACCTGAAGCTGCAAGCGGTAAAATAATGCTTGTGAGCATCACGAACACAAGGGCAAATATGCCTATTGACCTCATTCTGCTGTTTTTTGTTTTCATTGGATAGTCCCCCTAATATATGTAGAATACATAAATTATTTCTAAATTAATTTTTGAACCGAAGCCGTTTTTGATTATTTATTTGTGATATCCAGCTTTTTGGTTACCTCGCCGGCCTTGAATACAACGTATTCCTTTGTAATTTCAACAAGCTCCCAGCTACCGATTGTTTCGCCCTTTGAAAGGCTGAAGGTATCACCCATTGAGCCGATTTCGATCATAGCAATCTTAAGACCACTACTGCCACTTGAGTAAGCCTTGTATTTGGCTGAAGCAAGAACGTCTTCAGAAAGTGGGTCGGATTCTATAAGCTCAACAATCTCTTTATCCTTTATGAGATTGTTGCCTAATATTTCAACCTGGTTTGAATTGGTGCCTGTATCTACCGAGCCTGTTGTGTGGTCGCTTGTTAAAACACCGTCGCCAAAAATTAAGACTAAAATTACACCTGCTAATATCAAGAATAAAACAACAGGGATAATAATCTTCATAATTGGGTTTTTGTCGAAGAAATCCATCACCTTAAGCATCGTATCGTTTTTAGGTGCTGCTTTCTTTTCTGTTTTGTTTTTGCTTCCGAACTTTGGTAACTCCAGAGCCATGTGATAACCTCCAAAAAATTCAAGTTTGAATTCAGAATTTACAATTGTAGAATTATGACTGAACAAGTCATAAAAAGTTATTAAAATCTAAAATTGGGTATAATAACCCCATTTAGACTATTACACAGTATTAATATACTATATAATAGAAAATTTTTCAATACTTTTTCAACGGATTCCTTGCAAAAAACACACACAATTTTGCACAAAATATTACCCACATTTTTTACAAAACAAGCACACAAGAAAAACGGTCTGCTCAAAGCAACTTGAACAGACCATTTTTTATTTATTTTTTATATTTTCAAACACACTCGAAACCCTTATAAATCAAAGACTCAAGTCATTTTTGTGCTTTTTATGAGAGTTGCTTATTTCGCAACAATATTTATTATCTTGCCGGGAACGTAGATCTCCTTAATAATTGACTTGCCGTCAAGGAACTCCTGCACCTTTTCATCTGCCTTAGCAGCGGCAATTGCATCCTCAGCAGAAGCATCCTTGGAAATCTTTATAATTGCACGAACCTTACCGCATACCTGTACAGGTACCTCTATGGTAGCATCAATGGTTTTAGCCTCATCATACTCCGGCCAGCTTGCTACTGCAAGTAAGCCTTCGCCACCGATTTGCTCCCAAATTTCCTCAGCTACGTGAGGCGCAAACGGAGCAAGAAGCTTAGCGTATGCCTTAAGTTCACACTTGGTAATTGTACCGGCATCATAAATCTCGTTAAGCAATGCCATAAGAGCAGCAATAGCTGTGTTAAATTTCATATTTTCAATGTCCTCAGACACCTTTTTGATAGTCTTGTGGAAGGCTACCTCAAGCTTACTTGAGAAGCCCTCGCCATCTGCAAGAAGCTCAAGAAGATTCCAGCTTCTGTCAACAAATCTCTTACAACCCTTAACACTGCTTTCGCTCCAAGGAGCAGCCTTTTCATAATCACCCATAAAGAGTACGTAGGTACGTAAAACGTCTGCACCCAATGAGTCAACAACCTCGTTAGGGTCAACAACGTTACCCTTGGACTTACTCATTTTTTCGCCGTCTGGGCCAAGGATAAGACCTTGAGCAGTTCTCTTTTTATATGGCTCATCAAACGGCACTTCGCCTATATCGTAAAGGAATTTGTGCCAGAATCTTGAGTAAATAAGGTGACGTGTAACGTGCTCCATACCACCGTTGTACCAGTCAATAGGACCCCAATATGCAAGCTTCTCCTTATCTGCAAAGGCTTCTGTGTTGTGTGGGTCAATATATCTAAGGAAATACCAAGAGGAGCCTGCCCACTGTGGCATAGTATCTGTTTCACGCTTCGCTGCAGCACCGCACTTAGGGCAAGTGCAGTTAACAAAGCTGTCGATTTTTGCAAGAGGACTTTCACCGTCTGAGCCGGGCTGGAAATTATCTACCTCAGGAAGCTTAAGAGGAAGCTCCTCGTATGGAACGGCAACAATACCACACTTTTCACAGTGAACAATCGGAATTGGCTCGCCCCAATATCTTTGACGGTTAAATGCCCAGTCCTTCATCTTGTACTGAACACCCTTTTCGCCTATACCCTTTTCTGCAAGGAATTCAATCATTTTTTCTATGGAAGCGGCCTTCTTATCCATACCGTTGAGGAAGTCGGAGTTAACCATTTCACCATCGCCTGTGTATGCCTCAACGCTGATATCTCCACCTTTGATAACCTCAATAATATCAATACCGAACTTCTTTGCAAACTCATAGTCACGCTGGTCGTGTGCAGGCACAGCCATAATTGCACCTGTACCGTAGCCCATCATAACGTAGTCGGATATGTAGATAGGAATTTCCTTGCCGTTAACAGGGTTAACAGCAACAAGACCATCTATGCAAACGCCTGTTTTATCCTTAACAAGCTGTGTTCTTTCAAACTCAGTTTTCTTAGCACACTCTGCACGGTAGCTTTCAATTTCATCCATATTACCGATTTTTTCTGCGTATTTATCAATAAGAGGATGCTCCGGTGCCATAACCATAAAGGTAACACCGAAAAGTGTATCGGGACGAGTGGTGTAAATCTTCATTTTTTCGTCAGTACCACTGATACTGAAGTTTACAAATGCACCTGTTGACTTACCAATCCAGTTAACCTGCTGAAGCTTGATGTTAGGAAGGTAATCCACACCGTCAAGGCCCTGCAAAAGCTTATCTGCATACTCTGTAATTCTAAGGTACCAAACGTCCTTTGATTTTTGAACGATATCGCTGTGGCAGATATCACACTTACCACCCTGTGAGTCCTCATTAGAAAGAACAACCTTACAGGATGGACAGTAGTTAACAAGAGTCTTATCACGGAAAACAAGACCTTTTTCAAACATTTTAAGGAAAATCCACTGTGTCCACTTATAGTAGCCCTCTTCTGTTGTGTCAACAACTCTATCCCAGTCAAAGGAGAAGCCCACCTTTTTAAGCTGAGAGGAGAATTTTTCGATATTCATATCAGTAACCTTACGAGGGTGGATACCTGTTTTGATAGCATAGTTTTCTGTAGGAAGACCATATGCATCAAAGCCGATAGGGAATAAAACGTTGTAGCCCTGCATTCTTCTTTTTCTTGAAATAACCTCAAGACCTGAATAAGCCTTAATGTGACCAACGTGCATACCTGCACCACTTGGGTATGGGAACTCTACAAGACCGTAGAATTTAGGCTTATCGGAGCCGTCCTCTGCATGAAAAACTCCTGCCTCTTCCCATTTTTTTTGCCATTTTTGCTCTACGACGGAAAAATCGTATTTCATTCTTATCATACCTTTCTGTGTATAGAAAAAATAATTAATAAATTTTAATTATTTGAGAAGCTCTGCAGCATCCAGCTTTGCTCCATCCTCCCAAAGGCGTTCAAGATTATAGTAGTTTCTTGTTTCCTCAAGGAAAATATGCACAATAACACCAGGGTACTCCAAAAGCATCCAACCTGTAGCTCTGCCCTCAACGTGGTCGGTGGGAACACCTGCCTCCTCAAGCTGATATTCAACCTCATCAGCAAGAGCTCTTACGTGAGTGCTCGAGTTAGCAGTTGCAATAACAAAATAGTCAGCAACTATTGTAAGCTCTTCGATTTTTATAACCTGGATATCATTACCCTTCTTATCATCAAGAGCTTTAACTATCTTTTTTACTAAATCTAAACTCATATTTTTCTCCTATTTCTTTTGATTTATCGCAAAAGTTGCTGCATTGTAGGCACCTAACGTATCAGGATGCACAACTCTGCCTGCATCTATTAAATCCTTAATTGTAAAGCTTAAGCCTTCTACAATAGCCTCGTCTAACGAGAGCACAGCCTTTTGGCGCATAATATCAACACCGTTGTAATCTCTTTCGGCACTAATAAAATCTGCAATAAAAACAATTTTTTCAAGAAGACTCATATTTTCCCTACCTGTTGTATGGTAGCGAATAGCGTTGAGCATATCCTCATCCTCAATGCCAAATTCCTTTTGGGCAAAAACTCTACCACAAATAGAGTGATAAAGCTTAGGCGTGTTAATTTCAATCTCCGTAAGCTCAACCTTGTTTTCCAAAAGGTAGGAAAGCTGAAGTCCTGCAGGCATATCCTTACACGAATCGTGCACAAGTCCTGCAGTATATGCCTTTTCCTCATCAGCACCGTAAATGCTTGCCAATTCCCTTGCAGAATCGGCTACGTTAAGCGAGTGTATGTAGCGTTTTTCCGTTAAACGGTCCTTCAAAATAATCTTAAATTCCTCATTTTTGAACATCGTATAACCCCCTCGAAGAAATGTAAGAATAAACGCCTTCGTCTATACCGAATTTTTTGCCGACTCTTAAGCCAGCCCTGATTTGAGTTGAAGAAACCTCAAAGGGCTCACAGGAGCAAAGCATAACCCTCTGCTCACCCTGTGGTAAATTTTTTATATACTCTCGCATTTGAGAAAGCTTATCGGAATCGTGTACTCTGCAGGCTGCCACTAAGGTGCACGTCTGCAAAATCTCTTTGTATTTATACCAACGCTCAAAGGACAAAAGCATATCGTCACCCATAAACAGATACAACTCACTGTTTGGATAAAGTGCCTTAACCTGCTTAAGCGTGTCTATTGTGTAGCTTTTGCCACCTCGCATAATTTCTATATCACAAACCTCAAAAAGCTCCTCGGGAAATGCAATTTTACACATTTCCAGCCTGTCAAGTGGAGTTGCACTACTGCTGCTTTTAAAGGGTGACATAGCCGTAGGAATCACAAGCACCTTATCTGCCCCACAAAAGGCGGCAAGATTTTTTGCAAGGAGCTTATGACCTTTGTGTGGAGGGTCAAAGGACCCACCGTAAACAGCAATTCTCATCATATTAATACATAACAACAGAGCTTAATTCAAGCTCGCCACGGTACGAGGTAATTTTAATTTTAATGCGCTTAACCTCCGTAGGGGTAATTTTATGTATTCTCTTATAGCCTATAATTCCACCATCATCAAGCTTTTTAAATTGACCGTCGCCCTCGTCAATATAAAGCTCATAGCATTCCACGTGCTGTCCGTTTTTAATAAACTCCTGCATAAGCACCCTGTCAAACATATCCTTTTGAGAGAGTGTTATAGTTATTTCAGGCTGCATATCGCCTATAGCAGGTCGCCACGTAAGCTCCTCGTCATCATTAAAAAGATTTTCTGCGCTATAGTCCTCAGATAACGTGCTGCTTGCCTCAATTGTACCGATTTGTGAAACCTTGTAGTTATAAGCACGCTTCAAATCAGAGCCAAGAGCCAACAAGATTTGGGTATCCATCTCGGCAAATTTACCGTTTTTCATAGGTGGTACACCAAGCATAAAGCAACAGTTTGCACCGACTGTTTGCAAATATAGCTTTAAAAGCTTGTCTTTTGTTTTTGCTGTATATTCATCATCCTTGTGGTAAAACCATCTGTCTCTGATTGAAAGAGAAACCTCGCAAGGGTACCAAATAAACGAGCTTTCCTTCTTAATAGCCTTACGGGAGCCTAAATCAAGCTCGTACTCCTTCTCCCTTTTAAACCAACGCCTTTTAACAGGCTTTTTACTGCGCTCTAATGCGCTGTAGATACTATGCCTTTCGGGTATAACGCTCCACTCGTTTTCACGAATTACACCCCACTCGTTACCGTACCAACGCACATCAGGGCCAACAAGGGCAATAACGACACCCGGTTGGCATTCTCTTACTACCTCATAGTAGCCTTCCCAATCGTATTCCTGTACAGCGCCATCCTTCGTAGGCTCGTTTGCACCGTCAAAGCGCACGTAGAAAATATCGCCGTAATTGGTAAGCAGCTCTCTTAAAAGATTTTTGAAATACTCGTTGTACTCTTCGCCACTGCCAAA
Organism: Acutalibacteraceae bacterium; assembly: GCA_045591945.1. Classification (GTDB taxonomy): domain Bacteria; phylum Bacillota; class Clostridia; order Oscillospirales; family Acutalibacteraceae; genus DTU089. Next base: position 50,948 of record JAZNTU010000022.1, on the reverse strand, counting down.
TAATTCAGAGTTTCTGTCAAGAGGAGAAATTGCAATGCCGAATTTTATTCCCTGCCTTGCGCATTCCTTTGAAAGCAGTTCAACTATATCTCTGTTTTCTACATCCCAATCAATAGCATATGCCACGCTATAGCGAGTGTACTGTGTACACCAAAGGCAAAAACCATCGTGGTGCTTAACGTTAAGCACCATCCCCTTAAAGCCGGCAGCTTTAAAGAAGGTTACCCATTCCTCAGCATCAAATTCCTCCGGACAAAAATTCAACGGGCTAACAGTACCGTCTGTCCATTCTGTGTTTAAAAAAGTTGGCAAACCGAAGTTAATAAAGCCGTAGAATTCTGTCTTTTGCCAATCAATTTGTCTTTGGCTAGGCCTTACCTTTGCCGCTATTTCGTATGCTTCCATAAATAACCTCTCAAAATTATTTGCCGCTATCGCAATTTGTAGCAACAATATCCACGCCTAAACCGAGAATGTTTTCAATAACAACATCACCGATTTCCACAGGAGCTTTAACACAAGCACTATTTATAACCTTCATGCAGTCAAACATTTTATCCTTCGGGATAGGACCTGCAGATTTAACAGGCACTACAGGATGCACGCCACCCTCAACCTTAACACTTGTTGTAAGGCTTCTCATAGGGTTTGTAATTTCTGTACGGGCATAGGCATCTCCCCTTTTACAGGTGTTACCTGTTACGGAAACAACCTCACCATTTTCAATTTCTACCTCAATAGGACAACCTAAAGGACAGGATACACAAATAAGACCCTTTTTCATTTCAGTACCCTCCTTATTGCTCAATTCTGACAGTAATTTCACTGTCTTTTGTCATATTGCTTAACATTTCTGCAGTAATTGTAACGTTTTCCATTTCACCGGGGGCAAGCTTAATTTTCTTACGTGAAGAAAGAATTTGGCCGTCGCACTCAACAACAACCTTAGCACCTTTATAGACCTGGCCTACACGGAAATAAAGCTTAAGGTCCTCTTTGCCCTCAATATTTACTCTTTGTGGAACAATATAGCGCACACCGTCAACACCCTTTGTGTTTATAAATGTGCCACCCTTCTTTTTGCCGAAAATATAATCGGCTGCGCCCTTACCTGCAATTTGACTTTCCTCTGTAACGTAGTCAACAAGGTCGTGCACCTGCAAAACGTTACCACAAGCAAAAATACCGGGCTGAAGAGTTTCTCTGTATTCATCAACAACAGGGCCGTTTGTTACTCTGTCAAGAGTAACGCCAACCTCCTTGGAAAGCTCATTTTCGGGAATAAGACCAACAGAGAGAAGAAGTGTATCACACTCGATATACTCCTCTGTACCGGGAATAGGCTGCAATTTTTCGTCAACGTTTGCAATTGTAACGCCCTCAAGCCTTTCCTTACCGTGGGTTTTAACAACTGTACAGCTAAGGCGAAGTGGAATACCGAAGTCATCAAGGCATTGTACAATATTTCTCTGCAAACCACCCGAATAAGGCATAAGCTCACAAACGACCTTAACCTCTGCACCCTCTAAGGTCATACGGCGTGCCATAATAAGGCCGATATCACCCGAGCCAAGTATAACAACCTTTTTACCGGGCATATAGCCGTCAATATTAACGTATTTCTGTGCTGTGCCTGCAGTCATAATACCTGCAGGGCGTGAGCCTGCAATAGATAAGGCTCCACGAGGTCTTTCACGGCAGCCCATAGCAAGCACAACGGCAATTGCCTTAAACTGCATAAGACCTTCTTTATTATTTACTGCTGTTACGATATTATCCTCGGAAATATTGAGCACCATTGTATTTGTGAAAACAGCAATATCTGTTTTTTCAACCTGCTCAATAAACCTGCCTGCGTATTCAGGGCCTGAAAGCTCCTCACCAAAATAATGCAGACCGAAGCCTGTGTGAATACACTGCTCCAAAATACCACCTAAGGTTTCTGCTCTTTCGAGGATAACAATTTTTTCAACGCCCTCTTCCTTTGCCTTAAGGGCTGCAGCCATACCGGCAGGACCACCGCCGACTACAACTAAATCATAATCAAACATTTTCCTGCCTCCTTATTTTGTCTTATTGTACATAATATTCGACTGACCGCCGAATTTTGTAATTTCGTTCATTTCAACGCCTAATTCACGGGCAAGTATTTCTACAACCTTGCTGCCACAGAAGCCACCCTGGCATCTGCCCATACCTGCTCTTGTTCTTCTTTTTACGCCGTCAACGTCTCGTGCACCTGCAGGGGCGTGAATAGCATCTAAAATTTCGCCCTCTGTAATAGTTTCACAGCGGCAAACAATTCTACCGTAGGCCTTATTTTTTTCAATAAGCTCTGCTCTTTCCTCTGTAGACAAATGTCTGAAACGAACAGGCTCAGGTCTTATCGGATTATAATCAGCCTTTTTCTCAAGGCCACCTGTAAGCTCAAGAATAATACCCTCTACCATTTCTGCAATAGCAGGTGCAGAAGAAAGACCTGGTGACTCGATACCTGCAGCATTTATGAAATTCTTGTTTACTGCAGATGACCCAATAATAAAGTCGTCACTTGTAGGATGTGCTCTGTTCCCGCTAAAGGAGGTGATTGCATTTCTCAAGGAAACTGCAGGCACGCTCTTGATAGCATTTGTGTAGATTTTATCAAGACCAACGTTTGTTGTTGCAACGTCATCACCATTGTCAATATCCTCTGCAGATGGGCCAACAATAAGGTTACCGTCTACCGTAGGTGAAACGAGAACACCCTTACCCATTTTTGTAGGACACTGGAAAATTGTGTGTGAAACAAGTGTACCCTGTGATTTATCGAGAAGATAATAATCGCCGTGGCGTACAACAATCTCTATTGAATTATCACCGATAAGTGATGCGATTTTACCTGAGTGAACGCCTGCTGCATTGATTACGTACTTTGTAGTAATCTCGCCCTGGGTTGTGGAAAGCACAAACTCACCGTTTTTGCATTCAATTCCCTCAACTGCGCAATTTCTTATAAACTGTGCGCCGTTTGTAACAGCATTTTCAACACCGGCAATTGTAAGCTCGTAAGGACAAACAATTGAGGATGTAGGAGCAACAAGAGCGCCTACTGCCGTTTCACCGATATTAGGCTCCATAGCACGAAGCTCATCTCTTCCTACAACCTTAAGCCCCGGCACACCGTTTGCCTTACCCCTTGCAAGGAGCTCGTCAAGGTGTGGCATTTCATCTTCGGAAAAGGCTACTACAAGAGCACCGTTATTTTGCAACGGAACGTTAAGCTCCTTACAAAACCTTTTCATAAGCTCAACGCCCCTAACGTTAAGCTTTGCTTTTAAAGAGCCGGGCTTTGCATCAAAGCCTGCGTGAACAATAGCACTGTTTGCCTTTGTAGCACCCATAGCACAGTCGTTGTGTCGTTCAAGCAGAGCAACGCTTATATCGTACTTTGAAAGCTCTCTTGTAATGAGTGAACCAACGACGCCGGCACCAATAACGGCAACATCGAATTTCATTAAATACATCTCCTCAAAATAGGCTCAAATCGCCACATTTTATATTTGCATATTATAGCACAGTGGTTACATAAAAATCAAGACTGTATGATTATATTATATTATATAATTGACCTTGTTTTTTTGGTAATTTTAGTGTATTATATTTTGTTGTAATATTTTTGAGAGGTAAACCTATGAAAAAACCTGAATTACTCGCCCCTGCAGGGGATATAAATTGCTTAATGGCTGCTGCCCGTTTCGGTGCCGATGCAGTATATATCGGAGGCCCACTGCTTCAGCTCAGAGCTGAAAAATCAGCCTTCACGGAAGAGAATATTGCTTTTGCTGTAGATTATCTTCACAAATTAGGCAAAAAGCTTTACGTTACGGTAAACAGCTTTACAAAAAACAACGAAATAGAGCCACTTAAAAGCTATGCACGTACACTTTACGCCTTGGGTGTAGATGCTGTTATTGTTGCTGATTTAGGTGCTTTACGTACAATTAAGCAGGCAGAGCCTCGCCTTGAGGTGCATATAAGCACACAGGCAAACTGCTGCAACTATGCAAGCGCTATGGCATACTACGAAATGGGTGCATCACGAATAGTTGTAGCCCGTGAAATGACAATAGAAGAAATTGCTCAGATGCACGAAAATATACCCGAGGACTTAGAAATTGAGGCCTTTGTGCACGGCGCTATGTGTATGGCATATTCAGGCAGATGCCTTATTTCCTCATACCTCAACAACAGAAGCGGCAACAGAGGTGAATGCACACAGCCTTGCCGTTGGGAATATTACCTTGTTGAGCGCAACAGACCAAACGAATACTTGAAATTAGAGGAATATCAAGACCATTCTGCCCTTCTCTCCTCTCACGATATGAAAGCGATCAGCTTTCTTGATAAGCTGGCAGCCGCAGGCGTAGACTCCTTTAAAATTGAAGGCAGAATGAAAACAGAGTACTACGTTTCTCACGTTGTAAATGCTTACAGGAGAGCGATTGACGGCACAGCACCGATGGAACTTTTAGAGGATGAATTAAACGCTATCAGCCACCGTCCCTACAATAGTGGCTTTTACTTCGGCAATCTTGTTCACGACCATAAAAACGATGGTCAATATCATTGGGACTGCACCTTTGCAGGTGTTGCCCTTGAGGACTGCACAGACGGTATGCTTAAAATTGAGCAGCGCAACTTCTTTAGATTAGGCGATACTATAGAGGTGCTTTCTCCAAATTCCTTTGGTATGAAATTCACCTGTACACAAATTATAAACGAAAAGGGCGAAAGCTGTGAAACTGCCTGCCACCCACAGGAAATTCTCACTCTTGCCTGTGACGCAGACGTTAAAAAGGGCGATATTTTAAGAGTACGCACAAAAAAAGAAAAAATTATAACAGATATCTGATATGAAAAATTTTGAAATTCTTGCACCTGTGGGTGCGGATGAACAGCTTAAGGCTGCCGTAAGGTGTGGCGCTAACGCCGTTTACTTAGGCACAAGCAACTTCAATGCACGCCGCAATGCAGATAACTTTGATGAACACTCATTAAAGGCTGCTGTAGACTACTGTCACTTAAGAAATGTCAAGGTGTACGTTGCACTTAACACCCTTATTTTTGATAAGGAGCTTAACGAATTAAACAACACAATCACCCAAATTGCAAAAAGTGGTGCAGATGCAGTAATCGTACAGGATTTTGCTGTTGCACAGGCAGTAAAAAGAATCTGCCCACAGCTAACCTTACACGCCTCAACCCAAATGGCTGTGCACAACGTCAGTGGTGCTTTGCTTTTACAGCAGCTGGGCTTTTCAAGAATTGTTGTAGCAAGGGAGCTTTCCCTTGATGAAATTAAAGCAATACGAGCTGCTGTTGAGGTCGAGCTTGAGGTTTTTGTGCACGGCGCACATTGTATGAGCACCTCAGGTAACTGCTACCTTTCAGCAATGCTTGGTGAAAGAAGTGGAAACCGTGGCCTTTGTGCCCAAGGCTGCAGACTCAACTGGGTTTCGCAGCACGGCAGAGAGTATGCGCTTTCACTTAAGGATATGTCTTATTTAGACAGCATTAAACAGCTTATGGCTATAGGCGTTGAGTCCTTTAAAATCGAGGGCAGAATGAAACGCCCCGAATACGTTGCTGCAGCCGTTACAAGCCTTAAAAACGCTATAAACGGTCAGCGATACGACAAGGATACTCTGCGCTCTGTTTTTTCAAGAAGTGGATTTACAGACGGCTACCTTCAAGGCAAACGAGATTTATCTATGTTTGGCTACAGAGTCAAGGAGGACGTTACCTCTGCAGGCAACGTTTTAAAAGCCTTAGAGCAGCTTTATAAATCAGATATTCACCCTGTCAAAATAGATTTTTCTCTTACGCTTCAAAAGGGACGGCCTTCTGTTTTAACAGCTAAATCCGGCAACAGGGCAGTAACCGTAGAGGGCGCAGAGGGTGAAGCTCCTCGCACGTCACCACTTTCCGAGGAAATTGCTCTCAGAAGTGTAGCAAAGCTTGGCGATACCCCCTTTTTCTTAGGTAAGTTCACCTTCAAAAACGAGGATATGCTTACTCTTTCAGCATCGTCAATAAATGCAATGCGCCGAGAAGCCTGCTCTCTTTTAGAAAAAGCGCTCACAGAAAAGCACTACGAGATTTTTTCTGCAGAGCAGCACTCAACCACAGCGCCACAGGCTAAGGCTAATTTATCATTTCGCATAAGGCTGCAAAGCATTTCTCAATACTCGCCTGCCTTATCCGATGCCGAGTTTATAATTATTCCAATGGCACAGGCGCTTGAAGCATATAATAATTCAATTCCAAAGGATAAAATTATTATTGAACTACCTGCCCTTATTTATCCAAAAGAAGAAGCAGAAATCACAAAAGAGCTAAAAAAAATAAAAGCAATGGGTATTACCCACGCTTTCGTGAGCAATATAGGAGCAATTAAGCTTTGTAGAGATTCAGGCTTTACCATACACGGCGCCCACGGCTTGAATATAACAAACTCTGTTGCGCTAAACTACTACAAAGAGTTAGGCATAAAAGATGCCACACTCTCCTTTGAGTTAACACAAAAAGCTATGGAAGCCATAAATGCACAGCTACCTGTAGGCGCTTATATTTACGGCTACCTGCCTTTAATGCTTATGAGAGCTTGTCCTCAAAAGGATATAAACGGCTGTGGAGCCTGTAACGGCTTAACCCAATTCACCGACAGAAAAGGCATCACCTTTTCTGCAATTTGTCACCAAAAGAAATACACCACACTTCACAACAGCGTCCCCCTCTATATTGGTGATAAGGCCTTGAATATGCTGGATTTCGGCATACTTTATTTCACAACGGAAAGCAAGGAAGATTGTGCATATATTTATAAGCAAGCACTCAAAGGCAAAACCATAAATGGACAAAAAACCAACGGTCTTTTCAACAGAGAGTTATTGTAAATTATAAAAAAAAGGATTTGATGCTTTGGCTAAAAAAACAGCTTTGATTATAGGCGCAGGCCCTGCAGGCTTAACTGCAGCCTATGAGCTTTTAAAAAATACGGATATTGTTCCCCTCATTCTTGAAGAGAGTGAGTTTATTGGTGGTATTTCACGTACAGCCTGCCACAACGGCAACCGTATGGATATTGGTGGACACCGTTTCTTTTCAAAAAATCAACAGGTCAACCAAATATGGCAGGAGCTTATGCCTGTACAAGGTGCACCGTCATACGATGACGTAAAAACAGGCACCCAAAAAGAGCTTTCACCCGGTGGCCCAAACCCTGAAACACAGGAAAGGGTTTTACTTGTAAGAAACAGAGTTTCAAGAATTTTTTACTTACGAAAATTCTTTGATTATCCAATATCTCTAAAGCCCGAAACCTTTATAAATATGGGGCTTAAGCGTACCCTTCAGGCAGGCTTCGGATACCTTCATTCCTGTGTTTTCAAGCTTGATGAAACTTCATTGAGAAACTTCTATATCAACCGTTTCGGCAAGCCACTTTACGAGATGTTTTTTGAAGATTATACCGAAAAGCTGTGGGGTATAAATCCAAGTGAAATTTCTGCTGATTGGGGCGCCCAAAGGGTTAAAGGTCTCTCACTTACAAAGGCAATTTTAAACGTAATTACAAAGCCTTTTAGGGGCAAAAAGCAAACTGAAACCTCACTTATCGAGCAGTTTTACTACCCTAAAAAAGGCCCGGGCCAGCTTTGGGAGGCTATGGCTGATGAAATTGCAAAAAAAGGTGGCTTAATCCTAAAAAACAACGAGGTTATTAAAATAAAAATGGACGGCAAGAAAATAACCTCGGTTGTTGCCCAAACTCCGAATGGTGAGCAGGAGTATTTTGCTGATTACTACATTTCTACAATGCCTATAAAGGACCTTATTGAGGGAATGGAGGAAAACGTACCGCAAACCGTTAGAGAGGTTGCAACAAGCCTTCCCTACCGTGATTTTATAACAGTAGGTATTCTTGTAGACAAGCTCCTTCTTGAAAATAAAACAAGCCACAAAACCTTAGGCAACATAGTACCCGACTGCTGGATATATATTCAGGAGCGTGACGTAAAAATCGGCAGACTTCAAATTTTTAACAACTGGTCACCGTACATGGTAAAAAATCCCGATAATACCGTATGGATTGGTCTTGAATACTTCTGCACAGAAAATGATGAAATGTGGAATATGCCTGATGAAGCTTTTATTAATTTCGCAATTGATGAGCTTCATAAAATTGATATTATTGATAAAGATGCAGTTAAAGATTCTGTACGAATAAAAGTGAAAAAGGCATACCCTGCTTACTTCGGATCCTACAAGGATTTTTCAATTGTAAAGGATTACCTTGATACCACCGAAAACCTTTACTGCATAGGCAGAAACGGTATGCACAGGTACAACAATATGGACCACTCTATGCTTACAGCAATTGAGGCTGTTAAATGCATTACCGACAGTACGTATTCCAGAGCAAATATATGGAGCGTTAACACCGAGCAGGAGTACCACGAAGAAAAAAGCGAATAATTTTTTTCATAAAAGGATGCTATTATCAATGCATCCTTTTTTCTTTTTAAATCAAGTATTTTTTCAAAAAAAACTTTAACAAACTTTTTCAAAACAAGGTGTAGAAAACATTTCAAGCCGTTAACACTTCGTTAAAACGCATCTTTTTATTTGTGCATAATTAACAAAAGCAACAACATTCTTTTGAACATTTTGTTCAACGACTCAACAAAAATAGACATCAGCCTATTTGTGCAACTTGCACAACTGCAACATCGATTGTTTATGCAATATTACTTGACTTTTTCATTCCTTTACAGTATAATTTACTCGTAACTTAAAGGAAAGGGGTCCACAAAAATGATAGATTTTAATGAAATCAGAAATCAGTTGTTCAAGGAAATCGAAGCAGAAAAGGGCTTTTCCTGGAGCAAGCTTGTAAAGATTATTAAGCTTAACGGTCTTTACAACAACGAAGGTTTAATGTAAACCTTATTAAACCTTTTTGGTATTATTCTTAAAAGAAACTATTCTTCCCCTATTCAGCGCAAGGGTAGCCTTTTAAGATTTACATATAGTTTCATAAAGCCAAAACAGAGACACCTCACTACGAGGTGTTTCTGTTTTTTCTTTTGTTATTTTGACTATTTTATGCAGCCTTTATTTGTCTTTTATTTATATTGAAATAATTAAGTAATTACATTATAATTATTTTATTACTTTAAAGAATGGAATGGTGAAAAATGGCAAAAACAAAACCATTGCAACCGGGCTACGTTGTTCCGGGCAAAGAAAAACGAGCATACGCCTTTGGCGCTATGGGTCAAGGTATGATTTACGCTATGATGTCAAGCTACATCAGCGACTACTACACCAATGTGCTTAAGCTCCCACTTATTTTTGTTTTACTTTTAATGTTAGGCGCCCGTGTATGGGATGCTATTAACGACCCTCTTATGGGTATTTTGGCAGATAAGCGAACCACAAAGCTTGGTAAGCTTAAGGGATACATTGTTTACGCATCACCCCTTATTGCTATACTTACAATCGCAATGTATACAAACCCAGGCCTTTCAAAAACAGGCACAATGATTTACGCTGCAGTTACATATATTTGCTGGGGTATGGCATACACAATGGCAGACGTACCCTTCTGGAGTATTCCTAACGTTATGACAGGTCATTCAGAAGAAAGAGGCCAGGTAGTTTCATTTGCAAAAACTCTTAACGGTATCGGTACTGCTGTGCCTGAGGTGCTTCTCATTCTCGCTCCAACACTTATACCTCTGCTTTTCCCTAAAGCAGAGTACTACGAGGCAACGTATATGTCAATGGCAGTTGTTTGTGTTGTAGTTGGTATAACAATGTATCTCAGCTCCTACAAAGGCATTACAGAAAGATACATTCCAAAGCCAAAGGAAAGAGCACCCGGTGAGCCTTCTACACTTAAAAGAGTATTCACCTGCAAACCACTTATGCTTGTTGTAGCAATGGGTGTGCTTTCAAGTGGCCGTTATATGATTCAGGCTGCAGCTATCCACGTTGCAAGGTATGCCTTCTACATAGGACCTGAGCTTACCCCCGGTATGGACCCTGCACTTAAGGAGCAGTACATTAACGCAAGCGTAACCTCTGTTAAAACAGTTTTCCAGGTTTGCGCTATTGTAGGTATGTTTGGTGCTATGCTCCTTATGCCTTTACTTATGAAGAAGTTTGACTACAAAAAGCTTCTTATTACAACCTGCCTTGCAGGCTTTGTTGCAAGTATTTTCACAACAGTAATCGGTTGGAAAACAGCAAACTTCTACATTTGCACCCCATTTATTCTTATTTCTTGCATCCCATTAGGCGTTATCAACGTTATTTCTAATGCTATGATTTACGACTGCCTCGACTATATCGAGCTTAAAACGGGCTACCGTGATAACGGCTTAGGCTCTGCTTGCCAAGGCTTTATAAACAAAATTGGTAATGCTTTTGCAACCTGTGGCATTATTCTTATGTATATGTTTATCGATATTAATCCTGAAAATATGCTCGCAAACCACGCAGTTGTTGCTGCAACAGAGCTTACAAGAGTTCAGAACTTCGGTATGTTCTCACTTGTTTCCATCGTTCCCGGTCTTAGCATGCTCCTTTGCTCAATCCCAATGTTCTTCTACAAAATTTCAGGTAAAGAAAAGCAGAGAATTATGGATGAGCTGCAGGCAAAGCGTGAGGCCGAGGGTGTTACTGTAGAATAATTTAGGGAGGAAAATTATGGATTGTATTTTTTGTAAAATAGCAAACGGCGAAATCCCCTCAACAAAGGTTTATGAGGATGAAACTGTTGTTGCATTTAATGATTTAGAGCCACAGGCTCCTACCCACATACTTGTAATACCTAAGCAGCACATAACCTCTGCTGCAGATGTTACTGAAGAAAACAGTACTGTTATTGCTCATATTTTTGAGGTTATAGCAAAGCTTTCCAAGGAGCTTGGTATGAAGGATGGCTTCCGTGTTGTAAATAACTGTGGCGACAGCGCCGGTCAAACAGTTAAGCACGTGCACTTCCACCTTATGGCAGGCAGAGATTTCACCTGGCCTGCAGGCTAATATATCACCGAGGGTTTAACAAAATGAAAAGACCAATGCTGGTTTTCGGTACAACCGCTATAGCAATTTGCTCTGCTCTGATTCTTTTTAAAGGAGCAGCTGTAGTCGTACCAATAATTTCAGCATTGGTCTTGTTTTTATATATTTTTAAAAGGAAGCTGTTCATGGGCAATATAATCATCCCTACCGTATGCATTGCTGCTCTTATATGCACGTTTTCGTTCTTATTACTTAACCAAACAAAAATCACTCCCGTAGTCAATTTTAATAATACTAAACAAGAGGTTCACGGCAAAATAATTTCATTGCCACAAGAAACGGAAAACGGCTCTAAATTCATTTTAAAGGCCGACAAAATCGGTGATATAAAAGTAAATTTCAAAATAGCTGTAGCCTTATCAACTGAACACAGCTATGAGCTGTACGATTATATAGCTATAAACAATGCAACCGTTTACATCCCCACAAATACCAACGGAGCTTACGATTATTCGCAAATTGCAGATGGTACGCTTCTGTGCGCAGCCTCAAACGATGCCACGTTTCTTTGGAAAAGTAATTCAACTCCCTACTACCATATACTAAATTTTAAAAACACAATTTGCCAAAAGGCAGATGATTATTTAAGTAAAGATTTAAGTGGTCTTTTTAAAGGAATGCTTTTTGGTGATAAAAGCGACCTTTCGCCAATAACCGAAAAAAACTTCAGAGCCTCGGGTATATCTCACCTGCTTGCAGTTTCGGGGCTTCACACCTCCCTTTGGTGTGGGTTAATCCTATCACTGTTTACACTTTTAAAAATTCCTCGAAAGGCAGGTAACGTTTTATGCGTTGCATTTCTTTTGCTTTTTTGCATTGTTGCCTGCTTCACACCATCTGTTATAAGGGCAACTGTTATGGCTATTGCTGTACTCATCTCCCCGTTTTTCAAACGCACACCCGATAGCCTTAATTCATTAGGAACAGCCGTTGCTGTTATCCTTGTACTTAATCCTTACACCATCACAAGCATCAGCTTTCAGTTATCTGCCGCAGCAACCTTAGGAGTATTAGCAGCAAATCATTTTAACACCAAGCTCTTATCATTTACAACAAAAATCCCCTATCCAAGTCTTATAAGAATTTTAAACTTTATATTATCATCCCTTATAATAAGCTTATGTGCAGGTATTTTCACCTTACCCATATCAGCATACCATTTTGGTGTTGTAAGCTTAGTTGCACCTTTAAGCAATATTCTTTGCGTCCAGCTTGCCTTTTACGGACTTATTGCAGGTGCCGTAAGCGTAGCCTTATCATTTATTAAAATCACAATTTTTGCTCCGATTACTGCTATTTCATTTAAGTGCACGTCACTTCTCTTAAACGTTGTAATGCTGCTTGCAAATAAAATTTCGAACTTACGCTTTTGCTCTGTATCTATCGATAAAAGCATCCTTGTAATTTACGTTGCTATTGTATTAATTCTCGTTAGTGTTGCTTATTTCATGTATCGCAAATCGAGCAACAAAAGCATTTTAAAGGCAACGGCGATTATATGTGCTATTGTAACACTACTAACCGTTTCAACTCCCTTTATTCCTTTCACACAAAGCAACAGCATCACTGTTCTTCAAAGCGAAAACGGAATACACCTTCTTATAAGGTCCGGTACTCACTATGCCTTTATTGAAAACAGCAGTTCACGGCTTTCAACAAATGAAAAACGCTCTCTCCCACAAGCAACAAGCGAAAGCCTTGATTACCACGTTGTAAGCCACACAAACAAAAATGCTGTAGATAATCTTTCATATATTCGCTCTGTGTACGCACCACAAAATATCATACTGTCATCAAGTGCATACAAAAGTGCTTTAAGCCTTGATACAACCATACCCGAAGAAGCGCAAGAGCTTAACAATTTCACCTTTTCCTTGAATAACGAAATTACTATAGAAATTGTTGACACAGACGGTGTAAAATATGCTATAATAAAGGGTAGTACAAGTAAGGCTTACGTACACCTGTACGGCAATGCAGACCATACCGATATAATCAAGCAAAACGGTTGTGAAATTGCCATCCTTAACGGCGTACCACAAAAGCCTTTATTAGTGTTTGTTCCAACTGTTATTATAAGCAGTGGCGCCGATACAAGCACCCATAATTTATCAGAAACAGAAGCTGTGTGCAATGAGCTATATATTACGGCAAAGCACAACAACGTAACTATAGAAATATAGAAGGAGTAAGCATGGCACAGTTTAATGAAGATGCTTTAAAAAAACAAATTAAATCAGGCGAATTTTCAAGAATTTACTTCATCTACGGTGATGAAGGCTTTCTTAAACAGCACTACGCCAACTTAATTTGTGAAAAAACAGTTTCAAAGGACTTTGAGGACTTTAACCTAAAAAAGCTTGAAGGCAAAGACACCTCGTTAAACGAAATATACGATTGCATCTCATCATTTCCGATGATGAGTGATTACTCCTGCACTCTTGTTAAGGATTATAATTTAACAGAATTTATTGGTGACCGAGGCAAGGTTGATGAAGAGTTTTTATCCGTTATAACCGATATGCCGGAAACCTCCGTTCTTGTTTTTTGGATGGACACTATAGAGGTAGATGATAAAAGCTCTAAATGGTCAAAGGTAATTAAGCTTATTGATGAGGTAGGCGTATGCGCTAAAATAGATAAGCGCACTCGTCCTGCTCTTGAAAAGCTGCTTATCTCCTCTGCAAGTAAAAAAGACTGTGTACTTTCCAAGGAATGCGCCGCATACATTATAAACCTTGTTGGCGAAGATATGGCTACCTTGCAGAACGAGTTAAGCAAGGTTTGTGCTTACGTAAAATCAGGCGAAATTTCAAAAAGCGATATAGACGCAACCGTTATAATATCCGTAGAAGCAAAAATCTTTCAGCTTTCAAAAATGATTACAAAAGGTGAATCAGATAACGCATACGAAAACCTGCAAAATCTTTTTAAATTACGTGAAGAGCCTATAGTAATACTTGCCGTGCTTTCTAAAGCCTACGTTGATATGTACAGGGTTAAGGCGGCAAAGGAGGCAGGCGTGCCCTACAAACAGCTTGCAGATTGCTTTGCAGGAAACATTTACAAAACAAAAATGTTCACCCTCGATAATGCTGCAGCCGACGGCAACCGATACTCCATGGCACAGCTAAAAAACGCCCTTGAGGTGCTTTCAAATGCCGACAGGCGTATGAAATCGACTAATGAGGATAAACGAATAATTTTAGAAGAAGTAATTTTAAGGTTGTTAAGATTATAATGATTAAAATTGATAAGGTAGTTATTGTTGAGGGCAAGTACGATAAAATTAAGCTTTCCTCTATATTAGATGCAGTCATAATTGAAACCGACGGCTTCGCTATATTTAACGACAAGCAAAAGCAACAGCTTATACGCCGACTTGCCCAAACAAAAGGCATATTAATACTTACCGACAGTGATTCTGCAGGGTTTACAATACGCTCCTTTATTCGTGGCATAGTGCCTGCAGAGCAAATTACCCATGCATACATACCCGATATATTCGGTAAAGAAAAACGCAAAACAGAGGCCTCTAAAGAGGGTAAATTAGGTGTTGAGGGCGTAAGCACTCAAATTATAATTGAGGCTCTCGAAAAAGCCGGTGTGCTTTGTGAAACAACACAGCAAACACAAAGGCGTAAAATCACAAAGCTTGATTTATACGAGGATGGACTTACAGGCAGAGAAAACAGCGAGCAGCTACGAAACAAGCTACTTAAGCACCTACACCTTCCTGAAAGGCTTACTACAAATGCAATGCTGCAGCTATTAAACACATTTTTAACCTATGAGGATTATAAAAAAGCTGTTGAGGAAATAAAAAATGGTCAATAAAAACGATGATATAAAATTGCATATTACAGGCTATACTGCAGAGGGTGGCGGAGTTGGTAAGTTTGACGGACAAGCCATTTTTGTAGAAAACACAGCCGTAGGTGATGAAATTCTTTGCCACATTATAAAAGCAAAGAAATCCTATGCAGTTGGCAAAATTTCAAAAATCATTAAACCCTCAAAGCACAGAATAGAGCCTGAGTGTGAATGCTTTAAAAGCTGTGGTGGCTGCTCCTTTGGGCATATAAGCTATCAAGAGGAATTAAGATTAAAGCAACAAAAGGTTATAGATGCCTTTGAGCGCATAGGTGGGCTTTCGCCTGAGTTTATGCCTATTATCCCCTCTCCGGAAATCACACGCTATCGCAACAAGGCGCAGTACCCTGTAAGAAGAGAGAACGGCATTTTAAAAATCGGCTTTTACGCAAAGAAGAGCCACAGGGTAATTGATTGTGAGGACTGCCTTTTACAGCCTACAGAATTTACTCGAATAATAGAAATTATAAAAAACTGGATAAACAAATTCAACGTAACCGTATATAATGAGGAAATAGGAATCGGACTTGTTCGCCACATATATTTGCGCAAGGCCTTTGCTACAGGCGAGCTTATGGTATGTATTGTTGCAAATGGTAACGAGCTACCTCACACCAATTCCCTTATTGAAGCTTTAAAGGACGTAGAAGGCTTTAAAACTCTTTTACTCAACACCAACTGCGATAACACAAACGTAGTGCTTGGCGAAGCTTGTAAAGCCCTTTACGGCGAGCCTTATATTATAGACATACTTTGTGGGGTAAAGGTTAAAATCTCTCCCCTTTCCTTTTACCAGGTCAATCACGACGGTGCAGAGCTTTTATACGGCAAGGCTGCAGAATATGCAGCACCATCAGGCAACGAGGATATACTTGACTTATACTGTGGCGCAGGCACAATTGGGCTTTCTATGGCAAACAAGGTAAAATCTCTTGTGGGTGTGGAAATTATACCCCAGGCAATAGAGGACGCTAAAGAAAACGCCCTACTTAATAATATAAGCAATGCACAGTTTATTTGTGGTGATGCTGCCCTTGCAGCAGAAAAGCTTAAGGCAAACGGCATTGCACCGCAAACCGTTATATTAGACCCACCAAGAAAGGGCTGTGCAGCAGCCCTTTTAGAAACTGTAGCAGCAATTGCACCACAAAGAATTGTTTACGTTTCCTGCGACCCTGCAACCCTTGCAAGAGATGCAAAGCTTTTAGAGGGCTTAGGCTATAACGCAGTAGAGGTTACACCTGTAGATATGTTCCCAAGAACTGCTCACGTGGAGAGTGTTTGTTTGCTGTTAAGAAAATAAATTTAGGAGGATATTATGGCGAGAGAAATTCAACCAAAAGACACAACAAGGAATATGGCATATGAACTTTGGATGAAAGCGCCGAATCCGATGGTTACTTTCTTTAAGACTTTAGACGTAACAAATTTAGTAAATGTCAGCAAGAAAAAGAATATGAAGTTCAATATGCTTTTGGATTATTGCATTGGAAAAGCAGCAGCAAATGTAAAAGAATTTTATATACTTCCGGTTGGTGATAAACTTATGCAGTATGACACGATTGCAGTAAACACTATTGTGAAGAATAAGAATGATGAAGTAAGTTCTTGTGATATTATGCAAACGGATGATTTAACTGCATTTAATCAGGAGTATTTGAAATACACAACGCAGGTTGCCGAAACTTGCCAGGACAGAGATTTGTCCGAAGATAGTATGGTTATTGGCACATCAGCAATTATTGATACTGAAATTGATGGTGCTGTTGGTATGAATAGTGGAATTTTCAACAACCCATTTATAATCTGGGGAAAATACAGAAAGAAGCTATTTAAATATGAATTGCCAATTTCGTTTCAGTTCCACCATACGCAAATGGATGGCGCACATGCAGGCAGATTTTTAGCAAATCTGCAGAAAGAGATTAATAAGCTGAAATAGGTAATTAAGATTTGGTAAGAAAATCTTAATTATTGTGGATAAGTTTCCTACAACAAGTGGTGTGGACATGTTTCCGATGACTTATGTTAGCAATTTCGTTGCTACCACCCACGTGGAGAGTGTTTGTTTGCTCTGCAAACAAATAGCGATATAAATTTTCGATATATAATAATTCAACCTATAGACCAAAAGAACCACAGCTCATCAGAGCTGTGGTTCTTTTAATTAAAGTATTATTTATTTCTTGTGGTGACGGCGATGGCGTTTACCACTTGAACCACTACCGTAGTAGTAGCTACTGCTATGGCTACCGTAGTAGTAGGATGAGCCGTAGTAGCTACCATATCTTCCTGAGAAGTAGCCACCTGCCTTAGCGGAGCTCATTCTGAGTGTGCCTGCACCTGCACGGTTGTAGATACAACCAAGTATATCTGCCTTAGTGGTCATAATATCACTTAAAGCGTACTCTATCTGGCGAAGAGCAACTCTTTCCTCAGCAGCAACAAAAATCATTGTATCTGTGTAGTTAGCAACGATAGCAGCATCGGCAACAACACCTGCAGGAGGACAGTCGATAATAACGTAATCGAAGTTAGCCTTTGCAGTTTCAACAATCTTTTCCATGCTTGCAGAAGCAAGTGCTTCACTTGGGTCCGGCACTGCTGCAGAAGCAACAAGGAGATAAAGGTTGTATCTTTCAATATACTTAACAGATTCCTCAAAGGACTTGTTGCCGTTAACTATATCGTAAATACCCTTTTCGCCTTCAAGAGAAATACCAAGAGTTTTTAAAACAGCAGGCTTTCTAAGGTCAGCGTCTATAAGAAGAACTGACTTACCACTCTTTGCAAGTGAAAGAGCGATGTTAGTTGAGCAGGTAGTTTTACCTTCGCTCTCAGTTGAGCTTGTAATTGAGAAAACAGAATAGCCTTTTTTATGCTTTGCGTTTTCAATTTTTGTTCTTATAAGCTTAAAGGTTTCAATAAACGGCAGACCCACGTTTTTATCGGTAATAAGTAACCTTGTACGGTCGCTCTTGTTCTTTGATTTAATATCGGAAACAGTAGCAAGAATATCAACGTTAAAATTATTCTTGATATCGTCTGTTGAAAGGAGCTTGTTCTGGATTTTATCGCTGATAAGAATAATAACAACAGCAAGGGTTGCACCTAAAATAAGACCAATAGCTGTGTAAATAAGTACAGATGAGTCTGGAGCAAGCACAGCCTTTGAAGCACTGTCGGCAACTGTAATATCTGCTGCAGGGAAAGCGTCCTTAACAATATCCTGGTAAACGCTCTGAATTGCTGTAGCTACGTCGTAAGCAAGGTCTGGGTCTTCACTATTTACGTAAATTGTAATAAGTGTAGATTCTTGACCGATAGAAACACTAATCATGCCTCTAAGCTCATCGATAGAGCATTCACGATTTTTAATTCTAACCTCTTCCTGAATTTTGGTAATAAGGTCGTTACCTTCCTGTAAAAGGATTTTAAAGTTGTTTGCAATGAAGGTAGAAGCCTGAACGTCACTGGCAGTAACAACCTGTGAGGTTGTGCCCTGCACTTCTCTATCCTTATTGGAAACGTTAAGCATTAATTTTGAGTTGTAGCTTTCTCTATAGGTGAGTTTAGCTGCTGCAAAGCCTGTAGCTGCGAATACAACAACAAAAATAACAATAAGCCACCATTTAGAAATAATTTGGCGCATAAATTTAAATATAAATTCAAGACCAATTTCTTCTTCGGTAGTCTTTTTTTCTTCGTAAGCCATTGAAATTCTCCTTTATACTTCATATATAGATTAATATATCATATTTTACAATTAACTACAATACCTTTTTAGAATTTTACAAGCCGTTTTTTTCCATAAAACGGGCAAACGTCTCTTTTTGCTCTTGGGTAACAGAATCTACGTTATCTATTTCCGTAGAGTAATCCTTTTTAGAGAAAAGCGCACTTACTATTCTGACCACCCATATAAACGGTAAAAGGAAGGCAAACCTTTTCAAAATCGGGTATCTATCCTGCAGCTTCACCTTTGGTGGAAACAATCTTTTTAGCAAAAACGAGGATTTTTTATCGCTGTAATCTCCCCTTAAAATTCCACCCATATAGTGATTTACTTGATTGCCGAAAACACCACCAAGTAAAACATAATCGGAAATTTCCTCAATATCCTCAGTATATTCGCCGTTACCAAACCAAGCCTCAGCAAGCTCATCCATTTTCCGCGCAAAGGTAGTAAGGCCTACAGCCTCAAGCCCTGCCGAAAGCGTAGCATCATCACAGCACGGCTTAAGCTTGTTTTTTAAATAATAATGGTCTAAAATATTTCGTACCCCTGTACCGGCCGTTTCAAAATGGTGAGCCGTATGAGAGAGAATATACACGTAAAAATCCTCATCAGTCATATTAAGCTCATAGCTACCCTCCACACCTTGCAAGCGTGAAAAGGCACCCTTATAGTAATCGTACCCCTTGTCATAATCGTACTTTAGCTCTCGGTGCAGCTCAATATTATAAAATGGCTTCTTAATATATCCAACATCCTTATCATCACCAAAGCTGTTAAGCTCATAGCCACGCTCCAGCAAAAGCTCCTCCGCCCTTTTAAAACCACTCATTTCCACGTAAACGTCCATATCCAGCATAAATCTACGCTCAGGGTTTTTATAGAATCTTGAAAGCTTGTCCCCCTTAAGGAAGCAATGCTTTATTCCGACCTCGCTAAACAGAGCAGATATTTCCGCTTTCTCCTTCAGCTGACCTTCATAACGCACCGAAACCTTAAAAAGCTCACCTCTGAATCTTTTTTTCACCTCATCGGGCGCATACGTGCAATTAAGCACAGCCTCAGCTATAAGCGGCACAACCCTGTGCACATCTGCCAGCATATAAAGCTTTTTAAAATCAACATCAGCAGGCAACGAATACTCGTTACCTGCTAAATCATTTTTTATTATTTCAATAATAATTCTGCCAAATTTCTTAATTTCCTGTGCAGTTGCTTGGTTTTCCATCATTTTAACAACCTACTCAATTTATATCGCAATCTTCTTAAAGGATAACGTCTGCTTACGTTTTTTATATACCTTTGCTTATGCTTAATATACTCGGCATCCTCTACACTAACAGCCTTACCATCTATATTCATTTCGCACACAACGCCAATAATATGGCTGTCAAGCACACCGTGTTCAAGTATAAATTGGTTATCACCACATAAAACGTAGCCTTTTTCATCCTTACCAACTATTCTATGCAAAACAAATTCGCCTGTTCTGCGCCTGTAAAGAGGTATATCACCTATTTCCAAGGGGAATTCTGCTTTTTTTATAAGCACAAAATCACGTTTTTCGTAAAGGAGTGGATTCATGCTTGTGCCTGTAATAGGTATTTTAAACGTGGTGTTTTTTTCAAAAGCGGCTTCAATAAACGGAAGAAGTGCTTCAAGGTTAAGTTTCTTATTTGACATATTTAATCCTTTGACCAAATTAACCTGTTGTTACCCTTATTCAGAAAGTATGCCCAAAGCCTTCAGCTTTTCAATAAAAGCTACAAGGTCAGACTTAAGCAGCTCCTCTGGGGCATCGTACTTTGATTTCAAGGTAGTAAGAATAGTATCAAAATCATCGCCGTTTTCAAGGCATTTCCAAATAACCTCTGCAGGGCCGTTAAGGGTAATCATCCCTTTAACCTGATTTACTGCCTCACCAACAGGCACCACAACAGGTGAGCCTGCAATTGTTTTTAAAATAAAATTCTCGTTAAGCTTCATTATTTCACCTAAAATTCAATTAATTCTCGTGACATTTGGGGCAGGAGCAAATAACCTCTCCATCCTCAAAAATGTAGTAGTAGTAAATTTCATCCTTATCCGGATCTGAGAATGGGCAAATAGGAATTTCCTCATTAGCAAGGTACTTATAAAACTCTACGTTTTCAAGCCTTTTCTTTTTAAGGAAATAACCCTGGTCACAGCCCTCGTTATACTCATTGATATGTGAGGGTCTGTAGCCACCACGAAGGTCACTCATCGTAAAAGCAATTTTACCGGGAATATCCTGGCTCTTTATAAGCACAAAGCAATCCTTGTTATCATATGCATCGTCAGAGTTACCGGTAATATCGTCTGCAACGTATTTAGCTTTATGGTCGGACTGTGGCTTCGAAAAATCAATCGCCAAATATGTTTTTCCCGTAACAGGGTCAGTTTTATACTGCGCTGCACCATTATCTATCATACCCGACATAGCCTCTTTTACCTGTGCTTCAATAACGGTAACCTGATTTTTGCAGTCCTTGCGTGCTTGGGCATTATATGATGAAATAAACATAGGCACTGCAACAGCAGAAAGAATACCTAAAATTACAACAACTGTCATTAATTCGACAAACGTAAAACCTTTTTTAGACTTTACTATGTTAAAGAACATAATACCACCTCATAATATATCTAATTTTATATTATCACAGAAATGCTTGAATTGCAACATTTAAACAAAAAGAAAAAGCTCACGAGCAATTCGTGAGCTTAAAAGGAACTATTTATTAGTTACTCTTGTGTGTTGTATCCTTACATGTAATTTCAACAAGAACGTAGCCATCGTCAACACCTGTTTTAACAGTAACGTCAAGGTAGCTGTTTTTATCAGGACAGAATGGAAAATTATCGTCATTAAACATATTCATAAAGGTATCTGCTGAATCAAAAACAACATCTGCACCTGTAACACCGTTTGTTTCAGCTATACCATCGCCTGATTCATTAGTTGTAATTCTGATAGTGCCCTGTGAATTATCTGCCAAAGCAATAATTTCAGGCGCAGTCATAACGTGGTTATTAATTTGCGAAACTATTTCGCGCTGGTTACCTATACAGGTTTTCTTTCTTGCATTTTCAGTAACTGCTGAGTAAATAGGAACTGCAACAGCAACAAGGATTGCCATAATAACAACAACAATCATAAGCTCAACAAGAGTAAAACCTTTTTTTGATTTTAAAAACTTAAACATTTAACAACATCTCCATATAATTTTTCGTGAAAAAAACGAAACTCTCACGTGAATATTGTAGCACAAATGTAAATATTTGTAAATAGTTTTCCATGTTAAATTTATATTAAATTTTCAACTAAAAAATATTCAAAAAAGCAACAAAGCTATTACAACGCACACAATAAAAAAACTCCCGGATTTCTCCGAGAGTTTTTTGTAAAACTAAACTTAAATTATGCTGCCTCGTGACCATCCTTTGCACAGTCAACGTCGATTGTGCAAGAACCAGCGTCAGCACCAGGAGTAACTGTAACTGTAAGGCTACCATTCTTCTCTGGGCAATATGGACGGTTTGATTCGTTGAACATGCTTTCGAACTTACCAGAATCGAATACACCATTGTCTGTGATTGAAGCAACGCCATCGCCACCATCGTTTGTAGTAATAACGATTGTTGTAGCTGTTGTAGCCTTAAGGATACTAGGATCGCTCATAACTGAGTTGTTAATCTGAGAGATGATGTTTCTCTGGTTACCGATACAAGTTTTCTTTCTTGCGTTAGCTGTAACTGCTGAGTAAATCGGAACAGCAACTGCTACAAGGATAGCCATGATAACAACAACGATCATTAATTCAACGAGGGTGAAACCCTTCTTGCTCTTTAAAAACTTAAACATTTAAAGAACCCCTTTCAAAAAATAAATTATAATTGTTCATAACGTAACCGTTTTGGATATTTCCGTAACCGTTCCGTAACTTACAGCTATATATTAGCACACAAATTTTGCTTTGTAAACACTTTTTTGAAAAAATTTCCTCATTTTTTAATCTTTGGTAATTTGCTACAAAACCAACCTTTTCCATTTGTTAAAAATGCAATTATATCCCTTTATTCCAACCGACGTTTCGAATATTTCTCTTCAATCCGTTTAATAATTACAAGGAATGCCGGTATAAGGAACACGTCTGCAGCAACCCACGCAACAGGGTTTGCAATACAGGCTGCATCATAACCTAAGGTATTAACAAAGCCAAAGCCCATAACCGCCCTTGCTACAAGCTCAAACACGCCTGCAAACATGGCAACAGAGCTGTAGCCCAAGCCTTGAATAGAGTTTCTGAACAGGAACAATACAGATAATATAAAATAGAAATAGCTACCAACATTAATATATTGCTGTGCAAGGTTAATTATACCTGACTCTGCCCCACTAATAAACAAAAGTGAAATATACGGACCCAAGAAACGGGCTACAAGGAAGCCTATAACTGTATAGCATCCTGCAAGCACAACTCCTCTGCCTACGCCCTTTTTAATTCTGTCTATTTTACCTGCACCAAGGTTTTGACCGCAAAAAACAGTCATAGTTGCACCTATGGTTTCGGAAGGTAACGTAATCATAAGCTGTGTTTTACCACCAATTGTAACTGCCGCAATTGCATCTGCACCAAGTCCGTTTACGCAAGATTGCAGCATAACAGAGCCTATTGCCGTTATAGAAAACTGCAGCGAAAGTGGTATACCGTTTTTTATAAGATTTCTTACACAAATAAAATCCAAGCCACGTGTTTCCCTTGAGGTATGCAAAACAGGGAACTTCTTTTTCACATAAAAAAGGCAAAGCACACCCGAAACACCTTGAGAGAATATTGTAGCAACTGCCGCTCCCCTAACACCCATATTAAATTGTGTTATAAGCAGCACGTCAAGCCCAATATTTAAAAGTGACGAAAATATAAGAAAATACAACGGGGTTTTGGAATCGCCCAACGCCCTTACAAGGCTTGCAAGAATATTGTAAAGCATTGTAGCGCCAATACCTGCAAATATTATAACTATATAATTATAGGCATCCTCATATATATCCTCAGGCGTATTAAGCAGCCTTAGCAAAGGGTTTGTAAGGCACACAGCGACCGTAGTAATAACAATTGCCAAAACAATAGTAACGTAAATAATATTTGATACGTATTTTTTAAGTGCTTTGTAATCCTGCGCACCAAAGCGTTGGGCAACAGGCACGGTGAAGCCTGTGCAAAGACCTATAACAGAGCCAATGACAAGAAAGTTGAGCGAACCAACCGACCCAACAGCCGAAAGCGCCGTTTTACCAACAAACTGACCAACTATTATAATATCTGCCATATTATAAAATTGCTGAAAAAGGTTACCAAGCATTAACGGAAGGCAAAAGGTAATAATGCTTTTCATAATTTTTCCGTTTGTCATATCCTTTGTCATAAGTTCACCACCTTAAAACTCAATAAATCAAGGCTCGCAAGCTATCACTTACGAGCCGTTAATATTATTTTATATCCTTTGCAGAAATAATGTTGCCCTCTGCTGTTTTATAGGTAACTGTTACCTTATCACCAACATTGAGTATAACAATATTCTCTGCCTCAGCAGCAGCCATTGAATAGTACACTGAATTACCGTCAAGAGCAATGTAGTAAATACTGTTACCGTTTACAACAGCTGTTCTTATATCAGATATCACACCTGTAACGGTTTTAATTTCCGCAGGCGCTGTTGTGGCATTGCCACCACCTGAGCTATCTGCACCACCAAGTGAATCAGGGAGCACTGCGTTATAATCAACGTTAAGAATTTTCTTTGTGCTGAGCTTAACCTTGTTCACGTATGCCTTAAGGCAGGCCTCAAGGTCAGGGTTAGCGTCATCCTCACTTCTTACGGCATCCTGCACACGCTCAACACTAACCATAGCGTAGCTCTTAACCACGTTATTATCCTTAAGAGCCATGAAGTAGGTTGCTTCACCATCAATGTTAAGAAGTATAGGGAAGGTTGCATTCCAGCCCTTATCAGAAACTATACCCTGTGCAGAGGTCTGCGCACCGCTTTCGGTTGTACCCGCAATTCTCTGGAAAACAGCTTCCTTAGTACGCTGGTTAATAATAGCAAAGCCTATAATAGAATCGTCGTTTGTAACAGATGTAACACCTGTGTAAAGCCAAACGTCATCACCGCTTGCAATACAGCTTGAGCCATAGGTTGTAGAAACAACGTTTTCCTGACCGATGTAGCCGTTAATGAAACCACCACTGTACTTACCGTAGTAGTTATACTGCTGCACAAGAAGGTCTTCAGAATAGATTTGGTCTATCCACTGAATATCCTCGTTGCCTCTGATTTGGTCAAGAGAATAATATTTAATATTATTCTTGTCGCAAGCATCAACAAGCACAACGCCTATAACGTCGCTACCACCTACAAGGCCAATAGTTTTATCTATGCGTTCACATACCCAGTAAGGATGTCCGTTTTCATCAATTTCCAAAGAAGGTGTGCCAAACATATATGTGGGGAACTTAAAACGAAGCACACGGTCAAGGCGCTCGTTAAGATATTCACCTGTAGAAACCTTGATGTTAGGAAGGTTGTTATCTGCAAGTGAAACAACCTCTGCCTCCTGTGTATACATATTAACAGCAACGTATGCAGGGAAGCCTTCTCTTGTATTTTTAATCCATTTAAACACGTCACCGTATTTAAGTGGGAAAATTCTGTACGGATTACCCTGGTAGTTAATTTGTGTTGAGTATTTGTCATCAATAACAAACTGTGAAACCTTTTTCAACTCACCAAGGGTTTTGTTAGCGAGAACAAGAGCAGCATCCTTATCAATCATAGGTACGCTCTTGAAATCATCAAGGCTTGTAATTGTTGTAATACTCTTATCGCTTTCACCGAAATTCTGTGTTTCAACAGAAATTATTTCGCTATAGTCCCTTGCCCTGAAAAGTGGAGCTGAAACTAAATAGCCAACACCTAAAACAAGAGCAAATACAACAGCAATAATAATAGGTGCCTTTAACTGTTTTTTTGCATATGGTATATATTCAGGCTTCATAAATGCCTGGGTGGTTATGATAGTCATAACGCCGTATATAGCAAGCACCACAGCAATGTAGTAGTAAAGCTCAATTGCCTTAAAGTTAAGAGCAGGCAGCATAAAATAGTAAGCTATTGCACCACCAATAATAGTAACAATAAGAGAAATGATAATTTTGAGAACTTTTTTCTCCGGTGGAATAACAACCTCTTTAGGTGCACCCTTGCCGGAAAAATCCACTTTAATAGGGTCCATTAAAACAACTCCTTTAATTAATATAAGATAAAAACACTACCATTAAACACCATATAATTATATACCATTCAATAATTAAATACAAGTACTATTTAATTACTTTCCAATCCGAAACTGAAGCATAGCTTTCGCCCGGTGCGAAACCAACTATATTAGGGTTAACAGAAACAATAGCCTTCCTGTAAAACAGCGGTATAAAGGGCACCTCTGTTTCAAAGCTCTCCACGAAGGTCATTGTAGAGCTTTCGCCATTTTCGTAGGCTTCGTATTCTTTAAAAAATTCAGTGTCTATACCGTAGGAAAGCTCACCGTCTGCCGAGAAAAATTCTGTTAAATCGTAGTTTAACGGCAGCTCCGTTTCACCAATATAGAGGGTAAAATGGCCTTCCTTTAGCGCAGCTCTGAAATCCTCTGCAGTTTTCTTCTCGGTAATAGTTACACCAAAGCCTAAATCCTGCAAGGAGCTTTTAACAGCCTCTGCAACGGACAGCTTATATTCATTTTCTGTGCATACAAGAATATTAACTCTAAGTGCGCTTGAACCGTTTGTACGTATGCCGTCTGCATTAAATTTTGTATAGCCGTTTCTCTCCAAAAGTGAAACAGCCTTTTGAAGCTCGCCCTGCACAGACGGTAAGTCCTCCTTTTTAAGCTGATAAAAATCATCCTTAAAGGGCGTTATTGTAGGAGTAGTTTGGCCCAAAAAAGAGCCTGCAGAAATTTCTGTACGGCTAATTCCTATGTTCATAGCCTGCCTTACCCAATCTATGGAGGCTACAGACCCTGCCCACTTGGAGTTTACACCAATATATACCAAATTATTCATATTTTGGTACACAGTAGTTGACGAAAGATTAATATATTTAGTATTTCTTAAATCAGTTTTGTAAACGCTTATTTGATTTGCCTTGAAAGGGTAAACAGGGCCGGAAAGACCTGCCATATTATACAAGGCAATTTGCTTATGCCAAACAGAGGTATAATCCCTGTGCAAATCATTCACCTGTAAATAAGGCTTTTCATCTAAATACGCAAGCTTATATTTACCACAGCCGATATACTTTCCGTTGGATATTCTTATTATAGGAAAGGTAAGCACGTTACAAGCAAACGGGTCATTCCTTAAAAGAGTAAAGGCAACCGTATAGGTATCAACTACAGCTATAGCCGAAATATTCGCAAGCGAGGGGCTGTAATACGGATTATTTTTAGCCCTTTCAAAGGAAGCCTTAATGTATGCAGAGTTAACCTCTACGCCGTCGGAAAACTTAACCTTACTGCGTATTTTCACAGTCAGCTTATTGCCGTTAACCTGGCCACTTTCAGCCAACTGCATTGCGCCCTTTCCATCCTCTGTTGAGATGTAAAGACTTTCGTATATAACAGGGATTAAATCTCGGTTCATAGAGCTTTTTGCTGCATACGGCTCAAGCGTATCTGCCTCAGTGTAGGGCAAGGAGATATCTGCATTAATTACCTCGGTAGGAAGTATATAGTCCTCTTCAGGCTTTTTCTCCTCTTTGTCACAAGCAAAAAGAGTAACGCAAAATGATAAAACAAGTAATAATGCTATTATCTTTTTAATCACCTTACACTCACCCTTTCTATACTGAGAGCTTTCCCCTTTTTCTCATCAATTTCTATAATTACGCCATCCATAGCGTATTGACCCTTAGCGTTTTCAAAACGCACAGGCAAATTAGAACGAAACTTTTTAATAGTCAATTCAGGCTCAATACCTAAAACCGATTGAATAGGGCCACACATACCAACGTCCGTAATGTAAGCAGTACCCTTCGGCAAAAGCTGTTCATCTGCTGTTTGTACGTGGGTGTGTGTACCAAGCACTGCAGTAGCCTTGCCGTCTAAATAAAAGCCCATCGCCCTTTTTTCTGCCGTGGCCTCGGCGTGGAAATCAACAATTATAATATTACAGCCATCAGTTTGTGCAAGCGCCTTATCCATTTCTAAAAACGGGTTGCCCAATGGCTCCGAATAAACTGTGCCAAGCATATTTATAACTGCAATTCTATATCGACCCTTATCAATTATGCCTACGCCCTCACCCGGTGCACCTGCGGGGTAATTATAGGGCCTTGCGACAGGCACGTTACCATCAAGGTATTCCATAATTTCAGGCCTTCTGTACGTGTGGTTGCCCAAGGTTACAAAATCAACGCCACTATCAAGCAGCATATTTACAGAGCTTGGGGTAACGCCGTTACCCTGTGCAGAGTTTTCACCGTTAGCAATACACACGTCTATGTTGTTTTTACGTTTAAGCGAAGGAAGCTGTTGCATTAAAAAGTCACAGCCACCTTTACCTACAACGTCACCTAAAAACAGTAAACGCATATTTCTACCGTCGTTTCTATATATAATTTTAAAATATAATTTCAAAAGCGAAACCACCATAGTATGAAGGTTTCGCTTTTTTTAGCTTATTTATTTTGCAAAGTCGATTGCTCGGCTTTCTCTGATTACGTTAACCTTGATTTGACCAGGATATTCAAGCTCGTTTTCAATCTTTTGAACGATTTCACGAGCGAGAAGAATCATTTGGTCATCACTAACTGCCTCAGGCTTAACCATAATACGAACCTCACGGCCTGCCTGTATAGCAAATGCGCTGTCAACACCGGGGAATGAGGTTGTAATTTCTTCAAGCTTCTGAAGACGCTGAATGTAAGACTCAATATTTTCACGTCTTGCACCCGGTCTTGCAGCAGAAATAGCATCGGCTGCCTGTACAATGCAAGCAATAACCGTTTTTGCCTCAACGTCACCATGGTGAGCCTGAATTGCGTGAATAACCTGCTCGTTTTCTTTATGCTTGCGAGCAACCTCAACACCAAGCTCAATATGTGTACCCTCTTTTTCGTGGTCAAGCGCTTTACCGATATCGTGGAGAAGACCTGCTCTTTTTGCAAGCTTAACGTCTGCACCGATTTCTGCAGCAATAAGACCTGAAAGGTAGGAAACCTCAAGAGAATGGTTAAGCACGTTCTGACCATAGCTGGTACGGTACCTAAGCTTACCGAGAAGCCTTATAATATCACCGTGTAAGCCATTTATGCCTGCATCAATAACAGCCTTTTCACCTGTTTGACGAATGGTGTGCTCAACCTCACGCTTTGATTTTTCGTACATTTCCTCAATACGTGCAGGATGAATTCTGCCGTCTGCCACAAGCTTTTCAAGTGTAAGCCTTGCAATTTCACGGCGAACAGGCTCAAAGCAGGAAACTGTAATTGCCTCAGGTGTGTCGTCAATAATAAGGTCAACACCTGTAATTGTTTCTATTGTACGGATATTTCTACCCTCACGGCCAATAATACGGCCCTTCATTTCATCGTTTGGAATAGTAACTACAGAAACTGTAGCCTCTGCCGCGTGGTCGGCAGCACAGCGCTGAATAGCACTTGAAATAATTTCTGCGGCAAGCTTATCCATATCGTCCTTAAGCTGCTGCTCATAATCGTAAATTTTTGTAGCCTTTTCGTGCTGGAGCTGCTCCTCAAGTGTTTTGAGAAGCACCTCTTTAGCCTGCTCCTTAGAATAGCCTGAAATTCTTTCAAGAATTTCAAGCTGGCTTCTTTTAAGAGATTCAACCTCTGCCTCTTTCTCTTCAAGAGCCTTAAGCCTTGCCTGAATAAGCTCTTCCTTCTTTTCGAGTGCCTCCAGCTTTTTGTCAAGGCTCTCTTCCTTCTGAATAATTCTTCGTTCTTGACGCTGAACCTCTGCACGTCTTTCACGAAGCTCGTGCTCGGTTTCTGTTCTAAGCTTGTGGATTTCATCCTTAGCCTCAAGGATTGCTTCCTTTTTTCTCTGCTCGGCCTCTGTCATAGCAGCATTCACTATGCGAGCAGCCTCTTGTGTAGCAGAGCCGATAGCAGCCTCAGCAACCTTTTTACGATGTGCCCCGCCGGCAATAAAACCAACTACGCCGCCAAGCAACAACGCAACAACGCCGATAATAATTTCTACCACGGTCTGTTAACCCCTTTCCTGAAAAGTAAAAGTCAAAATTTAATAATAAAAAAAGACGGAAGCACACTTCCGTCGATGCTGTGGGAGCCCCACATATAATAATAGTTTTGAAAAAAGTATATAATTGTACTTACATCTATAAAAAATGCACCCTTGATACACAAAAACGCACTAAAATTTTGAAAAATAAATAATATATATAACTAAACAAAACTAATATCATACCATACGGATAGTGCATTATTACCACAAATAATACATCATCTCGTATATTATAATAAATTTTAATATATTAGTCAAGAAAAAATATATTCAAAAAAAGAATTTTTTGTGTTTTTTTCACAATTATTCACTATAAAAAGTAAACTTATCAATTATTATGACTTATAAACACGCTCAAGCTCATCAAGAATTTCATCTGCCTGTTGCTTTTGAGGTGCATATTCCGGAGAATTACGTACAGACTTTTTCTTGTAAAGCATCAATAATTGTGGGTATTGGAGCAATGCCTCAAAGGTAAATTCTCCACCGTAGAGCACCTTAAGCAGCTCAACTAATCCACAAGGGTCAGAATTATCGTTATTAAAAAGGTAACCCTGCTGAATAGTAAACAGGCACATACGCCTTGCAGTAGCAGCATCCACCTGAGCACAGCAATTTAAAATTGCATCAAGGCGGGCCTCCACCTCTTCAACAGAGAGCAAAAAGGCCTTTGATAAGGCTATGCCTATATCACCCTGGGTAAAGCCCCTTTTCATAAAAGCGCCTATATACCCTGCCACAACAAGACCTACCTCATCATTTTGTTCTTCAATTCCTGTTGTACTGTCTAAAATCCATTGTGGAACATTTTTGTTTTCCATAAAATCACCAAAACAATTATATCACCACAAAAATAAAAAACAATATTTATTGCGTATATTGTTTAAAATTTAACTTTCGTTGACAAAGCTCGCAGTATAATTTATAATCAAAATTGCAATCAATAAGTGGTGGAGTCTGGCATAGCTCAAATATGAGTTATTTATTAGATTGTATACAAGGTCAAAAACCTCACCACACCGTATTTATACGAGTGTGGTGTTTTTTTCCACCGGAATGGAGTTTTTTATGGCAAAAATCACAATCGTTGCATTAATTGTGTTTGCAATCACCTATCTTTTGATGATGATTTTTCAAAAGATACGACCACACATCGTTGCTGTTTCAGCGCTGATTTTCATCGGCTTAGGAGCTGTCGCCTCCTTCAAGCCCGACCTTTTTGGCACAGGCTTTTTTGACCTGCCGAACGGTGTGTATCAATACGGTATTGCCCAAGCCTTAGGCAACATCGACTGGAACGTTATTATGATGATAGCAGGTACTATGGGTACTGTTTACCTTTTCATCGAGTCAAAAATGCCCCAGCTTTTATCAGACGTGCTTATTTCTAAAATGCCCAATATGAAATGGGTAGTTGTAGTTCTCTCCCTTTTTGCAGGCATAGTTTCAGCATTTGTTGATAACGTTGCTACGGTGCTTATGATTGCACCTGTTGCCCTTGCATTTTGCAAAAAGCTTGATGTTTCACCTGTACCTGCAATTATTTGTATTGCAGTTTCTTCAAACCTGCAGGGCGCTGCTACCCTGGTTGGTGATACAACGTCAATCCTTTTAGGCAAAGCTGCAAACCTTGATTTTTCTGATTTCTTTGTAGACGCAGGCAAGCCCGGTATGTTTTGGATAGTTGAAGCAGGCGCTTTAGTCAGTGCGCTTATTATTCTGTTTATGTTCAGAAAAGAAAACAAGCCTATTGAATTTACAACTCGCACAAAGGTTGAGGACTACGTGCCAACATACCTTCTTGTAGGTACTGTTGTTGCACTTATTGCTGTTTCGTTTATTCCCTATAAATCAAATGCAGCACCCGGTCAGTTTTATAAGCCCGATGTTACCAACGGCCTTATTTGTATATTGTTTTTCCTTATCGGTATTATCCGTGAGCTTGTTTTCAAAAAGAACAAAGAGATTGTTAAAAGCTCTATTAAAGAAATTGATTATTATACAATAGTGCTTCTCACCTGCTTATTTATAGTTATAGGTGGTATTGAGGCAGCAGGCGTTATTGACGTTATAGGCAATGCAATTGCAGGCCTTGGTTCAGGCTCCGTGTTTGCTGTATATAGCATAATTCTTTGGATGTCTGTTATACTTTCTGCATTTATTGATAACATTCCATACACAGCTACAATGCTTTCAATTGTACCTGTTATTGCTGCCGGCTTCCCCGAAATGGACCCGAAGCTCCTCTACTACGGTTTGCTTTGTGGTGCTACCTTAGGTGGCAACCTTACACCAATCGGCGCAAGTGCAAATATTGCAGGTATCGGTATCCTTCGCAAAGAAGGCTACGAAGTAAAGGCAACTACATTTATGAAATACGGTGTACCCTTTACCCTCGCAGCCGTTACCACAGGCTACATCTTTCTTTGGGTTATTTGGGGCGTATAAGTTAATTGAATATAAAAAAGCATAAAAGAAGCTCAAGCTAAAAGCTTGAGCTTCTTTATTTTTTTGTAGCCTTAGATTTCAGGAATAACTATTTCAATTTCTCTGCCAAGGTCCGAAGACTGGGCAATACCTGAGATAATAGCCTGGTTATAAATAATTTGGCTTGTTGGTACAGGTGATGGAAGATTAAATTCAATAGCATCAATAAATGAACGGATTTTCTTATCGAAGTTATCGCCATCGTTATCCATTTCAGGAATAACTGTTTCTACACATTCCCCTGCAATGTTGTGATAAATTGTCATTGGGCCACCGATAGAGCCGTTCCAGCACTCTGTTGAAGGAATGCGAAGGCCACCCTCTGTACCCATAATAATTGTATCACCGGGAGTATCGCAATGCATAGCCCAAGCAATTCTGAAGTCGAGAGTAATGCCACCCTCAAGGCGAATATATGCTGCAGCAAAGTCATCAACACCGAAAACCTCTGTATATTCAGGCTTTTGGAGATATTCAGGCTTTTTACCGAAAAGACCTGCCTTGAAGCCTGTTACTGTGAGTGGCTTTGGATAACCGATAGCATTAAGCACCATATCAAGTGAGTAGCAGCCGATATCTCCTAATGCACCAAGGCCTGCCGTATCCTCTTGAATAAAGGATGTGCCGAATGGAGTAGGGATACCCATTCTTCTACCGCCACCTGTTTGGATGTAGTAAATTTTACCGAGCACACCACTTTCACAAATCTTTTTAACCATTTTCATATTCTCGTCAAAACGAGGCTGGAAGCCGATTGAAAGGATTTTGCCACTCTTTTTCTCTGCCTTGCAGATATCAACTGCTTCTTCCATTGTAACGCACATTGGCTTTTCAAGAAGAACGTTTACGCCGTGCTCAAGTGCATAAATAGTACAAGGAGCGTGCTGACGGTTGTATGTACAAACAGAAACAGCGTCTAAATCCTTTTCGTTGTCGATAAGCTCTTTATCGCTGTTGTAGTACCTGCCCTCTACGCCGTTTGCTTTAGCAAAAGCCTCTGCTTTACCGGGAACAATATCTGCAAAAGCAACAACCTCAACATCCTCACACTTTAAGTAGCTCTTAAGGTGAGCCTCTGCAATCCAACCACAGCCGATAATACCAACCTTGATTTTCTTACCGGTGTAAACTCTTTCTTCTGCATGTTTTTCTTTAAAAGCATCAAGAATACTTGCCATAATAAACCTCCAAAAACAAGTTTTTATTTAACATTTATAGACTAACATATTGCTAATTTTCTTTCAAGAAATGAGTTGAAAAAACAAAAGCAAAACTTGCACAAAAAACATTTTTCCAAGTTGTAAATATTGCCCAAATGTGAATTTTTTCGTAAATTGTTTTGAAAAACATTTAAAAAATCTCGCATTTGTTAACAATTTGTTCATATTTATGCAACAAGAATGCAACAACAGTATGCTATTATAACCTTGCCAATACAATACGTAGGAATTTAAAAAACAATTCCCGTAAACAAGAAAAGACCATCGCTAAAAAAGCGGTGGTCTTTCCTTGTTGTATTGGAAATAAGTAGAATTATTCACTATCGGGCTGTATCATATCATCCAAGCCCAACTCTTCGTTACAGGGTCCACAATAGATAATCCAATCCTCTTCCATATTTGATTTTACATCTACCTTAACCTCTGCGTTACAACGGTCGCAATGCAATATCTTTTTTTCGCCACAAGCAGTTAAAGATAAAAGCATAACGGCAACCAATAACATTGCAAAAATCTTTTTAAGCATATAATCCACCTCTTTCAAGTTAATTAATAACGTTAAAATGATATCATATATGCTGTAGTTTTGCAACATACTCTCACTACCCTGCAAAGGTAGGAGCATTTTTAGGTGTTGTACCCTTAATTACCTTATGGTAGTAGCTGTAAGTCATAGGTGTATCCTTTAAAAGGTTACCTGCATCTGTTACCTCACCCAGGAAAATTGTGTGAGTATCTGTTTCCATAGTATTTATAACCTTGCAGGTTATGTAAGCTATAGCCTGTGGGAGCACAGGGGTAAACTCCTTAACCAAAGGCTCAATACCCTCAAATTTATCTGTATCTCTGCCACTTCTGAAACCGAAGGAGCCGATTATAATCGGGTCAACGCTTTCACCAAGGATATTAACTGCAAAAATACCTGTATCCTTTATACATTTATTTGTGTAGTTATCGTGATTTATAGATATCGCGACAGTTGCAGGGTCAGAGGTAATTTGCATAGCAGAGTTTGCTGTGCAGCCTGTAGCCTTACCCTCACCCCAGGTTGTTACAACGTATACACCGTACGATAAATTAAATAATGCTGTTTTATCCATAATTTTCACCTTAAAATTATATGTACTTTTAATCGACGAAGCTTTTACTTCGTCGATTTTTTATTCTTCCTCAAATGCCTCTTTACCAAGACCACATACAGGGCAAACCCAGTCCTCAGGAACGTTTTCCCAGGCTGTACCCGGTGCGACACCGTTTTCAGGGTCGCCTTTTGCAGGGTCATAAGCATAACCACAAGGACAAATATATTTCATATAAATCTCTCCTTTTAAATTTATTTCCTTAATAACATTCTCATTATATTAAATATTATTCGCTATAAAAAGCATTTACGGAACCTTTACACCCTTATATTCCAAATAGAATACTAAAGCTAATGCCTCAAGCAGAGCAGCAAACATATTAAAAAGAACATACAACCAATTGTTATTCTCCTTTTGCGCTTGAACATCATCTTCAAACGAGAGTGCTACATCACCGTCAATAACAATTTCATGTGCATAGTGGTTAAATGCAGGTGCATTCCTCTCTTCTAAATACATTTGTATTTTTTCACCACTTTTGTGATTAGCCAATATATTTGTTTTTACATAATCATTACAAAATGTGGAAACAGTTATGGGTTTATCTAATTCATTTACATATATATAAATAAATTCTGATTTATGCTTTCCGCTACCCTCCCACACCTTATCGTAGCCTTTATATGTATATTCCTTATATGTATAGGCGCCTTTATCGGTTATTATCTTGCTGTTCAGATACACTGGCAAAAAGTTACCTAAAAGGCATATAAATGCAAGTACAAGCGAGATTTTAACAGTCAGTAGCCTGTTTTTGCTTGCAAGGCGATGAAAACTGTTAATAACACTAATAGGGACAACCATAACTCCCCCCCTAGCACAAAATAGTAGTATAAATATTCTTTCTAAAAGAGAGCAGATTTCTCTGCTCTCTTAAAAACGTTATTTATAGTGGTTAATTAACCAAAATATCTCTTAAGAAGACCTTCGAATGCTTTGCCGTGTCTTGCCTCGTCGCGAGCCATCTCGTGAACAGTATCGTGGATAGCATCAAGGTTCTGCTCCTTAGCCATTTTAGCAAGCTCGAATTTACCTGCTGTTGCGCCGTTTTCAGCAGCAACTCTCATTTCAAGGTTTTTCTTTGTAGAATCTGTTACAAGCTCACCAAGGAGTTCAGCGAATTTTGCTGCGTGCTCTGCCTCTTCGTATGCTGCCTTTTCCCAGTAAAGACCGATTTCAGGGTAGCCTTCTCTGTGAGCAACTCTTGCCATTGCAAGGTACATACCAACCTCTGTGCACTCGCCTTCAAAGTTTGCACGAAGGCCATCAATGATTTCCTGGCTAACGCCCTTTGCTACGCCGAGAACGTGCTCTGCTGCCCAAGTCATTTCTTCTTCTTTAACTTCAACAAATTTTTCTGCAGGTGCTTTGCAAAGTGGGCAAGCTGCAGGTGGATTTTCGCCTTCAACGATTTGACCGCATACTAAACATTTCCATTTTTTCATAATAAATTTCTCCTTTAATACAACAAATAATTTTTATATATTATTTCGGCAGGCATTACACACACCGTAATAAACTGTTTTTTGTGATTCAACCTGAAGATTCATATCTTTAAGCTCAGGTGGAACCTGTGGTGTGCAGAATATATCGGTTATTTCGTGGCAGCCCTTGCACAAAAAGTGAATGTGGTCTGTAAGGTTGCCCTCGTAATGGACCTTTGTATCGCTACTTTCAACAACTGTTATAAGACCTTCTTCTGTAAGCTGACCAAGATTCCTGTAAACAGTACCTAAGCTGATGTTTGGTATTTGCGCCTTTACCCTTTGGTAAATAACATCTGCCGTAGGGTGGTCGCAAGCATCTTTTACAACCTGCAGAACAGCATCTCTCTGCTTTGAACTTCTCATTGAATCACCTCTTTTTCATAAGTAGTAATGATTACTGTTATTAATATAACTGATAAATTTCATTTTGTCAACACTTTTTTGAAAAATTTTTAAAAACTTTTTATGTGAATTATATAAGCATTTTCTATATTCTCAAAAAACTTGTAAGGGACGGATTTCAGCCGTCCCGTTGTTTATCCTTGCTTTCGGGTTGGCTGCAATACCACCCTTACACTTGTTCTATCAAACTTTGCGAAGCTCCGGCAGCTAAAAAGCTCTTTCCCTTATTTGGAAAAGAGCTCCTGCAGTTTCAATATATCATTTATTTCATCTGATAATTCACGGTAGACTTTTTCGGTTTCTTCATTACAAAGCAGGTACTTGCCTACCCTTTTAACAGACTTTACAAAACGTCTTGAAAGCTTGTGTTCACCAAAGCACAAGGGGCAATTTGCCCGTGGGTCGTATACAACCTCAATGTATTCTTTGCCGTTTTCATTTTTTAAAAGAGGGAATAACGGATAAATTCTGCAGCTTAACGGCCGTTTTCGTCTGTCGCAGGAGCCGTTGCAAACTGCAACAGAGGTTCCGTTTTTTACAGTTATATTTATATTTTCATCAATAAACTCCTCTTCACCGGGGAATAAGAGCATACCTAAATTCTCATTACCTTTACAGCATTTGCCATTGCAAAGCTCGCCACAATCAAAACAAAGTGGTGTAATGTTATTTAAAGCAGTATAGCACGAATCAATAACAAAACTTTTTTTCATAATTCACCTATAAAATTTTAGAAAATGGTTAAACTATTTCCGAAGCCTTATAAAGGAGGGAAAATTAATGAACGCAAACAAAAACAACAGCATTGGCTGTACAGTAGAAAGCTGCAAGTACCATTGCCCAAGTGAAAACTACTGCACAAAAAATGCCATTAAGGTTGGTGGCTGCAATTGTGACCCAAAAAGTGTTGATGCAACCTGCTGCCAGTCATTTGAAATGAAAGCAAACTAAATATTTATTAAAAAATAGGATTTCCATTTATGGAAATCCTATTTTATTTTGGACAATCTAAAACAATTTCCTCTGAGTTTTTAGAAACTACCCATTTGCCGTTTAATGCCCTTCCCTTATAAACGTTATTTTGCATAACAATATTTGCGCAGGAAAGCGCCTCTAAAGCGTGAATGTTGTTTAAAACAAAAAGATTGTTTTCGATTTTAATATTTCCATTAATATGTTGGGTGTGCTTTCTTATTTCGGGCTTGATTGCGATTGCGCTGCTTTCACAATTCATAAATGCATTACCATTTACTACCATATCGCAAACACAACCACTTATATACTCATTAGAGGTATCACCTGCAACGAGCACACCACCCTCGCCTGTGTTTAAAAACCTGTTGTTTTCAATACGAATTTTGCCCCTTGTATTACATAGCACACCATTTTGCGCAACACGGTTTACAGTATTGCCTGAAAATTCAAAATCAGGGTTAGCAGCAACACACTCCACAAAGCCACCAGTACCCATAGGAGGGTCGTAGGTTGTAAGCACAAGGTCATAATAGTATTCATCACGCAGCGTAGCGTGTAAAAGCTTTGTTCTGCCCACCTCTAAAAGAGTTTTAGGGTCTATAAAAGCGATTATATCCCCTTCTCTAAGGCACTCAAAGCCGTAGCACCTTGGGTTAGAGAATTTAACCGTCATTTTATCCTTTTGGCTTTCCACAATTTTAAAATTCAATCCGTTAAGTCTGCAAACACCATCGCCTGTAGAATCAAAATTAGAGTTTATTACTTTGATTTTGCCTCGGCACATACTAAAATGTAAAAAATCACCAAAGGAGCAAAAATCAACCTCTGCATCATCGTTAGGTGAAAAATCAAGCTCCTCCAAGGTAATGTTCTCGCTATTTTGTGCTACAAGTGCCATAGAGTTATTAAAGGTTTGCCTGATGCCTGAAAGATGGATATTTTTGGAGTTTTCTATAAATATACCCACCTCTTCACGGTGAGTGGGGTAAATATAAAAAACCTGACCCTCTTCAAAATCCTTAGGCACAATGTAGCGTGCATTAAAGGTGCGCTGTGAAATCTGCTTTAAGCTTGCCACACCAAACAAAGGGTGACCTGTATTCCTTTTTATATGAAAAAGGTTTTCTTTTTTAGCTGTAGGCGTGTGTGAAACACCGTTTTTAGTATCGGTAAAGCCCAGTTTATAATCTGTACCCACCCAGTAAAAGCTACCGTTTTCTTCAATAAATTTGCTTTGTGAATCAACCTCAAAGGTAATGTAAAACGGAGATGCCTTGAGTATGGTTATTTTATGCACGTTGGGGTATGCAGTTTGAATATTAAGGTTTTTAATTCTGATATTCTCGCAGTTGTTTATATAGATGTGAGTCATTTTGCCATCCATAATAAAGGTTGAAGCACTGCAGTCAATATCCATATTTTTTATATTTTCAATAACAATGGCAGTTTTGTGCAGGTTTGGAGTAGCTCCCTTTGGGTACTCATCTTTTGCCATAGTATTTGAAATATGCAAAATTCTGCTTTCTGCGTTTTTGCTGCAAAAAACATAGTTGCCTCGCATAAGTGTAAGGTTTTTATTTATGGCAGACTGAGCTGTGGTTTTAAAAAGATTTCTCAAACCCACAGTTGCCTCGGTATTTGGTTTTACGCTAAAGGATTCGGGGTAAATAACCACGCTCTCACCTGCCTTTTTAAAAATTTATTTATTCTGTTACAGGCTCTGTTTGAGCTGCAGCAGTCGAAGCCTCTGTAGTTGCTTCGGTTGTTTCTAAATTATTACCCCTGTCATCATTCAGAGTAATGTTTGTTGTGCCGTAGATAGCATATTGAAGTGTCTGTGCTGCAAGAGGATAGTCAACTTCCCAATACCAAACGTCGCCTGAGTGAGCTGTACGTGAAGCCTCATCCGGCATAACTAACTGTGTAACCTTAAAATCAGCCCATCCGCTTACAATAGCCTTGGTGCCAAGTGTAATCACCTCAGCCTCGGTATAGCTTGTTTCAAGGTACGGCATTACGGTAGCAACGTAATCTGCAACCTCAGATGCCTTAATATATTTTGCTCTATAAAGAAGGCTTATAAGCACACGGCGCTGGTTAGCAGTACGTGTAACGTCGCCATCGTTGTAGCACTTACGGCTACGGCAGTAGGCTAAAGCCTCGTCACCGTTAAGCTTAACGCTTGGGCCTGCCTGTACGTCAAAGCCGTACGCAGAGCGAAGGTGACTTGCAATGTTGCCGTCAACTGAAACTGTTACGCCACCGAATTTATCGATAACTGCTTTAAATAAAGCAAAGTTAATCATAGCATAGCCATCTATTCTTATTTTAAAATGTGATTCAACTGTACCGATAAGGCTTTCTATACCATAGAATGGAAAGGCAGAGTTTATTTTGTTAAACACGCCACCACCGTTTGGATTTTCAAGGTAAGCGTAGCTGTCACGCATAATAGACGTAAATGTAAGTGTACCTAATTTTTGGTTAACCGAGCAAATAATCATTGAGTCAGAAAGGCCTGAAACCGTATTTTTGTTACGTGTATCAACACCAACACAAAGTACGTTTATAACATCCTTGCTGTACATAATATCGCCCTTGTTAGTTGCCCAGCTTTTAACACCTGTTTTATAATCTGTGGCATCACCCTCAAATATGGTATCAAAAACAGGGTCCTCTTCAAGCTGAGATGGAAGTGTTTCATCATCGAAATCGTACACAAGGGTATCCTCAACCGGTGGAGGAGCCTCCTTAAGCTTTTGCCAATAGGAAAAACCTACGGCAAATAAGCCTATTACCAATGCAAGAAGTATGCAAAGAATTGCAATGGCAATCTTCTTACCCTTACCGCTTTTCTTTTCTTTTTTAGCCATATTAATCACCTTTCAGTTTTTAGCTCATAGCTCTTAGCTCTTAGCAATTAGCTCATAGCTCTTAGCTCTTAGCTCTTAGCAATTAGTTATCTGCTATTTGCTATTTGCTATTTGCTACTTGCTATTTGCTATTTGCTACTTGCTATTTGCTACTTGCTACTTGCTACTTGCTATTTGCTATTTGCTACTTGCTACTTGCTATTTGCTATTTGCTACTTGCTACTTGCTATTTGCTATTTGCTACTTGCTACTTGCTATTTGCTATTTGCTATTTGCTATTCTACCATTCCCGCAACAGCAGTTTTTACTGCATCCTCGGACATATCGCAGGTCATTTGGTAAATGGGTACAGTTGTAAGTATTATATTAAGGGTTTCAAGCATTTTATTCATAAGCTCTTTATTGGCAGGCCTTACGGTTTGCTCCATAAACAATTTGAGTGCCATAATACCGGGGATGCGATTTATTTTATTTTCGCCCCTACCTAAAAAACAAATTCCACCAATTGGTACACCTTCGTTAATATTTTCATCGGTTTTTCCACTCCAAGGTGTACCGTATGCATATGCAACGCCATCTATAATTCTTATTGCAGGCTTATCATCATTTATAATTCTGCAGTTCGGCAGATATTTTAACCACAAATGTGTGTGGGTAGATTTACCTGTTCCACTTGGTGCAGAAAAAAGGTATGCCTTACCCTTGTACTCAACACAAGATGAGTGAAGCATTAAGCCGTTAAACAAGGCAAGCTGTTCATAAAAAAAAGAGCCGCTATAAAGGTACTCACATTCATCAAAGGAAAGATGCTCGTGCTCTTTATTTCTATCCCTGTAAAATTGCTCGGATACAATCGAAACAATATCAGGCTCTTTATCACCATTATAAATATATGGCTTTATTCTGCTTTCAAGAAGCTTACCCTTGACGTCAACTTCAACAATAAGGTCTGTGATTTTGAGTTTCAAGCGATCATTCCTTTCTGTAAAAATTAAAATATAGCGATAGCATTTTTTGGCCTGTGAGCCAATCGTAAGGGACGGATTTCAGCCGTCCCATTGGCTTATTTGTTGCCTGCGAGCCAGATAAACATTGGGATTGTTCTGAATATAGTCCCATGTTTCATTATAATCATCCATATTTCTAATTATATGGTCATAGTAAGATCTATGCCATATTATAATTTCAGGATATATATTACGTATTTCTTTTGTAACCGAAGATTTAAAACTTCCTATTATAGTTGAAATATTCTTAAACTTATATAGACCTTTAAAATCATTCATTAAAGTTTCATCATCATTTGCTAATGCATCGCAACCAATTGTAATCAACAAATGTATGTGATCTGGCATAATCGCATAATTATCAATTTTAACACCAAAATATTTATCTGGTATCATTTTGATATGTTTTTCAGCAATCATCCCAAGCGTACTTAGTTTCTCCCCTGTCCAAAATAAATTACGTCTTTGTTCAGTAAGAATCGTGATAAAATAACAGCCTTGCAAAGAATAATCGTAACCCTTTAATCGGAGTTTTTTTCGGTTAACAACCATCACCAAACACCTCTGTGCATTATCGAACTTATCCACATTACTTATGGGAGGGATGAAATCCCTCCCTTACAGCTATCGCTACCATATAGCCTTTTGCTACCTGCAAGCCAATCGTAAGGGACGGATTTTAGCCATCCCTAACTATCCATAGTCATTCTCTCACACTTAATTATATACACCAAAAATATGTACATAATTAAATACAAGCAATTAATACTACACAACCCGAGGGTTTTAGTGCCCCCGGGTTGATAAGTTTTGTCTATAAGACGTATCTCACAGCACTGCCCTGCCATACAGGGCAGTACTGAAATGGTAATCGGTAATTAACCGAGGTTAATTAATACCAGCCTTCGTAGATGTCGCCATCCCAAAGAGAAATTGTGAGAACATCTTCGAGCTCGAATTCCATGATCTCGAGCTCTGGGGTTGTGTATTTTTCCATTATAAAAAATACTCCTTTCAGAATAGTAAAATATTTAATTTACTTGAAAAAGTCGCCAAAGTCTATCACAATATCACCTTTGCCTACTCCAACTCCACCTGACGTAGTTGTACCCGGCAATGTAGTTGGAGGTGTTGTAGTTGGGGCAGAGGTTGTGTGAACAACTGAGGAAGACGTAAGCACGTCTTCAAGCTCAAACTCAATTACGTTGAGCTGCGGTTTTTCATATTGTCTCGAAATCATTTAATTAAGCAACTGTTGCATCAGCAACGTTGAAGCTAACTGTTTCAACATTGTATTCTGTACCGTCTGTTACAACAGAAGGAACAACAGAGATGTCAGCATTATCAGGAACGTTCTTGAGAATTACTCTGAAGCCGTACTCACCGTTACCAAGGTCGTAAACGTACTTGATTGGGTCAGATTCAACAGTAATTGTCTGACTGTTTGCTGTAGCAGAAACTGTAGCTGAAATAGCTGAAATTGTCTGTGATGTACCAGCTGTGTTGAAATCAGGGTCGATAGAATCAAATGCGAAGAATACAGCAACTGTGTTTGTATTGTCGCCATTTGAGTGCTTACGAGGAGCTGAAAGCTTGTAAACATCGTAATCAGGTGGTAATTCTTTCCACTCAGCAGTAACAACTGTGTCAGCTGAAACAGTGATTACATCACCAACAGCCTTCTTAGCGCCACCTACACTCCAAGAATCGAACTCATAGCCTTCTGGAGCTACAAAGCCACATACTGGAAGTGTATATGTTTTACCAGATTCAACCTTTTCATCATCCATTGAACCTGTACCGCCGTTTGCAACGAATGAAACAGTGTACTCTACAACTGCTGGAGTTGCTGGAGCTGCAGCTGCATCAGCCATG
This sequence comes from Acutalibacteraceae bacterium, assembly GCA_045591945.1. Taxonomy (GTDB): domain Bacteria; phylum Bacillota; class Clostridia; order Oscillospirales; family Acutalibacteraceae; genus DTU089. The sequence continues at coordinate 7,388 of JAZNTU010000022.1, read as the reverse complement.
TTAACCTGTGCTACAGGGTAAACCTGAGCTGTTGTTGTGCCGTTGAACCAGCAAACCTTAAAGAATGATGAGTTATAAGCACCTGTAACAACACCAATAACGTCATCAGCTGTAAGTGTTTTCTGTGCAACAAATGAAAGTGTAAAGATATGCATATTGTCATAAACAGGGATACCTGTTGATGATGTTGCATTTGAACCATCATAAGTCATCTGAACCTGAAGAGCCTTATCCCATTTTGCTGTTTCTTCAGTAGTTGCCTTCTTCAAGATGTTGTTAGAAATTGTAGTAGAAACAGTAACGTTAGCTGTGCTCTTCATGTACTGCTCGAAATCAGCACCCCATGTACGAGCATCGTTAGCTGTTGTAGTACCTGTTGAATTAACTTTGTATGCAGCGCTGTTGTAACCAATTGCAATGTTACCAACACACATATCAAGCTCATCAACGCCATCAGGAAGGTCAACATAGTAGCTAACATTAACTACTGTACCTGCAGCAGCGCCAATTTCAGCATCAGAAGTCAAATAGATTCTGATGTTTTCAGAACCGTCGCCCTGCGCTGCACTTACAGCAACTGCACAAATTGAGAAGAGCATTACTACTGCAAGTGCTAAGCTTAAAATTTTCTTAGACATTTTTAAGTGCCTCCTATTTAGTTTTAAAAAAGATTAGAAACCTAATGCTGCAAGGTTACCTGCAACATCAATACGACCAAGATCACCAAGAACCCAACCGTCGTGCTGCTCGATGTTAGATGCATCTGTTGTATCACAAGCACCGTCAATGTTTACATCGCCTGCAAAATCCTGGTAGGAGTAAAGACGACCGAGGTCACCAAGAACCCAACCGTCGTGCTGCTCAATGTTAGAAGCGTCTGTTGTATCAGCAAAGCCGTCGCCGTTAACGTCACCGAAAACGATAACTACGTATGTTTCAACAACATTACCATCATTGTCAACAACGTTTACCATAGTTCCTGTACCAGCTTCTGAACCTGCTTCTGTAGCAACGATTTGCATTTCGCCATCGCCTTCAACTGCGAAGAGCTCATCAATAGCACCGTTGTTATCAGGGTCAAAGCCAAGAAGGTAACCGTCAATTACCATTGTATCGCCGTCGCCGTCGATATCATCCACGTCCATCTCTGTTCTGCTTGTATCAACTACACCAAGAGTGCCGTCGATAGCAACGAGTGTTGGTGGTGTTGAAGCTGCTGAACCGATTGTAACTGTGTTTGTTGGATTTACAGTCTGTCCTACGATAGATGTACCTGTAACAACGTTACCATCGCTCATACGAGCTGCAAAAAGAGTACCGCCTGGGTTTTCCTGTGTTTTTGGGTCAACGTTAATTGAAAGAGATGCTGAAACATCAGCAGATGCTGTGTAAGTAAGAGTAGCAACAACCTTCTCAGTTGTACAATCAAGTGCAGGAACTGCATCAATTGCAGGAGAAGGAACTATCATTACCATGTTTGTTGCATCCTTGAATGGAGCTGTTGCAAGCCAAACAGCAGGAATATCTTTGCCTACTGCAACACCTGTAAGTGTAAGTGAGCCGGCATTGATAGTTTTGTTAACAACAAACTGCATTGTACCAACGCCGTAGTTTGCTGTAAGCTTAACGTCAACGGAGTAAGTACCGTTACCGTTATTAACAGGCTCGCCGAGAGCCCAAGTCTGTGTGTAGGTAGCTGCATCTTCTTCGCTTTCGTAACCAAGTCCGCCGATAGCAAATGCGCTAACTGCAAAGCAAGAGAATACAAGAGCAAGTGCAAGCACTACACTAAGTAACTTCTTAGACATTTGTTTGCCTCCTTGATTAATTTTTCATTTCTCTCCAAATATGGGTATACCATACCGCTTAAACTGAATGTATATATAAATGTAATATGAACCTGCTTTGTGCACCTATATATACAATACCGGAGTATTATATAACATATTCCACAAAAATTCAATAGTTAATTTTACCTTTTTTCCCTTGCCCGGGGTTACCCACCGGGCAAGGTTTATTATAAGGAAACAATCAATTTAAGGGTTTTGCTTTATATACTATTATAATATATAGCGTATAAAGCCCTTAGAAAATTATTTTTTGCAAATTAAGCGAGAGCCGTGTTAACGATAACTGAATAGTCATCACCTGTAACTGCTCTATCACCATTTGCAACGTCACCTGCAAGGAGGTAGCAACCTGCGAGAGTATCCTTTTCGGATGCTATAAGAGTTGCATAAGCAGCGTCGAGAGCATCGACTGCACCGTCGCCGTTGATATCACCATCAACAACAATCTTAACTGTTGCAACCGGAAGCTTAACGCCATTGTATGTTGTATAGAATGTAACTGTTGAGTTTGTACCTGCAAAGCCAATGAATTCATCCATACCTTCGTAGCTTATTGAGTAGTTAACGTCGTTTGTAACGATAACGTCATCAACAGTAATACTTGTAAGATTTGTAGCTAAAACTCTGAAGAGAGCCTTAGCGTCAGTCTCTGTTGTTTCCTTAGCGATGTGTGAAACAAGAGCTGATACTTCTTCGATATCATTATCCTCATCAGCCTCAACGAGAACCTCAGATTCAACGATTTCTTCTGTTTCGGTATTTTCAACCTCGAGACCCTTGAACTTAAGTCTTGCGAGAGCTTCCTTAAGTACCCAAGCAGCATCATCAATCTTATTCTGGTCAGCCTTACCATAAGCATTTGCAACTGTGATAAGAGCAGAGCCTGGGAAGAGCTGTACTTCATAGCCATCAGCATTTACGATTGTGTCCATACCGAGTTCAGCAAGAACCTGACCGAATTCCTTATCTGTGTTATCATAGAGGTCTGGGTTTGCAAGTGCGAACTGAGCATTTGCAATAAGAGCATTAAGCTCGTTGTAGTCACCTGCATCTTCTACCTTAACAAGACCCTTTCTAGCAACAAGGAGCTCGTACTTAGCATCGAATACCTGTTTCTGAGATTCACAATCCTGAGCATCAACAGCCTTATTGTACTTCTCAATGTAGTTAGCCCATGAACCATCTGTGTAACGACCACCATTTGTTGTGCCTATCATATTTTCAGCAGAAGCGATTTCGTCGTTAAGCTGGTTGTAAATTACACCGTGAGTACGTCTGATGAGACGGTCCTCTGTAAGTGTAAGGTAGTTAGAAGCCATTGCAAGGTCAAGAGCTGAAACGTTAGCGTATGATTTCTTAACGCTGTTGAGCCATTCCTTCTTAGCTGTGATTTCTTCATCCTCATATTTCTCAAGAAGAGCAAGGATGTATGCCTGATACTGGTTAGCAGCAACTGTTTCGCCAGCCTTATCTCCGTACTTAACAGTATGCTGTTTAAGGAGATCACGAAGGTCGTTTTCGTCAATTGCTGTGTAAGCAAAGAACTCATCGATTTCTGCTACAGTAGCAGGTGATGCATCGTCCTTAAGAGTGATATAACCGTTGATGTCGCTACGAGCATCGTTGTATCTGTTGTGTCTGTACATCTCGTAGTCTGTGTGGTTATAAATGTCTGTCTGACGAGCCTGTGAAGCTCTGAGCTGATCCTCAAGAGCATCGATTGTTGTACCGAGGTTTGCAGCACCGTCTTCTGCAGTAGCTGTACAGTACTCGATATCGTTTACAGCAACACGAAGTGCCTGGTATGTTTCTTTGAAGTTGTACTTAGATGTTGGGTTCCATTCCTGAAGACCTACGTCAAGAGCATTCTTAAGAGCTGTGTAATAGTTGCTCCATGCCTGTGCACAGTTGATAACTGTTACGCCGTTTGCACCAACTGCGAAGTTTGTTTCACGAAGCTCGAACTCACCTGACACGGACTCACTTGCAGGAACGTCAACGTTAACAAGTGCCTCAGAAGCCTCAACTGTAGCATTTGCATTGTAGTAGTGCTTGTAGTCAGAAGCCTTACGCTGTGCATTGTTTTCGTCTGCAATGAGGTCAAGAAGACGATCTCTGTAGTCAGCATTGTAATATCTGAGCTGGAATGTTTCGCCTGACTTGCTATCATTCTTTGAAGAGAAGCTAACCTTCCATGTAGAAGATGCACCGGCTGCAGAGTTAATTTCATCCTCTGTAACGTTAGACTTGAATGTATCAACTGTAGGAACGCCACCGGTAATTGCCCAAGAAGCAACAGCGCTTGAACCGTCAGAAGCCATTGACTGTGCTGTGTAGCTATCAAACAATCTAAGGAATGTTGACTGCTGGTCTGAGTTAGGAAGTGATACTGAGAAAGCACTCATTGTGAAACCGTCTGGGTCGTCTGCAGAATCAATTGAAAGCTTATGAGTCTGTGAAGAACCTAATGTAACGTTTTCACGCCATACTTCTGCGATGTTCTGTTCCTTAACGAAGTCAAGAGTTGCCTGAACGTCATCCTCATAGTAAGGAACGTAGATTGGTGTAAAGATGTTTGTTTCGTAAGATTTTGAAGAAGCACTGATTTCTGTTCTTTCATCGTTAGCATATCTGCTGAGCCAGATAAATGACTCGTCAGAGAATACTGTACCGTTAAGAAGAGCTGAACCATCTTCAACGTAAATCTTATAGTTGATCTTCATTCTCTGCATAACGCCTTCTGCAGGAATTGCTGAACCTGAACCGGCTGTCTGGCTATCAGGAGTTGCGATAGAACCAACTAAGAAGCTGAAGTTTACGCTTCCACCGTAGTCAACAACAGATGTATCTACGTTAACAGAGTGGATGTAGGATGATGCAGTACCGTCATAGTTGAAGAATTCTACGCTTGTAAGCTGAATCTTATACTGTTCATCCTGATATTCAGTACCGTCTTTTACGTAGTGTCTCCACATACCGTCTGAACCGTTACGAACTGTGAAGGTCTTTGCGTCCTTATTATGAATTGTGTAAGTAACGTTACCGTTACAGTCTGGTTCAGATGTCTCGTACCAATATGAACAACCTGTATCCTCTACGTTGATGTGAGTTGGAACGTTGTGAACAGGGCTCTTGAATCTCTGCTCTGTACCCCAACCACTCATAAGCTTACCAACGATTGGAAGAGCGTTCTTAAGGATAGCGTCTTTTCTGTCGTTAAGACCTGTAAGAAGGTTCTGAACAGTTGTCTTTAATGCAGCCTGTGAAATAACACTGTCAACGCTCTGAGCAGAAACTGTACCAACAGCATTTACGTTCTGAAGGATAGTTTTGCCAAATACGAGGTTGAGAATCTTATTAACAAGGTCGAGAACTGCTGTACCAAGAGATGCATCGTCAAATGCATTGTACTTAGAAGCCTGGTTACGACCGAGGAGGTGAAGAATTGTATTAAGGTTGAAGTTTGTAAGGAGATCCTTAAGTCCCTCAACAACAAGGCTTAAGTCAAGGTCATAGTCAGCAGATGTGTATGTACCATCACCAACAAAACCGAGAGGAAGAAGTGTGTTGAGAATGTAGCTAAGCTTGTTGATAGGACCGTCAACAGCAGCAATCTGGTCATAACCAAGACCGTTGAGCACGCCACTATCTGTAACGTTAGCGCCTACATACTTAGCAGCCCAAAGGATTGCGTGGTCAAGAGATGTCTGCCAGTGAGACTCATCTATACCGCCAACACCATAGTTTATCCAATCATCAAGAACAAAGTCTGCACCGAAAGCTTCTACGCAGTAATCCTTGAAGTTTGTGATCTGACCAAGGTATGTGAGACCAAGGTCTGTACCCATATTAAGAATAAGGTTGAACCAGTCGTCTGCGCTCTGCTCTACGAACAATCTGTCATTAGCAGATGTAACGTCACCGTTTTCGAAGATGTATGCATCGTAGTTTACGCCAGGAGCGATACCTGTGATAAGCTCACGGAGAACGATAGCAGCAAACTCCCAAAGCTGAACGCCCTGGTGGAAAGCATATGAACCGTCTGCATTCTTAGGAAGAATAATCTGAGGCATTGCATCCTCAAAGAACTCAGGACCTATCATTGCAACAAGGTCAATAACAGAAAGATCCTTAACATCTTCCCATTTGTATGATGCATACTTTGAATCTGCACCGAATACCTTGTCACCGAAGTTAACAAGGATGTACTTTGTAAGGTTAGTAACGTTTGTTGTAAGGTCATCGTTACCGTTTTCATCGAGCCAGCCTGTGTAGGATGAATCGATTTCTTTAATCTTTGCCTCAAAGTCTGCTCTTGCTGCATCTGTAAGAGCAACTGAGTAAACCATACCGATAAGCTTGTTGATACCGCCAACAAGTGTACCGTTAACGCCCTTAATTTCGTTGTAATCAAGAACTATCTGGTTCTTAGCGTTTGTAACTGTTGCGCCTGGAGCAAGAACTTCCCAATCCCAGTTGATAAGGTTTGCAAACTCGTTTGCAGCACCCATATTAACCTTGAAGTACTTACGCTCCTTTGTTGTGATTTCGTTGCCTTCTTCGTCAAGCTTTGGTGCGCCTGTAGCATCTTCCTCAACTACTGTTTCAAGAGTTGTGTAGTACCAAACGCCTGCTTCCTTCATGATTCTGTCATATGCGAAATATGTTTCGTATGAAGCAGTATCAGCAAAATAATCTGCTACATTTGTAGGAAGAGAAGCTTTGTCAATCTCGTTAAGGTCAGCCTCAACAGCCATCATAAGAGCTTTCTTAAGGTTGTTGTTAAGAGCCGGGATAGCAATCTCGTCGATAGCTACCTGAGCAGCTGTATCGAGAATCTGGAAGAGAGACTTGCTAAGAGGGTTGATGTCAGCAGCTTGAAGCTCAAGGTTTGGCATAATAACTGATTCCATATCCCAAACTTTAACAGCGTTAACGCCTTCGCCTTCGTATGAGTAGCTCTGTGGCTTTGTAAGAAGGTTGTAGATAGCGTTAGGAATCATCTCATCAAGTGTATCCATCTCCGGATATGTAGCTGTGAGAGTTGATTTTGCTTCCTTAATGTCATCGATGCTCTTATCGTAGCCGTATGAACCGTGAATGATCAAATCATAAACAAGTCCAACGAGCATACCGGGGATATCGTTGAGCATATCGCCAACTTCACCGAGGTCAAGGAAAGAGCTGATAAGACCAAGGCTGATGCCGCTGCCGCCATTAAGACCGTAAGCAGCCTTAGAGAGAACGCCTGCGTTCTCAGCGATGAAAAGAAGGAGACCGGAAATAACCTCGTAGTCACCGTTTGAACGCTGAAGAGCTGTGCTGTTAGCGTCGTCAACAGTAAGACCTGAGAAGTCAAGGTCACCTACGTCACCAAGAAGACCTTTACCGATACTCCAAATAAAGCCTGTACGCAAAGAGTGGATATCAGAAAGGATATAGTCGATTTTGTTTAATCTGAGCTCACCGATGATGGAAAGGTCAATTGTGTCCATTCCGGCGAGTAAGTCATTATCGACTAAGTCAAGAGCAAGTGTT
>JAZNTU010000021.1:0-36164 GCA_045591945.1 Acutalibacteraceae bacterium | reverse complement strand
AAAGCTTGATACTGCCATTTTCGGTGGTATCTCAACCAACATATGTATATGGTCGGGACATACTTCTGCCTCTAATATTTTGACTCCTTTCCACTCGCAAAGTTGTCGCAATATTTTACCTATCTCTCTTTTCTTTTGACTATAAAACACTTTTCGTCTATACTTTGGTGCAAACACTATATGATGTTTGCAATTCCACTTTGTATGTGATAAACTGTTTATGTTATTCAATCCCATTTTGAATGCACACTCCTTCGCACTTTTTTGTTGCAGTTGGCAGACCGCAACTTCATTATATCACGAAGGAGTTTTCTTTTTGGTTTGTTTCATCTATATAATTTAATTGAACCACGCGTCTAACGCGTGGTTTTACTATACAACAAGGCCATTGCTCAAATAAGAGCAATGTCCTTTTTAGGGTTTATTCTCTTTTTGGGGGTAAAAAATCGGTTTTTTACAGTATTTTCACTTTTTGAAAAAATAGGTGTTGCTTTTTGCAGTTAATGTTAAAAGATGTGTGGTGAATTTGCCTTTTGTGTAATTAAAACTAGGTGTTTAATATGGTAAAATTTAATCACATCGAAAGAAAAGATATGATTCGAAATAATCAAAAAAATTTTTTCGGAATTTTGCGAAAATCAATTCTGTTCGATGTTTATTATGGTAAGAGAGTGAGACAAAGCTCTTAAAAAATTACCTGTTGTAACAAAAAACAAAATATTTTCAAAGCTTTTGCGAAAATCAATTTTGTTCGATGTTTATTAGGGTAAGAGAGTGAGATAAAGCTCTCGAAAAAAGCTGTAGCAACTTAATTACATAAGTGTAATTAGTTGGAGTTTATTTAAAGAGGTGAAATCGGTTAACACGCTTTAGCTAAGCGATGCAGGCAAGTAATATTACAGGAATGTGGCCTGTAATATTAAGAAAACCCCACATGATTTAATGAAAGTAGTTGTTTTATATGACAGCAAATTATTACGATAATTTTGCAAGCACAAATATGTACGGTGGCAGACAGGGTAACCTTGACGGTGGCACTTGGCACGGTGGCAGACAAGGCGATCTCGACGGTGGTACCTGGCACGGTGGCAGACAAGGCGACCTCGACGGTGGTACCTGGCACGGTGGAAGACAGGGCGACCTCGACGGAGGCACTTGGCACGGTGGCAGACAGGGCGACCTCGACGGTGGTACTTGGCATGGAGGTAGACAAGGTGACCTCGATGGAGGTACTTGGCACGGTGGTAGACAGGGCGACCTCGATGGTGGTCTTTGGTTTCCACATCGTTAACGAAAGTTAATGCACAGTTAAAGATTAGAAGGAGTATGTTTTTATGGAGCTGTTGATAGCTCTTCCGATAGTGGCTATTGCTATCACATTTGGTATTCGTTACAAAAGCTGGAAGGAACCAAGCGAATTTTGCTTTGAGTATTCAGCTAAAACCAATACCAAAATCCTTGACCATTCATATAAGTTCAGGATAAAAAAGTCCAACGATGAATACAAGTGTTACATAGAACGTACTCCTTCCTTCAGAGGAAGGTCAACTGCAAAATATAATCCGCACTATTGGATTGAAAGAGGTACAAAAAAGCACTATATATGCTGGACCGGAAAAATCCAATATGCGGAGCAGGCAAAAACCCTTTGTAGAAATTGGGCGGATGCCACACAGAAATTTATTGACACAGGAATACCAGCACCTGGTTTTGAAAGGAAATAAAATGGAAACATATATTATGGTTGTAACCATAATTTGTATGATTGCTTATACTATCTTTTCAGTATGGGCAATGAAAAGATTCAAAAGTCTTTCTACAGGTATAATTGGAGGCACCTGCCTTGCAGCTGGAGGAGTGGGTGTATATTTAGTTTCATCCTTAGTTGCTTCAGTACTGCTTTTGGTACTTAAAATTATAGCTGTTATAGCAATAATAGCATTTGCACTTTTCTTATTTGGAGAATGATAATGAGATACGAGCATATTTTTTATAAAACAAAGGATAACCTCCTTGATATCGAGTTTCTCTTTTTGGATTTAGGTCCAACGATGGGCTGGAGAGGTTATGTTTTAAACGAAATCAACTATAAACAATTTTCACAGAATCGTTCCGATAACTATAAAGATACTCATTTGTATCTTGATGATAATACTAACAGATATATAGATGAAAACAAGGACTATCCTTATATCTGCTGGACAAAGCCAATTCATGATTTGGAAACAATGCATGAATTAGCAGCAATGTGGGCTGAGATTACAGCTTACTACATCCGTTATGGCGGAGATTTTGCAACAATTCAAAAGAAGCTTGAAAAGGACGGAGTTATATAATGTTATACGAATACAATACATATAGAACGTCTGATTGCCTTTTAGACATAAATTTTCTTTTCGTTGAGATAGCACCATCAGATTGGCGCGCATATATTCTTACCGATATTAATTACAAGAAGTTTTCTTCCGGTCGTTCTGATTCTATAAACATAATACATCGCTTAACAGAGCACAACGAAGCATTAATCACTAAAATACGAGCATTCATTAGAAATAATGATATTCCTTACCACAAAACAGATATTCACTATATTTGTTGGGATAAAAAAATTGAATCATTGGAAAGTATCCGTGAGCTTGCAAAAACCTGGAGTGAAATAACTTCTTATTATATAAAACACGGTGGCGATTTTGGCACTATACAGCCAATATTGAAATCTAAAGGAATAATATCAATATGAAAACATTTTTTAATAAAATCAAGGGGATTTTTACTATGACAAATAGAAATGTCAACACAAACGAAGCATGGATTATCACTGCAGAGGTTTATAAACAAATCAGCGATACAATCGGTCGCAGAAAGCCTGAGCAGGGAGGTATCCTTGGTTCAAGCGACGGAAAGCACATTGACCACTATTATTTTGATGAGAGTGCAGACAGAACAGCTGCAAGCTACACAATGAACACCAAAGCCTTAAATGAGGTTATTCACAGATGGAATGATAACGGTGTTCAGCTTGTTGGTATAATTCACTCTCACCCACAGGGTGTAATAACACCTTCATACGGTGATAAAGAAACCGCCAAGCATATTATTGAAACAATTAATGTTCAAGGTAAGTTCTTTACACCTATTGTTCAGGTATCACCAAAGCTTAACGGTGAAATCAAGATTTACCCATACACCTTTGAGCAGACAGTTGAAATGAAGCAGCAGGCAATGATAATTGAAGAGCCTAAACCTGTTGAGGACCCTGAAACACGTCGCCTCAGAGAGCTTGACAAGAAAGCACCTAATCGCTTTAAGCGTATTGAGAATATTTTTCCTAATAACCTTATGAGCAAAAAGGTAGTAACCTGCGTAGGTTTAGGTGGTTCAAGACCTTTTATTGAATCATTAGCTCGTTGTGGTGTTTCAACCTTCATTCTTTGGGATGGCGATAAGGTAGAGGATACAAACGTTGCTACTCAGGGTGCATTTATTTCAGAAATCGGTAAGTTTAAGTGCGAGGTTACAAGGGAAAGGATTTTAGACATAAATCCTCTCGCAAAAGTAATTTGCATTAACCGTTTTCTTGATAATAACGTTACTGACGATGAATTTGCAGCAATAACAAATATTGCTAATTGTAACCCTGCGGATTTCTTAATGCTTGGTTGTACAGATAATTTCTATGCACAAGACAGATGTGCACAGTTAGCAATGAAATACGGTGTACCATATCTTGCAGCACAAATTTTCGAAAAGGGTAAAGGCCACGAGGTTATTTTCTGGTACCCGGGCGTGACAGCAAGCTGCCCACGTTGTATGCTTGCAAGTCGTTACAATAAGATGCTTTCAGCGCCTGATAACGGTACAGGCTCATCAGAGGGCGCAGCAGTTTGTGTAACTGATTACCTCAATGCAATTAAGGCTTATATAGCAATACACATTCTTTGCTATGAGGAAAAGGATACACCTTACTTCCACAAGCTTGATAAGTTTGCCGACCGCAATTACTTGATGACAAAGTGTTCAGATGAGTTTAAAGCACCTGCTTTTGAGCCTTTAGCAGATGTTGAGAAGACTGAAACCGACCTTTCATTCCCGTTTGTTACTATTGCTATAGGTCAAACACCGGAAGAGGGCTGTCCTCTTTGTGGCGGTACAGGCAATCTTACCCAAACAAAGTACGATATAAAAGATACTCGTTATATTCCTCAATAATTAAGTTTGATTGTTTTTATTAAGAAAGGACTATAAACATGATTTCTATGTTTAATTGGGAAAAGCTCTGCTCCAACAGAGCAGGCTTTGAAGACTTACGCAATGAGCTTGTAACAGGTAGTGGCTGTTACATACTCGATAACGTTAAAATGCCTGCAAGCTGCAACAATGCGGTATGTACAATTGAATTCAGATACTATTCTGATACAAGGGTTACTATTAAATGCTGCGAAGCACCTGTTGAGTATAACGGTCATAACGAAGCAATTGCTCAGTGGCTTACAACCGGAATAAAAGAGTTTTGTAGCTTTGATGCACTTTGTGAATTCCTTTCATCATTTTCCCACGATATTCCAATTGAACCCCGTCCTACCGTGAGAAATACTGAGCCAAGCGATACAGAACCGGTTGCTCCCACACGTAGACCTAAAATGAGATATAACAAGGATGCACTTACCGTGCCCGAGACACATCAAAAGTATCTTGTTTTAGATAAGGATTCACTTATTATCGACCTTAGCGAAGAGATTTACGGCCAGGATGATAATATTTTAAAGATTGCACACCTTGTATGCAATCACCTTGCAACCAAGCATAAATCAAGGCCATTATCAATATTTTTATACGGACCGACAGGTATCGGTAAATCAGCGATTGTTGAAGCTCTTGTAAGGGCAATCAATAGGCAGCTTGACTCTAAGCAAGCTTTTGCATACAGACCTGTTGACTGCACACAGTTCCAGGATAGAGCAGATATTTCAAGGCTCACAGGTGCGGCTCCCGGTTACGTTGGCTTTGATGAGCCCGGTGTTTTCGCTATTCTTGAGGATAATCCTAATACGGTCTTTGTGTTTGAGGAAATTGAGAAAGCAGCGTCAAATGCTACAGAGGTTATAATGCAGGCTCTTGAAACAGGCAAGCAGGAAACTAATGGCAAGACCTTGAAGAACGGCAACAACTTCTACGATTTATCCAATTGCATTGTGTTCTTTACAAGTAACGTTGAGCTTAAAGAATCAAAGAGCTTGGGCTTCGCTACTGCTGAACCGAGGTCTGCAACACAACAGCAGGCTGGTACAGAAACACTTAATATAGCAAGGTTAATCGGTGAAGAAACACGAGAGGCAAAGGTTAAGCTTGCCGAAACTGGTAAATTTAGGCGTGAGGTTATAGGTAGAATGAACGCAATTATTAAGTTCAATCCTATTACCGGCGATGCCATAAAGGATATTGCCGCTAAATGTATAAGCAATATTGCCGAAAGAGACCACTATCTTTATGTTGTGGAAATTGATACAGGCGTTTTGCAGGAGTTTCTTAACGTTACAGCCGGAGAGGTTGAAAGCTTCGGTGTAAGAGCCTTGAGAAACGAGGCAGAGTATTATTTCTCCGATGCCTTGAGAGAGTTCTCTCATTCTCATAAGGATTATGAGTATATTCGTATCTCGGGTACACTCGATAACGTTGTTATAACAACTGCCACACCGGAACAATAAAGAAATATACTGAATAAACAGTAACCCAATATTCATCTTTATGAATTTGTGGTTTGTACAACAAAGGGGCTGTAAAAAAACAGCCTTGAAAAAGAAAAGACTACAAACTTACCGAAAGAGGTAGGCTTGTAGTCTTTTTTGTGGTAAAATTTAATTGATGAGAAAAAACAAAACCACACAGATGTATAATACACCAGATCAATTAAAATTACCACTGGAAATTGAAAAAATAATAGAAATTTCTGACCCGGTATATACATTTTGTGGGATAATGAATCAAATTGACCTAAAAAGATATCTTGTGATCAAGGAAAACAGGACAGGTCGCAGAAGATTTGATTCGGAAACCTTACTTAAAGTAATACTGTTTGCATTTATGGAGCACGGGTATGTTTCAACTCGTGAAATAGAGAAGCTGTGCAAAACAGATATACGGTTTATGTGGCTGTTGCAGGAAGAAAAAGCACCAAGCCATATGACCATAGATAACTTTATGAATGATTGTCTGACGGATAGCATAGAAGAAATATTTAATGAAATCAACAGATATATCTTTGATGTAGAAAATGTTGATTTAGAGAGAGTTTACATAGACGGAACAAAGCTTGAAGCCAATGCCAACAAGTATAGCTGGGTATGGAAGAAGAGCAGTCTAAAGAATCTACAGAAAACCTTTGATAAGATAAGTGCTTTACTTGAAGAAATCAATAAAACTATTGTGTATCAAGGAGTTAAATTCGATATACGAAATGAGTATGCAATAGAGTATCTGGAGCAAGTAATATCACAATACATTAATCTTGTAGATTTACACCCTGAAACCATAGTTCGTGGCAAAGGACACAGAAAATCAACGGAACAGAAGCATTATGATAAAATCATAGAATACATAGATAAATTAAAGAACTATGCAGAACACATAAATATATGTGGAGATAGCAGAAACAGTTATTCAAAGACAGATAACGGAGCGACATTCTTCAGAATGAAAAGAGACTATATGGGAAATGACCAGCTTTTACCGGGATACAATATACAACTTGGTTTATGTGATGAATATATATCTGTGTTTGATGTAAAACAATATGCCTCTGATATGGATTGTTTTCAACCCTTAATGGAAAAGTTCAATGAAACATATGGAAAATATCCTACATATCCCGTAGCTGATGCAGGTTATGGTAGCCTGAACAATTACATATATTGCCAAGAACACGGAATGGAAAAGTATATGAAATTCACAATGTTCAAAAAAGAAACGGAAGATAAAAAATACAGAGACAATCCATACAGAGCAGTAAATTTTCCTATCAATGAAAATGGTAATCCCGTATGTCCTAATGGTAAAGAATTCCGTTTCCTTTACACTCGTGCAGTAAAGAACAACAAATACGGAAGAAGAGAAGAAGTTTATCAGTGTGAGGATTGCAGTAATTGTCCTCATAAAGAAAAATGCACAAAAACTGAAGGCAACAGAACAATCAGACTTAATGAAGAACTGACAGGTTATCATCAGGAGGTTTTGAACAATCTGAACAGCACAAAAGGTGCTCTTCTTCGTATAAACAGAAGCATACAAGCAGAAGGAGCTTTTGGCACAATCAAGTGGAACAGAGACTACAAAAGAGCAAGAAGAAAAAGGTTTAAAAGGTGTATTTTTTGAATTTTCCTTAATTTCTTGTGGTTTTAACCTTCATAAGTACCTCCTGAAAAAGCTGGCTCTACTTTCTGCAGCATAGAAATACAAAAAAGTTTTGAACATTTTATAACCCAAACTAATGGTTTTTGCCATTGGCTTTGTTGTTTTGTTCAAAACTCTTCTTTTTTCTTCTTTTTTTACTATTTTCTAAAACTCAATACAAAAAATCATCCGAGACCCACTACTTTCTGTGAATCTCGGATTTCTTAAACTGTTTTTTTACAGCCCATTTTTAGCATATCTCAAAAAACTTGCATTTAATAACCTTTTCAATGTCACAAACTGATATTTCAATTTGCAGACCTATTTTACCTGCACTAAAAAATATTTTTTCAAAGCCTTGTGCAGAAGCATCTATAATTGTCGTGAATGGCTTTTTCATACCCACAGGTGAGCAGCCACCGTGAATATAGCCTGTAAGACCCAATAAATCCTTAGACTTAATCATTTCGATATACTTTTCACCAACTGCCAAGGCACCCTTCTTCAAATCAAGCTCCTTGCACACAGGCACAAGAAAAACGTAGTGCTGTCCGGACTTGCCAACAGTTACAAGGGTTTTAAACACCTGTGCAGAGTTTTCACCCAAAACTGCTGCTACATCTTCACCTGCAATTGCACCCGATTGTGTATAATCGTGAACAGTATACTGCACCTTCTTTTGGTCAAACAGCCTCATTGCATTTGTTTTTTCTGCTTTAGTTCCCATTTTCTTCACTTCCGTAAATCAATAAATCTGTATTTTCTTCGCTGTACTCTATCTGCTTTGACCACCTTTTAAGGTTGTTGACACGGTCTGCAATATCTAATTTGTTTGTTTCGTAAAAGGTTTTCATATCGCTCAGCATTACAAACCTTAAGCTTTCAATACAAAAGCATACTCTTTCTGCTATGCATTTATCAAAAACACCTTTTATTAAATGGCGGTAAAGCATATATGCCAAAACTTTAGCATAAAGGAAATTATTGCAGGCTGACGAATAAAAGGCTTTTTCAATTTCCAGCACGTCGTCAAGCTTTTCATTTAAATCATTTATGTATTCGGTCCATACACTATCAACCGGCTCCGTTTGCAGATATAGCTCCACAAGAGCTTTATCGTTTTTCAACCTACAGCTTTCACCTGTAAAGCGTTCGGTTTTTTCTAATATTTTAACTAACTTTTCTTCAAAGCTTAATGCTTTGTTCGATAGAATTTTAAAAAAGTCATCCCTTAACCCTACAATAAAAATATAAAAGTCCGACTCGTATACATCTTCTTTGCTGTTAAACTCTATTTTTTCGCCGTCATTACTTTCTTCAAGTGTAAACATCCGGTCATTCTCTAATAAAAGCCTGCAAACCTCTTCACAGCAAAGGCCCAAACCACACTCTGTTACACCGGGAAACCACTCGTAAAATCGAGGGTGCTCTTTGCAAATTTCACAAAGGCTTTCTTCACCACAATTTATAATAATATCGCAAAGATTATTCTCGTTAAGGAATGTACATCTTTCATTTTTGCAAAGCCTAAAGCAGGCACTTCCGTCTGCAGATTTCACAAGATTTTCTCGTAATCTCTCTCCAAAATCGCCCGTTATTTGTTCATAAGAGTACAAGGTGCTTTCATCAACGTCAATTTCCCAGCCTATACAGCAATTATCTGTACAGTTAGCTGCTATACACTTAAATTTGTTGTAAAACGAAGGCTTTATATAAATCATTATATAATCTCCTTTACAACAATTTTTCCATTTTGGTAAACAAATTTAACGTTGTGCCCCTTGTACTTAAAGCCGTAAACTCTGTTTTCATCAGTTTGATACTGTGGGCGTGGGTCATAGGACAGAATTTCTGCAATTTCATCTTGCCAAAGACATTCTACATTCTCCTCAAAAACAACCTCAATAACGTCCTCCTTGAAATTTTCAGAAAAGCCACCTCTTGCATCAGGTATAGAATCCACGTACGGAAGGTACGGTTTAATATCAAATATAGGTGTACCGTCTTTTAAATCGGCACCATAAACAATAAGAGTTAAAGTGCCGTCATCGTCCTCGAAAACGCCTTCAAGCTCAACACAAGAAAGGCCTAAATTATTAGGTCTGTAGGGTGAACGGGTTGCAAAAACACCTACTCTTTTATTGCCACCAAGCTTTGGTGGCCTAACAGTAGCAGACCACTCCCCCACATTTTCCGAAAAGCCCCATATAAGCCACAAATGAGAATACTGCTCAATATCCCTAAGCATATTTTCATCCTGATACTTTTTGTAAAAAACTATTTCGGATATTATCTTGTTAGCCAAGCCACTTTGTCTTGGTATGCCAAACTTTTCATCGTAGCCATTTCTTATATAAGCTACAGGCTCTATAACAAAATTTGAAACATCATTCATAATAAAACCACCCTTTGCGTGTAAATAAATTTATAACACAAAAGATGGCTTTCGTCAATTTTAAATTATTAGCACAAAAATAAAACTCCCCGAAAAAACTCGGGGAGTAAGTTGTTAAAGCTTAAATTACTTAAGTTCAACCTTTGCGCCAGCTTCTTCGAGCTTAGCCTTTGCAGCTTCAGCGTCATCCTTAGAAGCAGCTTCCTTGATTGTTGCAGGAGCGCTGTCAACCTTTGCCTTTGCTTCAGCAAGGCCAAGACCTGTGAGCTCACGAACAACCTTGATAACAGCGATCTTGTTTGCACCAACTTCAGCAAGTACAACGTCGAACTCTGTCTTCTCTTCAACAGCAGCAGCGCCACCGTCTACAGGAGCAGCAACAGCAACAGCTGCAGCAGCAGATACACCAAATTCTTCTTCTACAGCCTTAACAAGCTCTGAGAGCTCGAGTACTGTAAGTGTTTTTAAAGTTTCGATAATAGCAGTAATCTTTTCAGATGCCATTTTATTTTCCTCCATTTATTACCTTAATTTAGGTTTAATTTTTTGTTTTCAGCAGTAATTATTCAGCAGCTGCTTCTGCTGTTTCACCGTTTTTATCAACGATAGCCTGTACTCCACGTGCAAAAGCTGCGATAGGAGCCTGGAATACGCTGCAAACAGTAGCAAGCAATACCTCTCTTGAAGGAAGCTTTGCAAGACTGTCGATTTTCTCGAGGCTGATAACTTCATCATCGAGGAAACCACTCTTAACCTTGAAATTCTCATGTGTTGAAGCAAACTTGCAAAGAATTCTTGCAGCTGCAACATAGTCATCAGTAGATGTAGCAATAGCAGTTGTACCTTCGAGGCACTCACCGAGACCTTCAAGACTTGTACCCTTGATAGCAAGCTCGATCATTGTGTTCTTTGTAACTGTGTAAGTAACACCAGCTTCACGAAGCTCTTTACGAAGAACTGTATCGTCTGCAACGTTGATACCCTTGTAGTCAACGATAACACCTGCGCATGCACCCTGAAGTCTTTCTGCAATAGCAGCAACCTCAGCTTTTTTTGCTTCTAAAATCTTTTCGCTTGGCAAATAAATTCACCTCCGTAACATTATTTTGCCAAATTTAAATGCCCTCCCGCATAGACGAGGGAGGGCATAATTACTCATAGTCATAGTAAGAACTTTATAAGTAAATAAGCACATTCCTCGGCAGGCGGTATAGACCATTACACAAAATTTGTACCTGCTGTCTTTAGAACAGCACAAGTAGTTTAACACATCAAAACTGATATGTCAAGCATTTTTTTATTCAGCTACAGGACCTGTAAGCTTTGCAGCATTTACACGGATACCAGGGCCCATTGTAGTAGCAACTACGCATGAACGGATGTAAGTACCCTTTGTTGCTGCTGGCTTTGCCTTAATAACTGCATTAAGGAGAGCCATTGCATTTTCTGTAAGCTTTTCGCTACCGAAAGATGCTTTGCCGATTGGGCAGTGGATGATGTTTGTTTTGTCAAGACGGTACTCAATCTTACCTGCCTTAGCTTCTTCAACAGCCTTAGCAGCATCAGGTGTAACAGTACCAGCCTTTGGTGAAGGCATAAGACCTCTTGGACCAAGAACCTTACCAAGACGACCAACAACGCCCATCATATCAGGTGTTGCGATACATACGTCGAAATCCATAAAGCCGCCCTGAATCTTTTCAAGAAGGTCCATATCGCCAACGAAATCTGCACCTGCAGCTTCTGCAGCCTTAGCAGCATCGCCCTTTGCGAAAACAGCTACACGAACCTTTTTACCTGTTCCGTTTGGAAGAACAACAGCGCCTCTAACCTGCTGGTCAGCGTGACGAGAGTCAACACCAAGACGGATGTGAAGCTCAACAGTTTCGTCGAACTTAGCGCTTGCAGTCTTTGTTGCAAGCTCGAGAGCCTCTGCAACCTCGTAGAGTTTTGCTTTATCTACAAGCTTTGCGCTCTCAACATATTTTTTACCATGTTTCATAATTCTTTTCCTCCCAATAGAGTGGTTAAATCGGATTTACCTCCCACCCGGGAGCATTAATCTACAACAGTAACGCCCATACTACGTGCTGTACCTGCTACCATTGAGATAGCAGCTTCGATTGAAGCAGCATTAAGGTCAGGCATTTTCTGCTCTGCGATTTTTCTTACTTGCTCACCGGTAATTGTTGCAACCTTAGTTTTATTTGGAACACCTGAACCGCTTTCGATACCGCAAGCCTTCTTAATAAGAACAGCTGCTGGTGGAGTCTTTGTGATAAATGTGAAAGAACGGTCGGCATATACAGTGATAACTACAGGAATAATGAGACCCATATCATTCTTTGTGCGTTCATTGAATTCCTTTGTAAATGCCATGATGTTTACACCATGTTGACCTAATGCAGGACCAACTGGTGGTGCTGGGGTTGCTTTACCAGCGGGAATCTGTAGTTTAATGTAACCTACAACCTTTTGAGCCATGATTTGCACCTCCAAAATTCGTGGTATGGCGGAATAAGAGCTCGCCTTATCCCTCCCACACGCAACACATTTTTGTGTCGCATATAACAGCAGATATACTGCTGATTACCAAATTAACTGCGATTAATCAATCGCTAACTTTACCTGTGTGAGTGGTAACTCTGCAGGTATTTCTCTACCGAGCTGAGAAATGATAACACGAACAGTACCTTCTGCTTCATCAATTTTCTCAACTACGCCTGAATAGCCTTCCAATCTACCTGTTGTGATGACAACAAAGTCACCAACCTTATAGCCAAGGTTAACGATTGTGCTATCAGTTTTAACAGCAACGTCATCCTCAATACCGAAGCGTTTAACTTCATCCGGTGTAAGAGGGGTTGGCTTGCCGTCGGGACCAACGAAGCCTGTTACACCACTTGTATAGCGGATTGCATGCCAAACCTCATCGGGCACCTTGAGGACATTTGCCTCTTCTTTTTTTGTACTGTATTCAACAGCAAGTTTAACCATAACATAGCTTGGGAAAATAAGCCTTTCCACTTCGATACACAATTCTTTCTTTGTGTTCATTGCTTCTGTTACGAATTTTTTCTCAAGATTTTTATCAGAATCCATGCTGATTCCCATTGAGGCAGCAATTTCAGGATACTCACCAATAAGCCTACCCTTTTCTGCTTCAAATGCTGCAGGAGTCATAGCACCTGTATCGCGTGCTTCCTCAGCCTTTGATAAAGCAAGCACAAAAGCAACCTTTGGTGAAGCTTCAATAATCTCACCTGAAAGCTCATCAAACTTATCTTGGTCGATAGTTTTGTTTTTGAGCATAGTTGTCAAGGTTTTAATGCTTACTGTTTTAAGCTCTGAAACCTTTTCTCTTGGGATACAAACATCAAAAATTCTGTCTTGCATCTTACGGTTTACAATAATTTTACGAATATTCTCGGCAACCTTATTCTCGTAGCCTGAATACGTGTGTATTATAAACCACCTTGTTTCTACAGCCATACTGTACCTCCGTAAATTCTGACTATCTGTTAATCAGACTCAAGCGGTGGTTGTTGATTCTGTGGACTCTTCCTCAGCGTCATCTGCTTTTTCAGAAGTATCATCCTCATCATTCTCATCGCCTTTAGCAGCCTCTGTTGTTGTAACAACCTCAGTTGTTTCACTTGCAGCCTTGTTAACTGCTGTGATTGCACCTGAAACTGCAAAATCGATTGCCCAAATGCCTATACCTATTACAAGAATAGCAGCAAGAACAATACCTGTGCTCTTGATAACCATCTGGCGACCGGGCCAAACTATTTTCTTTGTTTCTCCTCTAAGGTCTTTGAAGAAACGCGCAATGCCCTTACCGATATTTTTTGGCGAGAACTTTGAAGGCTTCTTGTCTTTTTTAGACTTTTTTGCCTCTGAGGTATTCACAGCTTGATTTTTGTCTTCAGCCATTGTGCTACCTCCTTACTTTGTTTCCTTGTGGAGAGTGTGTTTCTTGCAGAATCTGCAGTACTTCTTCATCTCCAACCTGTCAGGGTTGTTTTTCTTTTCCTTCATAGTGTTGTAATTGCGCTGTTTACATTCTGTGCAGGAAAGTGTAATTTTTACTCTCACTAACGGCACCTCCATTTTTCGAATAGCCTCCCTCTCAACGGTGAACGGAGCCTATCCCCATTCATCACATAGAAAACTCTTTTTTGCTCCTTTGATTGTGAGAAAATCAAGGCACAAAAAAAGAACCCTCCATGAGAGGTAACGAAATTATAGCATGCTACCAACGTATTGTCAAGCATTTCTTACAAAAAAATATCTGTAAATTCAGCGAATTTCACATACAGAATTATTAAACGGATAAATACCATTTTAAATTATTAAAAAATTTGATTTTAGGTATTGGCATAAAGCGTTTTTTGTTCTATAATATTTGAGTATGTATACAATTATATCATAAGGAGGCGTTTTTTTGGCAGGAAAATACTCTGTACAGCTAAAAAAGCTGATTGAAGCTCATTCATTTGAGGTTATGTATATGCCTGACAAGCCTGACGAGGAAATCGTTGTTCGCTCACAGGACGTTAACCGTCCAGGACTTCTTTTTGCAGGTTATCAAAAATTCTTCGATAGTGAGCGAGTTGAGTTTATAGGACTTGCTGAAATGAGCTACCTGCAGGAGCAGGATGAAGCAACACAGCACGAAAGGCTGGAGCTTTTCTTCAGCGCGAAGCCACCTGTAGCAATTCTTACACGAAATATTGATGCTCCCCCTGCTATGCTGGAGCTTGCAAAAAAATACGAGGTACCACTTTTGAGGACTGCAGAGCCTACTTCGGGAATAATGGCTACCATTATTGCATACCTTAGCACAGAGCTGGCAGAAAGAATTACACGTCACGGTGTTATGGTTGAGGTTTACGGTGAGGGTATACTCATTGTAGGTGACAGTGGTGTAGGTAAAAGCGAAACCGCGGTAGAGCTTATTAAAAGAGGTCACCGACTTATCGCCGACGATGCAGTTGAAATCAGAAAGGTTTCTTCAAAAACTCTTATCGGCTCCTCGCCTGATAACATTCGCCATTTTATAGAGCTTAGAGGTATAGGCATAGTTAATGCACGTAATATATTCGGTATTGGCTCTGTTAAGGTTACCGAAAAAATAGATATGGTTATTAAGCTTGAGCACTGGGACAGCGAAAAATCCTACGATAGGCTTGGACTTGATGATGAGTACATAACAATACTCGGCAACAAGGTGCCTGCAACAACGGTACCTGTAAAGCCCGGTAGAAACCTTGCCATCATCATAGAAATTGCTGCTATGAATAACAGACAAAAAAAGCTTGGCTACAACGCTCCACAGGAGCTCATGGCTCAATTAGGTGTAGATATGGGTGGAGAGCCAGTTTCTACCGAAATTGATTCTTGGTAATTATTAAAAATTTCAAATAAAAGGAGATACTAAAATGTATAGAATCGGTGTTGACCTTGGCGGTACAAATATCGCAACAGGTGTTATAAACGAAAAAAATGAAATCATTGGCAGAGGTAAGGTTAAAACTCGTGCTCCTCGCCCTGCAGAAGCTATTTTTGACTCAATCAAAGAGGCTGTTGATATGGCTGTTGTTAACGCAGGCATCAATTATGACGAGGTTATTTCAGTAGGTATCGGTACTCCCGGCTCTGTTAATAAGGACACTGGCTTTATTGAGTTTTCAAACAACCTTCAGTTTAACAACGTTCCTGCAAAAAGAATGCTTGAAGAAAGACTTAAAAAGCCTGTTTACCTTGAGAACGATGCAAATGCTGCTGCATTAGGTGAGGCAGTTGCAGGCTCAGGCAACGGTGTTAAAGATTTTGTTGCAATCACTCTCGGCACAGGTGTAGGCAGTGGTATTATCATCAACGGCAAAATCTACCGTGGCTCTAACTTCTGTGGAGGCGAAATGGGTCATATGGTAATTAATGTTGACGGCATTCCTTGTAACTGTGGCAGAAAGGGCTGCTGGGAAAAATATGCATCTGCAACAGCTCTTGTTTCACAGGCAGTTGAAGCAATGGCAGGCAACAAATCAAGCCTTTTATGGCAAACCTGTGAGGGTGACCTTAACAAGGTTGAGGGTAAAACAATCTTTGAAGCATACGATTTAGGCGATGCTGTTGCAAAGGCTGTTGTTGACAAGTACCTCTACTACGTTGCAATTGGTCTTACAAACGTTATTAATGCACTTCAGCCTGAGGCTGTTTGCATCGGCGGTGGTATTAGTGGCCAGGGCGAAAAGATTCTCGCACCAATCCGTGAAATTGTAAAAAGCGAAAGATACAGCGTATACGCTGACAAGCAAGCTGCTATTTTACCTGCTACTCTTGGCAACGATGCAGGCATTATAGGTGCAGCGCTTCTTGATGAATAATATGAAATCTAATTTTAATTTTCAAGAATTATATGATTATGCAATAGCTGAGGGCTGTGACGCAGCCCTCGGCGAAGCTATGTCTAAAAACACCTCCTTTAAAACAGGTGGCCCCTGTGGTGTAAGAATTTCACCAAAAAGCACAAACCAGCTTATAGACGTTATAAACAAGGCAAACCAGCTTGACGTGCCTTTTGTTGTGCTCGGCAACGGCACAAATATAATAGTTGAGGATGACGGTATAGACAAAGCCGTTATAATAATCGGTAGCGATATGGCTGAAATTAGCCGTGAGGGGAATGAAATCATTTTCTCTGCCGGCACAAACCTTACAAGCCTTTGCAGATTCGCTCTTGAAGGCTCCTTGAGTGGACTTGAATTTGCATTTGGTATACCGGGCACCTGTGGTGGCGCCATTTTTATGAATGCAGGCGCTTACGGTGGTGAAATGAAGGATGTGCTTACAGAAATCACACACCTTACACCCGATATGAAAATTGAAACTATTTCTGCTGAGGCTGCACAGCTTTCATACAGGCACTCTATATACAAGAGCAATGGTTGTATTATTCTTTCGGGCAAGGTAAAGCTTGCAGAGGATACAAGAGAGAATATTAAAGCCCGTATGGATGATTTTCTTGGCAGGCGCAAGGCTAAGCAACCACTTGAATACCCAAGCGCAGGCAGCACCTTTAAAAGACCTGAGGGTAATTTTGCAGGTGCACTTATAGAGCAATGTGGCCTTAAGGGCAAAAGCATTGGTGGCGCACAGGTAAGCGAAAAGCACGCAGGCTTTGTTATAAACAAGGGTGGTGCCACAACAAAAAATATTCTCGATTTAATTGATTTTGTTCAAGCTACAGTTAAAAATGAAACCGGCGTTACACTTGAGCCGGAGGTTATAGTATTGAGGTAAAATATGTCTTTTTCTGCGGATGTAAAAAAAGAGCTTACAAGCACAATTTCCTCTGCCTGTTGCTACAAGGCAGAGGCTTTTGCCATGCTTTTATTTGGCAGAGCATTTAATATAAACGAAATTTCTCTTATGACCGAATTTAAAGAGGTTGCTTACCGATATGCCTCTTGCATAAGAGATTTAACAGACGTTACTCCCGATATAAATGAAAGCCAAGCAGGTAATTTCAAGGTTAGCGTTTCCTCTAAAGCAGACAGGCTTAAAATACTTGAATTTTTTGGCTACACAGGTAAAGAATTGGCCTTAAGAGTTAACCTTTCCAATTTAGAGCAAACAAATGAGGATTGCTGTTCAAAAGCATTTATAAGAGGGGCTTTTCTTGTTTGCGGAAGCATAACTGACCCTGAAAAGGATTACCATATTGAATTCACCGTGGCAAAAGCAAAGCTTTGTGATGATTTACTTCAAATTATAGGCGATGCAGGCCTTAAGGCAAAAAAAATAACCAGAAACAACAGCTACGTTGTTTACAGCAAGGAAGCTGAAGCAGTTGAAGATTTCATAGGCAATATGGGGGCCAACAACGCCTTTATGCACATTATGAAAACGAGGGCTGTAAAGGATATAAAAAACCAAATAAACCGACGCTCGAACTTCGAGTCGGCAAATATGCTGCGCTCCATAGAGGCAGGCCTTAAGCAAATTAAAATGATTGAATTCATTTTGAGCAAAATAAGCCTTGACGATATGACCCCTGACCTTGCACAGCTTTGCCAAATCAGGTTAGATAACCCTGAAGCATCTCTTGATGAAATCGGCAAAATGATGACACCTCCCATTTCTCGCTCTGCTGTAAGCAGACGCTTCAAAAAGCTTGAGGCAATTGAAGAGGAGCTTAAAAAATGAGAGAGTTTTACATAAATAAAAACGATGCAGGACAAAGGCTTGATAAATACATTACAAAATCTTTCCCACGGCTCCCACAGGCGTTAATGTACAAATACATTCGCAGTAAGCGAATAAAAGTAAACAATAAGCGCTCAGAAATATCATACAGACTAAAGGAAAATGATTTAGTTTCTCTTTATATAAACGACGAGTTTTTTGAAGAAGTTAAGCCAAAGTATGATTTTTTAAATGCAGGTAAAAGCGTAAAAATAGTTTATGAGGATGAGAATATTATTCTTATAGATAAGCCTGCAGGCTTGCTTTCCCACCCCGATGAGGATAATTATACAGATACAGCCATTACAAGAATAAAGCGCTATTTGTATGAAAAGGGCGAATATAATCCCGACGGTGAAATGAGC
The DNA here is from genome assembly GCA_045591945.1 of Acutalibacteraceae bacterium. GTDB lineage: Bacteria > Bacillota > Clostridia > Oscillospirales > Acutalibacteraceae > DTU089. The sequence goes on along the minus strand of JAZNTU010000021.1, from coordinate 17,765 downwards.
TTCGCCCCTGCCTTAGTTAACAGAATTGACAGAAATACCTGTGGAATTATTATTGCCGCAAAAAATGCAGAAGCATTGAGAATACTTAATGAAAAGCTAAAAAACAGAGAGCTGCACAAGCTATATTTGTGCGTGGTAATAGGCAAGCTAAAAAATAAAAGTGGACTTATTGAAGGCTACCTTGAAAAAAATGAAAAGCAAAACAAGGTATATATAAGCGAAAAATCCACAGATAAATCCAAAGCTATTGCTACTAAATATAATGTTTTAGACTATAAAAACGGACTTTCTCTTGTAGAGGTTGAGCTGCTTACTGGCAGAACACACCAAATAAGAGCAAGCTTTTCACACCTTGGTACTCCCCTTTTAGGTGACGGAAAATATGGTACCAATGCACAAAACAAGCAGTTTGGCGGCTACAAAAAGCAATTCCTTTATTCCTACAAGTTAGTTTTTGATTTCACGACCGATGCAGGAATTTTAAACTACCTTAACGGCAAAAGCTTTGAGGTTGAGGACGTTTGGTTTAAAGAAGCTTTTTATAATGGAGAAATATAGGGGCGAATGTAATTCGCCGCGATATAAATCCTGACGGATTTGCGATATATCTGACGATGCGATATACCTTCGGTGCGATATGTGCCGTTGGCACGAGATACAAGGATTTATATCATATCGCATTTTGTGTTAGCAAAATATATCATAATAAATTAAAAACAGCAGTATCGACACAAAGTCGATACTGCTGTTTTTTAATTTTTTCCAACAAGCAAAGGTTTTATCTTTTTCAGAAGCTTTCCTACATCCTCAGATTTTAAAACCTTCATAAGATTATTGTTTATTGCCTGCTTTGTTTTATACGAATCAATAACCACCGCAATTTCACTAGCCTTTTCAGCATACTCAGGCGCAAGCTTTTTCACCTCTGTTGCTGTTGCATCCTTTACACCTGTTTTACTTAAAGCTAAATTCGTATATCTGGTTATATTAAAAGCCTTCAGAAAATCAATTGCCGCGTCAAATCCACCATCATTGCTGATTATTGCATATTCCTGTCCGGGGTCCTTTGAGCAAAGCATACCAAGATATGCTACAAGTTGAAAGTCCAATGCGTTTTTTGTACTCTTTTTAACACAAATATATTCTTTTTCTGCCTTCGTGCTTTCAAGTTTTTTATGGGCACTCATAGTAATAGTTGAATTTTCTTTATAAAAAATAATAAGCTTATCCTTTGAAGAAATATTTTCAACACCCTTTAATCCATTGCTGTTTACATTTTCATAATCAATTAACGCTATCATAATAACACCGCCTTATCACTACAATATCACAGCAATTTAAAAAATGCAAGAAAAAAGAGTGCCGATAAATCGACACTCTCAATAGCAAAGTTAGATTTTTCGTAGTTTGCTTTAGATTTCCGATTTTGCAAACCCATACCAAGAACAAAAGCAGGAACCCAACCGAGTTCCTGCTTTGATTTTTGGTTGTGAGTGCGTCAGGTTTGTGATTTAGACACCCCGAAGCGTATAAAGATACGCGAGTTTGGGTGGATAAATCGCAAAAATGGCGTGCACACGAGCAAAAATTAGTCTGCCGTGTAAGGAAGGAGAGCTATCATTCTTGCTCTCTTAATAGCTGTTGTGAGCTCTCTCTGGTGGTAAGCACATGTGCCTGTTACACGGCGAGGGAGAATCTTAGCTCTGTCGGATGTGTAGCGACGAAGCTTTGCAGCATCCTTATAATCAATTTTTTCAACCTTCTCAACACAGAAAGCGCAAACTTTTTTGCGGCCCTTCTTGTTAGGACGGCGATCAGCTTTATCGTATGCCATAATTTAATTACCTCCTGTTAGAATCAAAATGGTAATTCGTCGTCATCAGCACCAGCTGAAAAATCATCAACATTACCATTTGAGAAAGATGGAGCAGCATCGGTAACTCTTGGAGCACCGCTTGTGCCTGATTCGCTCTTTGAACCACAGAAGCTAACGTTGTCAGCAACTATTTCAAAGGTTGAGCGCTTAACACCATCTTTTTCATATGAACCGGTCTGGATTGAGCCTTGAACTGCAATCATTGAACCTTTAGAAAAATATCTTGTAACGAATTCAGCAGTTTGTCTCCAACAAACAACGTTGATGAAGTCTGCCTTTCTTTCTTCGCCCGGTTTTACGTAGCCACGGTCTACTGCAACAGAAAATCTTGTAACAGCAACGCCGTTAGGTGTTTGGCGAAGTTCAGGGTCAGCTGTAAGTCTGCCCATAATAACTGCGCAATTAAGCATATTTCACACCTCTTATTTCTTAATTACCATTGAACGAAGAACGCCCTCTGTAATACCGAGAACACGCTCGAGCTCAGCAGGGAAATCTGCCTCGCAACTATGATTGTAAAGAACGTAGTAGCCTTCTTCTTCATCGTTGATGAGATATGCAAGCTTACGCTTACCCCACTCGTCAACGCTGTCAACTGTACCGTTCTTTTCCATCATCTTCTGGAACTTTTCTGCGAGAGCCTTTGCAGCCTCTTCACCGTTCTTAACTGAATAAATGATGACTGTTTCGTAGTTTGACATCGTCTGCACCTCCTTATGGACTCCGTCTCTCACCATATTTGAGAGCAAGGAAATAATCGCCGTGGACATTCCACGACGATTACGGATTATACCACTATTCCATCAATAAGTCAATAGTTATTTTTTATTTTATAAACGAGCCTAAGCCTAACTGATTGATTATTGCAAAAATCATATCGAATATATAGCTTACAAAATTAGAAAGGCCTAAATTTGTAAGTATATTATTTGTATCCTCAGGCATAAATTCCTCATAGCCCATAGCCATGTCGTTAGCTACAAATGGTTGTGCAGTGTTGTACTCAACTGTCTCACCATTCATAATTTTAAAATTAAAGCGCTTACTGCCTATAGAAGCAAGGGTATTGCCCACAAGCTCATATTTTATTTCCACCTGCATAAGAGCATTGCTCACCTCAGGTAGAGTGCCCGTAAACTCAATTTTAACCTCTTTGCCCGGCTCTATAGCCTTAATGCCAAGTGAATGAACAACCAAATTTGCACCGTTAACGTTTACAGAGGTTATTTTAACAGGATGTTCTACTGATATATTTTTAATGATTATATAATCATCAGCATCACTTACATAGCCTGCAGGACTGCTGTTAAAGGTTGCGTATACGGCATTTGTTGCGTTTGTTGACTCTCTGAACTGTGGGTATGCAGAATCAGAGTGAACGTCCTTAATTTCATCTGTAAGCAGTAACGTAAACGCAAGCTCCTTTGTGTAGCTATCCTTAAAGGTCATACCGTGGAAAAGCTCATCCACAAACCAGGTATGCTCGGGAAGGTACGCACAGGAGGCATCCACCTCAAAGGATGGTGAAACGTGGTCGTGATTCGGGTCATCACACATAGCTTTTTCACCTGTGTAGCCATCGTTAAAGCGCTGACCGTACGGTGCACACAATGCGCCTGTGGAATCGTTAGTACCTATAATTGCATCGGAATTTCGCTGTGAGCCTGAAACAGCAGGAACACCTGTACCTGCAATAATGCTTACCTTTATTCCGTATTCATTACGGCATTTTTGCAAAGCCTGGTGCATATTTGCCGTGATTTTGTGAGAGGCATCACTTTTAGCAATTACGCCTGCGTGTGTTACAGGGTCAAGGTGCTTTGCTTTAATTTGCTCGTAATCCTCATCAGGAATAAAATCCCAAATACTGCCAAAGTTCCCTATAACGTTATACACGTACGGTAAAAGCTCCTCAACAACGTTATCAAGGAAGCCAAGCTGCTGTGCCTCAACAAGCCACTCGTATTCACCCTCGGCAATAAAGCCGTGCTGAAGGTAATAAACAAGTGTATATTCATCCAAGTGTGCATCGCCACTCATAATATCGTAGGCAAGCACAGCACCACCAATTGCAGGCACTGTAAGCACAGCATTGTTAACACTTCGCTTGTGGCCGTAGAGTGAAAGATACGTAGCAGTTATTTGGCCACCGTGGGAAACTGCAATAATATTAACCTTATCCTTGCCCGTAATTACCTTTATTTCCTCAACAAGCCTGTCAAGCTCGGCAGCACATTCGATAAGGCTCATTCGCCAGTCTGCCTGGTAGCTGTAAATAAGTGATGAATCAACATATTTAGCAGCAATTTCATCCAGCACCTCACGCTCGTTTATATATTCCTCAGGCAGCTTATTATCAAGAATATATTTCATATTCTTATCCATTGTTTCGGGGTTGGCAACAGTAACGTTATATTTACTTGTGCCGTCGGGATTTATTTTTAAATATTCAAGCTCCTGCTCAAGCTCTTCACCAACAACCTTACCTAAATACTCGGCGTTGCCGTCAAGAGTCATAACAAGGCCCTTGCCTAAATCAACAATTCTGTTAAGAACTCTGCTGATAACAGAATCCATATTAAGACCCCATATTTGAGTTTTATTGCCCTGCTCATCGGTCATAACAAGCTCGGGACTGCTGTAGCCTGCAACCATTATAACAGGTAAATCTGATATACTACCCTGCACAGCCGAGGCACTGACTACAGCGCCGAAGGCTAAAACTATACTTAATAAAACGGATATAAACTTTTTAAACACAAATATCTCCCCTTTTATTGAGTGCTAAGTGTATTATAGCACATTGTTACCACATTTTCAATTTAGTACAAAAAATATATTTATATGCATATAATATTTAAGCACTTTTAGCATTGAAAAGAAAATGGTGTAGTGCTACAATTACAGCGAAAAAACATCAGGAGGTTTTTTATGAAGCTTGTTACAATAATTCTCAACAAAACAGAGTGCCTTGATGAAATACTTGAAAAATTCACCGAAAACAATATTTTCGGTGCAACAATTATCGACAGTAAGGGTATGATGCAGGAGCTTTGCGAGCATGACCACGAGGATATGTTTTTCCTTGTTTCCATAAGAAGACTTATGGAGCCCTCACATAAAGAAAACAAAACAATTATTATGGTTGCCAAGGATGAGGACGTTAAAATAATATCCGAAATCGTTAACCTTGTTACAGGTGGACTTCAAAAGCCTGATACAGGTATTCTCTTCACCCTTCCCATTGACTATTTGGAGGGAATTTCACTGTAATGCTTGGAAATCTATCATTAAACACTTTCATTTGCCTTGCGCTTATGATTTTTGTGGGTATGGCAGCAGGCAGACTTGTAAAATTAGTAAAGCTGCCTAACGTTACAGGTTACCTACTTGCAGGCCTTATTTTAGGCCCAAGCGTGCTTGGTATACTTACAGAGGATTTTTTACATTCAGCTACAATTATTTCGGATGCTGCCTTAGGCTTTATTGCATTTTCAATTGGTAATGAATTTAAAATTTCTTACTTTAAGCGTGTAGGCGCTATGCCCATTGTAATTGCAACGTTTGAATCATTTTTTGCTGTAGCATTTGTTGTTATTGCGTTACTTATTGCAGGGTGCGAGGCTCCCTTTGCCCTTGTGCTTGGCTCTATTGCCGCTGCTACTGCACCTGCAGCAACCATTATGGTTATTAAGCAATACAAGGCAAGAGGCCCTGTTACGGAAACTCTGCTTTCGGTTGTTGCAATAGACGATGCAACTGCCCTTATTATGTACTCTATATCCGTTGCAATTGCCACAGCACTTTCGGGTGGCACTACAAAGGTGTCAGAGCTTGTTTTAAAGCCTGTAATAGAAATTGGTGGTGCATTAGTTGTTGGCGCAGTTTTAGGCTTTCTATTCTTATTGCCGCTTAAAACCTTCAAAAAAGACGGCAACCGTCTATCACTTATAATTGCATTTATTTTTATAGGCTTAGGTCTTTCATCACTTTGTGGCTTCTCCTCCCTTTTGCTTTGTATGGCAATGGGTGCCGTAATTGCAAATTTCTCGCAGGATGTAAACCACCTTATGAAGCTTAGCGACAGAATCACCCCACCTATATTCATTCTTTTCTTTGTTGCCTCAGGTGCAGAATTAAAGCTTTCTGTTTTACCTGCAGTTGGCGTTGTAGGCGTAATTTACATTGTTGTAAGAGTTGTTGGTAAAATATTTGGTGCATCCTTGGGTGCAACCATTTGCAAGGCGGACAAGAACATACGCAAATACCTTGGCCCTGCTCTTGTACCACAGGCAGGTGTTGCAATAGGTCTTTCCCTTGTTGCTTCTACCGTTGTGCCTCAATACGCTACAGAGATAAGAACAGTTATTCTTTGTGGTACGCTTATATATGAATTAGTCGGCCCTGCCATTTCAAAGGCATCACTTAAAAAAGCCGGCGAAATAAAGGCTGATGCATAAGTCTTATAAAACATAAAAAATGCTACGGAGCTTCGCTTCGTAGCATTTTTATTTATAGTATATATTATAGCATTTCTTTTCTTAATTCCTCGGCAGACTTGCTTGAAAGGTATGCAGGAGGTATATCAAATACAGTTTTACAGCCACTCATACCCTCTTGTGCCATTCTGTAGGCGGCACGTGCATATGCTGTGATTACGCTTGATGTAAACTCAGGGTTAGAGTCAAGCTTAAGACTGTACTCAATAACGTGGTTGTTTTCAAGATTCACACCTGTTTTGCCTGTGCGAATAACAAAGCCGCCATGTGGAATACCCTTGTGGTCACGGTCAAGCTCCTCTTGTGAAATAAAGTGAACTGTTGTGTCGTAATCAGCAAAGTAGTTTGGCATTGTAACAATATCCTGCTCAATTTTCTTTAAATCTGCATCCTCCTTTGCTACAACAAAGCACTCCCTTGTGTGCTTTTGGCGAGCAGTAAGCTGCGGCTGCGAGCCACTTCTTACGGCCTCGAGAGCCTCCTCTACAGGGATTGTATACTGCCTTGCATCGGCTACGCCCTCAATTCTTCTTATAGCATCGGAATGGCCTTGGCTGACACCCTTGCCCCAGAAGGTGTAGTCTGCACCATCTGGGAGAATACAGCTACCGTAAAGCCTGTTGAGAGAAAACATTCCCGGGTCCCAGCCAACAGAAATAATACCGATATTGCCACCCTCTTTAGCAGCCTTATCTACATTTTCAAAATGGGTTGGAATATTTTTGTGTGTATCGAAGCTATCTACAACGTTAAAGTACTTTGCCATTGCAGGTGTTTGCTCCGGTAAATCTGTTGCAGAGCCACCACACATAATAAGCACGTCTATTTCCTCTTTATGCTGAAGTATTGAATCGGTTTTATAAACAGCGGCACCCGAGATTGTAGAAACTGTTGATGGGTCACGCCTTGTGAAAACACAGGTAACCTCCATATCGCTATTTTGCTTAACAGCACATTCAACGCCCTTTGCTATGTTACCATAGCCGTAAAGACCAATTTTAATCATTTGTATCACTCCGTTTGATTAAGTTTTAACTCATTAATTTTATAACTATAGTTTTTTGTAGTCAACCGTTTTTATTAAATTTTTCAAAAAAATTACTCCCCAATGGGGAGTAATAAATTATACCTTTGATGCTTTCTTTAAGCTTTTAATTTTATAAAGACCCTCATCGGCTGCATTAAGAAAATCTCGCACGTTCTTATATTCGGACGTGTGACGCTTATAGCCAATGCTAAATTGCAGAGTGTAGGCTTTACCCTCACCTTTAGTTTTTTCTGCCAAAAGTGTGTTAATTTGATTAATAAACTCTTTAGGCATAAAGTCTTTATTGGTTTCGCATATAATAACAAACTCATCACCACCGTATCGGCAGGCAAAATAGTTTGTTTTATCCACAATAGAACGAATGGTGTTTGCAGCAATTATAATAGCTGCATCGCCTTCGAGATGGCCGTATTCATCGTTAATTTGCTTAAAGTTATCCAAATCCATAATAAATACGTACAGCTCTCTGTTTTCAGGCTTTGACCTCATTTTACCGTCAAGAAAATCCTCCATATGAAGTCTGTTGTTAAGCTGAGTCATAGGATCAAGAGAAATAAGAAGCTCACGGGAGCTTATATACACGTGAAGCACAGCAAAGGCAATGCCTGCACTTATCATAGGTGAGCCTACAAACAGCACCTGCAAAGCACCTGAAATCACAGGGAATATAGCAAACGAGGCAAGTGCAAGTAGCTGGTGCTTACGAAGGTAATTTTCTTTTCGGTATGCTTTGATAAGCGCCTTAACGGTGGTATGGGCAATATACCAAGCACAAACAATAATTATTACAGGATAAAAGCGACCTCTGTTGTATTCCCCTGTAGTAGGGTCAATAAAGAAAACCCACTTGTTTGCGTTTGAGCCTACAACAAGATTTATAAGAATAAAAAGTGGCAAAAGGCTGAGAATTATACTGCCTTTACTTTTAACGAGCCTTGAGCGTTGCTCGCTTTCGCTGAATAAAAACCACAAATACGACACAACGCCTGTAAAAATATGATAGATACTGTTAACTACAAAGGATGCTGCAGGGTAGCTATCCCACCCAACGTAAAATTCAAAAACACCCCAAACAATGTCGCTTGAAAGAAGTATTACGGAAGCAACAATAAACCATGCCAGCATAACCTGACCCATTCGTTTATCTACGCCCTTGCAGATTTTAGCAAAAATCATCAGCAGCTCTGCAATGCAAAAGGCATTGAAGGAAATATACAACAAGCCTTCCATATATACACTCCTTTCAAAAAAGTCAAGATTTAATTTCCAATTATATTACAATTTTATAACTATTATACTAATTCGTCAAGGGTTTTGAGAGATTTTTGTGAATTTTGCGAGAATAAAACGTAACCTCGATAAAAACAAAACAAAAAAGCTATGGATTTTGTCCATAGCTTTAAGATTTTCATTTGCAAAGCAACACTACCGTTTCCACATGGTTTGTAAACGGAAACATATCTACAGGCTGAATTTTCTTTACCTTATACCCATTTTTTATCAGGTAAAACAAATCTCTTTGCTGTGTTTCGGGGTTGCAGGAAATATACACTATTCTGTCGGGTGAAAGGCTTACTGCACAGGATAAAAATCTTTTATCGCTACCTGCCCTTGGTGGGTCCATAAACAGCACATCGCACTTTTCACCGGCTTCCTTCATACCAAGCATAAACTCACCTGCATCGGCACAAAAGAATTTAATATTTTCCACACCGTTTATTTTTGCATTAACACGAGCGTCTGCAACTGCATCGGCATTGAGCTCGCAGCCTATTACCTCACCTGCTTTATCGGAGGCAACAATGCCTATTGTACCGATACCACAGTAAGCATCAATAACCTTTTCCTTGCCTGTAAGAAGTGCAAACTCAACTGCCTTACCGTAAAGCACCTCTGTTTGTACAGGATTTATCTGGTAAAAGGATTTAGGCGAAATTCTAAAGCGCTTTCCACACAAAACATCTTCAATATAGCCGTTGCCGTAAAGCACAGTTTCCTTTTCACCAAGCACCATGCTTGTAAATTTGTTGTTTATGTTTTGCACTATAGTTGTAATTTCCGGGTGGAGCCTTAAAAGCTCTTTAATAAAATCATTTTTACAAGGGAAAACGGATGTGCCTGTAACAAGCACAACCATAATCTCATTTGTTTGAAAACCCCTTTTAACAAGCACGTGTCTTAAAAAGCCTCTTGAATTTCTTTCATCATAAACAGTTAATTTAAAGCTTTTAACAAGCTTTCTGACAGTGAGAATTATCTCATCTGCTTTTTCATCCTCAATAAGGCAGGAATCTGTTTTAACAATATTGTGTGTGCTTGACTGATACACACCGGAGATAATTTCTCCTCCTCTTGTTCTACCAAAGGCTGCCTGCACCTTATTACGGTAGTGAAAAGGCTTTTCCATTCCGATTATGGGGGCTACCCTATGGAATGTGCCTAAGAGCTTAACTACCTTTGCCTGTTTATATTTAAGCTGCTCCTCGTACTTTAAGTTCATAAGCTGGCAGCCACCACATTTACGGGAAACGCTGCACAGCCTTGAGCTGTTTTTTGCTGATTTATTTTGTGGCATTACCGTTAATCCTTTTTAGCTAAATCGTTGGTGTTCATACTGTTTTTATACACAACAAAGCGGCAGAATAAAAATTCTGTTACCATATTTGTAACCATAGTGCAGGCAAGCACAATATACTCTGCAAACTCCCAGCTTGTGGAGCGCATAACTGCCTCGCCTATAATTGTAGAAACCGGGGTAAAAACACAGTAAAAGCCGAATATTTTAAGCATAGCAACAGGTACGTTCGTTGCAGACTTAAACGTAAATTTACGGTTAAAGGTAAAGTTCCAAATAACAGAAAGCACAAGCGCAATAAGGTAGCACACGCCGTATTCTGCGCTAAGCACCCTCATAACTGCTTCGTTTTCGATATGGATATTAGGTAAAACAAGCTCGTTAAGAAGTGTAAAGCTTACTACCTGAATTATACCTGCAGAGGCAGAGAACAATGCAAATTTAATTGCCTGCAAAGCATTATCTTTTTTTGTCATTTCAGCCATAAAAATACCCCTTTTCGTTAATATAAGAGAATTGTAGCACATTAAACTAAATAATACAACAAAAATAAAACCGCCTAGGAGGTTTACTCCTAAGCGGTTAAGCTTTTAGCCAAGCTCTATTTCATCGGTTACAGCTTGTGTTTGTTTGTTAAAGGCTACTATTTTTTCGGGGTAGGAATAGCCTAAAAGCACGTCACCAATAAAGGTTACCCTTGAAAGCTCATTTTCAAAGTCATTTACAATATACGTGCCATCTGTTTGCAGAGCTTTTGTATTATTATCTACCTTTACAGCAACAACACCTGTGGTATAGCTTTCCGAAAGAGTTTCACCGTTTGCGCTTGCCCATATTCTGTCATGCCTTGAGTAAGGAATATACATAACACCTTCTCTTGCATCCCAGCAGATAGCCTTGTGCTCATAAAATGCAGGAGACTGTACGTATGCCCAACGGTTTTGTGAGTTTATGCCGTTAAACTCTATTTTATCAACCTCTAACGGTTTTTCAGGGTCTGAAACATCAAAAAGTGATATTTTCATACCGTTACCCTGTCCATCGTTTGTACCGTCAACACCAACGCCTAAAAGCAGCGTTTCGCTTACAGGGTGCAAATATGCTGAAAAGCCCGGTATTTTTAGCTCGCCCTTAACAGTCGGATTAGCAGGGTCAGATAAATCTATAACAAAGAGTGGGTCGGTTTGCTCAAAGGTAACCACATAGCCTGTATCACCTGTAAAGCGAACAGATTTTATGGTTTCACCCTTTGCAATCCCCTCTACCTTACCTACTACCTTAAGTGCTTCATCAAGCACATAAAGGTGATTTGAAAGAGATTCGCCCCAGTTGCCTGTGGTGGTAGCAATTCGAAGGTAGCCCTTGTATTCATCTATGCTGAACTGATTAAGCGCACGGCCCTTAACTTGTGCACAGCCCTGGTACTTTATATCGTAATCTTTAATGCTGAACTTGTGGATTTCGGTAACCTCTTCTGCAGAGCCGAAAATATCCTGTGCAGCCTCGCTATCCTTATACTGCGTGCTTGCAGCATACAGGGTTTCGGTAGTGCAATACACGTTGCTGCCTGCACCTAAAACGGCTTGTGTTTTAAGTGTAGCCTTATCATCTATATCAAGTGTTGATGCAACAAGGTAGCTTGGATTGTTAACCTGCTCACCAATTACTATACAATCGCAAGGGATACGAGCCATTGCGCTGTTACCTACACCGTATTCAGGCACACAAGTGTTTGCAACAATCTCTTCCTCTGCGCTGATATCTACCCAATATTCAGATAAAAGCACAAGCTGGTCGTTTATAAGGCGAGAGGAAACGTATCCACCATCCTGATAAACACGCCAAAGCTCCTTAGGTGCTGATTTGTTGCTTATATCAAAGCAAACAGCCATTGTAACGTTACTTGTGCCACCATATGCGTAGGAGCGCTTTGCACCACTGTAAAAAATGGAATCCTGTACATCATCGTAAACACTGCACTCTACTATTGCAGTAAGCTTATTGTTACTTACATACATCTCGCAAATCGACATGTGGTAAACATCTTTATTATCGCCCTGTAAAATCTCTACATTTGCAAGCCTTTTAAGCTTTCCGTTGCTGTCGGGCTCAATAATAGAAACCGAACAATCATAATCCAGTACAGGCTTTTTATTGCTGTTCTCTGTGTTTTCTTCTTTTACAGCTTCACCGTTTTCGTTAGTTGTTTTAACAATGCCCTGTGAGCCGTAAAGAGCATCATAGTAGCTTTCCCAATCGGCATTTTCGGGGTTAACAGCATAAATATATTTGCCGTCATTTTTAATAATATCAGCTTCGCTTACGCCCAAAACCTGCTCGTTAGTTTCACCAAAGGAAACCTCACCCATTCCTTTTACATCCGAATAGGTTGTAGATGTTTGGGCTTGGATATCGCCGTTTAACTGAGGAGCTGACGCTTTATCATCGGCAACTGCATCCTCTGCAGTAGCGCCCATAAAAAATCCTTCGTTAAATATACCGTAAAGCCTATATTTAGCTTCGCTTTTGCGATAGTTTTCGGCATAGCTTGAAAATCTTGCTTCAATAATACTGTAATCCTGCGGTTTTGAGTTCACAATAGGTGGAGTTGCATCATCAAGAGGTGGCTCATTGGGCTTTTGCCACGGCTTTACAAGCATAACAGAAGTTACAACAATTGCAAAGGTTGCAGCAAATGCAACTATACCGTATATTTTCTTTTTCATTGATTTTTTAGTTTTTTCTGCCTTGGGCTGTGGCACCCATACATCAACATTATCAAGCTTTTGAGCCATTGCTTCAGGTGATAAGCCTTCGGGCAAGGTTATGTTTTCGGAATTTCTTAATTTTTCGTTTGCTGAGTCAAGCTCTTCCTGAGTAAAGATTTCATCATTAAATCTTTCATCCATAATTCTCGCTCCCTTCAAGAAAGAATTTTACGCAGTTTTTCTAAAGCGCGCTTTTGCCTTGAGCGTACAGTTGAGGCATCCATATTGTATATTTCTGCAAGCTCTTGGCTTTTAAACCCACCTATAATTGAGAGTATTATTATTTGCCCATCGGGTGGAGTAAGGCTTTGCAAAGCCTCTTTAAGCTCAGCACTGTTAAAGCTCTCTACTGCATCATCATCCACCAAAAACTCATACTCCTCTATAGGTAATATATCGGGGGCCTTGTTCCTTTTCATAAGCTCTGTTTTACACCTGTTGGAAAGAATTTTAAAAACCCACACCTTAAAAGAAGCATTCTCCTTAAGGGTATGTATATTTCTCCATGCAGAAAAAACTGCTTCCTGCATTGCATCCTCTGCATCTGTAGGGTTACCCATCATATACAGCGAAAAACGGTACATTTCGTTTGCATACAATGAATACAGCTCCGAAAAGGCACTACTGTCTTTGTTTTTTGAACGTTCAATTAATGAAATAAGCTTTTCATTTTCCACACCGACACCTCCTGCCTGCATCTATATAGAGTGAATAATTTTTGATTTTGTTGCAAAAATTTTAAAAATATTTCATTTTTTGATAAATTTTTGCCTGTTTTCAATATTATCATATAAAAAAGAGCACCATTTGTAAATAAAAAGTAAATGTTTATTAATAACCTATATTTTATTTGCAAAACGCATTAGCTTGTGGTACAATGTTATATGTATTTTTATATTCAATTTCGAGAAAGGACAGATACAATAAATGTCTTTATTCAAAAAACTTTTTGGAGATTACTCCTCACGAGAAATTAAACGCATAAACGGTACTAAGGATGCCGTGCTTGCACTTGAGGAAAAATATGCTTCCCTTACAGATGAAGAGCTTCAGGCAAAAACACCTGAATTAAAAGAAAGGTTAGCTAAGGGCGAGTCACTTGATGATATTTTGCCGGAAGCATTTGCCGTTTGCCGTGAGGCAGCCTGGCGTGTGCTTGGTATGAAGCACTACCCTGTTCAGATTTTAGGTGGTATTATTTTGCACCAGGGCAGAATTGCCGAAATGAAAACAGGTGAAGGCAAAACCCTTGTTGCTACGTTACCTGCATACTTAAATGCACTTTCAGGCGAAGGTGTGCACATTGTTACCGTTAACGATTACCTTGCAAAGCGTGACTCTGAGTGGATGGGTAAAATTTACCGTTTCCTCGGTCTTAAGGTTGGCCTTATAATTCACGAAAAAACAAACGAAGAAAGAAAAGAGGCCTATGCGGCAGATATCACCTTTGGTACAAACAACGAAATGGGCTTCGACTACCTTCGTGATAATATGGTTATGTACGCAGAGCAAAGGGTACAAAGAGGCCACAGCTTTGCTATTGTAGATGAGGTTGACTCCATACTTATTGACGAGGCTCGTACACCACTTATTATTTCAGGTATAGGTGAGGCTTCCACAGACCTTTACAAGAGAACAGATAGCTTTGTACGCCGTCTTAAAATGGTAAAGGTACAGGAGTTTGACTCTAAATGCGATATTGAGGAAATTGCAGAAAAAGAGGGCGGCGACTACTTTGTTGATGAAAAGGCAAAAAGCGTAACCCTTACAAAATCAGGTATCCACAAGGCAGAAAAGGAATTTGGCGTTGAAAACCTTATGGATGCAGAAAATCTTACTCTTCAGCACCACATAAACCAGGCGTTGAGAGCCCACGGTACAATGACAAGGGATATCGACTACGTTGTTAAAGAGGGCCAGGTGCTTATTGTTGACGAGTTCACAGGCCGTATTATGCTTGGCAGACGCTACAGCGAGGGTCTTCACCAAGCTATAGAGGCTAAAGAAGGCGTAAAGATAGAAAACGAAAGCAAAACACTTGCTACTATTACCTTCCAAAACTATTTCCGTTTATACAAAAAGCTTTCAGGTATGACAGGTACTGCTATGACCGAAAGCTCCGAATTTCAGGAAATATACAGCTTAGACGTTGTTGAAATACCTACAAACAAACCACTTGCACGTGTTGATAATAACGACGTGCTCTACAAAACAGAGGAAGCAAAATTCAACGCTATAGTTGAAACTATTGTACAGTGCCACGAAAAAGGACAGCCTGTGCTTGTTGGTACAATCAGCATTGAAAAGAGCGAAAAGCTTTCACACTTCCTTAAGAAAAAAGGCATTAAGCACGAGGTACTCAATGCTAAATTCCACGAAAAAGAAGCAGAAATTGTTGCACAGGCAGGTAAATTCGGTGCCGTTACAATTGCAACAAATATGGCAGGCCGTGGTACCGATATTATACTTGGTGGTAACCCTGAGTTTATGGCCAAGGACCAAATGCGAAGAATGGGCTTTGATGAGGAGCTTATAGCAGAAGCAACAGGCTTTGCCGAAACAGATAACGAGGATATTTTAAATGCACGCAGCACCTTCAGACAGCTTGAGGCTGATTTTAAAAAGCAAACAAGCGAGGAGGCCGAAAAGGTACGTGCAGCAGGTGGTCTTTACATTATAGGTACAGAGCGCCACGAATCAAGACGTATAGATAACCAGCTCAGAGGCCGTGCAGGCAGACAGGGTGACCCGGGTGAAAGCCGTTTCTTCCTCTCTGCAGAGGATGACTTACTCCGCTTGTTTGCAGGCGACCGTTTCTACACAGTGCTTAACACCTTCAAGTTTATGGAGGATATGCCTGTTGAACACAAAATATTCACGTCATCAATCGAAGGCGCACAGCGCAAGGTAGAGGGCAATAACTTTGCAGTACGCCGTAACGTGCTCCGTTTTGACGACGTTATGAACAAACAGCGTGAGGTTATTTACGGCCAGCGTAACCAGGTGCTTGACGGACACGATATAAGCGCACTTATTCAGAAAATGATTGTAGATACAATAACAGAAACTGTTGAGTTCTACTGCCCTGAAAAGGCTAACCACAGCGAGTGGAACAAGTCAGGTCTTCTTGCAAAATACAATATTCTTTTAGATATGGAGGATATTGAGGACCTTGACTCTACAGAGGATATTACAGTAGTAATTCTTAACAAAGCCCAAGAGCTGTACGACCGTAGAATGCAGGAATATGGCGAGCCTACAATCAGAGAGGTTGAACGTATAGGTCTTTTGAGAAACGTTGATATACGTTGGATGGACCACATAGACGCTATGGACCAGCTCAAGCGCAGTATGGGACTTATGAGCTACGGCCAAAAGGACCCTGTAATTGTATTCCGTGATGAAAGCCTTGATATGTTTGAGGAAATGACAAACAGCATTCGTGAGGCTACCGTTGACTTTGTGCTTTACACACCAATCCGTAAGGAAGAGCCTGTTGAAAGAAAAGCAGCAGCAAAAATCACAGCTACCTCCGGCTCAGACGACGGCTCATTAAAAAGAGAGCCTAAAAAGGCTGGTAAAAAGCCGGGCAGAAACGACCCTTGCCCATGTGGTAGCGGTAAGAAATACAAAAAATGCTGTGGGTTGAATGAGTAATATTTGGTAGCACAGCTACTTCTTAATTTTAACTTAAAAAGCAAGTTCTCGACGAGAACTTGCTTTTTTGTGTTTTATAATCTTTCTTCATCCTTTAAGCGTTGCTTGTGGGAGCTTATGGCAAAGGGTATACCAAACCCAAGTCCACCACCGACTATAAGTCCACCGAGAAGGAATAACCACCAAAGAGGATTTTTATTTTCTTCCTCTTCCTGCTTTTGCGCCTTTACAACCTTCTTTTCAATAACCGTTTTAACATCGTGGGTAAGGGTGTATTCTTTACCGAAGGTGTCTTCATAAGTAACGGTTACAGTACCCTTTACCTCACCCAATTTTTGGGAATCAACAAGAAGATTTGCACTTGCCGTTGCGCTTTGCTGTGGCTGAATTTCGCCAACAAAGCTGCTGCCACCGGCATCAAGGCCTTCAATATCAAAATCAATTTTGCAATTATAAAGAACGGTTTTGCCTGTATTCATAAGGTTTATATTAAGGGTTACCGTTTCATCCTGAACAACCTTAACGGGAAGCTTTGCTCCGTCAAAAGCAAGCTCTGCAGGCTGGCGTACTTCGATTCTAATTACATCATTTGCGCCGTAGCCTGAGCCGTTTTCATCCTCATACTCGCAAGAAAAGCTTAGCTTGTGCTCGCCTACCGTGGCAGTATGGATTGCCTCTAGCTCAACAACCCAGCTGTAGTATTTACCTGCACCTATAGAGGAAACGTACTTTGTTCCCATACCTGTGGGGCGAATTTCATCTGTATCCTCAGATACAGAGAGCTTTATATTGCTGACAGCCTTTGAGGAATGCATATTTTTTAGAGTAATAGTAAGCTTTTTTGTTCCCTCGGGGCTAATAAAACCATCCTCAATTTCATAAGAGGTTACCATAAGGCGAGGCTGTGAATTATCTATTTTAGGGAAATCCTCAATGACAGGCTCCTTCTCTTCCTCTTTTTCTACAACTCTTTTTTCTGTAGTCGGCTCTGCTTTTTCAGTTACCGGCTCTGTTTCGGGAGCTTTTGTAGCAGGCTCCGTTGTAGCTATAGCTTGTGTTACATCCTCTGCAGTTGTTTCTACAGAGCTTTCCCCTTCCACAGCTAAGCAAGGCGTTAAGCATAATAAAAAGCATAAAATTAAAATCGTTATTTTTTTCATAATATCACCTGTTAAGTAGCGATTAGTGGATAGCAATTAGCTGTTAGCTATTTGCTATTTGCTATTTGCTATTTGCTATTTGCTATTTGCTATTTGCTATTTGCTATTTGCTATTTGCTATTTGCTATTTGCTATTTGCTATTTGCTATTTGCTATTTGCTATTTGCTATTTGCTATTTGCT
>JAZNTU010000020.1:0-139079 GCA_045591945.1 Acutalibacteraceae bacterium | reverse complement strand
GAAATTAAGTACGTACTAAAAAACAAAAGCTTTATAGTAACACATTCTTATTTTGTAATTTGCATTGTTTTAGTTTACGTTATTCTAGGGTGAAATTAGTTATCCGAACCTGCCTAAAAGCGAATCTTTTTAAGTCTTTTTGGCGTTTCGTTCTTGAAAGGCGCCAGCCTATCTTCGCCCTCAACACCAAAAATCCAATGAAAATCTTTCGCTTTTAGGTCAAAGATTTTATACAGTGCGGATTTTTGGTCAGCCAAGGCAAAAACGCAGCTAATCCTTTCGGATTGGCGAGTATTTTAACACAGGATGAACGGAAATCCGCCTGTAGAAAACATGGTTCGGATAATTCTTTTCACCCTAATTTTATGAAAGAAGGATGTTTATGGACAGAGTTCGCATTAAAGAGACTGCTAAAAGCTTACTAAGCAAAAATCACGGTGCTTGCATTGCCGTTTCATTAATTGTAACATTTTTAGGCGGTAGTTCGAGCGGCGGAGTTTCATTTAGCTATAGTGGTGGCTCATCGAACATTTTCTATGAAGAGTTTTCCACTGAAGTACTAATTGGATTTCTAGTAATTTTTGTTCTTGCAATAGCAGTTTCATTTGCAATCAGCGCTTTTTTAGGTAGCCAAGTCAAGGTAGGTAGCTGCAGGTATTTTTTGAAAAACAGAAAGAATCATCCTGTAGAAATCAGCGAAATTTTTAAAAGCTATACAGATAAAACATTTTTAAATGTTGCCAAAGTAACCTTCATTAAAGATATTCAAATATTCCTTTGGTCTTTACTTTGCTTTATTCCAGGCATTATAAAAATGTATGAATACGCTGCTGTGCCTTACATTTTATCAGTAAATCCAACAATGGATTACAACCGTGCGCTTAACCTTAGCAAAAAAATAATGTACGGCCATAAGCTTGAATATTTTGAGCTTGGCATTTCCTTTATGGGCTGGTACCTTTTATCCGCGCTTACATGTGGTATATTAGCAATTGTATACGTTAACCCATACTACTTGCTTGCAGAGGCCGAATTTTTTGCTTATGTAAGAGAGAATGCAATTTTCAGAGGAATTATCTCACCTGAAGATTTCCCTGATTATGCTGAATACGTACCACAAAGCACATACGGCTACACAGCACCAAACGGCAATAACTATCAACAGCCTACACAGACATATGCACCAACACAGCCTATGCAGGGTGGCTACGCACCATTTACTCCTGTACAACCCGTAACACCTACACAGCCTGTTCAAAACAGTTACGCACCGTTTACTCCTATAGAACCTACAAAAAAACCTGTTATTGATGAGCCTGTCGCTCCTGTAGAAGAGCCTGTTACTCCTGTAGAAGAGCCTGTTGCTCCTGTAGAAGAACCTGTTACTCCTGTAGAAGAGCCTGTTGCTCCTGTAGAAGAGCCTGCTGCTCCTGTAGAAGAGCCTGTTACTCCTGTAGAAGAGCCTGCTGCTCCTGTAGAAGAGCCTGCTGCTCCTGTAGAAGAGCCTGCTGCTCCTGTAGAAGAGCCTGCTGCTCCTGTAGAAGAGCCTGCAGAGGACAATGACGAATCAAACGACACAGACGACGATAAATAATTTACCCCTATAACAAAATCATAACCACCAGTTGAACTGGTGGTTTGCACAGCCCCTATAAGGGGCGCCTACTGGCTAAGCCCCTGAAAGGGGCATAGAAGTTTGACAACGCATTACTATCTCAAGCAGCCGCTCACGTGCGGCTGTTTGTTTTTTGCTTACTTATTCTTGGAACCCGTAAACGGGTCAAAGTATTCTTTGATACTCATTTGGTCTTGTGCAAAATCTTCTTCAAGTTGGTTCCTTATGTATTCTTCTATTACCTTTTTATTTCTACCTACTGTATCCACATAGTAACCTCTACACCAAAAATTTCTCGAACCATACTTGTATTTCAAGTTTGCATGTCTGTCGAAAATCATCAAACTACTTTTACCCTTGAGATATCCCATAAATTGTGCTACACTTATATATAGTGGAATACTTACAAGCATATGTACGTGGTCTATACAAGCTTCAGCTTCGATAATTTCCACACCTTTTTGCTCACATAGTTTTCGCAATATTTCTCCTATATCTTTTTTCAATGTTCCATATATCTCTTTTCTACGATACTTGGGTGCGAAAACCAGGTGATATTGGCACCTATACTTTGAATGCGCTGTGCTTTTAATTTCGTTATTTCCTTCTTTTTTTATCATAATATCCTCCTTGTACTTTAGTAATGCAGTCGCCAAACCGCTTCTATTATACTTGGAGGTTATTATTTTTGCACCACTCTATTGCGTGGTGCGTTTTATTTTTACTGAAGCGTTTTTATACCCCCGGTAGAACCGGGGGTTGTGTCTTTGCTAAAGAGACAAAACAAGGAGTTGCCTAAAAAGGCAACTCCTTACTTATTATTTATGTTTTTTTATGCGTCGTAAAGACCGAGTATAACAATACCTACAACTGCAACGACAATCATTAAATAATGCTTAATTGAAAGCTTTTCTTTAAGGAAAATTCTGCCCCAAACAACTGATGCTACACAGTAAGCTGAAATGATTGGTGCTGCCATTGCAACGTGCTCTGAATCGGCAAGTGCATAGATATATGCAAACTGACCTGCTGTTTCGAAAATAGCACCTGTATACTTTGGTGCTTCTTTTTTAGGTAAGAACTTTTGCTTTTTAATAAATTTAACGTAAATAAAGCAAGCAATACCACATACTAGGAAAGTAAGCTCGTATGCTACGTTAGCAACGTCCTCATCAAGTGTTTCAAGCACGATGCTGTCTGCAAACGTTCCGAGAGCATCTAAAAGACAGTAAATGAGGGGAAGAATAATCGCTAAAGGACTCTTTGAGTATTTGTAGTTACCCTTTTCCTGTCTTAATGCACGAAGCTCATCATCCTCTTTTGCTTCAACAAAGCCAAGACCGATAACACCAATGCAAACGAGAGCAACAGCAATATACTGTGGCACTGCCAAAGCATCGCCTGTTATAATACAAAGGATTGCAACAAGTGCACCGGATGAGTTACAGATTGGTGATGAAACTGAAAGCTCAATATAACGAAGGCCGATGTAACCGATTGCCATTGAAAGAATGTAAAGAGCTGAAACAGGGAGATATTTTAAGAGGGATGCAAAATCTATAGGTACGCCTGAAACGAATATCTCATACAATGCATGGATACCCATAACAACGCCAACGGCGGTAACCATTTTATAATGGCTGTACTTATCTGATTTATCTGCGCAGCCAATTTTAGAAAATAAATCGGAACCGCTCCAGCAAATCAGGGCGATCACTGAAAACCAAAACCACATTTTACATACCTCTTTTCAATAAAAAATTGTTGAAATAATGTGAAATTTCAACGAAAAAAATAATACCACTAATTTCCACATTTTTCAATAAAATTCACAATTTTTTTACAAAAAACAAGGTGTTGAAATAAGCTTTTCAACACCTTGTTTTTGAGATTTTTATTTATTCTTCAATAGGCACCTGGTATGTAACATCTTCGAACTGCATAACTACAGGCTCATCTGTTAAGCCCTTTTTATAGTAACCATCCTCATAATAATTAAGCTTATCAATTGTAAAGCTTGTATCAGGCTTACAGGTTATAATAGTACAGCCACGCTGTGAGCCTTCGTTTTTTATTTCAAGGTAAGCTAAGTAATCAATGCTGTAGCCGTAGCTAAAAATAATGCCGTCTTTAGAAAACTCTGCATTATTATAGTGGTCGTGACCATTGTGCATTGCCTTTGTTGAGCCTAATTCTACCATAGCCTCAAACAAATCGTCTTCACCTTTACCACAGAAAACACGCACACCTGTTTCACCGATAATACCATCAATATATTTAGCGCTTTCGGTATCTTTAAAGCCGTTTGCCTCTAATTCATACCAAGTTTCTTGAGCCTCTACAAGCGGAATGTGGAAAAAACACTGTGTTTTAACTGTGCCAAAGTCTTTATAAAGTCCACCGTTTTCACCGGGCTGAAGCTGACTGATTACTGCTTTATTTTCTGCATTCATTCTTGCAATTTCGCCTCTGTACCACTCCACCTGATTTGGGTGGATATTATCATAATCACCCTTGATGCTTGATAAAATAGTATCCTCTATATATGCCTGTGAGTCAAGCATAATAAATGCCTGTGTAATAATGCCTTTGGTATTTTTAACCTCTATGGTGTGGTTGCCGTATCCATCAACGTCCTCGGGACCTGCTTGGTATAAGCAATACTTCAAATCACCGTTTTCATAGAATCCGGATACCTTTTCACGGTTAAAATAGCTATACGCCTCAGCATCGTGGTTACCGAAAGTAACTGTCCAATAAACACCAAGGGTTTCCAAAAGTGCAATAAGCTGATTTGCACCACTCTTATTATTAAACGTGCCTGCCTGAAATGGTACAGGGTAAGCAATATCACCTGTTACAACAACGAGGTCAGGTTTTTCTGCAAGTATCATAGCTGCTACGGCATTCATTGCTCTTTTGTCGGTTTCAATGCTCATAAAGCCACCACCTAAATGCACGTCTGTAAGCTGCATAACTCTGAAATCACCATCAGTAGTGAAAACCCAGTTGCCGTTTTCATCCTTTTGAGGAACAAGCTGTTTGCCTTCAAACTCTGTTTTATCAAAGCTTCGGGCAAGTTTAATATTGTTATTAACAATTATTGTATTTGCTATTGCAACTACAGCTGAAATTACAACAATAACAGCTAAAATAACCGAAATAACCTTTAATGCCTTTTTACCCTTTGATTTTTTCACACTTTCTTTTGCTGACATATGCTTCACACCTCATTTTAATAATTAAAATTTACTTTCAAAAATGGCAGTACCATCTTTTATTAACACAGTTTTGAAAACACCACTTTCCTCAAAAAGGCTACCCTTTTGAGGGTTTTGATATATTACGGTAAGCTTACCTTCTCTTTTAACTGCGGCGGCTGAAAGCTTTTCTACAAACTGATGTATAACCTCCCTTGGAAAAGGATTATACATAAAAATATAGTTATAGTTTTCAAGGCCTTCAAACTCTAACGCATTTTCACAAAAGACGGTAAATCTCTCTTGCTCATTTGGAAAAAGCTTTGCAAGATTATCTTTAGAAATTGATGCTAAACGCTCACTTAATTCAACACCATCAATCTTGGAGAAAGGAAACTGAGAAAACATATACATTGCATAGCCTTTACCACTACCCACATCTAAAAGAGTATCGCCCTCTTTTATATTGAGGAAATCAAATATTTCGGGCATTGGATACGCCGCCTCGTAGCCGTTGCAATACTCCGAAGGTGTACCTAAAGCTTTGGTATCAGGTATATATCCACCAAAATCAACACCGTATTGTTCCTCCACCTGCTTTATTTGAGCAAGGTGTTCATTACGCTTAGCCTCTTTTTCTTTTTTCTTGCTATTGCGCTTTTTTAAAACCTTTAATGGTGCCTTTAAAAATGCACTTATTCCACTCATTTTACAGCTTACCTCTTTTTCAAAAAACAGCTATTGAGTTACAAATTTGTCCCAATAGCTGTTTTGATTGTCTATTATTCTATGTGTGCCTCTCCCGGCTCATCCATTACCGTAACAACAGCATTTCTGACTGCGGAAAGAGTCTTAAAGGCACTTGGTCCAACAACACCTGTAACCTTTACCCATGCACCATCAGCAGGAATTTCTGCTTCACTATCAAGGAAAATAACCTCTATAGGTATTTGCTCGCAGGTAGATTCATCAATTTCTTCATGTGAATGGTCATGAGCAGCACCATCGTGTGAGTGTAGCCTATAAACCCAATACTCTGTTTTTGCAGAAAACTCACGGGTAATAAAAAGACCTTCAACCTCGATTGTTGCACCCTTGAACGCTGCATAACTAGGGTCATTTTCTTCAACCCGATACGTGCTGTCGAGGAGCGCTATCCAATCAGAAAAATTTTCATCTGTAAGAGTAATCTTTACAGCTGCCCTATCTTCAAAGGTACCACCCTTTGCATCAATATCCTTAAGCTGTGCAAGAACAGCATCTTTTTCAGCAACAAACGCCTGCTCCCTTGCTTCAAACTCTTGATTGTGCTTTTCAGTATCAATCCAAGTTTTAACAAGCACACCAACAACACCAATAACAAACACAAGCAGAATTGAGCACATTATTATAGTTACCTTTTTTCTGAATGCGGCATCGGCATAATTTTCTTTACTCATACCCTCGGGTATGCTTTCTTCAATTGGTGCTTTTTTTACTTTTTTATTATCGGCCATAGCTTAACCCTCTGGGAAAAATTGTGGAAGATATTTTTTATGTGCTGCCTTCATCTCTTCAAAGCAAGCCTTTGACTGAGCAAAGTCGCCACAAAGAGGATGAACCATAAGTGCATTAAGTGCAGCCTCATCCGAGCCTGTGATACCTGCTTCAACAGCATATTTTTCGTAGGATTTAACTGTGCGCATAAGGCTGATTATGTGACGGTTATCGAAGTTTTCAACAGGTACAGGCTTTGCACCGTCTGCACCGATAACTGCTGCAATTTCAACAATATCGTCATCATCCATAAAGTGAAGGGTGCCGTTGTTCTTAATGTTAACAACGTGTACCTCCTGCTTATCGTTTGCAATTGCATCTATAAGTGAAACTGCGGCAAGAGAATACTTGTAGCCACCACGCTCCTCAAGAAGTGCAGGCTTGATTACAAGTTCATTGTCGCTATAAAGCTCAAGAAGCTGCTCTTCAATTTCCATACAAACCTGTGCACGGCTCTTTGAGCCTGCCTTAAGGTGCTGTAATTTTGCCTGACGGCTGTAGTAATACTGAAGGTAAGATGATGGGAAACCCTTACAAGCGTTAAGGCATTCCATATCGAAGCCATCGTCGTGAATATTCTTCATAACTGTAGGTGCAAAATCATCATCAAAAATTTTATCGATGTTTTCAACACCGTTTACCTTAACGGAGGTAATCCAGCTAAGGTGGTTAAGGCCTAAATATGTAATTTGAGCATCCTCACCAACAGCAGCTTTAACGTCATCTATCATAGCAATAGGCACGTTGCAAAGGCCCATTGTTTTAACGTTTGTGTGGTTAAGAAGGAATTCTGAAATAATACCTGATGGGTTTGTAAAGTTAATAAGCCAAGCATCAGGACAAATGGCCTCGATACGCTCTGCAATATGAGCCATTACAGGAATTGTACGGAGTGCCTTAAAGAAGCCACCTATACCTGTTGTTTCCTGTCCGATAAGGTCGTGCTTGAGAGGAATGCTTTCATCAATATGACGGCAAGGA
The DNA here is from genome assembly GCA_045591945.1 of Acutalibacteraceae bacterium. Classification (GTDB taxonomy): domain Bacteria; phylum Bacillota; class Clostridia; order Oscillospirales; family Acutalibacteraceae; genus DTU089. Next base: position 131,747 of record JAZNTU010000020.1, on the reverse strand, counting down.
AGCTTACCTACACGAATCTGTGTAACAACGAAATCTGCACCCTGTAAAGCAAGGTCAAGGTCATCTGTCATTACAACCTCACAATCAATACCTGCGCTCTTAAGCATACGAACACAAAGTCCACCTACTATTTCACGCTTTCTGTCATCAATATCCATAAAAGCAACTCTCTTTAATTTAAGAGAATCCTTTGCCTCGATAAAGCCGTAAATAAGCTCAGGGCAATAGGTAGAGCCTGAACCGATGACTGTTACGCTAATTTCTTTCATTTATGTCAATCCCTTCGAATTAAATTTTTAATTATTCCTCAAGAAGCCAATTTATACAACCCATTACAGGTGCACAGTTAAGCTTAATGAAATTGAATTTTCTACCTGTACGTTCAGCAACAAGCTCTGCCATTCTGTCGGTATACTTATATGAAGGAAGCTTTGTGTGAATTGAGCCTGAAAGCACAACGTTTATAACGTCACAATCAAAGGTCATTGCGTTAATATGGCCACAGATATAATCTGCACCACGCTGTGCCATTTCCTCAATAACCTTAAGTGCCTCCTCGTCACCGTTATTTGCAGCCTCAAAGAAGGAAACAATAAGCTTTCTCAAGAAAGCCTCGCCTTCCTCTTCGCTCTCAAGAACTGCAATAGAATCGAGAAGTGTTGCTCTGTCGCAAATACCTGCCTTTTCATTCATAAGGTCGGTAATTTGTGATTTTGCTTTACCTAAGCAAAGCTGGTCGTACATAATACGGAACGCCTGATTTCCTACCCAGTGGCCGTTTGCTTTATCGCCTGAAAGCACGTCGAAGCCACCAATTTGAAGCATATTGCCGTTAGTATCAAGGCAGTTACAGCAGGTGCCTGTACCACAGTTGTAGCCAATACCTGCACCACTACCTACGCCTGCCTTTATAACGATAAAGCCATCGTTATAAATACGAGCGCCTGTAATACCTAACTTACCAAGCTCCTCCTGCATAGCATCGTGCTGATATGGATGGTCGATACCTGCAAGACCCATTAACGTACCACTAATATCTGCAAGTGTTTTACCTGCTTTAGTTAAAAGGCCGTTAATTCCTTCTGCAATAATACCTGCAGCTTCGGGAAATGATCCTTCCATATTTTCGTGGTTTGAGGCAGGACCCTCATGCTCTGCCAAAACGTTTTTATTTTCATCAAACAAAGCATATGCGGTTTTTGTTCCGCCGCCATCTACACCGATATAAAACTTCATTGATTATTCTCCTAAATCTTCAAAAAATTCCTCGCAAACCTCTTCGAGGCAGTAAATACCTCTTCTGATTGGTTCACGGTCTATCCAAGCACCATTTGTGAAATCAGGAACGGGAACAGGAGCGCCACCCATTGCTACGGACTGCTCTGAAAGGCAAGTAATTGCCATCCAAGTAGCTGTATCGTAAACGTCGATATTAGCTTTTTCGCCCTCAAATACACTATCTACAAAAGAGGAAAGGATAAGGAAGTCCATACCACCGTGACCTGCCTTAATGCCACCCTTTTCGTATGCTTCCCAAAGAGGGTGCTCATGTTTCTCACGCCAAGGCTCAAAATCATCCCAGCTGTGTGTCCAGCTATCATCTTCCTTATGCATACCGTCAAGGTAGATTCTGCCCTTGCCGTCTTCAGGCTCTGAGTAGATACCCTTTGTGCCCTGTACCTCATAATCTCTTGTATAAGGTCTTGGAAGTGAGCAGTCGTGAGTAAGTTTAATAGTTTCTCCGTTTGCACACTTAATAATTGTAGTTACAATATCGCCACAGTTAAAGGTTGTATTGAAAAGGTCGTACTCTTCACCTTTATTATCCTTAATCCACTGATGAAGTCCTCTTGACTTACTTGCAACAGAGTTTACTGTAAGGAAACGGTTACCCCTGTTAATGTTAAGTGCCTTGGCAATAGGTCCAAGCTGATGTGTAGGATAAACCTCACCGTTACGGTGAATAAAGTTATAAAGTCTGCCGTGAATATTTTCTCTACCGAGGCAGATTTCATCACGAAGGTCGTGACGGTATCCACCCTCCATATGTACGATTTCGCCGAATATGCCCTTGCGAATCATATTGAATACTGCCATTTCATTTCTGCAATAGCAGCAGTTTTCAAGAAGCATACAAATTTTGCCTGTACGTCTGCTTGTACGTACCATTTCCCAGCACTCTTCAATAGAAGCAGCGCCACCAACCTCCATACCTACGTGAAGGCCTGCATTCATTGCATCAATAGCAATCATAGCGTGAGTAATCCAGGTTGTTGCAATAACAACTGCGTCAAGCTCCTCATTTGCAAACATCTCTTTATAATCAAGGTATGCGTGAACAGGATATGCTTTTTCTGTACGCTCCTCTACAATTTCGATACCTCTTTCGGCTCTTTCGGGAATAAGGTCGCACACTGCAGGTACAGTTACACCCTCAACCTGCAAAAGAAGGTCAAGCATACCTGAACCTCTGCCGCTTATACCTATAAAGCCGATTCTTGCTGAATTTTTTCTCATGGAAACACTCCCCATTTGTAATCAAATATATACAGTTTGATTATATATCATTACCATTGTAAAATCAAGGAAAAACATAAAAAAGTCACCACATTTGTGCAAACAAATGTGGTGAAAAACTTGCATTTATTTAATTATTTGAAAAGACCAAGAATATCTACGATATCTTCATCGTCTGCTGTAGAGGTATCTGCTGTTGGAGCCTCTGCTGCAGCGCCTGCCTTGTGTGCAAGACCGTTTGTGCTTGCTCCAAAGCCTGTTGCGATAACAGTAACAATCATTTCATCCTCAAGCTTTTCATCGAATGCAACACCGAAAATGATGTTTGCATCTGCATCTGCTGATTCTGCAATGATGCTTGCTGCAACGTCTACGTCGTCGAGAGTGATATCAGGTGATGAAGTGATGCTGATGATAACACCCTTTGCACCCTGAATTGTTGTTTCAAGAAGCGGGCTGGAAACTGCTGCGTTTGCTGCAAGCTCTGCCTTTTCTTTACCTGTTGCACGGCCAACACCCATATGCGCATGACCTGCATCCTTCATAACTGCAGTAACGTCTGCAAAGTCAAGGTTAATAAGACCAGGAACCTTAATAAGCTCTGAAATGCTCTTAACACCCTGGCGAAGAACATCGTCTGCAACGTCGAAAGCGTTTACGAATGTAATTTTCTGGTCAGAAACGAGCTTAAGTCTTTCGTTAGGAATAACGATAAGGCTATCTACGTGCTGTGCAAGCTCTGCGATACCTGCTTCTGCCTGCTGCATTCTTCTTCTACCCTCAAAAGCAAATGGCTTTGTAACAATACCAACTGTGAGGATGCCGTTGCTCTTTGCAATTTCTGCAATAGCAGGAGCAGCACCTGTACCTGTGCCACCACCCATACCGGCAGTGATAAATACCATATTTGCACCATTGAGAGCATCTACAATTGCTTCTCTGCTTTCTTCAGCAGCTTTAAGGCCCATTTCAGGACGAGCACCTGCGCCACGACCACCTGTAACCTTTTCACCGATTTGAATTTTATGAGTTGCTTTTGAGCCCATGAGTGCCTGCTTATCTGTATTAACAGCAATAAACTCAACACCCTGTACACCTGAGCTAACCATACGGTTAATAGCGTTACCGCCGCCACCACCGACGCCGATTACTTTAATCTGAGTTACATCTTCAAAATCATTGGAAATTTCAAAGTTCATTTTAATTCCTCCAAATTTTTACTTTATGCGCATTTATAGTTATACATAATATATCTATTGAATTTTAACACAGTATCTTGACAATAGCAAGTATTTTTTGAAATTTTTAAGAATATTTTGCTAAAAGACTGTGTGTTTTACTCATCCTGCTGTGTTGTTTGTTCAGTTGTAGTCTCTGCCGGACTTTGTGTTGTTACAAAATCGCCGTTTTCATCCACAACAATGTTTCCGTCTTTATCGGTTACGTACTCAGGTGGGATTGTAAACTCTACGTCCTCACCCGGTCTGAAGTACACGTCAGGCTCCGTACTCAAATCAAGCACACCTTTTGTTTTTAAGCCTGACTGATTTTCTTTATCAATAGCAACCTTTGCACGCTGAAGCTTAACTGCAAGGTTTTCCATAGTACCAAGCTTTATAGTGATTCTATCCTCATAAATAAGCTTAAATTCGTTTTTTGCTGAAAGACTTATTTCCGTTATGCCTACAAAACCACTTTCTTCAAGAGTGGAAATAATAGTTATAAAATCCCTCGTAACCTCATCGCTATTAAGCTCTACAAGACTACCCTCTTGAGCCTTTTTTACCTTAACGCCGCTAACAACTGCCACGTTTTCACGAAGCATTGAGGCGTTTTTATCAAGCACCTTACCTGTGGCGTCCACAAGCAAATAGCCATCTCCGTTAATGAGCGCCGCTGCCTCTCTTGTAAGGTTTACCTGTATATTTAACGTATCGGGAAGCTTTCTTGTAAGCTTGATGCTTTTTATGTATGGCAGCTCCTTAGCCAAAATCTCATTCAGTTTTTTCTCATTAACACTGAAAAGATTATCGCCGATTTCTATATCGGCGGAGCCTATAACCTGCTGGTTTGAATAAAACTTCTCGCCTGTAATATTAATAGCATTTATTTTAAAAAACACTGTAAGAACAAGTAAAACTCCAACACAAATTACAACAAAGGACAAAGCAAAAAAAGCAAGCTTTCTGCGTAATTTTCTTACTTTGCTTTGCTTTTTTTTGCCTATAGAACGTGCTTCATCTCTCGAAAGAGGCTGCTGAGGCTTTTTACCTGTAGCAGCACCCTTGCCCGGTCGCTGTGTTGATTTGCTTTTACGTTGCTCCATAGCTTTTTACCTTCCTGTATATATCTGCGTTTAATGAACAAAGGTCATTTTCTAAATCGGCGTAGCCCCTGTCAATATACTCAATATTGGAAACCGAGGTAACGCCCTCTGCGCAAAGGCCTGCAAGCACAAGCGCTGCCCCTCCACGCAAATCACCCGAAAGCACATCTGCACCAAAGAGTCGCTTAACTCCGTCAATGACAGCCACCCTACCCTCTGTGCGAATTTTAGCACCCATTCGCACAAGCTCGGGCACGTGCTTGAATCTGCTTTCAAAAATATTTTCCACAATCACGCTTGTGCCGTTTGCAACAGCTGCCAAAACGGTAAAAAGCGCTTGTGAATCCGTAGGAAAGCCGGGATACGGCTGTGTAATAATTTTATCAACCCTATTAAGCCTACCAAAGGCTTTAAGCCTTACAGAGCTGCAACGAACTCTGATTTCGCAGCCCATTTCCTCAAAAACGGGTAACACTGCGCTAAGGTGAGCCGGGTTAACGTTTAAAAGCTCAACACTGCCACCTGTAACGGCGCCTGCCGCAAGGTATGTTGATGCAACTATTCTGTCACTAATAACCGTGTGCTCAGCGCCATTAAGCTTAGCAACGCCTTTAACCGTAATTATGCTTTCGCCTGCACCCTTTATATCTGCGCCACATTTATTAAGAAAACTACACAAATCAATTATTTCAGGCTCTCTTGCCGCATTAACAATTACTGTAGTACCCCTTGCAGCAGCACAAGAAAGAAGTGCGTTTTCCGTTGCGCCTACGCTAGGAAAGGAAAGGGTTATTTTTTCGCCCCTCATCCCCTCGGGTGCTTCAAAGCACAGTCTACCAAAGCTTTCTTGCACCGTTGCACCCAGGCGTTTAACTGCGTACACGTGCAAATCAATTGGCCTGAGCCCTATTTCACAACCACCGGGTGAGGAAATAACAGCCTTGCCGAATCTGCCGAGAATCGCACCTAAAAACACTACAGAGGAGCGCATTTCTCGCATAAGCTGTTCGGGTATTTCGTAGCCCTGCGCATTAGTGCTGTCAACTATAACAGTTGTGCCATCTCGCACAACGCTACAGCCTAAGGCCTCTAATATTTTCAAGGTGCACCGAGTATCCGAAAGATTCGGTACGTTATGTATTATACTTTTTCCGTTAACCAGCAAGGTAGCGGCAAGTATGGGTAACACACTGTTCTTTGAGCCTTGAACGTTTATATTTCCGCTAAGACGTCTACCGCCATTCACAACAAAGCACTGCATGAGCGTTGCTCCCTTCAATTAAAAGCCTAACGCTACATATTATGCTGCTGTTCATTTTTGGTTAATTTATTTTATAAGCCCAACAACTATATCGCAAATTCTTGCCGTTGCATCTGTAACAGCCATAGCTTTGGCGTTTTCGCCGATTTGGGCAAATCTTTTCTTATCTTTTAAAAGATTGATTATTGCTGTATTCAAAGCAGCGCCTGTAAGATTCTTTTCTTCAATAAGGATTGCTGCATTTTTGTTAACGAGAGCCATCGCATTGTGATACTGATGATTTTCGGTAACGTTTGGTGACGGAATGAGAATAGACGGTTTTCCTAACGCCTGAATCTCTGAAAGAGATGAAGCGCCTGCACGGCATATAACGATATCTGCAGCAGAAAGGCAACGAGCCATATCGTTTATGTATGGTCTAACCTGAAGGTTTGGAAGGTTCTCAATATGCACGCCTCTGTCACGAAGCTTATCGGGCACCCACACACCGTTTTGACCTGTTGATACAATAAAGTTGAAATCACCACTATATACGTTATTGGCAATAACCTCAACCATTGCCTTGTTAATTTCCTTTGAGCCTAAAGAGCCACCCATTGAGAGAATAATCGGTTTATCATCAAAACCCAGCTCTGCACGGGATTGAACAGGGTCTGCCTCAAGGATTTCGCCCCTGATAGGAAGACCTGTTACCACAGGCTCGTTTTTACATTTCATATGAGATTTGGCTTCCTCAGCAGTAAGCATAACAACATCCACCTGCTCTGCAAGCGCTTTATTTGTTACGCCCGGGTAAGCGTTTTGCTCGTGTATTGCTGTAGGAACACCCATTTTAGCAGCCATTCTTATAACAGGACCACTTACGTATCCACCAAAGCCGATTGCAACATCGGGCTTAAATTCATCAATAATCTTTTTAACAGCCTTGGAGCTTTTGGCAAGCTTTACGATAGTTTTGACATTGGCCTTGATTTCAGCCGGTGAAAAGCCTCTTTTAAAGCCGCTTATTTCTATCGTTTTAAGCTCATAGCCTGCTGCAGGAACAATTTTTGCTTCAATACGGTCTGCTGTACCTACGAAGCAAATTTCTGCATCGGGGTATCTTTTTTTGATTTCGCCTGCTACTGCAAGAGCAGGGTTAACGTGGCCACCTGTGCCGCCTGCTGCTATCAAAACTTTCATAAATCACACCATCCTTTTTTATTAATTGTAATCGACTTACGCCGATTCTTCTGTTTCTGTTTCAGTTTTCTTTTTTGATTTTAACGAGTAAACCTTTTTAAGGTCTGCCTGACGGGATACGCATAGTATTACACCCATTTCCACAAGGGTAATCATAAGGGCGGTAACACCATAGCTGAAGAAAGGAAGAGGGATACCTGTGTTAGGTAATGTATCTGTAATAACTGCAACGTTAAGACCTACCTGTAGGCCTAACTGTGCAACCATGCCAAAAACAAGCAATGCACCAAAACGGTCTCTCGCATGAAGACCTATATATATGCCACGGCATATAAGAAGCGCAAATAAAAGCAGGATAATAAAGCAACCAACAAAGCCTAACTCTTCGCCTATGACGGAAAAAATAAAGTCTGTGTGGCACTCTGAAACGTAGAGATACTTTTGCTTTGAGTTACCGATACCTGCACCGAGGAAACCACCTGAACCTAAAGCGTAAAGAGAGTGGTTAATTTGCCAACGAGCTTTATCGGGCTGATAGTCCTTTAAAAGCCAAGATTTAATACGCTCTGCCATATAGTCCTTTAAAACAGGAACGTTTTCATAATTGAACAATACATAGATTACTGCAACGGTAGCTATTACCATGCCGATGTAAAACCATTTCTTTTTGCCTTCACCCATCCACAGCATAACAACACCTATACAACCGATGAGTATAGTACCTGAAAGGTGGCTACTTGCAATAACAGGCAATGCTGTTACGATAACTACGCCAAGGTAAAAGAAAAGTGAAGTAGTTGAGGATTTAATAGTAAGATTAAGCCCTGTTTTTCTATTTAAAGCAGCTATCCACCTTGCTTTTGAAGGCTTGTCGCTTATAAGTTTTTTTCTGTCTAAATCAAGACGGTGCGCAAGGAATATAATCAAGCAGCATTTTGCAAGCTCTGAGGGCTGAAAGCTGAGTATGCCTAAATCCAGCCATCTTCTGATTTCTGCATCGCCGTTTTGAAAAAGAGCTGCAGTAACAAGCAACAAGGAAGCAAACCACATTATAAAAGCCAAATTTCTAAGGTACTTATAATTAAAGCGGGATGCTACCCATATACCTACAACGCCTATAACTGCAAAAAGAAGCTGTCTTTTGAAATAATAGAAGCTATCTCCACCCTCAAAATGAAATGCATAAACATAGCTTGAGGAGAGAAGCATTATAAGTCCTATAGCCAAAATCACAAGCATTAATATAAAAAACGGAACATCCATGCCATTTTTTACAAAAAGGTCGTTGATTTTTTTCTTTGGCACAAGACCACACCTTTCGAAATTATTTAGAGTTTTTTACTCTATTATTTTGGTGCGCCGAAATGCACAAGCAATACGGCGATTATGCCACCAATAAGATTAATAAAAGTGAACGCCTTAACAATTTTAACTTCCTTCCAGCCACACATTTCGAAATGGTGGTGAATAGGAGCCATTTTGAAAATACGCTTACCGTGTGTAAGCTTAAAGTAACCAATCTGCAAAACGTCGGAGCCGAATTCTGCAACGTAAATAATACCTGTAAGTAAAATGATAATCGGACAATCTACTGCATATGCAAATGCCACAACAAGTCCACCAAGGAACATTGAGCCTAAATCACCCATCATAACCTTTGCCGGGTGCCAGTTCCAAATAAGGTAGCCTACCAATCCACCTGCCAAGGCAGAGGCAAGAAGGCTAATACCAAAGCATTCTCTAAGTGCCGCAATCGCTATAAAGCTTAATGCAGCTGTAAGTGTAACAGAGCCACAAAGACCATCCACACCGTCGGTAAAATTAACGGCATTAGTTGTAGCATATATAACTGCAAAGCCAATAACCCAGAAAAAGAACTTTGTTTCAACCATACCCACAAAAGGAATGAAGGTTGCGCCTGTTGGGTCATTTATAAACAAGGTGAGCAAATAGCCTACCATAAGCACAATTTGCAAAGCTGTTTTTTGCTTAATTGTTAAGCCCAGGTTACGCTTTTTTACAACCTTTATGTAGTCATCGAGGAAGCCGATAAACGCAAAGCCAAGTGCCATTATAAGGCCACCCCATACTTTGATTTTATCTGACGCAGACTGAACGGAAATAACGTTATTTAAGGCATCGCTTGAGGCTGTTTTGCCGGCAAGTACAGAGCCTACAATATCGCCACCAAGAAAATGGTCGATTATAACTACTGCAAGGAAGGCAACCACCGTACCCACAATAAAGAGAATACCACCCATTGTAGGTGTACCCTGCTTATTTTTGTGCCACTTTGGGCCTATATCCAATATAGTTTGACCAAATTTTAATTTGTGAAGGAATGGTATTACAACGTAGCCTAAGCCGAAGGAAATACCAAATGCAATTATTGCAGCTGTAACGCAAGCGATTATAATGTTCATTTTACTTACTCCTTAGAGTTAATATATTTAAATATATTATATATTCTACTTATATGGTACATTGAAACAGGAAAAAAATCAAGTTTTTAGTTGTGTTCCAAAGAATTTTTTACAATCCGAAACAGGATAAAAGCTTAATTATTTAAGCTCCTCAAGAGCCTTGAAAACAACTTCCCTTTCATCGTAATGAACACGCTCTGTGCCAATTACCTGGTATGTTTCGTGTCCCTTGCCTGCAAGGAGGATTGTATCCCCTGCTTTAGCAATGCTTACGGCATATTTAATAGCCTCTGTTCTATCCGTAATGCTAACTACCTCTGCCTTTGAGCCTACTACGCCGATGAGAATATCCTTAATAATTTCTTCAGGGTCCTCAGTTCTTGGGTTATCGGTAGTAATAATTACAATATCGGAAAGGTCCGTTGCCATTCTGCCCATTTTAGGACGTTTGGTTTTATCCCTGTCGCCACCACAGCCGAAAAGGGTGATTACCCTGCCCTTAGTAAAGCCTCTCACCGCATTCAGAGCCTTTTCAAGGCCATCGGGAGTGTGGGCATAGTCTATAATAACACCAAATTCTGTATTAGTTTTAAGAAGCTCGATTCTACCCTTTACAGAATTAGCCATGCTGATTACTTCAATAACACGCTCAAGCTCAAAGCCTAATGAGCAAACAGCGCCGATAGCAGAAAGTGAATTATAAACAGAAAAATCACCGGGAATATTAAATATTACTCTGCTATTACAAAGGTCATATTCCACACGGTCTGAATAAAGGCTAACGTTTTCTGCTTTATAATCGCAACTGCTTTTAATTCCATATTCTTTAACAGCTGCGCTTATGCCATCACGCATATATGCGCCTGCCTCATCATCCGCATTGATAATAGCGTTATCACAATTAAAGAAAAGTGTTTTTTTACACTCCTTATATGCCTCTATTGTGCCGTGGTAATCCAAATGGTCCTGTGTAAGGTTTGTGAAAACGCCTGTTTTAAAGTGGATACCTGCAAGGCGCATTTGGTGAAAGGCCTGTGATGAGGTTTCCATAACACAATACTGTATACCATCCTCAACCATAAGCTTAAAAAGCTTATGCATATCATATGGGTCAGGAGTTGTAAGCTCTGTATGAAACTCCTTTTCGCCAACCATATTTTTAACGGTGCCTATAAGCCCACAGGGTATGCCCATAGCCTTAAGTATATCCTTTACAACAAAGGCTGTTGTGGTTTTACCGTTTGTACCTGTTATACCGATAACCGTAAGCCTTGAAACAGCGTTACCAAAAAGGTTTCTGCACATAATAGCATACGCTTCACGGGTATTTTCTACAATTATTTGCTCTTTAATACCCATATCACGAGAAACTATAATTGCAGCTGCTCCGTTTGTAATAGCATTCTCGGCAAAGGAGTGACCGTCAAACCTTGCGCCTACCACACAAACGAATGCACAGCCCTCGCTTATTTGATTAGTTTTATCGGTAACATCAAAAATCTCTCTATCCTCATAGGTAGAAAGCACCTTGATATCCTTTAACAATTCAGATAAAAGCATTTTGTACACTCCTTAATTAAAGGTTTATTTAGTCATCCTGTACGCCTGAGGTTGTTTTAAAGTAAACCGTTATTGTTGAGCCTAAGGAGGCCTGTGTGCCCTCCTCTATGCTCTGCCTATAGGATACGACCTCGCTATCAAGCGATGCACCTGAAACTCTTATGTTATAGCCGGAATTAACTGCAACACGGTTTGCTTCGCTTATACTCATATTCAAAAGATTTGGTACAGAGGATGAGGTTTCGGTGTTATCAGACTCTGTATAAAGAATAACTACGCCGTTCATCGGTATACTCTGCCCTGCAACAGGGTACTGAGCAATAACCTTATCTCCGTTGCCAACTACCCTTGCAGAGAAATTTTGGCTCTTTAAGGTACTTTTGGCACCACTTACGTTCATATTTACAACATCAGGGGTTGATGCATTAAGCTTTGAAAGCTCCTCATCTGTGTAAACAGGCTCAACGTTCATATACTCAAGCGTTTGCTCTATAACTGCGCCTGCAACAGGTGCTGCAATTGCGCCACCACCGTGCACGGCACCCTGTGGCTCATCAATGATAATAAGCACTGCAATTTGCGGGTCATCAGCAGGTGCACAGCCAACAAAGGATGCTATGTACTCGCCATCTACCGTAAGCTTTTCAGAGGTACCTGTTTTACCTGCTACACGGTAGCCCGGGATATATGCATTTCGTCCTGTACCGGAGGAAACAACCTTTTCCATCATAGATAAAACTGTTTTACTTGTGCTTTCGGAAATAACCTGCCTTTTTACCTCCGGTGTGGTTTCATACACTGTATTTCCACTTTGGTCAAGCTTTTTAGCAACAACGTATGGCTCCATAAGCTTACCACCGTTTGCAATTGCTGAAACGCCTGTAATCATTTGTATAGCACTTACCTGGAAGGTCTGACCGAACGCGCTTGATGAAAGCTGTGAAATACCCATATTCTCTTTGGAATGGTACGTAACGTCTGCAACAGGCTGTGCCTCTGCAGGCAAATCAATATTAGTTTTTGTTGTAAAGCCAAAGGCATCAAAATATTTATAGAATTTTTCTGTGCCAAGCTGTTGGCCGACTGTAATAAAGAACGGGTTACAGGAGTTCATAAGACCTGTTGTTAAATCCTGTGTGCCGTGGCCCTCGTGCTTGTGGCAACGGATTCTGTTGTCGGCAACCTGAATTGCACCAACACAGTTGTACGTAGAGTTAAGGTTAACAACACCCTCCTCTATACCTGCAGCAGCAGTAAAAAGCTTGAAAACAGAGCCCGGCTCGTAGGTGTCACTGATGGCCTTATTTCTCCAAGAAAGGAACACTGCATTGTTGTATGCAACGTCATACTCGTCCTCATCGGTAATTTTATCAAGCTCTGCTAAAACCTCAGGGTTAGTTAAAACAGAAGGTTCATTAAGGTTATAATCAGGCATTGTTGCCATTGCTAAAATCGCACCGGTATTAACGTCCATAACAATACCATATGCAGATTCGGCATCATTATCCTTAACGGCCTGCGAAAGACCCTTTTCAAGATAATACTGAATTGATTTATCTATAGTAAGTACAAGACTTGTACCCTGCTCGGCATCATACTTGGTTTCGTAATTACTTTGCATTACACCACTTTGAGCGTCACGTGCTGTAATAATTCTGCCCGGCACACCTGTGAGTGTATCGTTATACTTAAGCTCAAGACCCGCTCTGCCGTTATTGTCGCTATTAGTCATACCTATAACAGTAGATGCAAAATTACCGAATGGGTAATATCTTTTTGTATCGGGGTCAATACCAATTACCTCGTGCAGTTCATTTTCTTTTATAAAAGCAGAAACCTGACTTTTGACGTTATAAGCAATTTTATCTTTGATTTTTACATATCTATAGCCACGGTTACTGATTTTTTTCTGAATTGTTTCGGCTGTAATATCACCAAAAATCTCCGAAAGGCCTGTAGCAACAAGTGCTTCTTGCGCATCATCCTTGATTTTGGACGGGTCCACGTACACAAGCCAAGCAGCAGCGCTTTCTGCAAGCACGTTCATACTGGCATCGTATATAACGCCACGGTCGGCAGAAATAACGGTATCGCTAAGCTGCTGTGATTCTGCCTGAATTCTATATTCTTCCGCCTTAATAACCTGAAAATAGAAAAGCCTAATTATATCAAGACCAAAACCTAAAACAAGAATAAATGCCATTGCTTTAATGCACCTTATTTTCAAGTTCTTATTAACCTTTGACATAATCCACCTCATAAAATGTGTTTTTTTGCGATTTAAAATTATTCCATAATTATGCAAAAAAGAGAGTCGAGTGGTCTCAACTCTCATATAATCTATTACTGCATTAGAAAATATATGCAAACAATTCTTTTATTTTTCCCGAAAGCTCGGACTCACCGTTTGCAGATTTATCGCCTGAAACCAGCACGCAGTCACCCTCGGACAAATCGATATAGGTAATCTGGTGATTTTCAGCCTTAACCATACCAAGAACGTTTTCTGCATAGTTTTCTATTTTATCAGTTGAGATTTTGCTGCTTAATTCTGCATTTAAACGCACGTTTTCGCCTTTTTCAATAGCGATTTGGCTTTGCACTGCAGAAATCTCGCTGAGAACTGTATCGTATTTAGAGTTGAGCATAAGCAATGCTACTACAAGAAATGCGCAAACAACAACAAAGCACAAAAGCTTTTTAGCCTCGTCGGGCACGTTAATGGTTTTCACCTCGCGCTCAACCTCTAATTGATAATCGCTAAGAGAAATCGGCGAAGCGCCCTTACTGTGCTGTGGCTTAGAAGGTGTTTTTTTCTTAGCAACCCTTTTACCCTTAGAAGGCTTTTTGACAGACGAAGCTTTAGAAGGCGCTTTTGACTTTTTCTTGCTTTGTGGATATTCAATTACTTGTGGCTCAAACAGAGAAAAATCGTATGCCTCTGAGCTATTGTATGCCATATTAAAACCTCCTTTCGGTTAATTTTAGGTTTAGTAGATAATACTTATATCAATTTAGTTGCCGTGCGTAATTTTGCGCTACGGCTTCTATTGTTTTCATCGACCTCTTTGCCTGAAGCCTTAACTCCACCGGATTTAACTACTGCCTTAGGTTTTTTGCCACATACGCAAACAGGAAAATCCTTTGGACAGGTACAGCCCTCTTTAAGGCTTCTAAAGAAATCCTTAACAATTTTATCTTCAAGGGAGTGGAATGTAATTATAGACATTACACCCTCTGTTTTTAATCTGTCAAACATTACAGGCAAGGTGTTTTTCAGCACGTCTAATTCACCATTCACCTCTATACGTATTGCCTGAAAGGTTTTTCTCGCAGGATGACCGTTTCTGCGAAACTTTGCAGGAATTGCAGACGAAACAATCTCGGCAAGCTGAAGCGTTGTTTCTATAGGATGCTTGTCCCTCTCCCTAACAATTGCTGCGGCTACTCTGTTTGCAAATTTTTCTTCACCATAGCGAGAAATCACTGTAGCTAAAGCTGACTCGGAATACGTATTCACAACGTCCCTTGCGCTTTTGCCCGACTGACTCATTCGCATATCCAACGGAGCATCGTTATGAAAGGAAAAGCCTCGCTCTGCTTTATCAAGCTGGTGGCTGCTAACACCTAAATCAGCAACTATGCCATCCACCTGTGCTATGCCCAATTCATCTAAAATACTGCTTATATTACAGAAATTGTTTTTTACTATAGTAACTCGTGTATCACCTGCAAAGCGCTCTGTTACAGTTGCAATAGCATCGGGGTCTTGGTCAATAAGCACCATTCGCCCACCTTTACCAAGATGAGCTAAAACAGCAGCCGAATGGCCTCCACCACCTGCAGTGCAGTCAACATACACGCCATCGGGTTTTATATTTAATGAGTTAACCGACTCCTCAAGAAGCACGGATATATGATTAAAATCCATAATTTATCAGAAATTAATGTTAAGGTCATCTGTTGATTCTTCTTCAAAGCAATCGGTTTCTCTAAGCCACTCTTCAGGTGACCAAATTTCGATATGCTTGTTGTTACCAACGAGCTGAACAGAATCCACAATGCCTGCATACTCTTTAAGCATTGCATTAAGAGTAAGCCTACCTGTTTTATCGACTTCACCGTACACAACGCCGGAAAGAATTTTTCTTTGTTTACGGCGAGTTGCCTGGTTGTACGCATCACCCTTGTTAAACTGACTATAAAGCTCGTTCCAGCCCTCCTCAGAATAGAGGAAAATGCACCTTGTATCGGAATCGGGTGATTTTATAAGGTATACCTTTGTACCAACTGCATCTCTGAAGTTTGCCGGAATTTTAAAGCGGTTTTTATCATCGAGATTGTGCTGAAACTGACCACAAAAGCCGTTAAACATACCGACGCACTCCTTTCGCAAAATTCGTAAAATTTATACCACTTCGAGCCATTTTGATACAATTCGTACCACCATTATAGAATTAATGCCCACAAATGTCAATAGATTAATATAAAAAAATAGCAGCCTCAGGCAAGATTTTTGCCCAAAACTGCTAATTTTCATTAACTTCTTATTCTTTTGATATATTTTCCATACAAGCTGTTGCTTCGTTTACAACTTTTCGAGCAACAGCCTCATCTATTTCGGCAGCATTGTACCTAAGCATGATTCTACAGCCACACTCATCCTCCACAGCACTCAAAGCAAGTGGTGCTCTACCCTGTTTAAAGGGCTCCTGCACCATTATATTTTCAAAGGCTTGAAGGTCTGCCCAATACCTTTGTGTAAGGTTACAGTAAAAGCAATCGCACAGCTCCTTATTCATACAACCGTACGTAGAAGCAAAATTCTTTACCATTTTTGCTTTATTTACACCTGCAAGGCACATATACGCCGCATCGCAAAGGCTCGGCTCTACGTTAGCTAAAAGAATTTCATCGGAAAACACTCTAAAGGCTGAGGTTTGTGCTTTGTAAGAATCCAAATGGAATGCTTTAAGCTGTTCTGCATCGGACTTTTTTTGTTCTTTATTTGATAGAGAAATACAAACGCTGCCGTTGTATGCCCCAACAGAGAAATTATCCCCTGCTCCGTGGAAAAATCTACGGTCGGCGTAAATTCTCATTTTAGAAGCATTTTTATTATACTGAACGTTTTTACATATTGCTTTATAAAAGCTGAAATACAAAAGTGATGAAAAATCAATTGCCGTATGCTCACAAAAGCTAATATATTGCTGAAGCTTTTCAGCAGGTATATAATGTGTTTTTTCTTTAACACAAGCCTTATTCTCTATATATTGCGCCCTTGCTGCAAGGTACTCCTCGAAAGTATACACCTTTTTAACCTTTTGCCATTTATTATCAAGCTCAGAGGAAAGCTTGTTAACAATTGGTGACGCCACGTCTACAGGCAGACTTTTAGGCTCTGCAAAGGTGTATATTCCGTTAGGCTCTATGGACATATCGTTTTTTTCATAAAAAGCAATAAAGCTTTTGGCTAATCGTAGCAATGATTTCGCATCGCACACTGCAGTATGACCTGCTATAACTAAATAGCCATCTGCTGAAAACGTAAATTCAAAAAGCCTTTCGGCAAAAAGCAACGGACTTTTCACGTAGCCTTCTACAAGCTCATCGGCATTTATTTGAGAAAAAGTAATTTCAGACTCAACAGAGTCTGCTACGATATATGCCTGAAAACCATCCTCAAGTTGAATGCTTGCACTTATTATTTTCTCCTTAAAGGAGAGCATTTTCATTGCCTTACGAGCATCCTCTTGATTTAGCGTACCTTTGTATTTGCCACAAAAAACAACTGTATTTTCAAACTCAAGCAATCTATTTCTCGAGAGACCGAGCTTATATTTATCAGCCATTATAATCCTCTCCCGAGTCGTTGTTTTCGCGCATAATTTTTTCTATCATAGATTGCTTTATTCCCCAAAGCTTACCCGAAAAATCAACGTAATACTTGTGTGGGTTTTCAAATCTTACAACCTCTTCCCACAAGGTGGCAACCTGCTCATTACAATACTGCTTAACCTCTTCGAGGCTTGGGTTTTTATAAACAAGCTGACCATTTACGAAAACAGGCACAAGCATTTCTCGTGCAACGAAATTATCTACTGTTTTTCGTTTCCATGTAAAATCGGGGTCAAAAAGAGAATAGGTTTTTTCTTCGCCTATGCTCTCACTTTCCAAAGTAAGCACGTCTGCAATAGCCTTACCTGTTTCCATATCGAAAAGACGCCACACCTTTTTAGAGCAAGGTGTTGTGATTTTACTAACGTTATTACTAAGCATAATAGTAGGCTGCTTTTCGCCGTTTAACTCTATTTCGCAAAGCTTATACACACCGTCAAGCACAGGAGATGAGGAAGCTGTTATGAGCTTTTCGCCTACAATAAAGCCGTCTATCTTTGCACCCTGGTTAAGCATATCCTTAACAAGAATTTCATCAAGAGAATTAGATGCGTAAATATCACAATCAGGAAAGCCTGCCTCATCAAGCATTCTTCTTGCTCTTTTTGAAAGGTAGGTCATATCACCACTATCTATAATAATACCTGCAGGACGAAGTCCCTTTGGCACAAGCACCTGATTAAATGCCTCTATAGCATTTTTCACGCCACTTTCAAGAGTATCGTAGGTATCTACAAGCAAGGCACCCTCGTCGCCGTGCTCCTCAAGGTAAACCTTGAAGGCTTCCAGCTCACTATCGAAAAGCTGTACCCAGCCGTGGCTCATCATTGTTGCCACGGGGATACCGTATTTTCTTGCTGCAGGGAGAAGTGAGGTTGCATCTACACCACCGATATAGGCAGCTCTTGCACCGTCTACTGCACCACTAAAGCCCTGTGCCCTACGAGCACCCATCTCAACAACCCTTTTACCTGCTGCGGCACGGCTAACACGGTTTGCCTTTGTTGCAACAAGCGTTTGGTAGTTTATTGTGTTAAGCACCAAAGTTTCAATAAGCTGTGCCTGAAGAGCAGGTCCGCAAATTTTAACTATAGGCTCATTGGGAAAAACAGGCGTACCCTCAGGCATTGCGTAAACGTCACAGGAAAACCTGAAACCTCTTAAATATTCGATAAGCTTTTCGGAAAATCCCTGTTCTTTTAAATATTCAAGATATTTTTCATCGAAGGAAATACTGCTAAGCCTTTGACAAAGGCTGTAAAGACCTGCCATAACAGCAAATCCTCCATTGTCAGGTATTTGACGAAAAAATAAATCGAAGGTTACTCTTTCATTCTCTTTGCCGGAGGAAAGCAAGCCCTCGGCTGTTGTAAGACAGTTATAATCAGCAAAAAAATCCTCGCAGAAGCTCATAAAGCACCTCTTAACAATTATGATTTATACTGTTATTTTAGCACACAATATAATTTATATCAATGTTTTTTACAAGTTAGCGCACAAAAAAGTACTTGCAACCTTATTGTTCTTGTGATAATATGAAAATGTGTATAGTGAATACTATTATGTGCACTTTAAAATTCAACAAAAGGGGTTACTATGGATGAGAGTTAGAAAACAGCCGATAGGCACTAAAAACATCTGCGGAACCAGAGTTGAAGAAAGAAGAAAAGCAATCGGTATGAAACAAAAGGATCTTCTTACACAGCTTCAAATCCGCGGTGTAGACCTGAATGCTTCAGGCCTTTCAAAATTAGAGGGTCAAATAAGGTCCGTGTGCGACACAGAGCTTATAGCGTTATCTGAGGTATTAGGTGTTTCTGTAAACTGGTTACTTGGTATAGGCGAATAAACGCAGCATAGCACACAAAAAGCTCGAAGCTTGTTAAAGCTCCGAGCTTTTATTTTTTTATTTGACACTTAAATAATATCAGCAAATATACGGTGCAAAATATTATTTGCACACACAAATGGCAAAAGTTGATTTTTGTTGAATTGTATGGTATTATGTCAACAGTGGTGGTGATAAAATGCTTTGTAACAGAATGAAACAGTTTAGAGAATACAATGGCCTTGACGTTAAAGCACTTGCCCAAGTGCTTGGCATAAGCGAAAGCCTATATAGAGATTTTGAGGCAGGCCGTGCTGTGCCTACACTCGATATTATTGAAAAGCTGGCAATTTGCTATAAGGTATCGGTAGATGAATTTTACGGCTACACACCTCGCCTTTCGCTCCACGATAAAAGCTACGACCTTGAAGATAGCGACGTTGATGAAAGCCTACTGAGAATGTCAAACCTTTCTTGGGATGAGGCTCAGCTTGTTTTATACTACCGTAAATTAGAGGATAAGGAAGCATTAATAAAAGAAATCATCAAAAAGAACCAAGAGGATAAATAAAAAACTAAGGGGATGTAAAAAAAGCGCAGACCGTATAAAACCGGATATAGCAAGGGGTTCTGTAGGTTTAATAAGCCTATAGAACCCTTTAAAAATACAAGAAATATAAAAATGTTGAAAAAAGTATGTTTTATACTACGAACAAACTTCGCCACTCAACGTACCCTTGTACGCCTTCGGGCAAGCAAAATCAGGCTTCAGCCTTGATTTTGCTCAGTTTGTCTGTTCTGCATCTTTTTTTCCTATCCCCTAAAAAGAGGCTGTAAAAAAACGCAAGTTTTTTTTACAGCCTCTTTTATTATTTTGCTATTTTAACTAACAATCTTAACTATGCTGTCAATTGCAGGGAAAAGCAAATTGAAAATATTTGGGAAAATTACTGCAAATGCAATTGAAAGCACAAAGGTAACGGAATACCTTTCAATAAAAGAAGTGGCATAGCACACACCAAAAAACGGAGCTAAAATCACCTTTAAAAGCACGTTCTTGCCACCGTAAATCTGCTCCTTAAGTGAAAGCGCATCTTCAAAAGAGCAGGTGCAATTTGCAAGCAACGAAACTGCTAACCATACAAGGCCACACGCCTGAAGCGACGTTTCGCCTATATAAAACAGTCTGTATGCGCCTGTAAGCAAAAATGAACAACCAATCAAAAAATTCATTGTAAACGGAAACCAACACACAAAAAAGGTTTTTGAAAGCTTTTTTGTAAGCTCGTGCTCCACGTGGCCACAAAGCTCATCTGCCCTGAGAGGCCTTACTTCCTCAATAGGCACAAGGCAAATTCTGCAAGCAAGCTGTTCCCAAAAGGTCCTGAGCAATGCCCCGATAAAGGTGACGTATCTTGTAGCTATATATAAAGTTGTCATTCAACCTCACCTGTCCCTTCTGTAAATAACTGCTGTGCTGTAAGCTTACCTGCTAAATAGTCGTTCATTCTGTCAGACAACTCAATCTCTTGCTCCTCTAAAGCAGCTTTAAAGGACTCAACAGCGTCATTGTTGCCCAACTCATTTTCGATTACGATTGCAGTAAAATATATAACTGCATATTCCTGAATAGCAAGGCCCTCATCTATAACCTTTTTAGCTTCATCAAGCTCACCCTGGCAGCAAAGAGCCATTGCCTTAAGTCGCATAAGCTCTGCGTTGTTGGGATTATGCTCAATACCCTTATTTGCCCAGCGCACGGCTTTTTCGTAATTGCCGTTAAGCCTTTCAATAGAGGTATACAAGCTATAGCCGTCGGCCTCCTCTATATTCCAATCTACAATTTTTGCAGCTAACTCTTTAGCCTTGCTTACGTTACCACTTTGAGATTCCACAAAGCCCAGCTCGTATGCATACAGCCACAAATACGACGGTAAAAGCTCCTCTGTTTTAACCATATACTGGTAAGAATCATCATACTGCTCGGAAACGTATGCAAACATATACTGGCAAAAGCGTACCATACCCTCATTGGCAGGCACCATTTTTGTTGTTTTGCCATCTATGGAAAGCACAGAAATTTCCTTATCAATAAGAGCACCGATTTTTGTCATTATCTCTTTGTACATCTCGGTATCTTCAGAGGTATATTCTGCATACTCCTCGGCGCTGATTATATTGTAAAATTCCTGCATTGTACCGTAAAGCACAAGGCTCTCATCTCGCATATCAAGGTAACGCTTGTAAAAAGGAAGCTTTTTTTCAAAGTCTGTAAGAGCATTTTCAACAAGGGTAGCAACCTCATACATAGTTGTAGTGCCCTCGTGCATAGTGCTGAATTTAAGCTCGGCACTGCTCAAATATGCTTTTTTTGAGTGAATCTCCTTCGACTCAAACTCTGATATAGCTGAATCATAATAATTTATTGCAGTATTAAGCTTAAACTCTTTTTCTGCCTGCTCCGCCTTGTAAAAAAGGTTATACGCCTTAAAATCCTCGGCAAAATTCATAACAGATGAAATTGACAGCACAACAACTACAATCGCAATGATTATGCTTACAGCTCCAAAAGGATAGTGCTTCATATTCTCACGGCAAACGGAGCAATAGGGGTAATCCTTGCCACGTGCCTTATCTTTTCTGCGTTCACCACAGCATTCGCACAGCTCTTCATCGGGTATAATGCCTAATTCATCTGCAAAGGCCTCAATAAATTCTTCCTCTGGCATTTGCTCTGCGTGCCTTAACTCCTCACGGAATATACCTGCAAGCATTTCAAGCTCTTCGTTAAGGGCCTGGGGAGTGTAACCACTCTCACCGCTGTTTTTACTAAAAACGGCGTCCTCTCTTGATTCGGGGTTTGTTTTCTTTTCGTCAGCCAAAGAAAACCCTCCTTTATAAATTATCTGTTTCATTGTATCACTAATTTCCACAAAATTCAATAAACAGATAGTATAAAGGAGGATTGTAAATGTTAATTTTTATAATGATTTGGCATCGAAACAGTGTAATTTTACACTGTTTCGACTAACTATAATCGTTATAGTTTAGGATTATTTTCTTTTTCTCACCTTAATTTCAGGTGACGTTAAATCAAAAATCGAGGCAAGCACAGCACAGCCCACAACGGTAACTATAAGCTCCGGGAGCATATAGCTTGCATTGTATGTAAGGGAATATTTCCATACTGCAGCAAAGCCGTCTGCATAATCAGCCCAGATTGTAACTCCGCTTATAAAGTGACATATAAATCTTATTACACAAGCCAAGGTAGCGCCGACCGATATTGATACAACAGGGTTTTTAATTTTGTTTTTAAAGGCACCACCCATACACAGGGCGCCGTATGCCACAATGTAATCTGCAAGGAGCAATACGATATAGGCTACAATACCACTAACGTACGAGAAATTGCCCAACCCAAAAATAGTTTGCACAATGCCTGTTGCAAGGCCTGCAACAACTCCCCACTTAAAGCCATAGCGATAAGCTATAACCAGCATAGGCACCTGACTGAATACAGTAACCTTGCCACCAAATGGAAGGTCTACAACTGCAATTTCCGAAAGCACCGAAGCAAGGGCGAGCATTATTGCTGTTTCTGCAAGGCGCCTGACCTTTTGTTTTTTTGTTAAATTTTCCATAAATTTTTCCTCCGAATTAAAATCTCCCTACGGCGGTAACACTGCCATAGGGAGAGAAACTCAAAAGGTATTTTTCCTACGACGGCATTATCCGCATCAGGTTATTAGGGTCAGAAAAGGAATGTTTTCTTTCTCAGCCGACGTCCGTCAGCTCCCCCGTTTTATTTTCGGCAAAAGATGTAGCTACTATCTTTGCAAAGGTTATTATACTCTCTTTTTAAATTTTGTCAACAAAAAATCAAAGTAATTTTACTCTGAATGGAACATTTTCTCCACACATTCTTTTAGCAATTCTTAAAACTGCTTTTGCGCCCTTGCAATCGGCAGGGATACTATCACCGTTTACAAAGCGATAAATTTCTACAGAATCGGGAATAATACCCAAAAGCTGAGCGCCTACCTCATCAATGTATGAATCCACGTCTATATTTTTGTGAAGCTTTTTATTGAATTTATTTACAACAAGGCGCACGTCACTTTTACCAGCCAAGCGCACGTTTTGTGCTGCGTAAGAGGCTGCTCTTACGCTGACTGTATCGGGTGTAGAAATTATAATGCAAGAATCCGATGTGGCAAGGCTTAATTTAAAGCCACTTTCAAGCCCTGCAGGAGAGTCTAAAAGTATAAAATCGAAATCCTTTTTCATAGAGGATAACATTTTTTCAAATGCTTCTGCCGTGTAATCCTCACTAAAATCCACAGGAGCCGGCAAAAGAAAAAGACCCTTTTCTGCCTCAAGCACTGCCTTTCGGTAATCACAGTTACCCTTTACAACGTCGCCCCAGTTGTAAACGGTTTTTTCTGAAACACCTAAAAGGATATCAAGGCTACGCACACCGATATCCATATCAACCAGCAAAATTCTTTTGCCCTGTGAAGCAAGCACCTTGCCTATACAACAGCAAAACGTGGATTTACCTACCCCACCCTTTGCTGAAGCAACCGTTAAAATATTCATAGCATCACTCTATAAGCGTGTTTGGTGCCTCAAGCACATCCACACTTTCCTTCTGACTGAAATAATAGTTATAAATCTCTGCCGCAACAACAGAGGTACCACTACCTGAATTAGCATTTTCTGCAACAACTGCAACTGCAATTTCAGGGTTATCGTACGGCGCAAAGGATATAAAGAAGCCGTTGTTACAGGTCATTGTAACACCCGATGCAGTTTGCCTTTTTACCTGTGAGGTACCTGTTTTACCTGCAGCATCAACAACACAATCATCAAAATGATATTGGCAGGAGCTGTTAAGAATAACCTGGCGCATACCCTGCTTTACAATATCAAGATTTTTACTGCTGCAATTCAAGGTGTTTATAACCTTGGGCTCCGTTTCGTATATAATCTCCGACATATCTGATGATAAAACAGATTTAATTATATACGGCTGGTACCTTGTGCCACCGTTTGCAATGGTTGCTGCATAGTTAGCAAGCTGAAGTGGTGTGAAAAGGTTATCGGACTGACCGATTGCTGCCTGTACAGTATCACCAGGATTCCATATCTGACCGGCCGCCTCTTTATTTGCTATACTTGCAAGCATACCCTCTGCCTCGGGTAGCTCAACACCTGTTTTTTGACCTAAGCCTAACAGATTGCAGTATTTATTCATTTTATCAATGCCCATTTCCTTACCCATTTCGAAGAAAAAAACGTTGCAGGATTTTTCGAGGGCTGTGGTTACGTTTACATAGCCGTGCCTATCCAAGCATTTAAAGGTCTGGTCCTCTAAAACATACGTCTGCCCACAATAACGAGCGCTGTTTATATCTATAGTTTTTTCCTCAAGGGCTGCAAGAGCAATTGCAGGCTTCATTGTGGAGCCGGGAGCATACGCACTTTGTAAGGCCCTGTTCCACAATGGGCTGGAGAGGTCGTTTACAAGCTTATTGTAATCCTCAAAATACGTTGTAATATCGTAGGTTGGTAACGATACACTTGCAAGTATTGCACCTGTATTGCAATCCAGCACAACAACTGCACCGGTAGATTCAAAATATGCAGATTTTCTGTTATCTACAAGCATTTTTTGCAACGCTTGTGTAGCAACCTTTTGCAAATCGGAGCGTATAGTTGTTACAACCGTGGAGCCCTGCTCCGGTTTAATGAGGAAATCCTCATAAACCGTACCGTCGGATGCTGTGGTGGCTGTTTTTATGCCATTTTTACCTCTAAGGTAGCTTTCCATAGCTGCCTCAATACCACTTTTACCGTATCTGTCGTTAAGAGAATATGCGTTATTTTTCAAGCGCATAACGTCTGTCGCAGTAAGAGAGTCATCCTTAAGCGCTTCATCAAGCTTAACCTTTTCCTTATCGTATTCCTCGGCGCTGATTGCACCTACAACGCCTAATATATGAGAATAGCTTATGGGGTCATCGTATTCTCTGTAGCTGATTCGCTCAGATTTAACTCCTGGGTAGGTTGCGCTCATTTCCATTATCGTGGAAACTATTTCTACGGGCACGTCCTCTGCAAAGGTGTACGGCGTTGGTGTTGAAAAGCCTAAATATTTCATACCAAAGCAAACGGAGGCAATTTTCCTTGCATCCTGCTTGGAATAATCCTCAAGCTTATATCTTTCTATCAGCGCCTCAAGGCACTCTGCAGGAGTTGCCTTTTCCCCCTTTTTAAGCTCAAGCATAGATTCGGAAACCATATACTTAAACTCTGCCGTTTTATCGGGGTCAACTATAAGCTTACCTTTTTCATCATATATGACAGGAAGTCTGTCTATCCACTCTATTTTATTTTCCTCAAAAAGCTTTATGAGAGAGTAAATTAACTCATTTCTCTTCTCCTGGTCTTTAGAGGATGGAAATTCAGAATATTTAAACACAACAACATTCCCCTGCCTGTTTACAACAAGAGGGTTGCCGTTGCTGTCGAGAATTTCACCACGGGGAGCCTTTACTGCGCTTGTAGACACAGAAAGACTTTTTGCCTCTGCCTTATGCTTATCACCATCAATAAGCTGATTTTTGCCTACAACAAAAACAAGCAGTGCAAATAAAACGCCGATGATTATAACACCCGACACTCTTCTTTTTTTTCTGAGCTCAATAGACATTTTCTTTTACTCGCTTTTATGTGAAATAAATACTTTTTTTGTAACGTAATAAAAAACGGGAACAAAAACCATAGTGTACACAAATGAAGGAAGGTAAAAGGAAAATACCTGCCTCCAAGGTACAAAGTCCGTGCCTATACAGTAATTAACTACTATATAAAGTACTTCGTAAATTGCAGTGGCACTTGCGCTTAAAACAAACGCAGTAACAATATTATTTTGCATAAGATGGCTGATAAGAATACTGCAAACTGCACTAAGTATTGTAAGCACTAAAGCATTGAAGCCCTCTACCCCTGCTGTTGTATCTGCTAAAATACCACAAATACCACCGAAAATCGCAGCCGGAATTTCTCTTTCGTGCATTGCAATGCTTACAGCCACACAAACTAAAAGGAACGCCCTTGCGCCAAAAATTTCGGGAAATGCAACGCTTGTGCTTTGCAAAGCAAACGCAACTAAAATAATTACGCTATACAAGCAGTAGCGTATATATTTCGGTTTATTATCTCCGTAGCGCAAGACCACCCCTCCTTACAAATTAGTTAATTAATTGTTATTCTTTAATTTCGCTCTCGCCCTGCCCTGCAAATGAGGTAATTACAAATACGTCTGTAATATCATCAGGTGAGCAATAGGGCTTAACCTCTGCATAATAAGCAGAGGTTATTTCATCACTTTTAACTGCATAGACCTCGCCTATTATTAAACCACTTGGGAAAACGCCACCTGCGCCTGAGGTACAAACAATACCACTGTTTACTATGGAGGTTGAGCTGTTTAACCCATAAAGCTTACAAAGGCCTTTGCCGTAAAGGGCTGTATCGCCACTTACGTAGCCGTACTCCTTGGTCCCTGCCTCATAAGCACCAACGTTTACCCTTGGGTCAAGAATTGAATAAACCACACAGGTGGTAAAGCTTACCTTTTTAACAACACCAACTACGTACTCACCGTATATAACTGGGTCACCCACGCTGACGCCATCGTTTGAGCCTGTATTAAGCACAAAGGAATTGTAGGCGTCTGTAGCATCCTTTGAAATTACTGAGCCGTAGCTGAACTCAAAATCTGCATTTTTTTGTTTTATGCCGTAAAATTTTTCGTATACCTCTACCTTGTTTTTAAGCTCATTATAATCTGCTGTTTTTTTACGCTCCTGAGCAAGCTGTTTTTCAAGGTCAACTATTTGCGCTCTGTAAAGAGTGGAGGATTTAAACGAAGCAGAAACGTCGCCTAAGCTATCCGATATTAAATCTGAAAGTGATTGCAAGGGTGAAAATATTGTGCTGACGGCAGAGGTTAACGGCGAGGAGGCATTGTGGCTTATGGCTGCAAGCACAACGCCTGCCATTACCACAGCAACAATTACAACCAGCATTTTAAAGTTGCCGCTTTGAAAAAATCTTTTCATAATTATTTACCACTAAATCCTAAAAGGTCTTTTTCAAGGCAAATGCCTGTTCCGTTTACAACGCAATCAAGAGGATTTTCTGCCACATGCACAGGCATACCTGTTTCACTTGCAATAAGCTTATCAAGTCCCCTTAAAAGAGCGCCGCCACCTGTAAGGGTAATACCTCTTTCAATAATATCTGCGGCAAGCTCGGGTGGAGTTCTGTCAAGAGTATATCTGATAGCATCGAGAATTTCATCAACAGGGGCTGCAAGCGCCTGGCGAACCTGAGCACTTGTAATTTCAACTGATTTAGGAAGTCCATCTATAAGATTTCTGCCCTTAATCTCCATTGCTGCCTCGCCCTCGTAAGGGTATGCCGAGCCTAATTTAAGCTTAATATCCTCAGCAGAGCGCTCACCAATAAGAAGGTTAAAGGTACGCTTAACGTAAGAAATAATGGCCTCGTCAAAATCATCACCTGCTACACGGCAGGATTTTGACGTAACGATATCACCAAGAGAAATAACGGCTACCTCGCTTGTGCCACCACCGATATCAACAATCATACTGCCTGTTGCCTCAAGCACGGGAAGACCTGCACCTATTGCTGCTGCCATCGGCTCTTCAATAAGGCTTACGTACCTTGCACCTGCACTTTTTGCGGCATCGTGCACAGCACGGCGTTCAACCTCTGTAACGCCTGACGGAATACAAATCATAACCCTTGCTCTGTTAAAAGGTGAGCTGCTTATCGCTCTTTTTATAAAAGCCTTAAGCATATCAGCCGTCATATCAAAGTCTGCAATAACACCATCCTTAATTGGTCTTACAGCAGTAATAGAGCCGGGTGTTCTGCCTATCATTCTTTTTGCATCTGCACCTACTGCAACAACAGTTTTAGGGTTTGTTCTTTCATCCACAGCAACAACCGAGGGCTCCCTTATAACAATGCCCTTACCCTTAACAAATACAAGGGTATTAGCTGTACCTAAATCTACACCTATATCCTGTGAAAAAAACATTTATATACATTCCTTTCGGATTAAATTCTTTTTGATTATTTTTTCTTTGAAGCAATATACGTAACAAAAAACATTACTGCTAAAACAGCAACTATTGTAGCGCCTGCAGAAACGTCTGCATAGAAGGAAATTAAAAGACCTGCCACAGAGCCTACAATGGAGATAACAACAGAGCTTAACAGGTACTGCCTTGAGTTTTTTGTAATATTTCTTGAGGCTGCCGCAGGAAGTATAAGAAGTGAGTTAATAAGCAGAATGCCTATCCACTTTATGGAAAGCATTACAACTACTGCAACTGCAACAACAAAAATATTTTCGTACAAGGCTGTTTTTATACCTCTGCTTGCGGCAAGCTCTTTGTTAACAGAAATAATTACAAGCTTGTTGTAAATAAAAGCCCATAAAACTGCTACCGCAATAAGAGTAACCAAAAGCGTAAAAAGCTCGCCCTTTGATATACTTAAAATGTCACCTACAAGGAAGGAGCTGTACTTTGCAAAGCCACCACCGTAGGACATAACTAAAAGTCCCAAGGCAATGCTTGCAGATGAGAAAACGCTTATTACTGTATCGGATGAGGTCTTACCCTTACTTTTAACCTTTGTTATTAATAGCGCAACCAGTACGCCAAAGGCAATAAGTGAAACAAGTTCATTTTTAACACCTAAAAGCACTCCTAAAGCAATGCCTGTAAAGGCACTATGACCTAATGCATCGGAGAAAAACGCCATCTGGTTATTTACAGCCATTGTTCCGAGAATACCCATTAAGGGAGCAATCAGCAATATTGCCAGTAAGGCATTCACCATAAATTTATAATCTGACCACGCAAAGGGTAATGTAGAAAAAATACTATACAGGGCCTCCATATCACACCCACCTTTCGGGCACACTAAAGAAGCTGTTTTTAAATTCGGGAGATTCAAAAACCTCTCTTGCTGAGCCTGTTTTAAGAACAGTTTTATTCATAAGCACCACATTATCGGCATACTCTTTAACTATGCCTAAATCGTGGGATACCATAGCTATTGCCATATGGTAGTTCTTTTTAAGATTTAAAATTGATTCGTAGAAAATTTCGCTTCCCTTTGCATCCACACCCGAAACAGGTTCATCTAAAATAAGAAGCTCCGGCAATGGGTACAGGGCGTTAACAAGCATTACTCTTTGAAGCTCGCCACCCGAAAGCTCACCTAATTTTCTTTTTTTTAAATCAAGGCATCCAACATTTTCGAGCGCTTCATCTATTTCTGCAAGAAGTGCTTTTTTTCTGCCTAAAAACACAGGGGTGTGTGTTCTGCTTGCAAGAAGGAAATCCTCAACACTTACAGGCGCAGAGCGGTCAAAATGCAGATGCTGTGGCACGTAGCCGATTGTTACCTTATTAATTTTTTCGCCGTGGTGGGATTCAAAGCTGACGCTACCCTCGTGGCGAATTTCACCCAAAATTGATTTTACAAGCGTGGTTTTACCTGCACCGTTAACGCCTATAACGGCTGTAAGCTCACCACAGTGAAGCTCAAAGGAAACATCCGAAAGCAATACGTCTGCGCCCTTCTTAACGCTTAAATTATTAATTGAAATTTTACAAAGGCCACAGCCGTTTACGGAAGCCATTACTTCACCTTCCTTGAGTGGTTGCTGTATCCTCAACAGCCATTTTCACTCTTTTAATATTTTCTCGCATTATAGCTTCATATGCGCCTTTATCCTTTGCACCCTTAAGCACAGGGTTTAAAACACATATTTTCACGTTTGTTTCGTTAGATAAAATTGCTGCTGCACTGCCCGTGTAGCTTTCCTCAACAACAAGCGCAGCCACGTCACTTAATTTAATTTCATCGGAAAGGTGAGCGAGCGCCTTTGCAGATGGCTCTTCACCCTCATCCGACTCGACCGTAGTAAGTATGTTAAAGCCTAAATCCCTTGCAAGATACACGTAAGCATCGTGAAAGGAAATAAAGCTTTTACCTGCAAGGCTATTGCCTGCAGCAGCTATCTCCTTTTGCAGAGCCTTAAGCCTACCCAAGTATTCAGCTGTATTTTCACGAAATTCAGCTTCGTATTCGGGGAATGCTCCGCAAAGTCCGTTACAGATATTTTCTACCTGAATTATTGCATTACCTACCGACATCCATATATGTGAATTTTCTGCGTGTGCGTGGTGGTGCTCTCCCTCGGCATGCTCATCGCTCTCGTCGTGGTGTGCACAAATAAGAGCTACACCTTCGGAGGAATCAATTATCTGAGCATCTTCTGAAAGGCTTTCTATATCCTCAAGAAAGCCCTCCATTCCTGCACCGTTTACAACAAACACGCTACAATCACTAAGAAGCTTTGCATCGCCTGCCGTAAGCGTGTAATCGTGCAGGCAGCCTGTATTTTGCTCTGCCATACACTTAAGCTCAACACCCTCAACGCCATCTACAATATTTAAAGTAAATACGTAGATTGGGTAAAGGGAGGTAACAATAAGATTGTTGCTTTTTTGCACACTTATTGCACCACAGCCCGACATAGCAACAACGCATATACACAAAAGAATTGCAATAAATTTTTTCAATTATCTATCACCCTGATAAGCTTATCTTATATGGCATCTCTGAACCGTAGTCGCCTGTTTCAACCTTGATAAAGTATACTCCTGCAGGGAGCTCAACAATATCGGTAACCACTATTTCTTGGTTAAGTGGCGATTTAACCTCGGCATATACCTTGCCCTTATCGTCAATAATGCTTACATTCCAACAAACGTCACTGCTTGAAGCAATTTCGTGTGAGAATTCTACGCTGACGTTTTTCGTGCTGTTAACTGTAAATCTGTAGTAGTCTTCGTCAAATACCATATCTGCAGATGACATTATTGTACCTGAGTATGACGTACGGAATTCAATTGTTTGACAATTCAAGAAGCTGCTGTTTGGCTCACGCTCGTAGTTTTCTTTAGCAGTAAAGCTCCACTTAACAGAATACGTTGATGAGTTGTAGGAAACGGAGTCACCATCAACAAGCAGATAATAATCACCTGCAGGTAAGCCTATATTTTTAAGCTCCATTGTTTCCACATTCCATTTGGAAATTCTCTTAATAATTTCGCAATAACTTCCGTCTGCAAGCTCTTTAAGAATACGTACATTCCAGCCGTTTTTATCACCTGTTTGCATTGTGTGGCTAAAGGTAAGGTCTATGTAGCCCTGACCCTCAACGGTGAATTTATAATAGTCCTTATCAAGGCTGAGCAGCCTGTCTGCGAGGCTACCACTCATTACAACGTTGTGTGGCAGGCTAATGGCAGTTTCCGGAGTATCGTTCATTTCAAACTCAAAGTTACTTGCCTTTTCGGAGCCTAAAATCAACGAGTATTCATCAGCCATATCTGTTTGCGCTTCTACAGAAATGTAATAACGACCTGCCTTAAGACCGATTTTACCTGTTTTGATTGCAGTATCATCCTTGAAAAGCCTTGACGTAAACTGGGTGATTTTTTGCCCCTGCTCATCTTGGAGGGTTACTACCCAACCAACCGTTGGTGACGTACCGTCAGGATGAGTAAAAGAAATATTTACACAGCTGTCAATTCTTATATCAAAGGCGTACCAGTCTATATCTGTACCCTCTTGCCTGTTCATGGTGTTACCGTGCTTACCGTAGCCCACAGCAAGCGAAGTTGCAGTAGCCTCAGTATCGTTAGGCTCTTTTTCGTAGGTATCGCTTTGCTCAAAAAGCGTTGAAATGGTGTAATCCACCTCAAGGAAATATGCGCTGGGCTCTACCATAATGCAATATGTACCTGCACTTACGCCTACCTTATCCCAGTCAGAGGTAACGTCTGCCCAAAAGGATTCAAAGTACGCAATTTCTTTATAATCGTGTGCAGTTGAGCCTGTTTGCGAAAGCACTTTATAAAGAGTTACCACCCAACCTGATTTTGCATAATCATCAAAATCCTCGTGCTCCAGGCAAACCGTAAAAGCACCGTCGGCAGGTATTTCAACAATATAAGCGTCATAATCATCCCTTGCAGTAATTTTACCCTTAAGGGAGGTGCCCAACGACATATACGTAGGTGTATTATTTTGAAAAAGCTTGTCGTTAACAGAAAGCGCAACACCGCAGCAGGTAATTATACCTAACAATATTGCAGCTATCGATATAACTGCTACAAGTCTTTTTTTACCTTTAGTCATTTATGCTTAAGCTCCTTTTTATTTGTTGCAAAACGCCTTCAAAATCAGGCTGTGTATCAGTATTAGAACATAAAAAAGCGTCCTTCAGCTCCACGTTCAATATTGTAAAAGCGCATTTTAACTGCCCTTTCATATATTCAAAAGCAACGTTGCCGTCTCTTCCGGCTGCGCCAATTAAATATGCAGTGCGCCTTTTTTCTATGGGCTGAATTTTATTATTTTCGTAAAAGCTTGAATAGTAAACCTGAAACCTGTCTATAAGGCTTTTCATAGGTGCGGGAAACGTGCCGTTGTACACAGGGGTTAAAAAGATTACCGTATCACACTCTTCAAAGCTTTTATAAAAGGCGTCTAAATCTCGGTTTATACAAACACCACTAAATCGGCAATAATCGCAGCCGTTACAGGGGATAATATGCTCGTTGTGTGTATCAAAAATTTCTACCTCGTTACCCTTGAGGCACCCTACAAGCTCATTACAAAGTCTGTTTGTATAGCCATTTTCTCTGCCCGAGCCTTTAATTATAAGATATTTTTTATTCATCTGTTTTTATTTCCTGCATACAGTATTTACATATAAGCCTTCCATCGGAGGTTTCGTGAAAGAGGTGTGGAAGGTATGACTCCTGAGAGGTTATGCAATCCTCTCTACCACAAAACGCATCGTGGGTTGACTCCTCAAAGCAAGGCTCAATAAATCTGCCCGGCTTATTGGAAACGGTTTTAATAATGCTTATAAGACAAGCGTCATTAAAGTAATTATGAAGCTTGAAGTATTTTGCACGAGGGTCGGAGTCTACGCTGTAATCAAGCTCTACCCCTCTCGGCATTGGGTGCATTATTAAAAGCTCAGGCTTTGCAACCATAAGCATTCTTTCATCCAAAACAAAATTATGCTTTCTTGATTCAAACATTATTTCACTGTCAAAGCAGCTTTTATCCACTTTTGTTAAATACAGAATATCAAGCTGTGGCAATATGTCGAAAAGGTTATCAAAAACCTCAAAGGGCTTATCTCTTTTATCCATAAGCGAAACGTATGCTTGTGAAAGGGGCTTACCGTTTACGGATATAAAATAAAACTCGTTGCCGTTATAAAGATTAAGGCACTGTAAAAGGCTTTTTGAAAGGGCATTATCTGTAAAATCGCCCAAAAAGCCTATTTTCATATTTGAAACGTGCTTTTTTTCAAGCCAAATCGAAGCAATATCTGCAAGCGTTTGCACAGGATACGCTCTTCCACCGTCACCTGCATTTATAACAGGCACCCTTGAATAAAGCGATGCTGCCCTTGCAGCACCTTTTTTAGGGTGACTCAAAACAATTGCATCGCCGATTGCCGACATTTGCATAACTTCATCCTTAAGGCTAACGCCCGACGTGTGGCAAAAGGAAATTGCTGTGCCACCTGCTCTTGAAACAGTACTTTGATATGCGCCGTTTACAAATGAATTTGGCTCAAAAAATGCATTTACAACCGTTTTGCCTTTTAATTCGTTAGCGTAAATGCTTTTGTTATCTTTAATAAACGCAAATTGATTAAGCGTTTCACGCAGCTCTTCTCTTGTGAAATCGGTAATATCAATAAACCTCTTTAATGCCATGACGTTCACCTCAACAGCTTTAATGCCTCAAAATTTGCAGATACTTATCCATAATCGCTTTATTATACCATATAAATATACAAAAACAAATAGTTTATTTAAAAAACGTAAATAATTTTCAAAAAATTAACAAATAGGTTACGAATGTTAGTAACAACAAAGAAAAAAGCCGTTCTCTCCAAAAGGAAAGAACGGTTTAATTCTAAAATCAGTCGATTATTCAGCTACAGGAGCTTCAACAGGACAATCACCTGCACAAGCACCACAATCGATGCACTTGTCAGCGTCGATTACATAGATGCCATCGCCTTCTGAAATAGCTTCAACAGGGCAGCTAGCTGCACATGCGCCACAGGAGATGCAAGCGTCTGTAATTTTGTATGCCATTTACATTAACCTCCCTTGTATTAATATAGGGTGAGGAGAACCAACAGGTGCACCTCGCTCTACCACATTGTAACATAAATTAAAAAGAAATCAATAGAATTTAGAAAAATTATTCCTCAGCAGGTGTTTCCTCAGGCTTTGCTTTTCGCACAAGCCTTACCTCTCCCCTATGATATTCTGCAGGAACAGCATCGGGGCGCCTATCGAGAGAAACCTTAAGCATACCTGTAAGGAGGTTGCTTTCGGTAACGGTACCTCTGCCCTCACGCGTATCAACAACAGAGCCTACACGTGGAGTTATTTTATTAAGATACTCGTAGGATTCCTGCTCATATTTTAAGCAACACAAAAGCCTTCCACAGGTGCCACTGATTTTTGTAGGATTAAGGGAAAGCCCCTGCTCCTTTGCCATTTTTATTGATACAGGATGGAAATCATCGAGGAATTGAGAGCAACAAAACGGTCTGCCACATATACCCAAGCCACCCAGCATCTTTGAAACGTCACGCACACCAATTTGGCGCATTTCAATTCTTGTTCTGTATTGAGATGCCAAAATCTTAACAAGCTCACGGAAGTCAACTCGGTCATCTGACGTGAAGTAGAAAAGAATTTTGCTGCCGTCGAAGGTGCATTCCACCTCAACAAGCTTCATATCAAGACCAAGCTCTTCAACCTTTTTTTCGCAAAACGCAAAAGCATCCTCTTCCAGCTTACGATTTTTTTCTACGGTTTTAAGATCCTCATCGGTTGCAGCTCTCAATGCTTTTTTAAGAGGATGAACAATTTCCTCTTCATCAACAGCCTTGTTTGCAACGGCTACCTCGCCACATTCCATACCTCTGACTGTTTCAACAATTACCTTTTCACCCTTCGGATAGTTTTTTCCATCGGGGTCGAAATAATAAATCTTGCCGCCCTCTTTAAAGCGAACGCCTATAATCTCTGCCATAAAATCTCCTATAAGCCTGCACACAGCACTGCTGTTAACAGGGTGTAATTGGGGTTATTTTCTAATGATTGATACAAACATTCTACAGTATTGTACATATCAAGTAATTTTTTTAAACTATGGGCTGTGCTTAACAGCTCACTTTCTTCTTTAAAGTCCTGCAAAAGTATTTTACCTTGCGACCTTAAAGCAATGGCATCTCGCAAAACTGCAACCATAAGCATAAGCACCTCGGCTGTAAGCTTTTTGTTGCCGTCTAAAGGAGCAGTTGCCTTAATTTTTTCAAATTCGCCGTTGATTGTTGTGGCCTTACAGAGGGCCTTAACCACATCAACTGCCTTTTCGCTGTAATCTATAGACTCGGAATTACCAAGTCTGAGCCTTACAACACGGGATAAAACTGTGCCGATTACCACATTGGAGCTTTGCGCTGTTAACACAAAGGCTGTATATCTTGGTGGCTCCTCTAACACCTTAAGCAGAAGGTTTTGACTTTCCTCGGTCATATCCTGAAGCTCGGGGAGAATATAAACCTTTTTTAAAGCATCGTTTGGTGTAAGGTAAGCGTCACCTACAAGCTTTTTTACGTCGCCCTTAACGTAAAACCTTTTATCATTAGGCTTTTCAAGGGTAATAATATCGGGATGAATGCCCTCGCTTGCCTTACGACAGTTTTCGCAGGTGCCACAGGGTGTGCGACTTTGATTAGAGCAAACTATCATTTTAGCTGCAAGCAGAGAAAGATTCTCCCTTTCAGGGGCGCTTCCACCATCTATTAACATTGCGTGGGGACATCTGCCATCAGCAAAAAAGCTATCCAGCACAGAAAGCACGGACTCCGGTATACTAATAATTTCACTCATATTATCACCCTGCTTTCGTCTATATATCTATTATAAATTAAAATCCTATTCTTTACAACAAATTATTTCAAAGTTTCTGTCTATTACCCTTTTACCTCGCCAGCTGAAGGCTCTGCCTTCGATACTGTCGGAGGGTTCGTATTTTGCCTTTGCAGCTTCAAAAAATTCTTTTATGGGCGTCACTGAAATTTCTTTATTCATAGGGCAAATATTTTGACAAACGTCGCAGCCCCATATAACACCACTTTGTTTTATAAGCTGCTGCTGTGCATACGTAAGCTCTCCCTTTTTTTGTGTAATTGCAGAAAGGCACTCTGCTTCATTCACCTTATAACCACACAACGCTTTACTTGGGCACTTCATTTCACAAAGGCCACAGGAAAGGCAGGTTCTGTCCTCCGGGAGCGAATACTCAGTAACTAAATCTGTAACGATTTCGCCTATAAAGCAAAAGCTACCGAATTTTTCGTTTATAAGCAAACCATTTTTACCCTTTACGCCTAAACCACAAAGACGTGCAGCCTCTACCTCTCTTATGGGAGAATTATCGCAAAAAGCCTCAAAGGTGTTTTGTGGGTATTGCTCTTTTAGTATAGCACAAATATCGTTTAAATATTTTGTTACCACAACGTGGTAGTCACAGGGTACAGCGTATTTTGAAACGTTGCTTTCGGTATAATATTCCTCACCCAGGTAATACGGAAACAAATACACTATAACACTTTTTGCATTTTTGGGTATTCTTTCTTTTGCCCGGCATTCGAGCAGCTCACCAATCTGAGAAAAGCTACAAACGCCACAAGGCAAAATATCATAAAACGGTAAATTCATCATAGCTTACTCAATGCAATCATCACGGGAATTGTTAATACGGATAAAGCCGAATCAAAGGAAACCACCTGAGATGCAACGCCTGTATCCTTGCCGTATTTAGCTGCAAACATTGCCGTATTGTTTGCGCTGGGCACAGAGGCAGAAATAGTGCACGCTGCAAGCATTGTGCCTGCTATTCCGAAAAGCTTGAAAACACAGAGCATAATTAATGGCATAGCCACTAATTTAAGCACTGCTACAAGATAATTCTCTTTAACCTTAAACATAGATTTTAAATCCGTGTTAGCAATATACGTACCAAAGAAAATCATTGCCACAGGGGTATTAAGGTTAGATATATGCCCTATAGCAGAATTAAGCACCTGTGGTACGTTTATATCAAAAATAAAAAAAGGTAAGCCCACAAGCACGGAAATTACACCGGGGTTAAAAATCAGCTTTTTAAAATCGAATTTTGCTTTGCCCTCGCCCTTTGTCATAAGCCATATACCGTGGGTAAAGCAAAGAATATTAAATGCCACTACTCCTGCTGAGCAGTAGAATACGCCCTCATTACCAAGAAGTGCCTGACAAAGAGGCAATGCCATATAACCCATATTACCGTAGCTAACGGCATATTTATACACGGCACCGTTGTCACCCGACTTATTAAAAAACGGCAATGCAAGTATAATTCCTACCACCAGCGTACCTGTCATACACAAAAAGGCCTTGCCGAAGGCGCTTGCTGTTTCAATGCTAAACTCCATCGACATAAACGACTGCACAATAACTGCAGGTGTGATTATATAAAACAACAGGTCATTTGAAGCCTTTGCAGTTTTTTGTGTAAAAACGTGCAAACGGTCGGCTGTAAAGCCGACCGCAACAATTAAAAAGAGAACTAATACCTGTTGCGCGGCCGTCATCATATTGTCAAAAAACATTATTATCTCCCGCTATACAGTAGTAAGCGCTACGGCTTACTCATTATCATTCTTTTTTCTAAGGTCTGCAAGAGAAATTGGCTTAAGGTCATCATCTACAGGCTTTTCATCGTCAGCTGCTTTCTTACGTGAACCGAAAAAGCTTTTTTTCTCTTTTTTTGCTTTTGGCTTAGGTGTCTTTTTCTTTGATGGTGCTGCTGCAGGCTCGCCAACATCAATAGTTTCAAACCTTGCAAGAGTATCCTCTATAGGCTCCTCCCCACCCTCTGAGGCTTCTGCTTCATCAGCCTCGGTAGCTGATACAGGAGTTTTCTCTTCGGTTGTTTCCTCCACAGCCTCTTCAACTGTTTCCTCTACAGCCTCTTCTACAGGCTCTTCGATTCCTACAGTTGCTTCTGCAGGAGCTTCCTCTGTTTCTTCCGCAGGCTCGAAAGCAGCTTCCTCTACAGGCGCAAAAGCTTCTTCAACCTGTTCTTCAATTGGTTCCTCGAATGGCTCTTCGATTGGTTCTTCAACTGGCTCCTCGATTGGCTCCTCAACTGGTTCCTCGATTGGCTCTTCAACTGGCTCTTCAACTGGCTCCTCAACTGGCTCCTCGATTGGTTCTTCAATCACGTATTCCTTTGTATAAACAGCAGCCTCCTCTACTACGGGAGCAGAGTGCTTTACAACTACTTCATCATCAGACGGAAGCTCAACCTCGGAAACAGTTTTCATATTTTTAAAGCCATCCTTAAAGCCGATGCCCAAGGATGCAACAACGTATGAAAGTATAAATAAAAGCATTGCAAGGTAAACAAAGCTAAACTCGTGATTCTCTACAGGAGCAATGCCTACTGCTACACACACTAAACGAGGGATTGTAACAAGCCCTGCAAAAAGCGAAGCTGCAAAGCCGTAGCCGAAAATACCCCACATGCTATCCTCTGTGAAAACACCTGTTGAAATTCTTGCAAAGGTAAGAAGGAAAAGCATTGCGAAAACAAGCATAAATATTTCAAAGAGAAGCTCTGATGAGCTAAGGAAGCTTACTGCTGTCATAAGCTTTGAAATAAGGCCTGTAATTGCCCAGCAAAGTGGTGAAAGAGCAAGAAGCTTATACTCCTTATAGGACGCCTTACCGTTAAGGTGGCTAACTGCAAAAATCACAAAATAGAATATTGCAAAAATTGCGAATACAAATCTGAGAACTGTAAACAAGCCACCGTTTTGCTCAAGGTTTGAACGTAACAGGCTTGTAAAAATTTCCATATTAATATCGCCCTGCACCTGAGGAACGATTTTACGTTCAATAGACAAAATATCCCAACCCAGGCCAAACACCATAACAATGGAGGTTACGCCAAGAATAGGGTTTTTGCCTGTAGGGAGCTTGGGAGACGGTACTTCTTTACTCAAAAAGCTGAGCACCATAAAAATACAAGCAAAAAGGAACACTGCACCATAAAGCACAGGGATTGTTATATCGCTTGAATTGTAGTAGCCGTTTGCAGGGTCAACTAAAGCAAGCAACTGATACACACGTGTAGGCAAAGCAACAAGCGTTGCTGCAGCAAAAACAAAAATTAAATATTTCATTTTAATTGCGCCTAAACTACCTTTAAATCTATTCATAATTTCAATCCTTTCGAAACTGAAGCTTATCTTTCATCTAACGGAACGTAGCCTGATGGGCTGCTATAATCCGAAGCTCTTTCCTCTATAGGAACGTATTCCTTCGGAACGGTCATATTTTTATATGCAGGTCTTATAACTCTGTTTGCAGAAATAAGCTCCTCCATACGGTGTGCCGACCAGCCTGCAATTCGTGCAATTGCAAAAAGAGGTGTGTAAAGATCCTCCGGAATACCGAGCATTTGGTAAATAAGGCCTGAGTAAAGGTCAACGTTTGCACAAATCTTTTTATTATTGTGCTTTTCGCTTGCAAAAATTTCAGGAGTAAGCTTTTCTATAAGCTCTAATGCTCTGAAATCTGCACCGAAGCCTTTTTCATCTGCTATTTTTGCAGCCTCACGCTTAAGAATAATTTGGCGTGGGTCGCTTAAGGTATAAACTGCATGGCCCATACCGTAAACAAGGCCTGATTTATCGCCTGCTTCTCTGTTAATAAGCTTTTTAAGGAAGTCTGCTACCTGACCTTCATCAGTAATATCGGCAACATCCTCCTTAAGGTATCTCATCATTTCAGCAACCTTAAGGTTTGCACCACCGTGGCGTGGGCCCTTAAGAGCACCTATACCTGCAGAAATTGCAGCGTATGTATCTGTACCGCTTGAAGAGAGCACCCTTGTAGCAAAGGCTGAGTTATTACCACCACCGTGCTCTGCGTGAAGAATAAGGCAAATATCTAAAAGCTTTGCCTCTTCATCGGTAAACTTACGGTTTGAGCGAGTTGTGTAAAGTATTGTTTCTGCTGTTGAAAGACTCGGCTTAACAGGGTGAAGGTACATACTCTTTTTAAGGTAATGCCTTCTTTTAACCTGGTAAGCATAAGTCATAATTGTAGGGAGCTGTGCAATAAGCTGAATGCTCTGGCGAAGAATATTCTCTATTGAAATATCATCAGGATTATCATCGTAAGAGTAAAGCGAAAGCACGCCTCTTTCAAGCTTATTCATAATATTCGGTGAAGGAGCCTTCATTATCATATCCTCAATGAAGTCCTCAGGGAGCTCACGGCACTGACCGAGAATCTCGTTAAATCTTGCCAACTGCTCCTTTGTGGGAAGGTGACCGAAAAGAAGAAGCCAAGCAGTCTCTTCAAAGCCGAAACGGTTTTCTTTAATGCAACCGTCTACAATATCGTTAATATTAACGCCTCTGTAAATAAGTCTGCCTTCAACAGGCTTTCGCTCGCCATCCTCTATGTGGTAGCCCTCTACAGAGCAAACCTTTGTAAGACCTGCCATAACACCGCTGCCATCACGGTTACGCAAGC
Organism: Acutalibacteraceae bacterium; assembly: GCA_045591945.1. Taxonomy (GTDB): domain Bacteria; phylum Bacillota; class Clostridia; order Oscillospirales; family Acutalibacteraceae; genus DTU089. Next base: position 90,919 of record JAZNTU010000020.1, on the reverse strand, counting down.
CACGCTTAACATCAAATCTGTCGAAATATTCAGGGCTAATGGAGCTGTATTCTTTAAGTTCCTCGCAAAGCTGTGTAAACTCACCTGCAGGAACAGGCTTAATGTATGAATGCATATTATCACTCCTTATTTGCTAAATATATGTCATACCATAAAATAATAATTCATATTATTTTATAACATATTGAATTTAATGTCAATAAATAAGTCAACAATAAGGGATAGTGATTATAATGAAAAACTACTTAATTTTAATACTTTTTTGTGCAATTTCCATTCTTTTGGTGCCAATAATTACCGTGAACACCAATAAAGACGGGAAAGCTGTGGCCTCGGCTGATGCTGTAATAAGCAACACCACAACAAAAGAAAGCGAACAAGATCAGGCCACAATATCGGTTTTCAGAAGTATTGAAAGTAAAACGGAGGAAATTACGCTTTTTGAATACGTTTGTGGCAGCGTGGCAGCAGAAATGCCCTTAGCCTACAACGAGGAGGCTATAAAGGCGCAGGCAGTTGCCTGCTACACAAATGCCATAAGGCAAAAGAGCCTTGAAGGCAACAAAAACGGCGACATAAGCGACGACACTTCTGTTCACCAAGGCTATATTGACGAAGACCAGCGAAAAGAAAAATGGGGCGACTCCTTCCAAAAATACGAAAAGAAGCTACAAACTGCAGTCAAAGCAGTAGAGGGCGAAGCTCTCTATTATGGGGGCAAGCCCTGTATTGCAGCATTTTGCGCAATATCCAACGGAAAAACAGAGGATGCGCAAAGCATATGGGGTACTGCTGTGCCCTACCTTGTAAGTGTAGATAGTGAGGGCGACAAGCTTTCGCCAACCTATGCCTCAACAGTATCCTTTACAAAAGATGAATTTATAAAAATCATTGGTGAGCAAGGAGTTTCCACTAAAAGCATTGATTTATTAACTGCAATTAAAATCACAAAGAAATCAGACACAGGCACAGTTTTAAAGGCTACCATAGGCGATAAAAGCTTCACAGGCGAAGAAATCAGAAAAATGTTTTCTTTAAGAAGCCCCACATTCACCGTAAAGGCAACAAAAAATGCCGTAACCTTTAGTGTTTCAGGCTACGGCCACGGTATAGGCATGAGCCAATATGGAGCAAATTATTTAGCAGAAAATGGCTATGACTACAAGGAAATTTTAGAGCACTATTATACGGGGGTTGAGATTGTAAAATAATGTGTATTTACCATTAGCAAACCTTGTTTGCTCCCTCCTTTTCAAGTCTCGCCATAACAAAAACAAAAAAGAGATAGATAACCTAATGGCTATCTATCTCTTTTGGTCCGAGTGACGAGACTTGAACTCACGACCCCTTGACCCCCAGTCAAGTGCGCTACCAACTGCGCTACACCCGGATAACGCCAAATATAATATCACACATAATCAGATTTTGCAAGAGTATTTTTGAATTGATGCTGTATTTTCTTGTGCTCCCATTTTCCTCTTGCAAAATTCTTCTTTTATGCTACACTATTTTTTGGTGATATTATGAATAACATTGAATTCTTTAAAAATGCAGGGTACGGAATGATGATGCATTTCGGCTTATACTCTATTTTGGGTGGTGAGTATAAGGGTAAATTCGGCGACAATTACGCCGAGTGGATTGGCTCACACTTTGCAATACCCATAAAGGAATACGAGCAGCTTGCAAAGGTTTTTAACCCCATTTACTTTAACGCAGATGAAATTATAGGCCTTGCAAAGGAATGTGGTATGAAATACTTTGTGGTAACAACAAAGCACCACGACGGCTTCGCCCTATTCCACTCAAAGGTTGATAAATATAACGTTGTAGATGCAACACCGTTTAAAAGAGATATTATTGCAGAGCTTGCCGAGGCTTGCCAAAAGCACGGTATTAAATTAGGCTTTTACTACTCACAAGACTTAGACTGGCACGAAAAGCACGGTGGCGGATACCTTTCAAACCATATGGGCTGTTCAGGTGTTACCTGGGATAACAGCTGGGATTTTCCCAACCCCGAGGAAAAGGATTTTTCCATTTGCTTTGAGAATAAAATTCTTCCTCAAATTGAAGAGATAATGACAAACTACGGCGATATTTTCCTTGCCTGGTTTGACGTGCCTATGACACTTAACGAGGCACAGAGCAAAACAATATATGATACCGTTAAACGTTTGCAGCCTAACTGCCTTATAAACTCCCGTTTAGGCAACGGAGCATACGACTACGTATCTTTAGGCGATAATGAAATACCCGCAAGTAAAGAGGAATGGGAGCGCCTTTGCAGTGCACCTGCAGAAAGCGTAAACTACCAAAGTATAGATGGCTTTAAGCCGAGCAGATACGGGCTTTACGAATCTGCCTGCACGTTAAATAACTCTTGGGGCTTTTCTTACAGGGACCACAACTGGAAAAAACCCGAGGAGCTTTTCAGAAACAAAACCCACCTCAACGAGCTTGGCATAAACTACCTTATAAACGTTGGACCTGACCACCTTGGCAGAATACCCGGCCCATCTATTGAAATATTAAGAAAAGTGGCTGAGATGGGGAAATAATTAAATTTAAAATTTAAAATTCAAAATTAAAAAATAAAAATTCGGGTGATATTGTAAAGCTGCCAGCTTTACAATATCACCTTTATTTCCTAATTTTGATTTTTGTATTTTGTTTTTTCTATTGCCATAACTATTAACGGGATAAGAATTATTTGTACAATAATGCCCGGTATTGCATTTATTACGGCGCCCGACCAAAAGGCTGCCCAGCCGAATTTTGAAAAATCAAAACCGAACATAACTATTCTTGCAACACCCCACACGATACGACCTATCACCATTGCACTAATAAGCGAAACGTATACGTATGGCTTCTTTTTAGGTAATATTTTATACAAAAGCCCTGCCACAAGGCCATATGTACCCAATTCGAATGCCATACCGATCGCCGTTGGGAACATTACAGGCATTGTCATAACAAGTGAACGCAGAATAGGTGAAATTATACCTACTGCAAGACCCCAAGGGCCACCACAAATAAAGCCACATAATATTACAGGTATATGCATAGGGCAAAGCATATCCCCTATTTCGTTAATCTGCATTGTAAAGAAAGGCAAAACAAATGCCAAGGCAATAAACATTGCAGATAAACACGTTTTTCGTATTAGAATTCTTGTTTTCATAGACTACTACTTTCTTTTAATTTTCAATATTTAATTCACGGTAGCTTTTGCAGCGTGCAACAAGGAGCTGTGCAATTCTATCTCGCACAGGCATTTCAGAAATTGGGTCGATATGCTCCCAGCCACCTACAAGCTGTGCCCACCAGGCGCCACTTGCACCTATGCCCTCAAAGGCTTGATACTCTTTATTTGTATCAACGTTTATTAGCATACCGACACCACCTTTAATTTGATATTTTGTGTATTAATATTTTCTCGAAAGTCTGCTTTCTGCATCCTCTCTTGTAATTTTACCTGCGTTACACTCTGCCATAATCTGTACGTCCTTATCGTTAAGGTTATAAAAACGCCAAACAACGTATGATACAAGGTAGCCTAAAGCAGGAATTAAGGCGTATATGAGCCAGAAAGCATCTAAAGCCTCGGGAGTCTGTGTTACACCCATTTTTGCAAGCTGTTCAAAGTTTTCTGCCTCAACATTCTTCCAGCCAACTGCAGGAAGACCTAAAAGGAACAATGAAAGTGCACCTGAAATAGCACCTGTAAGCTTAACCATAAAGGTTTGAATTGCAAAGGTAATACCCTTTGCCTCAACACCTGTTTTATATTTTCCATATTCTGCACAGTCAGGTGTAAACATAAACAGCATAACGCCTAAGGTTGATGTAGGAATCGACCTCAAGGTTGAAATGATTACAAATAAAATCGGATTGCTATAGCCGACTGCCCACATAACAACACCTAAAACAACGGCAGCCATAACGCTCACCCTAAAAACTACCATTTTATCAAATTTACGCACAAGCCTTGGCACAGCCATTGCACCTATAAATGCAAACGGAGCACCTGCAAAGCCGATGATGGTAATGAAAAGAGAATCGTTAAATAAATAATATGATGCCAAAAGATTAAGCGCTGTTACGTAGTTAACACTTGAATAGAAGAAAAAGCCTATGTAGTAAAGAAGGAGATATTTGTTTTTGAAAAGGTAAGAAAACATTTTCTTAATAGAAAAGGCTTCCTCCTCAACAGGCACGTAGCGCTCCTCAAGCTTGAAGCACGCAGGTATCATTGTAATAAGGCCTACAACTGAGCACAAAATAACTGCAACAGTGTAGGTACTGCCTACCTTTTCGCCTACAAGGAATGCAACAACTGCAGGTGCAATAAAGCCACCTACACCTCCCCATATACTCTTATAAGACATCATACTGTTACGCTCATCAATATTATCTGTCATAGCAGTAATAATGCCGTAAATAGGTACGTCGCAAAGGGTGTAAACGGTATCAAACACAAGGTATGATATTGCAAACCAAGCAAGTTTCGCATTTTCGGAAATGGTGTTTGGTATAGCAAACATAAGTATGCAGGTTATTGGTATAAGCAAAAGCGAAATCCTTAACCAAGGCAGGTATTTTTTACCACTTTTGAATTTAACTGCATCAAATATAACGCCGAAAAGAGCATCGTTAAAGGCATCCCATATTTTAACTGCAAGCATAACGCCTGCGATTTTTATAGGGTCTATGCCGATTAAGGCAAAATACGTTGTAAGGCAGCTCGAAATAAGCGCATAAAATATATTTTGACCTGTGAAATATACGTAGTAGCTTTTTCGCTCTATGCTACTTGTTTTCCAGCCCTGTGGAGAGCCTGATTTTTTAAATGCCATAATTAATACTCCTTTATCATTCTACCTTAAACAAAGAATCATACTTACTTGCCCAGTCAAGCACCTTTGCCTCATCGTATTCCTTAGGCATACCCTGAACGGTGGCAACAACCTTTAGCATAGCCTTTCCGAGTGCAAGGAATTTTTTAAGCAATGGCTTATTGCCGATTATAGCCTTACCTCTATCAATGGTTTCCTTGCAAAAATATGACAGAATATCTAAATCTACTTTTTCTGCAGACACAGAAAGCTCTTTGGATGTAATGATTTTGTTATCAAAAATATAATCTAAATCGTCCGTTGTAAGTGTGGTAAGGAAAAGCTTTGCCCTTGCAATAGGTGCAAGGCCGTTACCAAGCTTTTTGTAGTATGCTTTTTGATACTCCCAAAGCACGCTTGCCGTGTAGTCTTTATCTTTATTTTTTATAAGCACGGTTGCAAGCAACGGTGCTGTATTAAAGCAGTTTGCAAGACCTGTGCCTGTAATAGGGAAGGTCATAAAAGCGCTATCACCTATTGCAGCATAGCCGTTTGCCACCATAACAGAAAGAGGGTGGCGTACAGGTATTGCCGCAAAGGAGCCACCTCTTAAAACATCTGTACCAAGGCTCGGATTTTTTGAACGATAATATTCTGCTGTGCGCTCTGCCTCTGCCATATCAAACTGCTCAAATCTGCCAACCAGCAAATCTGTATGGGTTTCCTCAGTTGCAACCCAGCCTATGCCTAATTTACCCTCAGAAAAAATGCAAATTTTATATGGGTCCTTTACAGGCTCGGTGGTTGCCCTGTTGTAAAACGCTCTGTATATAAAGAATTTTTCGTATTCGCCTACGTTTGCCTGAATTCCAAATTCCTCTGGAAGGCTTGCTCTTAAAACAGAATCGCAGCCACAGGCATCAATAACTAAATCACCGTATATATCACCTTTATCGGTCTTTATACCTATAACGGTTTTGCCCTGCACTATGGCACCTAAAACGGTGTAGCCGTAGTTGAATTTTACGCCTGCTTTTTCAGCGTGGCCGATAATATATTTATATATGTCGCTGCGCTCCATTTTAATTTCTCTTTCGCTTTCGGGAACGTGCTGTTCAATGCCTGTATTTTCACTTGGAGCATAGAAGGTCATATCTGTTTTATAAACGTACGTTTCCTCAGGTGGCATTGGAAGGCCAAGCGCTTTGAAGGAACGGGAATTAAAAATATCCGTCCAGTCATAGCCCATTTTATCGACTGCGTTTTTTTCGTAAACCTCTACCTCAAAGCCGTTTTGCGCAAGGAGCATACCTACGGCAATACCACCGTGGCCACCACCTGCAATTATTATTTTTTTGCTCATATTACCCCTCCATAATGTACCTATAACTATATACAGAGTAATTTTACCATAAATATGTAATTATTGTAAATATACTACTGCAAATTAATTGTAAAATTTAGATATATGTGCTAAAATTAATTATATTTTCTCGAAAGGAAGTTCAATTATGAATTTAAGAGCACCTGCAATTCCACTTATTACGGTTGACCCATATTTTTCCGTTTGGTCACCTGATGAGGTTATAAACTATGCACCTACCGAATTTTGGTCAGGTAAGCAAAATTCAATATTAGGCGTTATTTACATAGATGGCGAGCGCTACACATTTTTAGGCTACCACAAAGACTACCACAAGCTTACCCAAACAAGCATCACTTACGATGCTTTCAGCACAAGCGTTTGCTTTGAGAACGAAAAAATTCGCCTTAAGGTAGTTTTCACCTCTCCACTTTTACCTGATGATTACAACCTACTCACCCGTCCTGTATCATACCTTAATGTTTTTTGGGATACAAACGACGGCAAGGAGCATACAGTAAAAATAGACGTTGCAGTTTCTGAGGAGCTTTGCCTTCAAAAGCCTTGGCAAAACGAGGTTGAAGAAGAGGAAACACCTCTTGCAGACGGACTTAAGGGTATGCGTATGGGCAACATAGAGCAAAAGCCCTTGCACGAGAGTGGAGATGATATTTGTATTGACTGGGGCTACGTGCACCTTGCAGTTAAAGGCTTCAGCTCCACAGTTTATGAGGATGTTATAGACGGCCGTGGAAATATTCATGCAACAGCAGAGCCCAAAGCAAACGAAACGGTTCTTTTCCTTTTTGCGTACGATGACATTGAAAGCATTGAATATTTCGGAAAGAGGCTTAAATCCTACTGGAACAAGGATGGCAAAACAATTTTACAAGCAATAAACGAGGCTGCTTGTGATTACGATAGTGTTTATTGTAAATGCTGCGAATTTTCAGCACAGCTTTATAAAAGCGCAATTACAGCAGGTGGCGAAAAATATGCCGATATTCTTATGCTTTCTTGGCGCCAGGTAATGGCAGCCCACAAGCTTGTGCTTGATGAAAACGGTGAAATTCTTTTCATTTCAAAGGAATGCTGGTCAAACGGCTGTGCCGCAACTGTTGACGTAAGCTACCCTTCTACACCTATGTTTTTACTGTACAACCCGGAGCTTGTTAAGGGTATGCTTCGCCCAATATACAAATACGCATTAAGCAATGCCTGGGAATTTGACTTTGCACCACACGATGCAGGCCAGTACCCACTTGTAAACGGACAGGTTTACGGTGAAAACCAATTAAAATACCAAATGCCTGTTGAGGAATGTGGCAATATGCTTATTATGGAAACTAATATTGCCCTTGCTACAAAGGATGCATCCTTTGCAAAAATGCATTTGGGTATACTTGAAAAATGGAGTAAATACCTTATTGAATACGGTGCAGACCCGGGTAATCAGCTTTGCACAGATGACTTTGCAGGGCACCTTGCTCACAACTGCAACCTTTCCCTTAAGGCTATAATGGGTCTGCAGGGTATGTCTATTATTATGGAGCTTTTGGGCAACACCGAAAAAAGCGCATATTATAGAGAAGAAGCAGTAAAAATGGCAGAGCAGTGGAAGAAAACTGCTATCAACCCCGACGGCACAACACGACTCACCTTTGACAGCGACAAGGGTTTTTCAATGAAATACAATATGGTTTGGGATAAGATTTGGAAAACAGGTCTTTTCACCCAAGAGTTTATGGATAACGAGCTTCAAAACAACAAAAAGCACTTTAATAAATACGGTTTGCCACTTGATTCACGAGCAGACTACACAAAATCCGACTGGCTTGTGTGGGTCGGCTCAATGGCAAGCACAAAGGAGCTTTTTGGAGAATTTATTGCTCCCCTTTGGGATGCCTACAACGAGAGCTCATCACGTGCACCACTTACTGACTGGTACGACACAAAAAGTGGCAGAATGGTTGGCTTTAGGCACAGAACCGTGCAGGGCGGCTTGTTTATAAGGCTGCTTATGGAGAATTAATTTTTTTACTACAAAGCAGCTTATTTTTGCTTTTTGTAAAACTCTGGCGACTTTACAATTACGGCGTAGCCCCTTAATTTTGAATTTTTCATTTTTAATTTTCAATTTTAATGTGGAACATTAGCTAAACTTTCCACTTGACAAAATTGCAAAACAGAGTATACTGTAATAAACTGAATAAATAAACCGATGAAGCGGAGATAACGGTAGGATATGCGCTCACAGAGAGTGGGGCTTGGCTGGAAACCCACAGAAATGCAGCTTATCAAATGGACCGCAGAGGGCTTGGTCAAAGGCTTTGCCGAGTATTCCAAGACGTGTTGGCTTACGTTAGTAGCCGGAAATATGTTCGTATTTCGCAGAGTGCGTTTTAACGCAAAATCAAGGTGGCACCACGGTAATTTGCTTTTATCGTCCTTGACAATAACAGAGGTTATTGTCAGGGGCGTTTTATTTTCCCTGTTAATACCTCAAAACAAAAGGAGGAACTTTTATGCCAAAGGGCAGATACGGAATTCACGGTGGACAGTATATCCCCGAAATTCTTATGGATGAAATCCACAAATTAGAAGAAGCCTATGAGTTTTACAAAAACGATGAGGCTTTTAACAACGAGCTTGAAGCCTTGTTGAAGGAGTATGCAGGAAGACCCTCACTTCTCTACTATGCAGAAAAAATGACAAAGGATTTGGGTGGCGCAAAAATCTACTTTAAAAGAGAGGATTTAAACCACACAGGCTCACACAAAATCAACAACGTTCTTGGTCAAGCTCTTTTAGCTAAAAAAATGGGCAAAACAAGAATCATTGCAGAAACAGGCGCAGGCCAGCACGGTGTTGCAACTGCAACTGCTGCTGCACTTTTAGGCCTTGAGTGTGAAATCTTTATGGGTAAAGAGGATACAATTCGCCAAGCGCTTAACGTTTACAGAATGGAGCTTTTGGGCGCAAAGGTACACGCTGTTGAAAGTGGCACTATGACACTTAAGGATGCCGTAAACGAAGCTATGGGCGAGTGGGCAAAAAGAAAAGAGGATACACTTTACGTTATAGGCTCCGTTATGGGCCCTCACCCATTCCCAATGATTGTAAGAGATTTTCAAAGCGTTATAAGCCGTGAGGCAAGGGCACAAATTCTTGAAAAGGAAGGCAGACTTCCATCTGTTGTTATGGCCTGCGTTGGTGGTGGCAGCAACGCTATGGGTATGTTCTATGAATTTATAAACGATAAAGACGTTAAGCTTATTGGCTGTGAGGCGGCAGGCCTTGGCGCAGATACCGATAAAACAGCAGCTACAATGGCTACAGGCTCCGTTGGTGTTTTCCACGGTATGAAATCTTATTTTTGCCAGGATGAATACGGTCAGATCGCCCCTGTTTATTCAATTTCTGCAGGCCTTGACTACCCCGGTGTTGGCCCGGAGCATGCATACCTTAGAGATATTGGCAGAGCAGAGTATGCACCTGTTACAGATGATGAGGCTGTTGATGCATTCGAATACATTGCAAAAACAGAGGGCATCATTGCAGCAATCGAGTCCTCACACGCCGTAGCACACCTTATAAAGATTGCTCCTACAATGAGCAAGGATGATATTATTATTTGTTGCCTTTCAGGCAGAGGTGACAAGGACGTTGCTGCAATAGCAAGATACAGAGGAGTTGATTTGCATGAGTAAGATTAAATCAGCATTTGAAAACAAAAAGGCTGTATTAAGCTTTTTAACAGCAGGCGACCCTTCCTTAAAGAAAACAGAGGAATACATTGCCGAAATGGAAAAGGCAGGCGCAGCACTTATTGAAATAGGCATCCCCTTCTCCGACCCTGTTGCAGAAGGACAGATTATTCAAGAGGCAAATATACGTGCACTCTCACAAGAGGGTGGCTGTACCACAGATATGGTTTTTGATATGGTTAAAAACGTTACAAAAACCGTTTCTCTCCCTATTGTATTTGTTGCTTACCTTAACACGCTTTTCAGATACGGCTACGATAAATTTTTCAGCCGTTGCAAGGAATGTGGTGTAGATGGCATTATAATCCAAGACTTACCCTTTGAGGAAAAGGGCGAGGTTAAGGAAATTGCTGACAAATACGAAATTGATATTATTTCAATAATCGTACCCTCAACAGAAGAAAGAATTAAAGAAATTGCAAAGGATGCAACAGGCTACATTTATTTGCTTGCCCCTTCAAAATCAAAGGAGTTTGACGGCAAAACTGTAACAGACGTGCCACAGATTGTTGATATTATAAAATCTGTAACAGCTACACCTGTTGTTGTAGCAGTCAGCAACACCTCTGCTTACTCATCCGTTAAATACAAAACCTCTGCTGACGGTGTTATTGTTGGCAACGGCACCGTGCAAATTATAGGTGAGCACGGTGATGAAGCAAACCAATACGTTTACGACCACGTAAAGCTTATTGTTGATGCAATAAACTGATAAACAAAACGCTGATTGGAAAACCAATCAGCGTTTTGTTTATTTAAATTATTTTATTGTTTCGCTGTTATTGAGTACCGAGGTGCTGTAAATAAAAAGCACATCCTGATTTGTAAATTCAATAAACCTTTCCAGCATATCGGGGTGAATATAACGAATATCCACAACAGTTATTTTCTTGTAGCCCTCTACCAACAGCGGCGCAAGGCTACTACCGAAGGAATCTCTGAAAATAACAAGCTCTTTATCTGTTGTTGCTTTTTCATTTTCGATTGTTAAAAGTGAAAGCGAGCCTGACAAGAACATTTCGTAAGGGTCTTTACCATATGCTTTTTCCATATCGTAAACAGATATTTCCTTTTGGAAATCAAAGTTATAAACCTTGGCATTTTCTAAAATATCGTTTGTAAGATATTTTATTTCTTCAGGTGGCACAGGCAAGGCTACTTGTCCGTGGTAAACACCGTAAAAATCATTATCAAGTGTATTAACTTTATATTCAGCGTTCAGCTGTACACCCATTTTCTCTGCAATTTCTTTTGCTACGGGAACAATCTCCTCCTGCCGCCAATGGGTATCTGTTTTATAAAAGCTATCTAAGGTAAGCAAATCCTTAATATCTATATACTCCATAAACTCCGTTTCGCTCTGTATTTGCGAAAGCATTTTTTCGTAGTCTATAGATAAATAATCACCCTCAATAAGATAGTAGTTTTTATCAGGGATAACAGAGAAATATATTTTTGTATCTGTTCCGTCCAGATATTTATTTTTTATCTTTTCGAACTTCTTTACTGCATTGGTGACGGATTCCTCATTTAAAGGATATTCGATTTTACCGATGTGACCATTTTTGAAGAACAAGTTGTTGTTGTCGCTCTGCCCTAACACATAAAAATTAGTAAGTGCTTTAATTGTCCTGAAGGAATCTCTTAAAGGAAACTGCTCTGTAGCATAGGTTTCAAAGTCCTTCATAAACTTACCTGAAATTATATTATTGAAGGAAAGCTTTGGAAACTGTGCAAGAGCACGTCTTTCGCTTTGCGAAAACTCTGTTGCAGGCTTAACCCACGCAAAAAAAGACAACCCGAAAAGCAATACAACTAAAACAATAGCTATTATTTTATTTTTCATACGCTGTCCCCCTTCTAAAATCTAAAATAAAGGAATGGGTTAAAGGAGCCATCTACAAGGAACGCTGTTACAACAACAAAAAGAACCACAAGGGTAACAGGCTCTGCAACATTCATAACAGCCTTAATGGGCTTATTCTCTAAAAGCTTTTTAACTGCATTTTTAACAACAGGTGTTGCACCAACCAAGGCAATTACCATAGGCACAGCATAGCTTTTAAGGTAATAGATATATTCCTGTGATACAAGCGGAATATTACCAAAGCCAAACATACATTTAAGATATTGGAAGGCCTCGCCCATATCGGTTGCGTTAAATATTACAAAGCTTGTTGTTATTATAAGCAGAATATAAATTCTGTTAAGCACCTTGGTTTTTTCAAGCAATTTAAGAAGGAACAGCTTTTCAATACAAAGGAATATTGCAAAGTACAGTCCCCATATTATAAACGTCCAGGCTGCGCCGTGCCAAAAGCCGGTAAGCATCCAAACTGTGAAAATATTGAAAAACCAGCGTGGCAAGGAAACTCTGTTGCCACCCATAGGGATGTAAACGTAATCTCTGAACCAGGTGCCTAAGGACATATGCCACCTGCGCCAAAATTCTGTAGCGCTTTTTGCTATAAACGGATAATTAAAGTTTTCGCAGAATTTAAAGCCGAATATTTTACCAAGGCCTATTGCCATATCCGAATACCCTGAAAAATCAAAGTATACGTGCAAAGCAAAGGCTACTGCATAAAGCCAGTAGTAAAGCACAGCTTTATCGTCCGATGCTCTGAAGGTATCGCAAAGCTCACCTAAAATATTGGCAACAAGCACCTTTTTAGAAAGACCAAGAATAAATCTGCGCATACCCGTAGCAAAGCCTTCAAGGGTATGCTTTCTTTCTGTTAGCTCTGCGGAAATATCTGTATACCTTACTATAGGACCTGCGATTAGCTGAGGGAACATTGTTATATACGCAGCAAGATTTATAATATTCCTTTGAGCAGGTGTACCTCTATAAACATCTATAGAGTAGCTTAAAATTTGGAAGGTGTAGAAGCTGATACCGATAGGCAAGGCTATTCGCAAAAGAGGAACACCCAAGCCTGTAGCTGCATTAAAGTTTTCTATAAAAAAGTCTGCATATTTAAAATACGCTAAAAAGCCTAAGTTTATAAAAACAGAAATAAAAAGGACAACTTTTTTAGCCTTTTTATTGTTTTTAGCCTCAATCAAGAGACCGGAAACGTATCCGATTATGATTGAGGCTACCATTAAAACAACATATTTAGGCTCACCCCAGCCATAAAACACAAGGCTACTAAACAAAAGCACCGTGTTTTTAAGCTTTTTGGGTGCAATAAAGTAAAGTATCAGCACTACGGGTAAAAAATAATATAAAAAAGGTATTCCCGAAAATAACATATTTATATACCCCTTAGTGTAGACAAATCATTTTGCGGGATAAGCTCCCCACGTTAATTTAGTAAAATAAATTATGCGATTGCTTCGTTTACAACCTCAACTGCTGCTTCGCCGTAAACTGTTGCAAGCTTTGCGCTGAAGTTATCAAGAAGGTCTGCTGCACCTACTGCATATACAACGTACTCGCCACCGTTAACTGAGTACATAACAAGCTTTTCAGGGATACCACACATCCACTGTGTTGCTGTAATGCTATCCTTAAGAGATGCTGTAAATGCTTCTGCTGTGCTTGCATCTGCAAGCTTGAAAGCAGCGCTTGTGAATGTATTTGCGTTCATTGCGTGCATATAAGATGCTGCTTCAGAAACCTGGCCGATTAATTCCTCAGAGATGTGAAGAGTTGCTACTGCGCTCTCCTTATCTTCAAGGCCGAACTTACCTGCTGCACCATCAACAGGGTTTACCATATCACCACCCATACCAAAGAACTTTTCTTCCTCTGCGTATGTTGTGAAAACCTTGTTAAGAGCATCTGCTGAATCTACTACCTCTACCTTTGGTGTGTTATCCTTACCACAGCCAACAAGGCAAACAACGCCGATAACCATAACGATTGCAATTGCGATACTTAAAAACTTTTTCATGATTTTTACTCCTTTAGAATAAATTTTGTTTTTTAATTCTATATTCAATTAAAACTCCGTTGACTTTAATGTAATTTCCCTTTCAGAGAGTATGCTTTTAAGAGTAAGCACTCCACTCTCTCCGTCGGGTAAATCTACTTTAAAGTTTACCTTGCCCTTAACTGAATATTCATTACCTGTGTAAATATGTTCTCCCGTTTCACAATCGGTAAGGGTAAACTCACCGTTTGAAAGGGAAATTTTAGTTTCTATTTTTAAATCTATTTCTATAAGCTGACCTGCATTTAATGATGCTCTGCTAACACCTTGTGTAGCTTCGTTTTCTACAGAAATTTGCTCACCGTAAAAAGGCTTACCGTCTAAATAAACTGTGCTTGAGGTAAGACCTGCGCCTACAAAGCCTATACACAAAACTGCAACAAGGCAGGCAGCAATAAGCTGTGCATATTTGTAAAAGCTATTTTTACTGCTTTTTTGCGATGAGCCTTCTGCAGATTCAAGTATTCTTTCTTTTAAATCAGCAGGTGCTTTTTTGCTTTTGTATTGATTTTTGAGATTAGAATCAATCATCGTTGTATCCTTTCATAATATTTTTAAGCTGCTCTCTGCCTCTTGATAATCTCATTTTCACACTGGATGCAGAAAGACCTAATAGCCTTGAGGTTTCCTCAACGGAATAGTCCTCTAAATAGTGGAGTGTAATTACCTCCCTATATTTTTCAGAGAGCTGTGATAAGTAATAAAAAATTTGATTTTCTTCCTTTTCCTGTACGCCAACATTGTACACCTCTTCAAGTGGAGCATGATTTCTGTGAGCTTTTTTGCGAAGTAAATCTCTGCAGGCGTTAACAGTTACCTTAACAAACCAACCCTCTTGGTGGCTTGCATCCTTAAAAGCAGGCTTTTTATTAAGATATTTAAGAAAAACATCGTGAACAATATCGGATGCATCGGCCTCGTTTTGCACGTTAGATAAAGCTATGCGATACAGCTTATCGGCATACAGCTCATACAAAAGCTCAAAGCCTTGCTCCTGTTCAAGGGGGTGGTTCATTTTTCACTCTCCTTTATGTAAACGTTTCAAAAACTCGTTTGGTCACATTTTTTAAAAATTTTATTTTATTGAAAAAATATTTTTATATGCTATAATTTTTTTAGAGGTGATACGTATGGCAAAGGTTCTCACCCCTGAGCAACTGCAAAGGGCAAACTTACGTAAGGAAAAAGAAATAAAAAAATGGGAAAAGCAAAAAGCAAGACCAAAGGGTAATACTTACTTTTGGTATTTGGTGCTCATTATTGCTCTCATTTATGCCGTTGATGAAATTGCTTCGCAAATAAACTCTTTAATGCAAACAGAAATTGCAAACGACTTTATAAAAAGCGAAAGCTCTGTTACAATACTTAACCTTTTAAACGTTGTAGCAATTCCGTTTCAAATTGTAGGTATTTTCTACAGACCATTAGCAGACCGTTTCGGAAGAAAAACCTTCCTTGTTATTAATACCTTCGGTATGGCGCTTGCACTGTTTGTAATTTTCCTTTCAGGAAATATTATAATGTACTTTATTGGTGCGTGTGCAATTCTTTTCTTTGTGCCACACGATATGCACGTTGTGTATATTATGGAGGTTGCACCTAAAAAAAGCCGTGCAATTACATATTCGCTCGTTAAATTCTTTGCCAATATGGCAGTTATGCTTGTGCCTCTTTTAAGAAGGTGGCTAATGGCGTCTGCCGGCGAATGGCGTAATGTTTATATGATACCTGCAATTGTTGGTATTGTTGTTTCGCTTATTGCCTTGCTTTGTGCAAGGGAAACCGATGCCTTTATTGATTCAAGGCTACGCTACCTTAAAATGACAGAAGAGGAGCTACAGGCAGAGGAAGCAAAGAAAAAGGCGCAAAACTCACAAGGTGGCCTTGTTGATGCACTTAAATTCGGCTTTAGCCACAAGCAGCTGCGTTGGGTATTTATCTGCTTTGCACTTGCAGGTGTTGGTGTGGTTGGCAGTATGAATTACCAGGCAATTCTCACCCACGGCTATGCACAAAGCATTTTCGGCTCAAGCGCAAAGGAATTTTTAGACCTTGTAAGTGTTAACCAGGTAAGCAAAGCCCTTACCCTCTACCCTATAGGTATGGCGCTTTCTCAGGTTATTATGGGCTTTATCTCCGATAAAAAGGGCAGAAAGGCTGCTGCAATTACAGTTGCCTCAAACTGTGTTTTAAGCTTTATAATTTTCACTGTTGGTGCTAAAATGAATTTAACACCTGCACTTGTAGGCTTTTTCTGTGGTGCATTTGTTGGTAGCTACTACTCAACAAACGACGTGCTAATTATGATGGCAAGTGAATCTGCACCTACAAACCTGCGCTCATCTGCTACCTCGGCACAAACGGTTGTAGGCTTTGCAGGCTATGCATTAGGCTTTTGCACCAATACAGTTTTGGCGCTTATATTCGGCGACAGCATAATCGGCACGGTTGCACTTTGCCTGCTTGTGCCAAGCTTTGTTGTTACACTTATTGCCCTTGTTAAGAAAACCCACGATACAAAGGGTATTGACCTTGACAAGGTAACGGGCACAGAATGGGACTAATTAAATTCGAAATTCAAAATTAACGTTCGGAAGCACAGCTTCCCCTCAATTCCTAATTAATTAAACGGTGTATTCTACGGAATACGCCGTTTTATTTATTGGAATAATTTAAAAAGCCACTTGAATATTTTTTAGTGCCGTCAGGTAAAACCCACATAGCCTCTGTATCCTCTGTAGCTTCAATCAACTTTAAGCCTTCCTCGTAATCCATAAGGAAAAGCGTAGTAGAAAGTGCATCTGCATACCCTGAATCCGTAGTAACAACAGAAACAGACATAAATTTATTGCAAGGCATAAGCGTATCCGGATCTATTATATGGTGATAATTTTTTCCGTCTACTACATAGAATCTCTGGTAGTTACCACTTGTAACGAGTGACTTATCCTCCAGACCCAATTGTTCAATGAATGCTTCATCGCTACCTGTATCGGGATTTTCTATGCCAACCTGCCACAGCTCACCGTTGGAGCTACCTATTGCTCGCACGTTTCCACCCACGTTAAGCACGTAGCCTGTAACACCTTTTGCTATAAGGTGCTGTGCTACTCTTTCAACTGCATAGCCTTTAGCAACTGCGCCAACGTCAAGTGTTGTATTAGGCTCTGCTATAAAAACAGTTTGCTCCTGCTCGTTTATAATAACCTTTTCAATATCAGTATAAAGGGAGGCTTCCTTTAAAGCTTCTATAGGTGGCAGCTTTGCATTTACAGGGTTATTCATGCCCTCGTTTCTGTAATCGTGCCAAATAGAGAGCACACTACCCATAGCAACGTTGAGCTTACCATTAGTTTCGTTGTAAAGCTCCTTACAAAAAAGCAGTAAATCAATAATGCTTTCATCTACCTTTAGCTCCTTGTGTACACCTTTTTCTGTTTTATTTAAGGCACATATATTGTTTATTCCATCATAGGAATTGTAAATAGTGTACTGTTTGTGGTAAAAATCAAGCTGAGCCTTAATATCCTCACAAACAGCATCAAAATCCTCCCGGGATTTTTCCCAACCTACAATTGTTGTTGCTGTATCAAAATAATCAAAATAATATGCTTTAAACTTTTGCTTAGGCTGTGCCTGACAAGATGAAAACGAAGCAAGGGAAATCAAAACACAGGCAAAAGATAAAAATAAAGCTACTACTCTTTTCATCGGCATTCTCCGTAAATTTTTCATTTTAATTATTATACCACATATATACAAAAAGAAAAAGACTATTGCAGAAATTCTGCAATAGTCTTTGATTAAAACCAAAATTATTTTGTAGCTGCCTTAACTGCTGCTTTAACAAGGTCTGTTACGTAGATTGTACAGCCTGCAGTTTGAATATCTGCAACACCCTTACCATCCTCAGCAACGAGAGCGCCGATTTCTGTTGCATTCTTACCAACAAGTGCGCCACTGAAAGCGTCTGCCTGCTTATACCACTCAAGCTTTGCTCCACCGTATGCTACCATGTTGTAGTTGTCGCCTTGCTCATACTTAGTAGCAATGGCTGCTGTTGCATCTGTTGCAGAAACGCCCTTTGCATCAAATGCAAGCTTTGCTGCAGCAACGTCTGTTTTAGCAACAATTACCTTGCCCTCTGCATCGAGTGCTGTAGCAACAACTGTTGTTGCAATTTCAATTTCTCCGTTTGCTTCCTCTGAAGCATCTTTATTTGTCTGTGATGTTACAACACCAAGCTTAAGAGTGCTGTCTGCTGTTGCCTTTGAATCTACTGCATTCTTAACTGCAGCTTCAATTGACTTAACAAAATCTGCAACCATAATTGTGCAGCCTGCGTTAACAACCTCTGCTGTACCCTTATCGCCTTCTGCTACAAGAGCCTTAACCTCATCAATTGTTTTGCCTTCAACGAGCTTTGCAAAGGAATCTGCCTGTGCGTACCACTCAGCCTTTGCGCCACCGTATGTTACCATATTGTAGCTGTCGCCCATTTCGTACTTTGTTTTGAACTCGCCTGCTTCAACTGCTGCACCCTCTGCTGTGAATGCTGCCTTGCTATCTGCACAATCGAGAACACACTTAACGATTTTACCGTCTGCATCAACAAGAACTGCTGCTACGTCTACAATAACCTGGCCCTCGCCGTTTGCTTCATCGGATGCATCCTTAACATCACCGTAAGAAGCAACAACACCAAGACCAAACTTGAGGTTTGCAGGTACATCGGTATTTGTATCCTCAGGACCCTTGTCGCAACCAACGAGGAAGAGGACACCTGCAACCATAATGATTGCAATTGCAATACTTAAAAACTTTTTCATTCTTTTTTCTCCTTTTTGTTTTGTTTTGGAATATATCGAGGATGCACGGGTTTGTTCCCACCACCCCTCGGGGACATTATTACAGAAAAGCACAACTTTGTCAACTCTTTAACAATTTTTTGTTAGATTTTGATATTTTGTAGGCGTTTTACAAGCAACGAACCAACCAAACCCACAAACACGCCTGCGAGCGTGCCGGTTATTGTAAGAATAATCATATAGTAGCCGATAAGTGTAGAGCTTAAAAGCACAATCGCAACTAAAATTTGACCTAAATTGTGGGCTACGCCACCTAAAATACTTACACCGACTGCAGAAAACAAATCCAGCCTTTTAAAAGAAGCCATTACCGCAAGGCTAAGAATAGCCCCTGCAAGGCTATACGCCAAGGTCATAGCATTACCAAACAGCAGTGCCACTATAAACACACGCAGTAAAGAAATAACAGCTGCCTCTTTCCAGCTCAATCTATACAGAAGCAATATTATTACTATGTTCGGAAGTCCTGCTTTTATTCCCGGCACCGCTGCATAAATTGGCGGAAGCATTGCCTCTAAATAGGAAAGCACAAGCGCAACGGAGGTCATTATGCCTAAAAACGCAATTCTTTTTGTTTTATTACTCATAAGCACCTCAAACAACAATATCCGGCTCCCCTGCAGAGGCAAAGGCTGAGATTTCGATTACAAGCTTATGAGGAAGGCAAACTATGCTTTCGTTTACCTTACTTACTGCTCTGTGGCCTACACATATTTTATCGGGGCAATTTGCTTGCGATATTGTAGCTTTACCGTCTTTTATTACAAGTCTGTTTTCATACTCATTATTTTCACCGGTATAAATAACAATATCAATATTTTCTTCCAATGAATAACGGTATTTTTCGACTCCGTCTATTTTAACGCTTACAAATTCGCCCTCAGTTTTTAACAAATTAAACAACAAAAGTCCTGCCGTTGCTAACAGGATTATAACAACGGCAAGGACTATATCATTTTTCAGTTTTCTTTTTGAAGAAAGCTTTTTATCCATTATTTTCAAGTGCAATAAAATCTACAACGCCAAGGCACTTTGTAGGACAATTCTCCACACAAATGCCACAGCCCGTACATTTATCGTAATCTACCTTTGCAAGATTATTTACAACAGTAATTGCTTTTTCAGGGCAATTAAGCTCACATTTTTTACAGCCTATACAAGCATTTTGGCAGAGCTTACGAGCAACTGCTCCCTTCTCCTTGTTACTGCAATAAACAATAGTTTTTGCATACTGAGGCACAATTTCAATAACCTTTTTAGGACATATTCTCGCACAAAGGCCACAGCCTGTACATATTTTTGTATTGATATGTGCGATACCATCGTGTATACAAATTGCACCGTTTGGGCAAGCAGCAGCACAGTCGCCACAGCCTATACAGCCATATTTACAAGAATTAGGTCCACCGTAAATCATACCTGATGCTTCACAGGTGTTAATTCCGTCATAAACGAACTGGTTGCAGGTTGCGTTGCAGTTACCGTTACATTTAACAACAGCCTCCGCCTCAACAACATCCTCTGCATCAACACCCATTATTGCTGCTATATCTGCCGCAACAGCATCTGCACCTGGGATACAAAGGTTAGTTTTTGCACCCTCTGCAACTGCCTTTGCATATTCATCACAGCCTGCATATCCACAAGCACCACAGTTAGCACCCGGGAGACACTCACGCACCTTTGTGATTGTTTCATCCATAGGCACAGCAAAAAAGCGAGATGCAAGTGCAAGAATAATACCTGCAACAAGGCCAACGCCTGCCACAACAAGGAGAGCAGTTAAAACATTTACTAACATATTAAACCCTCCTTATTTGAATAAATTTTCAACAATGCCTTCGAAGCCGAAGAAGGCAAGGGATACGAATGAAGCTGCAATAAGTGTAACAGGAAGGCCCTTGAAATGTTCAGGAATATCGCTTTCCTCAATTCTTGAGCGAACACCTGAGAAAATAACCATTGCAAGAAGGAAACCTAAGCCTACACCTAAGGAGCTTATTAAGGATTCTACAAAATCGTAGCCATCTGTCATATTATTAATAGTTACACCAAGCACTGCACAGTTTGTTGTAATAAGAGGAAGGTACACACCTAAGCTCTTGTGAAGAGAAGGAATAAACTTCTTAAGCACAATTTCAACAAACTGAACGAGGGCAGCAATAACGAGAATAAACACTATTGTTTGCATATATCCTAAGCCTACTGCATCGAGAATATACGTTTGAATAGGCCACGTAACTGCTGTTGCCATAAGCATAACGAAGATAACCGATATACCCATACCTACTGCTTGATTGAGCTTTTTGGAAACACCGAGGAATGGGCAAATACCAAGGAACTGACGTAAAACGTAGTTATTAACCAAAATAGAGGACATTATAATAATAACTAAGCCTTTGAAGTATTCCATATTAGTTGCCCTCCTTTACCGCTTCACCACAGCCACCACTGCACATACCTGCAGATGGGCAGCCCTGACAGCCAAAGCTCTTTTTCTTAATGGCCTTGCCCTTTGTAATAATATTAACAAGAGCGATTAAAAGACCATAAACCATTAATCCACCGGGAGCCTTTACAAAGATGCTTATTTGATGAGTGCTGAAGAATGGTACAGGAATACCTGCGAAGGTACCTGCGCCAACAACCTCACGTATAGTAGACATCATAAACATAGCAAGTGTAAAGCCAAGACCCATACCGATACCATCAAGCACAGATTTACCTACGCTGTTTTTACCTGCAAACATTTCAGCTCTACCGAGAATGATACAGTTAACGGTAATAAGGGCAAGGTACACACCTAAGCTTTCATAAAGGTCGGGTAAATAAGCGTGAATAATCATTTCAACAACAGTAACGAAGCCTGCAATAATAACAATGTAACAAGGGATTCGAACTGTATCAGGAATAAACTTACGCAGAAGTGATACAACTGCATTAGAACAAATAAGAACTGCCATTGCAGCGAGACCCATACCCACAGCGCTTGTAACGGAGTTTGTCATAGCAAGTGTAGGGCAAGTACCTAAAACAAGCACGAAAACAGGGTTTTCCTTAAGGAGGCCTTTAAATAAAATTGATAAGCTATTTTCTTTTTTCATTATTATGCCTCCCCTTCTAAAATATTAATTGCTTCAAACACCTTTGAAATTGCTACTGTGTAGCCCTTTGTTGTGATTGTAGCACCTGATATTGCATCAATATCTTCATAATCTTCAACTGTTTTACCGTTAAACTGGGTGTAGAATTCAGGCTTTGCACAAGCATCACCAATATTTTTTGATTCACTCTGATTAACTGTTACACAAGAAATTATCTCGCCCTCTGCAGTAGCAGATACTTTAATTTCAATCTGCTCGTTTGAGCGTGTATACTGGTCGCCGTTTATGCCGTAGCCGTTTGCACCAAGCTCAAACACATAGTTGCCACTATTTGTTTTATATGCCTTTTTAATTTGCTTTGGCATTTCGTAGGCTGAAATATCAATTTCTGTAACAGCTGATGAAATAATTAGCTTTGAATCCTCGCTAACGTCTACAGTTGCACCCTGTGTAAGCACTGTGCCCGTATTGTCAACTGCTATAAACTCTTCGCCTACAACAAACACGTAGCCTGTGCCGTTGGAAGATGCATAAACCTTTGCAGGGTTAGTAAGCTTTTCTGTAACGAAAACCTCTATAAATTCACCGTTTGCTGAAGGAAGAGCACTTGAAAGGTTATCCTTAAGAATTTCCTCCTCAGAGCGAATATCTACAGATCCGCCGCCGATAATAACAGCTGCATTAATAGCGTCCTTAACAGCATTCTTGTAGCCTGTTGTTGTAAGTGTTGCACTGGAAATTGTATCAACAGTATCAATATCCTCTGCTGTTTTACCTACCATATTTTCACCGTAGGTTTTTTCGTAGCCAAGTGTTTCGCCACTTGAAAGGCAAACAGCACCTGTAACAGAGCCCTCGGCGTTAATACCACACATAATCACCATATTTGGGCCGTAGCCTGAGGTAAGCAATTGCACTACACAGCCACCTGATGACTCTTTATATGCAGCTGTTACAGTTGATGGAAGCTCAAGTGTAGAAATATCTACAGGCTCAAAGCCTTCACCATCAGGCATTACAACAAGCAATGCCTCGTTTGCTGCAGCAGCCTCATTTTCTTTAATAATTGGAGCAGTTATGCTGTTCGTTATTGCAAGAATAATTGCCATTACAGCACAGATAACTGTTAATGCACCTATACTTTTAATGTATTTTTTCATTTCTTCTTGCCTCCAAACAGCTTACGAGCAGTTAATGAATCTATAAATGGATTCAAAATGTTCATAATTAAAATTGCAAAGGATGCACCCTCGGGATAAACACCCCAGAAACGAATTAATACTGTTAAAAGACCTGCACCGATACCGAAAACAATTCTGCCTAAAGGTGTTGCAGGTGACGTTACATAGTCGGTTGCCATAAATATAGCGCCGAGGAAAAGTCCACCTGAAAGAATCCATGCAAGTGCTGTTTCTACATTACCACCTTCAAGGGCTAATGTAAACAGGAAAGCTGTGCCAATATATGCAACAGGTGTGTGCCACATAATAACCTTTTTGATTAAAAGGTATGCACAACCAATAAGTAAAGCAAGTGTACAGGTTTCACCTATAGCACCACCAATGTTGCCCAAGAACAAATCCATAAGTGGTGGAGTTGCCTGGCCTTGAGAAAGAAGTGCGAGAGGTGTTGCCCCTGAAACTGCATCCACACCCTGTGGGAAAGCTGCCTTTGTAAGCGAGCCGAAGGCTACAAGCATAAAAACTCTTGCAGTTGCAGCAGGGTTAACGACGTTTTTACCTACGCCACCGAAAAGACACTTAACAATAACTATTGCAAATACAGCGCCTACGGCTGCCTCCCAAAGGGGAGCGTTTGCAGGAATATTAAGTGCAAGTATAAGACCTGTAACAACTGCACTTAAATCACCAATTGATTGGTCTTTTTTAACAATAAGATTAAAAAGAAATTCAGATAAAACGCTTACACCTACACAAACGCCGATAACCAACAGAGCACGCAAGCCGAAAATTACCGTACCTGCAATTGCTGCAGGAAGTAAGGCAATAATCACATCGAGCATAATTTTCTGTGTTGAACGGCCACTATGAATGTGTGGTGATGCCGAAACGTGAAGCTTTTCCATTATTTACCTGCCTCCTTTTCCTTTATTGCTGCTTCTCTTATAAGAGCCTTTGCCAATTTATTAGTTTGAGTAATTGGTCTGTTTGCAGGACAGTTAAAGGAGCAACAGCCACACTCCATACAAATCTCTGCGCCTGCCTTCTTCATTCCGTCGATATCCTTGTTAGCATATGCCTTAGCAAGTGCAGGAGGATTGATACCGAATGGGCAGGTATTAATGCAAGTACCACAACGGATACAGTTTGTTGCCTTTGGAAGCCTTGCCTCTTTCTCTGTAAGGGCAAGAATTGCATTTGTCTGCTTAAGCACAGGCACCTCAATATCAGGGACGGTAATACCCATCATAGGGCCACCGTAAAGCACCTTGCGTGGGTCCTGTGTAAGGCCACCACAAAACTCGAAAAGGTCTTTAATAGGCGTGCCGATAGGAGCAATTACATTTTTTGGCTCCTTTACACAGCCACCGTCAACGGTAACACACTTTTCAACAAGTGGCATACCTGTTTTTATAAAGCTACCTATAGATGCTACAGTTGTGCAGTTAAGCACTATGCAGCCTGCATCAAGAGGAAGCTGACCGTTACCGATAATTCTTTTGGTTGTGTGGTAAACAAGCACCTTTTCTCCACCCTGTGGGTAGATTGTAGGAAGTGCTCTTACCTCAACCTTATTCATAGAGCCTAAAAGCTTTTGCATTTCGGCAACAGCACTCTTTTTGTTTTTTTCGATTGCAAATATAACCTTACCGATATCAATAAACTTAAGGATTGCCTCAAGGCCTGCTTTAATATCCTCGCCTCTTTCAAGCATTGTGCGTGTGTCGCTTGTAATATAAGGCTCGCACTCTGCTGCATTTATTACAAGGTAATCAACAGGCTTGTCTACGTTAAGCTTAACGTAGGTAGGGAAGCCGGCACCACCAAGGCCTACAATACCACTCTTTTTAACAGCTTCAATAAAATCTTCCTTACTGTTTATTGCAGGCGGAGCAATGCTTTCATCCGGTGCCATTTCACCATCTGACTCAATGGTGATTGCAGGGGCAAAATTACCACTTGAAATAAGCATATCCTGCACCTTTGTTACCTTACCCGAAACGCTTGCGTAAACAGGTGATGAAACAAAGCCGTTTTGCTCTGCAATAAGTGTACCCACCTTTACAAGGTCGCCGACCTTAACAACAGGAGTTGCAGGCTTACCAATGTGCATAGCTGTAGGAATTGTTACAACAGAAGCAGTCATTCTTACAGAAGCACACTCTGCCGTATTTTTTCTGTGTGGAACTTTTATACCGTGAAGGGGAAAAGCCATATTTTAAACCTACCTTTCTGATAGATGTGTTTTTGAATAAAATAATAAACATAACCAATGAAATTTTTATGCAGTATTATAATCATCTTATTATATAATAATATACACCTGTAAGTCAATTAAAGTTATTTTTTTCACAATTTTTTTGCTATGAAAAAGCTACCAATTCCACAACAGAATTGGCAGCTGCAAAATATTAGTTATTTATTTTTTATACACACAGCAAATATAGCACTTTTCTCTTTCATAGTAGACAAAGCGTATATCCGCCCTTAAGTTGTTAGCCACAGACTGCATCGTGTCCCCCAAGGCATCTTCATCAAAATTATACACAACAAAAACTGCCATTCCATCCTCTGCTTCTCTTACGTAGGAGGCAATCTTTGAGGACATTCCACTTGCCGAGGATTCAGCAAAGGTACCATCTATGCGCATAAGATTTTCGCTACATACCGGCGCATATTCAGCATAGTCGTGGGAGTGAACCTGCAGCTCATCGGAGAAGCCGAACTGTGTGGCTGTTTGAAGTTTAAGTTCCTGCTCCGGAGAGTTTTGCTCTTCTATGCTTTCGGTACAGTCTACGTTGTACCATTTACCGTTTACATTTATACTATTCCAGGTGTGACCTGCCTCGCCCTCAACCTCTGAAAAATAAACCTTTTCAATACACTGTATTCCGTTAATTTGGCAAAGAAGGCTATACATATTTGCAAACCCGTCACAATTGGTTTTGCCCTTAAATACTGCAGAATATAAATAATCCTCTGAGCCTGAGGCTGCGCTTACTGCCTCACCCTTTACGCTTTTATCATTCGCAAAAAGGTTTTCTGCATAATCAACGTTTTTTTCTACGTACTCAAAAATCGCTTTAGCTTTCTCCTCGTCGGTTGCCTGCTCTGTAAATTCAAAATCCACCTTTTCAAGCTCATCAATAGCCTTATTTACTCTGCTTATACGCTGTTTCGAAAAGGTTTCTGCGCTTACAATAAATCCTTCAACCTCTTTTTCAACGTCTATGCCGTAAATATTTGTACCGATTGTATGGCTGCTCGAATATTCTACGGCAGACATATTTTGCTGTACAATAGCAGAGTCAAGAGAAAGCAACACTATAATATCTGATGCAGGTAAATCATTTTCAGTTAACATAGTACCGTCTACGTAGGTGTAAACGTAGTTATTATCTAACGCATACTGATAGGCCTTGTAAACCAACTGTTCACGCTCATTAAGCTTTGAGTAGTACACACCTGCGTTGTAAATATCGGTTTTCACCTCATACTCTTGAATTTCCTCTTTCGTTACGTACTCAGCATCGTTAAATGATTCTATGCTATTTGAAAAAACAAACCAGGTAGTAGCCTTCCATTCGGCAATATCCTCTTGTGCCTGAGTGTATATTGAATAGCCAACAGAGCCACATATGGCTATACAAACCAAAAGGATAACTATACCAATAATTTTTTTACCCTTCAAAGAAATCCCCCTCTTACCGAAATTAAATATCTTTTCTGTTTCAAAAAGCCACACCAATCAAATTGGCGTGGCTTTTGTCACAAATAAAATTATTCTTCAACCTTACCCGCTTTAACAGCCTCAAAATCTTCTTCAATTTCCTTTGAAGGAGCCTTTGTAAGAAGTGAAACAACAACAATGAAGATTGATGAAACAATAAATGCAGGAAGAAGCTCGTAAATAGCAAATGCGCCACCGAAGCCGCTAATAACAAATTTCCACACGAAAACCATAACTGCGCCGCTCACCATGCCTGCAATAGCACCAAATTTGTTTGTACGCTTCCAGAACAAAGCAAACAACATAATAGGTCCAAAGGTTGCACCAAAGCCTGCCCACGCAAAAGCAACGATTTCGAAAACCTTACTGTCAGGATTTTTCGCAATAAACATAGCTATAATCGCAATAACTATAACAGAAGCACGTGCAATAAGCATACGCTTTTTATCTGAAATCTTCACCTTAGTTGCACGAATAATATCCTCAGATATGCTTGAGGAAGCCGCAAGAAGCTGTGAGTCTGCAGTAGACATTGTTGCTGCAAGGATACCAGCAAGAATAACACCTGCAATAATTGCAAATAAAACTCCTTCGCCGCTTATAACCTTTGCAAGCTCAATGATAATTCTTTCGCTGTCCTGAAGATTTGTAACAACACCACTCTTAACTGCACCATAGCCAACAATACCGATAACAATAGCAACAGCCATGGAAATAACAACCCAAATTGAAGCAACACGGCGAGCAAGCTTGATTTTTTCAACCTTTTCGATAGCCATAAATCTGAGAAGAATGTGAGGCATACCAAAATAGCCAAGGCCCCAAGCAAGCGTTGATGCTATTGTAAGTGCACTGTATGGCTTTGTGCCTGCTGTGCCTTCAATAGCCTCCGCCACACTACCTGCGCCGTGAGTAACTGTGAAATTAAGGTAACCTGCAAGATTTGTTGCATTTTCGCAAACTGTCTCCCAGCCGCCTGCGTAGTTAATGCCAAAGCCCAACACAACAACAAGTGCTATTGTCATAACAATTGACTGAATAAAGTCTGTTGTAGATGCAGCAAGGAAGCCACCCAAGGCTGTATAAACAACAATAACAATACCGCTTATAATCATTGCTGTTAAGTATGGTACGCCGAAAATCGACTCAAAAAGCTTACCACAAGCAGAAAAGCCCGATGCTGTATATGGAATAAAGAAAACGATAATAACAAGCGCCGCAATCACCTTGAGCACACCTGCATTATCACCAAATCTTTTTGAGAAAAACTCAGGCACTGTAACGGCGTCAATTTTCTTTGAATAAAGACGAATTCTTTTTGCAACAATGAGCCAGTTAATGTATGTACCCACAGCAAGGCCGATAGCAGTCCATGAGGCCTCGGCAAGACCCGCAATAAGAGCTACGCCCGGAAGTCCCATAAGAAGCCAGCTGCTCATATCGGAAGCCTCTGCGCTCATAGCTGTAACGAAAGGACCAAGCTTTCTGCCACCAAGATAAAAGTCTGCGGTGTTTTTATTCTTTTTGGCAAATTTTGCACCAATAATAACCATTCCGCCAAGATAGGCAGCGATGGTTATGAGAATTAAGATAGTTGATGTACCCATAAACAATCTCCTTACAGTAAAAAATATACATCATAGTACCACACTTTGCATAAATATTCAATATTAATTTATAATTTTACCTTTAATAAAGAACAATTGTAAAACTACACAAAAACGAAGCTTATTTTTTTATATTTTAGAATATTGAATTACCCTATTTTTTTTATTATGATAAAATCAATAACAAACCGAAAGGGGTTTTAAAATGAAAATTACGTTTATGGGTGCAGGCAGCACCGTTTTTACACGAAATGTTATCGGTGACTGTATGGGCTCCGAGGTTTTAAGAGATAGCGTTTTTGCCCTTTATGACATCGACGGAGAAAGACTTGAACAGAGCAAAACAATCCTAGAAGCCATGAACAAAACAATGGGTGGCTACGGAAAAATTGAGTGCTACCTTGGTGTGGAAAACCGCAAGGATGCCCTTCGTGGAGCAAACTTTGTAGTAAATGCAATTCAGGTTGGTCTTTACGACCCTTGCACAATCATTGACTTTGAAGTGCCTAAAAAATACGGCCTTCGCCAGACAATTGCTGATACACTCGGTATTGGTGGTATTATGCGTGCATTAAGAACAATACCCGTAATGGATGACTTTGCACGTGATATGGAAGAGGTTTGTCCCGATGCACTTTTCCTTAACTACACAAACCCAATGGCAATGCTTTCCGGTTATATGCAAAGATATACAGGTGTAAACACAGTCGGCCTTTGCCACAGCGTACAAAGCTGTTCCAAAGACCTTCTTACACAGCTTGGTATGGAGGACAAGTTAGAGGGCAGAAAAGAGCTTATAGCAGGCATCAACCATATGGGCTGGCTTCTTGAAATTCAGGATAAAGACGGCGTTGACCTTTACCCTGAAATTAAAAGCCGTATTCAGGCAAAAATTGATGACCCCGATTTTGACAACAAGGTCCGTTTTGAGTACATCAAGCATTTCGGTTATTTCTGCACAGAGTCAAGTGAGCATAATGCAGAGTATAATATGTTCTACATCAAGTCAAAATACCCTGAGCTTATTGACCGCTACAACATTCCGCTTGATGAATACCCTCGCCGCTGTGTAAACCAGATTGCAGGCTGGCAGAAGGAATACGAAGAGCTTTTAAAAAGCGGTGTAAAAGAGCACAAGCGCTCACAGGAATATGCTTCACACATTATGGAATCTGTTGTTACAAACACACCATATAAAATTGGTGGCAACGTGCTTAACACAGGCCTTATTACAAACCTTCCTTCCGAGGCTTGCGTAGAGGTACCTTGCCTTGTAGACGGTAAAGGTGTGCACGGTTGCTATGTAGGTGCTTTACCTGTGCAGTGTGCAGCTATGAATATGACAAATATTAACGTTCAGCTTCTCACAATTGAGGCTGCACGTACAAGAAAGCTCGAGCACGTTTACCAGGCTGCTATGCTTGACCCTCACACAGCAAGCGAATTAAGCATTGATGATATTAAAGCAATGGTAGATGACCTTATTGTTGCCCACGGTGATTATTTACCAAAATATCACTAATTGTTAAATATCCGTTAAAAAGTACGGGGTATAATTATTATTGAAATAAAATATTTAGGAGGAGACTATTATGAAAAAAGGACTCGTTGTTGTAATTGCTGTTCTAGCAGTTATTCTTATTATCGGTGGAATTTTTGCAGGCGTTTGTGTTTCAAAATACAACTCTCTTATCACACTGAGAGAAGAGGTTTACAGCGCTGAATCTAATATCGATACCTACCTTCAGAGAAGAGCTGATTTAATTCCTAACGTTGTTGCTACCGTAAAAAGCTATGCCCAGCACGAATCCGAGGTTTACTCAAACATTGCTGCTGCAAGGCAAAAGCTTGTTGATGCAAGCACAATAGGTGAAAAGGCAGAGGCAAACGGCGAGCTTACAGCTGCTTTACAGGGACTTAACGTAGTTGTTGAAAACTACCCTCAGCTTAAGGCAGATACATCCTACATTGCACTTATGGATGAGCTTGAGGGTAGCGAAAACAGAATTGCAACTGCAAGAAAAGATTACAACGATGTTGCCGAGGAATACAACAAGGCTATAATCAAATTCCCCGCAAACATTTTTGCAGGTATGTTTAATCTTGAAAAAGCAGAATACTTCGAAGCTGACGAGGGTGCAGATAAAGCTCCCGACGTTGGCAGCTTATTAGGTGATTAACATGAAAAAGCATCGCAGTAAAATAATTTGCTGTGTTTTTGCTCTGCTTATTTTCACTATTGCACTGTGCCCTGCTGCAGCTGCCAAGGCTGTGCCCGATTACTCAAGAGAATTTTATGTAAACGATTTTGCAAACGTTCTTTCCGAAGAAACCGAAAGTGAAATTCAAACTCACGCCATAAGCCTTGCAAACGAAACAACTGCACAGGTTTGCGTGCTCACAATAGATTCTCTCGAGGGTGAGGATATTTCCGAATACTCTGTTAAGGTTTTTCGTGATTGGAGCATAGGCAATGAACAGGAAAATAACGGCGTATTGATTTTACTTAGTGTAGATGACAGAGAAATGTGGGTTACCACAGGCTATGGCGTAGAGGGTACACTTACAGATATTACCCTTGGTCAAATGCGAGATACTTTTGCAGTACCTTATTACTCTCAAGATGATTTTGACACAGGCACACGCTTGCTTTTTGGCGCTATAGTAAATGAATTGCGCACTGAGGAATACGGCCTTGAGCCTGACGGAGACTTGGTGCTTTTCCAAAACGATAATATGTACCAGGATGACGTTGGAACCTTAGATAGCAGTGGTATATTCATTTTTTTGGCTGTTTGGTCGCTTTTGATTATAATGCCGGGCATCTCCTGGATTTACACAACTATTCGCTACTTAAAGCTTAAGCGCTACGATAAAATGCACGGCACCAACCGTGCTGCAGAGTACAAAAAACAGCTTGAAGAAAAGAAAAAACGCTACAACAGCACCAATCACCGAGGTGGGCACTACCACGGTGGTGGCTTTGGTGGTGGCGGCTTCAGTGGTGGAGGCGGTGGTGGCTTCCACGGTGGAGGTGGCTCCACAGGTGGTGGAGGTGCCGGAGGAAGATTTTAAATTACAATCTTCCATCAACCCAATTTAATTTTTAAATAAAAATCATTCTAAGATAGGAATTTTTTCTTAGGATGATTTTTTTCTTGTGTTTTTTGGGAGAATATGTAATAATACTAACCGTTGTGCAAAAAACAGATAACAATAAGGAGATTTATTTATGGCAGAAAAAAGAAGCAGCTTTTCAGGCAAGCTTGGCTTTGTGCTTGCAACGGCAGGCTCAGCAGTTGGCCTTGGAAATATATGGCGATTCCCTTACCTTGCGGCGCAGTACGGAGGAGGCATATTCCTTCTTGTGTACGTTGTACTTGCATTAACCCTCGGCTTTACCCTTATGTGTGCCGAAATTGCTATAGGCAGAAAAACAGGCGTAAGTGCAATTGAGGCTTATAAAAAGCTTGACAAAAGATTTTCTTTTTTAGGTCTTTTAACCTCACTTGTACCTATAATCATTCTCCCCTATTACTCCGTAATCGGTGGTTGGATAATAAAATATTTAGTTCAGTTTGCAACAGGCTCAATGGCAAGTACAGCAGCTGATGGTTTTTTTGACAGTTTCATTTCAAGCCCTGCCGAACCAATCGGCTGGTTCTTACTTTACCTTGGCGCAACTGCCTTAGTTGTACTTTTCGGTGTTGAAAAGGGCATAGAAAAGGTAAGCAAAATTATGATGCCCATTCTTGTTGTGCTTACGGTTTTTATAGCAATTTACTCCCTTTGTATGCCCGGTGCAATTGATGGCCTTGTTTACTACCTCAAGCCGGATTTCAGCCAATTCTCAATAACAACCGTGCTTGCAGCTATGGGACAGCTTTTCTACTCTATGAGCCTTGCAATGGGTATTATGATAACCTACGGTTCTTATATGAAAAAGGACGTACACATTGAAGGTGCCGTTAAGCAGATTGAGCTTTTTGACACAGGTATTGCTTTTTTTGCAGGCCTTATGATTATACCTGCTGTGTTCTCCTTCTCAGGAGGAGACGAAAGCGCTTTAGGCAAGGGCCCGGGACTTATGTTTGTAACGTTACCTAAGGTTTTTGAAAGCATGACCGGTGGTGGAATAATAGGTGCAGTATTCTTCCTGCTTGTTCTTTTCGCTGCGCTTACATCATCAATTTCCCTTATGGAAACTGTTGTTTCTATTTTTATGGATAAATTTAAGTTAAAGAGAAAAACAACCTGTTTAATCGTTTTCTTACTCTGCATTGCATTAGGACTTCCGTCCTGCCTTGGTTACGGTGTACTTGCAAATGTAAAAATTATCGGCTTACAGTTCCTTGATTTCTTTGACTTCATCTCCAACAGCGTAATTATGCCTGTTGTTGCATTTGCAACCTGCATACTTGTAGGCTACGTTATAAAGCCTAAGGCACTTATCGAGGAAATAGAAATAAACGGAAAATTCAAAAAGAAAACACTTTTCACAATTATTATAAAATACATTGCCCCTGTTTGCATTGTAGGTATACTCGCCTTCTCCGTGCTTGAGGGATTAGGTATTATTAAAATTTAACTTAATACAAAAATGTAACACCCTATGGTAACTTTTACGATACCATAGGGTGTTTTTATCCCACTATTTTCCAGCTCAAACATTTAGATATTATATTTCTTCATCGCATTCTATGCAAACATCCTCTGCTTCCTGCTGTGCTTTTATCAAAACTTCCTTTATCCTATCAACATCATTTATGTTTAATGCATCTGTAATTGCACTAAAAAGGATTAAATACATTTTTTTGTACATAATATTCACCTCTTTGAATATACCATATTGGGATATTTAAATTATACCAATACAGTATAATTTAGTCAAGGTGAGATTATGAGATTACGAGAATTGCGTAAAAAACGGAATATTACACAGTTAAAGCTTGCAATGGATTTAGGCTTAAACCAAAACGCCATAAGCAGGTATGAAACCGGAGAGCGTGAGGCAGACTATGCAACGCTTATTGCCTTGGCAGATTATTTCGGTGTATCAATCGACTACTTACTCGAAAGAACAGACGAATAAAATTAACCCGTCAGCATTTTGCTGACGGGTTATTACTTTGCATTAATATTCAGTTAAAAGCTTTCCTTGCTTATCGAATATCATTTCTTCACTTGAAAATCCACCTTCACTACCATCATCTGTAACAACAAAGCTTTCTGCTATAGATTTGTGAATATAGCCGTAGATATCCTCGCCTTCTACGAAAATTTCAACCTCATCACCGTTCTTAACAGTAAGTGTTTTTGAATAATCTATCCAGATATCGTAATCATCACTCTTAAGCTTTGCAGAGGCATCATATCGGTCTACCTCTTCGCCATTAACTGTTGTAACCAAATACAAGCTCTTAAAATCCTCATTTGCAATTTTATCGGCATTAGATGAAATGCCGGCGTATACAGAACCGGAAAGTGTCAGCTTTTTGTGGTTTGACGGTGCATCCTTAATTGAAAAATTGCTGATTGTTGATGAATGGGACTCTATTCTTGATAAATAGTTAACGTAAAGATTCTCCATATATATTTCAAGCAATTCAGTTTTGGTGCCCTGAGCTGTTTTAACATTCACTACAGGATGCTCTTCATAGTATCTAAAAGCATTAAGCGTAAGTGTACCTACAAATGTATTACCATCTCTTTCAAAGGCAACCTTTTTCCCGTCCACAACGGTAAATATCTCCATATCGTCAAAAAGCTCTTTAGGTATAAGCGTTATTTTAAGCTCTGCAGTATTATTTGTACTGTCAAATTTGCCGTTTTCATAGGTAAAAAATGAAAACAGACTTGCTTCTTCTTTCAGCCTTTCATCAACATTTGAATAGATTGAATCAATTTGATTCCTTGTGTTTATTTCAATGTTTGAAATTTTGCTGTATATTTCATCTATACGTTCATTTAATTCACGGATTTGAAAAATTGAAACAAGTAACAAACCCGCAAGAATTATAATTGCAACACTCTGAACAACCTTCACTTTATCTGTTTTCATTTAACAACCTCCTTATTTAATATCGTCAATAAAGCCGTGATTTCGGCAGCTAATTAAAGCACCTCAAAAATATTGCTCTCACCTGTTGTAAGGTTAAACGTAAGGCTCTTTTCCTCGCCGTTTTCAACAAAATCAAGCCTTATAACATCCTCTGCCTCATACTCTGCAAGGGTAACCTTATATGCTTTATCCTTAAAGAACTCCTTAAGGTAAGCTATTCTTTCATCATCAAAATCACCTGCATTATCGGAAACGAAAAGCACGTTACCGCAAACGGTGTTAATTTTACCGTGAAGAAGCTTTTGCTCCCAGGTATAGTTAATATTTATATCACGAAGAAAGAAAACATCAGGGTCATTACAGAATGCTCTGCCATCAAGGTGGTTACGGAAAACTGTGTTAATAATAGCATTTTGTGATGATGGGTTTTCGCAGTTAATTCTGATTGAAGCAACAAGGTCATTTACAGCAAGACCCTTTTCAACCTTAAACTTCCAGTTTTTGCTTGCATCACAGCTAATACGGCAAGCATCAAATATACCCATACAAGCGCCAATAGGCACGCCACAGCCGAGAATCCACTTATCACCACAGGCCTCACGCAGAAGGTCTACGCCATCGCACATAATTTCACCACGGGTTTTGCCGTTGCGGGGCTCAATGCATTGGCTATAAAGGAAATCGAGCTTAACCATATCGAAGCCCCACTCATTAAGCACTACATCAAATACTTTTTTAATGTACTCACGTGCATCGGGGTTATAAATATCAATTGTGTATGCGCCACCCCAGCCCTGGCAGCCAAGCATTTTTTTGCCATTTCTGTTATGGGTAAGGAGCCAGTCGGGATGCTCCTTTGCAAGCTTTGATGAAACCTGTGCGCTGAAAGGAGCAAGCCAAATACCTGCCTTATAGCCTTTTTTGTGAATTTCATCGGCAATATATTTCATTCCGTTAGGGAATTTCTTTTCATCAATAAGCAGCCAATCACCTACAGCCTGCTGGTAGCCGTCATCCACCTGGAAAATGTTAACCTCTTCGCTTGCTCTGTCAAGTCCGTTAAGGTCACGAAGAATAATTTCTTCGCTAATGTTCTGGAAATAGTTGTACCAGCTTGTATAGCCTGAAAGGTGCTTGATGGCAGGCTTTTTGCAGCCCACGAAATCGAAGAAATATTTGTCCATTACATCATCCATATCGCCCTTAATGATAGCAATATCAAATATTTCGTATTCCTGACCCGCTTTAAGTGAAAGGCCTTCAACATCTTTTCTTATAATGAATTTTTCGCCCTTCATATCTACAGCAAAAATTGTGAAGCCTGTTCTTTCGTGCTTTGAGCCGTAGAGCTTAATTTCTCTTTCGCCCTTTTCACGGAAGTAGCAATATGTGTAGGAGTGGAACTTACCCTCCTCGCCGTAGCTTTCAAAGTGGTAGTCACCTGAAAGACCTGCAAAGTGCTTAAGGAATTTGTTTATACCTGCTGCTTTAATAAGGCCCTTAAAGGTGTCGTGCTTTGAAAACTCACGAGAGGTTGTCCAAGCCTGGTAGCCGTTTGCAAAGAATAAATCGTCATCATCAAAATCCTTTTTAGTTTCAATTTCAAAGGATTTCATTGTAATATCTGCCTTTGCTACAAGCACACACTTAATTGCTTCCTTTGAAACATCAAGCTTAACTGTAAAGCCTCTGCCCTCAATCTCGTTTTGCTTTACGTCTACTTTACCTATAAGATACTCTGCTCTGATTTTATCAAACATTTTTATATCCTCCGCTCTTATTCGTTAACCTTATCAATAAATGCAAGGAACTGCTTTTTGCCTTCCTCGGTACGGTCATAAACACCACATTGGCCTAAAATATCTGCAAACACCTTACCGATTTCGTTTCTCAATATCTCACCACAGTTTTCAGCTGTGATAGTATTGTTTTTCTTTATTTCCTCTGCCCAGCCATAGTGCTTTGCAATTCTTTCATCTGCTGAAATATCGGCACCACTTACCATAGCCTCTTCGAGAATTGCCATTTCTGTTTTAAGGCGAGAAGGAAGCACTGCAAGGCCCATAACCTCAATAAGACCGATATTTTCTTTCTTAATGTGGTGGTGCTGTGGATGTGGGTGGTAAACACCATCGGGGTATTCCTCGGTGGTTATATTGTTACGAAGCACCAAATCAAGCTCGAAATTGCCGTTTCTGAATCGAGCAATCGGTGTAATTGTGTTGTGTAGTGTGCCGTCTGTTTCTGCAAAGATAAAAGCACTCTCGTCTGTATAGCCACGCCACTTTGCAAGAATTTCACCTGCAAGGGAGCAAATATCATCTGTATTTTTACCCACAAGGCGAATAACAGACATTGGCCACTTAACAATACCACCTGAAACTGTTGGGTATTTTTTAAACTCAACAGGTGTTTCTATTTCTGCCTTTGCCATTGCAAAGGTGTAGTTACCACCCTGAAAATGGTCGTGTGTAAGCACCGAGCCACCTACAATAGGTAAATCCGCATTTGAACCCACAAAGTAATGGGGGAATTTTTTAACTATAGCAAAAAGCCTCCTAAAGCCTTTTTCGCTAATTTTCATTGGCTGATGAATACTATCAAACACAATGCAATGCTCGTTGTAGTATACATACGGTGAATACTGCAAGCACCAGCTTTCGCCCTCAAGGTCAAGGGGAATAACTCTGTGGTTTTGCCTTGCAGGGTGGTTAACCCTACCTGCATAGCCCTCATTTTCGGGGCAAAGCATACAAAGTGGGTATGAGCTTTGCTTCATTTGAAGTGCAGCAGCAATTGCCTTAGGGTCCTTTTCGGGCTTTGAAAGGTTTATTGTGATATCAATATCGCCATATTCTGTAGGCGTAACCCATTTAACGTCGTTTTTAATTCTGTATTCTCTTATGTAATCAGATTTTCTTGAAATATGGTAATAAAATTCAGTAGCCTTTTCAGGTGATTCTGCATAAAGCTCCTGGAATTTTTTAATAACCTCAGAGGGTCTTGGAGTGATTGCACCCATAAGCTTAGTATCAAAAAGGTCTCTGTAAACTATCGAGTCCTCACAAATACCTCTTTGGCAAGCATCATCAAGAAGCACCTTCAAAATATCCTCGAGAGGTACATCTTCACACGCAACAGCGCCTTGGTCAATACTATCTAACTGCATAACCTCTAAAAGCCTGTTAACTGCCCATCTTTCATCGAGAGCATCTAAAAGCCCCTCTCTAACCCCATATTTAACGAGAGAAACTATCGCTTCACTTACTGTCATTTTTATTCCCCCAAATGTCAATAAATATCTATTATAATTATACAGTAATTTTACTGCTATGCAAGTTATTTGTTCAAAAAACTTGAAAAGATTAAATAAAAAGTCTACAATATCAGTAATTCTATTTTTTCGGAGGAAACAAAATGAATTTTGACGCTGTTAAGGTAAAAAATGATATAGTTGAATGGATTAAAAGCTGGTTTGAGGAGAACGGCAAGGGCTGTAAGGGTGTTGTAGGCATTTCCGGTGGCAAGGACAGCTCCGTTGTAGCTGCGCTCCTCGTAGAAGCTCTCGGCAAAGAAAACGTTGTTGGCGTTTTAATGCCTAAGGGTGAGCAATTTGATATTGACGTAAGCATTGCCCTTTGCGAGTTTCTTGATATTAAATACTACACAGTTAATATAAACGATGCCTACAACGGTCTAATGAAGGAATTAGAAAAAAGTGGTGTGGAGCTTAACACACAGGCAACAACTAATTTACCACCACGTTTGAGAATGGCAACAGTTTATGCTGTTAGCCAGAGTGTAAACGGCAGAGTTGCAAACACCTGCAACCTTTCTGAGGACTGGGTAGGCTACTCTACTCGATACGGCGATAGCGTAGGTGATTTTTCGCCACTTTCAATGCTTACCGTACAAGAGGTTAAAGCAATCGGCAGAGCATTAGGCCTCCCCGAAACGTTTGTTGAAAAGGTGCCCATAGACGGCCTTTGTGGCAAAACAGACGAGGATAACTTAGGCTTTAGCTATGCAACCCTTGACAGATATATTCGTGAGGGCGTTTGCGAGGATGAGGAAATAAAAGCGAAAATTGACCGACTTCACAGAATCAACCAATTTAAGCTCCAGCTTATGCCTGTATTTCCATATAAACCATAAAAACGTGTA
Organism: Acutalibacteraceae bacterium; assembly: GCA_045591945.1. Taxonomy (GTDB): domain Bacteria; phylum Bacillota; class Clostridia; order Oscillospirales; family Acutalibacteraceae; genus DTU089. The sequence goes on along the minus strand of JAZNTU010000020.1, from coordinate 52,292 downwards.
ATAGTAAAATAAAAAAGTATTCGGAAAAATCCGAATACTTTTTTATTTTAACCTGTAATATCTCGTGCGCTTTCACGCTGCAGCTTCATAAAGTCAATTTTATTGTAGGCTGTTTTAGGGAGTATATCTACAAACTCGTATTTATACGGAACGCTGTAGTGCATAAGCTTCTTTTTACAGTATTCTCGTATTTCCTCAACTGTTGCCTCGCTTTTAGACTTATTGCTTTTGAGTACAATATAAGCCTTTGCAACCTCTTTTTTATACGGATGAGGAACGGAAACCACAACACATTTTTCAACAAAATCAAGCTCTTCAACAACGCTTTCGATTTGTGTGGGGTAAACATTAAAGCCTGAAGTAATCATCATTCTTTTAATTCTCAGCTTATAGTGAACAAATCCATCTTCATCTATAGCTGCCATATCACCTGTGTGCAGCCACACCTTGCCATCTGCATGAACACGCAAGGTGCTTTGTGTTTCCTCGGGGTTATTTCTGTAGCCGAGCATTACCGTAGGGCCACAAACGCAAAGCTCACCATCCTCCCCTGCAGGAAGAACGTTTACAGTACCCGGCTCAACAATGCACATTTGGTTACCTACAAGTGGCTTACCGATTGTTCTTGATTTATAATTTTCGCCAACAGAAAGGCACAAAGCAGCAAGCCCCTCTGTCATACCGTAGCCCTCGCAAACCTTAACGGTTGAATTGTGCTTTGCTAAAAACTCGTTAACACTAATTTCAAGCTTTTCGGGTAAGGTATCGCCACCACTTACTGCATATTTTAAGAAGGAATAATCCAACTTTTCTACTCCCTTTGCCTTAAGCAACGCCTCGTAAAGAGTAGGCACACCGAAAATCATTGACGGCTTATATTTCTTCAACGTTGAAGCGAACTTTTTAGTGTTAAACTGTGGTATAAGCACAGAGCAGGCGCCAAAGCAGAAGCACACGTGAACACATACACCTAAGCCGAATCCGTGAAATATTGGTAATATTGCAAGAATTTTATCCCCTGCCTGCACATCTCTTAAGGTAAGCACAGATTGAATACCGAAGGAATTAAAATTTTTATTGGAAAGCATAATATCCTTTGGTGTACCTGTGGTGCCACCACTGTGAAGGATAACTGCGACATCTTCATTTTGCTCACCTGTAGGGCAGTATTCGTCAACAAATATTATATTCTTCGAAAACTCTTTCCAGGATAAATATCTTTTATCTGCTTTATCGTATTTGAAATTATTAATGCACTTTACGGCATAAAGTGTTTTCATTACCACAGGCATAGAATCACCTGCAGATGCTACAATTATGTTTCTTACAGGTGTTTCATCAATTATCTTTGAAATTTTTTCACAGCAAATATCAACACACAGCAAAACCTTGCTTTCTACCCTGTTTATGTGATTTTTAATTTCCTCTTGGGCTGAAAGAGGATGAAGAATATTTGCAACGGCACCTATTCTGTTAAGTGCATAAATGCTAACAACTGCCTCGGGCGTGTTAGGCATAATAATTGTAACAATATCACTTTTACGCACGCCTAAAGAATAGTACGCACCTGATATGGCTTCGATTTTTTCCACAAGCCTTTTGTAGGTGCAAGATGAACCAAAATATTCGTAAGCTAACTCCCCAGGCCTTGCTTGTGCTGAAATTTTAAGCATACCAAACATTGAAACGTCCGGCGTTTCAAAGCCTAAAGGCAAGCCGGAATTTTCATATTTAAAAAATGGATTTGTTACTTGATTACTCATTGTTTACCTCACGTTAAACTTATCTTGCTTAAAGCCTTTTAATGCATAAAACATACCTGCTGCCAAAACCACAGCACAACCACTGCAGTAATATATTTCCCCGAAAGTGCATTCTTATTGTTTGCATTTTTATTTCAATTACAAAAAACCGACCTTTAAAACATGTACTATAGCAGGACTTTAACGCACTCTAATTTTGAATACTTTTGTTTTGATAACATAAAAGCAAACGCCTCAGAAGAGCCGCTATATAATCAATGCAAGCAAAAACACAAAAATGCGAATTTTGTGTTTAAAGCTCAAAAAACTTTTCATTACTAAAAAAACCAGCGCCTCTCATAAGAGGTGCTGGTTAGGCTATTTCGCAAATTTATTTTTTTGTTCGCCTTTTAGCTTTATTTTCTTTATCAAGCTTGCGTTTTTTAGCCTTGCTCTCTTTATCAAAAATACGCTCCTGACGAAGCCTTTCTGCGAGCAGCCTTTCTTCCTCAAGCTTTTCTTCATAGCGAGCACGTACGTTGTCATAGTCAGACGTAATCTCATCTAATCTGCTGTAGCCCTCATACAAGCCGAGAGTTCTTTGTGCTGAAAGGTAAGGCGCTGCAACTGTACCGTAAATATTTCTCTTTTTATTAGCTATGCGCATTGCCTTACGGCGTGCCTTTGCCTGTGCCCTTGTAGAATCAGGCATATTGTAGGCATCCTCATACTCTTGGTTATCAAAAGGAATTACACCTTCGGGATAATACTTTTTAGCAAGCTTTGCAGATTTTACAAGCGCCCTTGCATTTCTTATTTCTTGCTTACGCCAGGTGCGCTCCTCTTTATCTGCTGTTTGTGGAAGTGCGTTTGCAAGGCGCTGTGCCTCAACAGCACACTCAAAAAATCTTTCAGGACCACCACTAACAATAAGTCGGCACAGCTCAAGCTGCTTTTGACCGAACTCATTTTCAAAGCGAGTAAGCTCGTGCATAACAAACTGTGCAATTTCAATTTCCTCATTTCGTTCCTCGGCATCCTTTATCGCTGTACGCGCAGCAGTAATAGCTTGCTCACGTGCCTGCTTTTCTTCATCAGTTTCGCAAGGCATAAGCTTTGCCTGTTTAAGCTGTGCTTTAGGCACCTCTACCTTTTCCAAACCAAAGTACTGCTTTGCTTTAATTATAGCCTCACAGCCTTCAATATAAGATACATCCTCTACCTCGCCTGCTTCACTATCCTCAACGATAGTTCTTATTCTTATTACCCTAATCATAGACTTTTGACCTGTTTCAGAAATATCGTACAAGAACCATGGAAGCACGTCTATTGCAGCGCCTACAATGGAAATTACAAGAAGTGTATCCATTAACGAATATAAAACACAGTTCGGATTTTTTGTTTGTTGAGAAAGAGGTAGGGTCTCATCGTAATTAATATAAACATCAAGCACAGAGTAATCGTTTCCGTCAAAGCCTTTTTTCTTGTAAACCCAAGGAATGAAAAGGCTTGTAACTGCATTGATTGCACCACCTGCATAGCTTGAAATAAGGTTAAAGGAGCCATCTATCCTTTCGCCGATAAGGTACTGCTGATTATCTCGCATATCGGATTCTATAGCGCTATCTATAACGTTATATGTATCCACAAACCTATCAAGAGTATATACAATAAACAAGCCGAAGCCTGCTGCAGGGCTCTTGTAGAAAAGGAAATATGATGCAATAAGGAAAATTTGAATTATATTTTTGAATATTTTAATTTTCTTTTTACCGAACTTTTTAATAAAGTATGGTGAAAACAGCATACCCCAGAAATTAGCGTTATAAGAAATTGTGTTAAGCAGGCCGTATGTAGAGCTTTTCATAATATGTGCTCTGTATACAAGCCAATTCCAGATATCGCCCTTTGCTCCCTCAAGGAAATTATTCCAACCGTCTGCACATTTAATCCAGAAAATTTTGTTACCTGCAACTGCTCTCAAGGAGTTAGTAAAGCTCATTTTTGTTATACGGCTCTTAGGAAGCACAAGCCTTTCTTGTGTGCCGAAATAAGCTAAAAGAACAACAGGCATAAGCAGTGCCATAGGCGTGTATGAACCTCGGAAAAAGGTCATATTGTATTTATCACCATTTTTGGTAAGAACGTCAACCATAAGAGGATAATAAACATTATTTATTGAATAGCCCAAGGAGTAAATAATGCTGGTAATAGACATTATTTTTGTTCTTTCTTGGGTATTTGGTGTTATAACGTGCACCATATTGGTTACACCTGTTTGCACCCAGCTTTGAACAGTACCTTGTACTTGACCAACTAAAAACAGCATTGCAATCATAATGTACTGTGCTTTTGGAAGGCCTGAATCTCTCACCTGCTCATATGGCAGCCATAACGATAAAAGCGTTAACAGCATTGACGGAATAGCAAGCTTTATAAAAACCCTGTATTTGCCGTCTTTGCTACGCAAATTATCTATAATCCACGCATTAAGCGGCGTCATAGCATAGCCGAGCGCTTGGCAAACATAGCTCATTACAAGGAGCTGATTGTTGTTCATACCAAGTGTCATACCGGTAAATTCGTTACCGACACCAAAGCCTATGGTCCACCTTACGGACATCATAAGCGCCATCCAACCCACAGAGAGCATTACAACCTCTCTGTAGGGTACATATTCACCGGGACGAGGCTGCTTCCAATAGGTTTTAACCTCTTTAAGTGCATCAATAACTGTATGTAAAAGTTTAACTATAGCCTCCACAATTTCACCTTTTCGCTTTTGATTTTTTATTTAAAAATAGGTTTATCTGTTAAACTAACGCTTGTTTTCTTCGTGCCTTCAAGTTCAAGAATAACGATTTCGTTTTCGTCCTTAAGAAGAGTTCCCGGAAGATACAAGGTGTATTGAGGTCCCTTCTTTAAAAATCTGCCAAGATTAAAGCCGTTTATGAAAACGACTGCATTTGAGAAGCCACGCATATCAACAAAGGTATCTGTTTTTTGCTCTGCCTTAAAGGTTGCTTTAAGGAAAAGTGGTGCGCCACTTCTCTTTTTTGAATATTTAACCTGCGGCGCTGTTTCTAAATCCATACAATAAACGGTCCAATCAACTATAGCCTGACCACCGAGGTAAATTTCATCTAAGCCCTTACGGTCATAAATTCTTCGTGCATAGTTTATTCTGCCAAGGGCATAAACAAGAATATCTACCCTGCACTCGCCGTTAAAGGCAGGGATTTTTACGCTAAAGCTTTCTTCTTCAAGAGCTTTGCCCTTAAGCTCGGCTCTGTCATAAATGTGCTTAAGCTCACCGTTTATGTAAATATACGCAATATCGTGCACACCGAAGGCATTAAGCTCGGTATCACCGTAGTTACCCTTTAAAACTGTGCTGTATAAAATTGCACCACTGTATTGGTCGTAGCTTTCCATATACTGTGGAACGTGAGATTTTTTGCGACGGGCAAAGGATTTATACACCTTTTGCAAATCGGCAAACTCGGTAAATCTAATTTTACCAATTGCCTGTGTTTTTGCATCCTCAGGTAGCTCGGGAAGTGTTTTTCCAAGCTGCCTTGCCATTCTCTCTCTTAAAATAAAGTACTTCTCTGTATATGCGCCGTTTTCGGTAAGAGGTGCGCCGTAATCATAGCTTGTTGTAGTAGGGCAATAGCGATCGTAATAGTTGGCACCTGATGAGAAGCCGAAGTTTGTGCCGCCATGGAACATGTAGAGGTTGAAGTTTGCATCCTCACTAAAGAAACCGTCAAGACTTCTGCCGAGAGTTTCCTCTGCATTGCCTGTGTGGTGCTTTGCGCCCCATTGGTCAAACCAACCACACCAATGCTCACCGCACATAAGCGGCTTGTCGGGCTGAAGAAGCTTTAAGTCATTAAAGCGATTTTCGTTATAGCCACCAAAATTTGCTACCATGAATTCTTCAGGAATACCACCGCCCGAGAAGAAGTATCTATCCTCTCCATCGGAGGTGAAAAGCTGACAGGTAACGCCAAGCTCCTTCATAAAATCACGAAGCCAGTAGAGATATTTTTTATCTCTACCAAAGGAGCCGTATTCATTTTCTACCTGCATTGCAATAAGCTTACCGCCATTTGACTCTTGGAATGGCAAAAGCTTGGGAATAAGCACCTTGAAAAAGTCCTCAACAGCCTTGATATACTTTTTATCCCAGCAACGCAGACGAATATTTTTATCCTTAAGCAGCCACGCAGGTAAGCCACCAAGGTCCCACTCTGCACAGATGTACGGGCCGGGCCTTACAATAACGTAAAGCCCCAAATCCTGGGCTGTTTTCACAAATTTTTCAATATCCAGCATGCCCGAAAAATCAAACTCACCCTTTTTCTTTTCGTGGAAATTCCAAGGCACGTAGGTTTCCACAGTGTTAAGGCCTGCTGCTTTTAATTTGAGAAGTCTATCCTCCCAATACTCTTGTGGAATTCTAAAGTAGTGCATAGCACCTGAATAGATGTGAAACTCTTCGCCATCCATATAGAATTTTTTATTTTTTATTTCAAGCATATTAAAACTCCTTAAAAACAGTTTGGAATATATCGGGTTTTCTTGTTGTTATATTATCGGGACCGTAGGATAAGATTTTGTACATTTCCATTTTGCTGTCTACAGTAAAAATAGAAACAAGCAGGTTGTTTTTGTGGAAATATTCCACAAGCTTTCTTGAAGCGCTCCTATATTGAAAATTGATACCTATAGCACCACATTCCTTAACCTTGTCTACAAGGCTTTGTAAATATTCATCGGTGTGGGCAGAGGGCTTTTTCACCTTCATATTAAGGTAGTACTCAATAGCTGGGTATTGCTCGTTTACTGCCTTAACGTCACTTTCGTTAATACCTGTAAAGAATATTCTTTGCTCAACGTTGTGTTTAACAGCAAGTGCCTGTACCTTTTGCAAAGCAACACAGGTTTTAACATCTACGTTTACCTTCAAATTATCAATAGTGCTTATTTTAGCGAATGCCTCATCAAGAGTTACCTCGCCCCCAACAGGCTCATCGTGAGATAAAACAGGCTCTTGCTTTTCATCAAAGCGTAAATCAAATTCGACTATTGCTGCACCGTATTTAACGCCTGCATCTATGCACTCAAGGGTGTTTGCTTTGGTTTGGCAGCAGCCTGTGTGTGCTGTGTAGGTAAAGCCTGCAGGAACATCTGCATTAGCCTTGTACCTTGCAATTTTACCCTTCATAAAACAAGAAAATATAGAAAACCACTCCTCTTAAAGCCGAAGGAATTTTATAATTTCACCTTCATATAGCGATTATACTTTGTTTTTAACGTAATTACAAACAAAAAAACAAAAAACAGCAACTCAAACAAAAGAGGTGCTGTTTTTTAGTGCAAATAGTAAAATAGCAACCATCAAAGAGCTCTTAGCTCATAGCTCATAGCTCTTAGCTACTTGCTATTTGCTACTTGCTACTTGCTATTTGCTACTTGCTATTTGCTACTTGCTATTTGCTACTTGCTACTTGCTATTTGCTACTTGCTATTTGCTACTTGCTACTTGCTATTTGCTACTTGCTATTTGCTACTTGCTATTTGCTACTTGCTAACTCAAGCTATGCGCCAAATATCACAATTATTCGACTGTAACGGATTTGGCGAGATTCTTAGGCTTATCTATGTCACAGCCTCGCAAAAGGGCCGTGTAGTAGCTGAGAAGCTGTAAGGGTAAAACGAGAAGAGAGGGTCGGAAATAGGAGGAAACATCGGAAACGGTGATAACGGTTCGGTTGGAGGAAACGAGGGATTGCTTTGCTTTATCGGTTATAACAATAACGGTGCCACCACGAGCCTCCACCTCACAAATATTACTGAGGGTTTTAGAAAAAATTTTGCTCTCCCCCACAATCGCAATAACAGGTGTGCCGTTTTCAATAAGGGAAATTGTACCGTGCTTAAGCTCACCTGAGGCATAGCTTTGTGCGTTTATATAGCTGACCTCTTTAAGCTTTAGGGCACCCTCACAGGCTATAGCAAAATCTTTAAGTCGCCCTATAAAGAATACGTCATTTTTGTGGCAAAGCTCCCCTGCGAGTTTTTTTGTGATTTGGTTTGTGCTTTCAAGGGTTTCTTTTACCTTTTCGGGTAAAAGCAGTAATTCCTTTACAAGCTTTTCTTCTTCCTCTAAGGTGATTTGATTTTTAACCCTGCCAATAAAAATTGCAAGGGCATAAAAAGCAACAAGCTGTGCGCTATATGCTTTTGTGGTAGCAACGGCCACCTCTTTGCCTGCCCTTGTAAATATTGCGTTTTCACTTTCTTTAGCAATAGCACTATCTTGTACGTTTACAACGGAAAGCACCTGCGCACCGTATTTTTTTGCTAAACGTAGTGCTGCAAGGGTATCTGCAGTTTCTCCACTTTGGCTAACAAAAACTGCGAGGGTTCCTTTACCGAAATGGTGGTGTGAATACCTGAATTCCGAGGCTATTTCCACAGAGCAAGGCGTGTCTGCTAAGCCTTCAAGCAAGTGCTTTGCCACAAGGCCTGTATGGTAGGCAGAGCCACAGGCAACAATAATAATATTTTTAAGTCTCTCCTGTATAAACTCTTCATCGAAGGAAACATCAGGCAGGGTTATGCTATGCATAGAAACAAGGGAGTCTATTGTAGCCCTGATAGCCTTGGGCTGCTCTGCGATTTCCTTAAGCATAAAGTGAGGATATCCCTCTTTAGTAATGGTATTTTCTTTACAAAATACCTGTTCCGGCTTTTTATTTATTTCCTTGCCCGAGGCATCAAAAAACTGAATCTCCGTTTGCGTAAGGGCACAAATTTCACCATTTAAAATTCTGTAGCATTCCGTTGATTTTTCACTAACTGCGCTTATATCCGACGCAATATAAAAGCCACTCTCCCCTTTAAGCGCAACTAAAGGGCTACCACTTGCTGCACCAAAAACTGTATATGGGAAATCACTGCAAAGTATACTGAAGGCATAGGTGCCCTTTAGCACGGCAAGTGCTTTTGCAATTGCAGAAACAGGCTCACCTGTATAGTATTTTTCAAGTAGATGTGCAAAAACCTCGGTATCGGTTTGCGATTTATAAACGGTATTTGCAGGCAGAAGCGTTTTTTTGATTTCACCACTATTTTCTATTATGCCGTTGTGCACTACGTAAAAAAGGGAGGAGGTGCTTTTGTGGGGATGGGAATTCTCCTCACAGGGCTTGCCGTGGGTCGCCCAACGGGTATGGCCAATGCCTACGTTGGAACGGATAGTTTTTTTATGTGTTTCTTTTTCTAATTCCGTTATTTTGCCTACTGCTCGCACTCGTGAAATTTTTTTATTTTCAAAGCAGGCAATGCCTGCTGAATCGTAGCCCCTGTACTCCAAATTTTTAAGAGCCTTTATAAGAATAGGCACACAATTTTCCTTGCCCGAATACCCAATAATACCACACATTTTTGTTGCTCCTTTACGAAAAAATAATTTTACTTTTTATATAATTTTCGAAAAAATCCCTTAATTATGCAAATCTATTAAAATAAGCCGTTTTTATTGCTAAATACTGTCATATTTTTTTAACGGTGTTGTGTTGATTATTGAATTATATTTTGGTATACTTATATATGAAATATTATCTTTTATTATACACAAGGGGAGAAGGTTAAATGGATTTCGAAAGCTGGAATGGTTTTGAAAGTGGAACCTGGAAAAAAGAAATTAACGTTCGAAGCTTTATAAAGCACAACTTTACACCTTACGACGGTGACGAGAGTTTCCTTGTTGGCCCTACTCAGGATACACTTGATTTATGGGAGCAGGTGCTGGAGCTTTCAAAGCAAGAGCGTGAAAAGGGCGGCGTGCTGGATATGGATACAAAAATCATATCCACCATTGTTTCGCACGGCCCCGGATACCTTGATAAATCAAAAGAAAAAATTGTAGGCTTTCAAACAGACAAGCCCTTTAAGCGTGCACTTATGCCATATGGCGGTATACGAATGGCAGAAAAGGCTTGTAAGGATAACGGCTATGAGCTTGACCCTACTGTAAAGGAATTTTTTACTGTTCACAGAAAGACTCACAATGCCGGTGTTTTTGACGTATACACACCTGAAATGAGAGCCTGCCGTTCAAGCCACATTATTACAGGTCTGCCCGATGCATACGGCAGAGGCAGAATTATTGGCGACTACAGAAGAGTTGCCCTTTATGGTATTGACAGACTTATTGAGGATAAGCTGGAGCAAAAAGAAACTACAAGAACAGCTATGTATGCCCAGGTTATTCAAGAGCGTGAGGAGCTTTCCGAGCAAATAAGAGCGCTTGAGGACCTTAAAAAGATGGCTGCAAGCTACGGCTTTGATATTTCAAAGCCTGCTAAAGATACTAAAGAGGCTATTCAGTGGCTCTACTTTGGTTACCTTGGTGCCGTAAAGGAGCAAAACGGCGCTGCAATGTCCTTAGGCAGAACCTCTACCTTCTTAGATATTTACGCAGAGCGTGACCTTAAAAACGGCGTTTATACAGAAGAAGAGCTTCAGGAAATGGTAGACCATTTTATTATGAAGCTTCGTCTTATAAAGTTTGCAAGAACTCCTGAATACAACGACTTATTCTCAGGCGACCCACAATGGGTTACAGAATCTATCGGTGGTATGGCTATTGACGGAAGGCATATGGTTACAAAAATGTCTTACAGATATCTTCATACTCTCGAAAATTTAGGTGCTGCCCCGGAGCCAAACCTTACTGTGCTTTGGTCTACACAGCTTCCTAAAAACTTCAAAAGATTTTGTGCAAAAATTTCTATTGAAACATCATCTGTTCAGTACGAAAACGATGACCTTATGCGCTTCCACCACGGTGACGACTATGCTATTGCTTGCTGTGTTTCATCTATGGTTGTTGGTAAGGAGATGCAGTTCTTCGGCGCAAGAGCAAACCTTGCAAAATGCCTTCTTTACGCAATCAACGGTGGTATAGATGAAATTTCAGGCAAGCAGATTGCACCTGAATACAGACCTATAACAAGCGAATATTTGGATTATGATGAGGTTATGCAGAAATTTGAGGCTATGATGGAGTGGCTTGCAAAGGTTTACGTGCATACACTTAATATAATTCACTATATGCACGATAAGTACTGCTACGAAAAGCTTCAAATGGCTTTGCACGATAAAAAGGTAACTCGTTGGTTTGCTACAGGTATTGCGGGCCTTTCCGTTGTTGCAGACTCGCTTTCTGCAATTAAATATGCAAAGGTTAAAACAATTCGTAACGAAAAGGGCGTTGTTGTTGATTACCAGGTTGAGGGTGATTTCCCTAAATACGGTAATGACGATGACCGAGTAGATAAAATCGCTTACGATATTGTGCATAGATTTATGACACATATAAGAAAGCACCACACCTACAGAGACGGTATACCGACAACCTCTATCCTTACAATAACCTCTAACGTTGTTTACGGCAAAAACACAGGTGCAACACCTGATGGCAGAAAGCAGGGCGAGGCCTTTGCGCCGGGCGCAAACCCAATGCACAGGCGTGATACCCACGGCGCAGTTGCTTCACTTGCATCTGTTGCAAAGCTTCCTTTCGTTGATGCGCAGGATGGTATTTCAAACACCTTCTCAATCATCCCCGGTGCATTAGGTAAGGATGACAGAATTTTTGCAGGCGATATTGCAATTGATATTGACTGCTCAAACGGCGCTTGTGGCACCCCTACACTTTTTGAAGGGCTTGACACAGACGCAGACGTAGACGAAGAATAATTTTATTCTTATAATTTTTAATTTAAAGGAGATTTACTATGGCTGCTACAGAAAACCAGATAGATAACCTTGTAAGCCTTCTTGACGGATATGCTCAAAAAGGCGGACATCACCTTAACGTAAACGTTTTTACAAAAGAAACCTTGCTTGATGCTCAGGCACACCCCGAAAAATACCCACAGCTTACTGTAAGGGTTAGTGGATATGCCGTAAACTTTATTAAGCTTACAAAAGAGCAGCAGGATGAGGTTATTTCAAGAACCTTCCACGACCAGATTTAAGTATGGTAGGCTTGATTCACTCTAAAGAATCCTTCGGAACAGTTGACGGCCCGGGCATAAGGTACGTGCTTTTTATGCAGGGCTGTCCTATGAGATGCCTTTACTGCCACAACCCCGATACTTGGGAAATCGGCACAGGTCAATCAGTTACTGCAGAGGAGATTCTTAAAGAGTTTAACAAAAATCTTTCATTTTATAAAAACGGAGGCATCACCGTTACAGGCGGTGAGCCTCTTTTACAGATTGATTTTATAATTGATTTATTTAAAAAAGCAAAGGCACAAGGCATACACACCTGCATTGACACCTCGGGAGCTACATATAATCCCAACAATGCAGAGTGTATTGAAAAATTTTCGGAGCTTGTAAAACACACCGACCTTGTTATGCTTGATATTAAGCATATTGACCCGATAAAGCACAAGGCTCTTACAGGAATGGATAACAAAAACATTCTTGCCTTTGCAAAATTTCTTGAAGAAAAAAACGTTGCCTTATGGATAAGGCATATTATTCTTAAGGGCTACACAGATAATCCTGATGACTTAATCCGTTTAGGCAATTTTATAGGCACACTTAAAAACCTAAAGGCGCTGGACGTTTTACCCTACCACACAATGGGTGTTGGTAAATACAAGCAGCTTAATATCCCATACCCCTTAGATGGAGTTGAGGCTTTACCTGTAGCAGAGGCAATTTCTGCAAAGGAGCTTATTTTAGAGGGTATTAAGCAAGTAAGAAAGTAGGGCGAATTTATGAATAAAAAGCCTGTTACAGCCATAATTGTTGGCGCAGGACACAGAGCACTTGTATACAGTGAGCTGGCAATCACTAACCCGGAGCTGTTAAAAATAGTTGGTGTTGCCGACCCTAACCCTGTGCGCCGAAAAATGTGTATGGACAAATTCGGCTTTAGCGAGGATATGTGCTTCGAAAATGCACAGGAGCTTGCAACAAAGGGCAAGCTTTGCGATGCAATTATAAACGGCACTATGGATGAGCAGCACATTGAAACTGCCGTACCTCTGCTTGAACGTGGCTATGATATGCTCCTTGAAAAGCCATTTGCTGTTTGCGAGGAGGAAGCAAACCTTTTAAAGGAATGTGCAAAAAAGAACAATTCAAAGGTTATGATTTGCCACGTGCTTCGCTACACGCCTTTTTACTACAGCATTAAGGAGCGCATTGTAAACGGAGAAATCGGCGAAATTATTAATATACAAACAACGGAGCACGTAAGCTACCACCACCTTTCTACATCATACGTGCGTGGCAAGTGGGCAAACTCTAAAAAATGCCACACTACTATGCTGCTGGCAAAATGCTGCCACGATATTGACCTTATGATGTGGTTTATGAGTGAAACAAAGCCTGTACAAATCGCTTCATTTGGTGGCAAATTCCAATTCAAGCCTGAAAATGCCCCGGAGGGTGCAGGTAATATATGTATGGTAGACTGCCCACACGTTGACACCTGCGTTTACTCCACAAAGCGCCTTTACATTGACCACCCTGACAGATGGGCATTTTACGTATGGGATAAATTAGAGCACATTGAAAGCCCTACAATTGAGGATAAAATTGCTCTTATGAAAAGTGATTCTCCGTATGCCCGTTGCATTTATAAATGCGACAACGACGTGGTTGACCACCAAAGCGTGCTTGTAAACTTTGCAAGTGGTGCAACAGGCACACACAATATGGTTGGTGGCTCTGCACAGAGCCTTCGCAAAATACATATTATAGGCACAAAGGGTGAAATCTGCGGTAATTTTGAGGACTCAAAATACGTTGTTAAAAAAATAAACCCATCACCTGATGCATTCAATGAGGAGTGCGATATTGAAGAGGTTGACCTTAACGTTACAGGTGATATGGTAGGTGCTTACGGTGGCCACGGTGGTGGCGACGAAAGACTTGCTGCCGACTTTGTTAAGTTTATACGAGGCGAAGCACCAAGCCTTGCCTGTACTTCAATATTTGATTCTATGGCAGGCCACGTAAGTGTTTACAGAGCTGATAAATCGAGAGAAAACGACGGAGCACCACAAAGTGTGGAATATTAGTGTTAAATAAACGAAGCCCTGAGGAAAATCCTCAGGGCTTCGTTTTTTGACCTACTCACCGAAAAACGGATTTAACCTACGTTTTCGGTAAAAACATAGTCAAAAACAAATTGTTTTTTGAAAGGCTCTTCAATTCCTGTATCACTATGTGTAATGGTTCCTGTGTGGGTTACTATTGTTTGGTTGTTTTCAATTTTAACCTCTGTTGTAATATTGTACTTATCATCCTTATGCTCATTTATAAAGCTTGTATGGAAATCACCACAGGTGGTTGAAAAATCATTCATTTCATCCTTATACCTTGAAGGGGCAAAGCCGTATACAAGCATTACACCCTCAAAATATTTACCGGATGTACTTGAACCCTTTAAGACGCTTATGCTGATATCTGCAAGTTTGGGCAAAAGCAGATTATAAGCACCAATTAAAATAATTGATACAACAAGTAAAATTGCAATTACCTTTAGCATTTTATTCATAAAGATACCTCCTTATGGAATAATGTAGCAGTTACCTATAACTTCCCCTGCTTCATCGCCTTCAAACTCTGCCATAACGTACGTTACGTCGGTATTATCCATTAGGTAGAAGGACTGACCGTTACGAATATACTTTTCAATTTCTACCTTATCCGTAATTTGTTTTACAGGTGCTTCGTCAATAACAACCTGTTCAAGGCTGATATAGTTCATATTATTATAATAAGGCATTATAAGCTCATTGGAAGCATCGTAATTTATAGGTCTGCCTGAAACCCAATTCATAAGCTCACTTAAATCTGCTACATATAGCCTTGTTACGTTCCTTTGAGCTGTCAATTCATCCATCAAGCCATATTTGTTGAGAACGGCAAGTGTATTCACCATTGTATCATACACAGGTGCAACAAAGCTGAAGGAATTTGAATAATAATATCTACCATAGCCTAAATGGGTATCTGTTACTGTTGTGAAATATATAGTACCTAAAAGCTCGGCTGTTGGCCTGAACCATTCCTGATAGCTCATTGCAAGTATATCCTTTTGAGCAGCATTTCTAAGCTCAAAGGACTGCTCTGCAGTAAGGACTTGAGTTATATCCAAGGCAACGTTATGCTTGGACCTTATTTGAATTGAGGTTTCATCGTTGAATACTGTGTTTACGTGATGTTTGCTAAACTCATCGTCTGTATTAGGCTTAAAAACCTTTTCCGGTATAAGGTGGCCCTTAACCAACGTTCTGACTGCCTCAGTTTCCCACAGTGCAAGGCTCTTTTCTAATGCAGAATCGCTTAAATACGTGTATTCCCTTTGAACAACCGTACCGTCTTTAAGGTAATATTCAATAAACGTTTGAGTTGTGCTTTGCGCATCTTTATCCTCAAGAATCTGCTTGTGAATATCGGTAACAAGCTGAATATCTTTTTCATCGGTAATATAAATATCCTCTAAGTTACCTGTATAAAAACCATCAATTGACTCAGAGCAAGGCTCTGTTAAAATAAAGTTATTGAATGGAGCTGTAATGCTAACAGATTCAATCTCTGATACTTCGGGCACTTTATTAAACGTCCCGAAAACGCCTGAGGCACCAATAAGAACTGTGATACCTATAACAGCAAAAATGGAAAGTGCTGCTGCAAAAGCTACCTTTATTCGCTTAAAGGTGAAGTGAACAACAAAGTTACAAAGCACGGCACCTATAGCACCCATAACAACGGCAACAGCAAATGCTATAAGCTTAACCTTTGCATTAAAAAATGGATAAAAATACCCTCTTACATACTCAAGGCCGAAATATGCAAATAACAATGGTGCAGTTAATGAAATTACGTAGACCATTCCTGTTTTTGCACCCTTAAAGCCACTAATTTCGGGCTTGTATTTTTTTGCGAAATACTTTTTAGTGTAAACAAGGAGTGCTATTGATACAGCAATCCATATAAGTGATGCAATAATGCGACCGGTAAAATCAGCCTGCGCCTCCAGAACTAATTTTGTTGAGGATACTGCATAATCCTCTAATGCTATAGGGTTAATCAAATCAATTATTTCTGAAAGTCCGTTGACATTACCACCTACATAGCCGTAAAGGTAAAAAGCAAATACTTGTTTTATTAAATATGAAAGCACAAAAGGTAACGCTATTACAGAAAGGCTTGCAAGGGCAGCCTCAACTGTTCTGCCACACATATGGCAGCAAAATACTGTAACGCTGTAAATAACAAGCATCATTTGCAGGTATATTGTTACGTGTATAAGCCAACCTTGAAGAATATCGAGAGAAAAATACAGCTGGTGTATATTAAAGCCCAATGCAACGCCTTTTATAATTAAGGTAATTAACACCATTGCAATAATAGGAAATGCGACCCTGTTTTTATAAAGCTTTTCTCGCCTGATACCAAAGCTTAAAAGCGTGTAGCAATTATCCTTTTGGTGCAAAAAAGCAAACTGACAAATGGCGATAATAAACGGAGCAACAAGTGGCGCAGCATCTGCATCGTTAAGTGTAAAGCAATAGCTGTAGCTTTTTGATGCAAGCAGCTCCGATAATTGCGTAGTAAGCGTATAGTTTGACATATACGGGGCAATTGTGCCAAAAACCATAAACAAAACAAACAGGGTAAGCGCCACAATTGTAAATGCTGATAAGCTGTTTAAAAAATCTCTGCTTATAACTTTTTTATTTGAAGATACGTTTGATTTTTTCATCATCTGTTTGCGCCTCCGTTTCTTCCGAAAATACCTCTTCAAGAGTTAAAAGAGCAGTATTAATAGCTACAGGCTTAAGTGCTGAAAGCCTTTCGAGCTGTCCATCAATATCCCCTTTAAGTGTCATTGAAGCTGTTTTACCACTGACCCTAAGATGCCTGTAGTTAAATTGGGCAAAAAGCTCTTTTGAAACAGGCTCAGCAAAGGTAACAACAACCTTTCTAAAATTATTGCTTATATCATCAATAGATGCATCAAAAACAATTGTGGAGCCGTTCATAATTGCTACCCTATCGCAAACACCTGAAATTTCAGCAAGGTCGTGAGAGCTTATAATAACACTTGCAGAGTTTTCGTTTATGTACTCCAACAAAAGCTTTCTTACAACCTCTTTTTTGTGTGGGTCAAGACCATCAAAGGTTTCATCTATTAAAAGATATTTAGGCTTTGATGCAAAGGCTATCGCAAGACCTGCCTGGCGAGTCATTCCCTTTGAAAAGCTTTTTATTGTTTTTTTCATATCAAGGTTAAAAACATCGCAAATGCTTTTAAGCAAGTTGAAATCGAACTGTGAAAAATATGATGCGTAGTATTTTGCTGCAGAAAGTATTGTTGCCCCAACAGGGAACCACATATTATCTGACACGTAGAAAAGAGATAATTTTTCCTTATCGTTATCGAAAACGTCTTTGCCATCTAAATACACAGCACCCTTATCTGCCTTAAATACGCCTGCACAAACATTAAGAAGAGTTGTTTTACCACTTCCGTTAAAGCCGGCAATACCTAAAACAGAACAGTCATCAACTGAAAGGCTAACGTTTTCAATGGCAATAAAATCCCCGTATTTCTTTGTTACGGATTTAATCGCAATCATTCATATCACCCTTTTCATATATATTTTTAGCAAGCTCAATTACCCTCTCAAGGCTTATGCCTTTAGATTTAGATGAAGAGAGTATCCTTTTTAGCTCTACCTCTGCGCCTTCAAGAACAATTTTGTTGGCTACGGCTGTTTTGCTTATAAAAACACCTTTACCCGGTATAGAATAGGTTACCCTTTCTGTTTCAAGCTCCTGATAGGCTCTTTTTACGGTATTTACATTTAAGCTAAGGTCTGAAGCAAGCTGACGGACCGACGGAAGCTTATCATCAGGCTTTAATTCACCTATGTTTATAAGGTTTAGTATCTGCTCTTTGATTTGCTCAAAAATCGGTGTTCTGCTTCGTGAATCAATTATAATCACTTCATCACCTCCTGTGTTGCAACTGTGATATCACACCTATCACAGTTTTAAAATAACATATACGTTTTATTTTGTCAACAGGTTTTTTAAAAAAACGGGAAGGCTCTTGAATGAACCTTCCCGTTGTACTTTTAATCTTCGCTTGACTCAATGTACATTTCTTCAGTTTTAATTTGAGCATTAATAAGTATACTCTTTATTTTTTCAACATCGCTTTCTTCTAATGCATCTGTTACTGAATTAAATAGGCTTAAATACATTTGTTTATAAATTGACATATTTATCCCTCCAAAATAAAAAAGTGCGAACCCGAAGGAACGCACCGAAAAATATTCTGCAAATTACAATACACCAATAGCTTAAGATTTGGATGAAGAGCGAAGCCTTGTTACCGACGCTGTATTAGTATACAGCGAGGGAGCAAGGCAATGCTATTCGCCAAATATTAGACTCTTGTAACAGCGATAAATACCTTTTCGCCGTTAATATCCCATTCCTTACCTTCGCCTGTGCCTTCGGTAATAGAATCGGAAAGAACAACTGTAGAAATTACTGACTCATTTTTCTTTGCAATTTCAAGAACCTTTGCGTTTCCGGAAAGAGTAACTGTGATTCTATCCATAACGTTAAAGTTAGAGTCCTTACGCATTGTTTGAATTTTACTGATAAGCTCTTTTACAAAGCCTTCTTCAATAAGCTCAGGTGTAAGCTCTGTATCAAGGGCAACTGTAACGCCTCTGTCAGAAACAGTGAATACGCCCTCCTTCTGCTTTGTTTCAAGAAGGATATCCTCTGCAAGGAGCTCAACTGTGCCACTTGGAAGGTCTAAGGTAAGCTTGCCCTCTGCATCGAGAGTAGCCTTTGCAGATGAATCGAGTGCATCAAGTGCTACTCTGATTTCGCCGAGCTGTTTACCAAACTTTGGACCAACTGTGCGAAGCTGTGGCTTAAAGATGTATGAAACAAGGCTTGAAGCATCCTCAATAAACTCAACATTTTTAACATTAAGCTCTTCACGGATGATGTCAACAAAGTAGCCCTCTACCTTTTTATCGCACTGAACAAACATTGTGCTGAGAGGCTGACGGTTTTTCATATTAGAGCCGTTTCTTGCTGCTCTACCGAGAACAACAATTGCAACAACCTCATCCATATTCTTTTCAAGCTCTTTATCAATAAGGCTTTCGTTAACCTCAGGGAATGAGCAAAGGTGTACGCTTTCAGGTGCAGACTTATCAACGTTGCAAACAAGGTTTCTGTAAATAGCCTCTGCCATAAACGGAATCATAGGAGCAGCTACCTTTGCAGTAGTTGTAAGAGCAGTATAAAGAGTCATATATGCTGCTGTTTTATCCTCTGTTTCGCCCTGTACCCAGTAACGCTCACGGCCACGGCGAACATACCAGTTACTCATTTCATCTGTAAACTCCTGCAATGCCTTTGCAGCCTCAGGAATTTTGTAGTTAGCAAGGTTATCATCTACAGCCTTAACCATTGAATTGAGCTTTGAAAGGAGCCACTTATCCATAACGGTAAGCTTGCAATCCTCAAGGCTATACTTTGTTGGGTCAAAGCTATCAATATTTGCATAAAGCACGTAGAATGCATATGTGTTCCAAAGGGTACCCATAAACTTACGCTGACCCTCAACAACTGCCTTGCCGTGGAAACGGTTTGGAAGCCATGGAGCAGAGTTAGTGTAGAAATACCAACGGATAGCATCTGCACCGTAGCTTTCGAGTGCCTCAAACGGGTCAACAGCGTTGCCCTTTGATTTACTCATCTTCTGGCCGTTTTCATCCTGAACGTGGCCGAGAACGATAACGTTCTTATATGGTGCTTTATTGAAAATAAGTGTAGAAATAGCAAGGAGTGAATAGAACCAACCACGAGTTTGGTCAACAGCCTCGGAGATGAAGTCTGCAGGGAACTGTGATTCGAAAAGCTCCTTATTCTCAAATGGATAGTGGTGCTGTGCAAATGGCATTGCGCCTGAGTCGAACCAGCAGTCGATAACCTCAGGTACACGGTGCATTTCGCCGCCGCACTTATCACACTTAATTGTAACTGCGTCTATATATGGTCTGTGAAGCTCGATTTCATCAGGGCAATTTGAGCTCATTGCCTTAAGCTCTTCAATAGAGCCGATTGAATGAAGGTGACCACATTCACATTCCCAGATATTAAGTGGTGTACCCCAATATCTGTTTCTGGAAATACCCCAGTCCTGAACATTTTGGAGCCAGTCGCCAAAACGACCCTTACCGATGCTTTCAGGAATCCAGTTAATTGTGTTGTTGTTTCTGATAAGGTCATCCTTAACCTCTGTCATCTTGATAAACCAAGATTCTCTTGCGTAGTAGATGAGGGGTGTATCACATCTCCAGCAGTGTGGATAATCGTGCTCAAACTTTGGAGCATCGAAAAGAAGGCCTGCCTTTTCAAGGTCAACAAGCACAAGTGGGTCTGCCTTTTTAACAAAGGTGCCTTCGTACGGTGTAGGTGCAGTCATTTCGCCCTTACCATCAACAAGCTGAACAAACGGTAAATCGTAGCGTCTGCCAACCTTTGCGTCATCCTCACCGAATGCAGGTGCAATGTGAACGATACCTGTACCATCTGTCATTGTAACGTAGCTATCTGCTGTAATGAAGAATGCCTTTTTATTCTGCTTTTCGCAAATTGGCTTAACGTAGCTGAAAAGTGGCTCATATTCCTTGCCCTCAAGATCGATACCTGTGTAGGTTTCAATAACCTCGTATGCAGGTGCATCCTCTGTAGCAAGCTTTGCGAGTACCTTATCGAGAAGTGCCTCAGCCATATAGTATGTGTAGCCGTCTGCTGCCTTAACCTTGCAGTATGTATCTGCAGGGTTTACGCAAAGTGCAACGTTTGAAGGGAGTGTCCAAGGGGTTGTTGTCCAAGCGAGGAAGTATGCATCCTCACCCACTACCTTAAAGCGAACAATTGCAGAGCGCTCTTTTACTGATTTGTAGCCCTGTGCCACCTCGTGAGATGAAAGAGGTGTACCACAGCGAGGGCAATAAGGAACAATCTTAAAGCCCTTGTAAAGGAGATTTTTATTAAAAATCTGCTTAAGTGCCCACCACTCAGACTCAATAAACTCATTGTGGTAGGTTACGTATGGGTTATCCATATCTGCCCAGAAGCCAACTGTACGTGAGAAATCCTCCCACATACCTTTGTATTTCCAAACACTTTCTTTACAATGGCCAATAAATGGGTCAAGGCCGTATTCTTCGATTTGCTCTTTACCATCAAGGCCGAGAAGCTTTTCAACCTCAAGCTCAACAGGAAGACCGTGTGTATCCCAGCCTGCCTTACGAGGAACCATACAGCCCTTCATAGTACGGTAACGAGGAATCATATCCTTAATAACACGGGTTAAAACGTGGCCGATATGTGGCTTACCGTTTGCTGTTGGTGGGCCATCGTAGAAAACATACGGTGTGCCGTCTTTTCTGTCTTCGATGCTTTTTTCGAAAATTTTCTGTTCACGCCAAAATTTTTCGATTTGTTTTTCCTGCTCAACGAAATTTACGTTTGGGGAAATTGGGTCGTACATTGACTTTTACCTCCAAATTTATAATTAAAATAAAGAACGGTCTTTGCCCTGTATACAGGACAAAGACCAATTTGCTTATCTTTGTTAACCACCTATAATACATACGTACTGTCATACGCTGTTCCGTTAACGGTGAACAACCGGAGTAGCTTACTGTTAATTCAGCCCTCGGCTCCGAAGTGATGTTCATCAGCTTGCATTGTACCGGGCTTGCACCATCCCCGACTCGCTTTGACTCTGCAAAAGGACTACTGTCTTCATCAATGCCTTTTCATACGGGGACATAATACCATATATTACAATATAATGCAAGTGTTTTTTGAAAATGCATAATACAACGAATACTGCGTGTGGTTATTATATGATTTGTCCGGGCTCATTTTTTCTTGAAGTTTATGTGATGGATACGGGAGGGCTACAATCCCTCCCTTACAGTTGTTCTATCATATCGAAGCTTGTAAGGGACGGATTTCAGCCGTCCCGTTGTTTTTCTTTGCTTACGGGCAGGCTACAATCCTGCCCTTACTGTTGTTCTATCGAACTAGAAAATAACAGCAAATCAGGCGCCAAATATTTGAATTTTAAATCTCATTAAAATACTTCACAATATACTCCACAACTGCGCCGAACATTGGGTGTGAGTGGGAGGCTTCGCCGTTCCAATTCTCCCAAAGAGTGGTTGCACCTTGTTTTTTCATATTGTAGAAGGTGTTTTCTGTTTTGCTTGAAAGGAGCTTAAATGCTAAGTCACTATGACCGTTTTCGCAAAGCACCTTAATAAGGAGCTTGGTACCGAAAATACCTGTATCAAACTCACCAAGCTTTTCGTATTTATCTACGATAGCCTTTAAGGTTTTTTCGTTACCGTAGCCTAAATCAAAGCCGTAGGCATCGCTTGCCTCGGTAGATTTATAGAAGGTGCAGGTTTTCTTATCGTAATATTTATCGAGGAAAGCCTTCTCTACCTTTTTAAGCCTTGCCTCAAGCTCTTTTACAGGCTCACCGATTTCCTTTGAAAGCTCAATAACGTTCTTAATTGCTCTTATATAGAAATAGGTGTTTACAAACGGTTCAGGGATAAGGTTTTTATTACCGGGTGAGCACCAGTCACCAAGGCACCAGCCCAGGCGTTCCTCACA
Source organism: Acutalibacteraceae bacterium (assembly GCA_045591945.1). Taxonomy (GTDB): domain Bacteria; phylum Bacillota; class Clostridia; order Oscillospirales; family Acutalibacteraceae; genus DTU089. The sequence continues at coordinate 29,761 of JAZNTU010000020.1, read as the reverse complement.
CACAACAAGACCCTTTTCGCTGTGGTTTTCCATATAATCGAGATATGCAAGCATATTTTTGTAATATTTTTTTACAAGCTCTTTATCACCGTATGCCTTGTAGAAGCTGTACGGTACAAAAACCATAGCACCACCCCAGCCACCGGGGCCACCTCCACCACCATAGAACGGTGCTGTATGCTGAACGTGTCCGTTATAAATATCCTGGCTGTCTGCAATATCTCTAATCCACTTACGATACATTTTTTCTGCATCAAAGCAAAGCATTACGGTATCTGCAGTCAGTTGACCATCACCTGTATAACCAAGGCGCTCTCTGTGAGGGCAATCCGATGGCACACAGCCGTGTGTATTAGACTGCTGTGTTCTTATAAAGGCATCAAATATCCACTGAATTGTAGGCTCACTTGATTTAAACTTAACACGAGGCTTAAGGTCTGTGTGACAAACTCTGTACTCTGTTACCTCAGCAGTACCTCTGAGCTCAATATATCTGCAGGCGTGCCACGTGAAAAGTGGGTGATATTCTGTCTTTTTGCCGTCGTGGAAGAAGGTATCCCCCTGAATTCTGTGCTCCCAGCCTGCAGAGCTGAATTCAAGACCACCATCTTCTTTGAGAATTTCAGCAAAACGAAGCGTACACATCTCGTTAGGCTGTGCCCTGTCACGGAAGGTGATTACAGGATATCCCGAAATGTTTTCACCAATATCGTAAATCTTATAATCTCCCATACGGAAAATACACTTCGGTTTAAGCTTTCTTATAATTTTATCGGGAGTGAAATCCTGCTCATCTAAAACAGAAACAGGTCTTTCAACTACCTCTGCAAAGGTCCAAGCCTTTGTATCTACGTTAGCATTTGAAAAATCATAGCCTCCCAAACGGGCATCGTGAGTTTCGCCGTAGTAGATATTTGTTTTTGTTACAAAGGATTTTGTATATTTAACAGCAGCATCACTTTTTGCAACAATATTTTCGCCCTGCAAAAGCTTAAAGGCAAGCTTCAAGGTGCCGTAAGGCTTTACGCCCTCATTTGGGCACTCATTCTGGCAAAACCAACCTCCACCTATGTGGAAAACAATTGTATTATTGCCTTTTTTAAGGAATTTTGTTACGTCAATTTTCTCGTAAAGAATACGATACGTCATCTTATCAAAAATAGGGTAATTCATTGATGCAGTATCGTGTTCCTTATAATTTGTCCAGGCAGGTGCAAGCACTCTGTCGCTTATACATTTGCCGTTTATGTAAACGTAACAAAAGCCAAGACCGGTAACGTAAAGCTCTGTTTTTTCTTTCTTTTCAAGATAAAAATCCTTTTTAGCAATAACTGCCTGATTTTCGCCGTGGAAGGAAAGCCACTCCACACCGTTAAACACAAGATTTTCTCTGTATTGAATACGGCGCTTGCCATCCCTTATGTAAGAAATATTTTCGTAGGGGATGCCGTTTGCCTTGAAAAAATCAATGTTAACTGTGTAGCCCTCGCAAACAAGCTGACCTGCACCCTGCTTTTTTGCTTCTGCTTTTAAAGCTTCAATTACGGTGCTACCCACCTTAAAACGACGGTAGCCCTCCTTAACACAAATAAAAGCAAGTTCAAATATACCCTCGCCTTTTTGGTATGCACTACCACAAGCAACAACATCTGCACCTAAATAGTACGCAATGTGTATGCCCTCTTCATCTCGTACATCCTTAATAAAGGCAGGCTTTTCGCCCAATTCGTCGCAAAAAACCTCACGACGAAGGGCGATTATTTTTTTAAATTCTTTAGTATCGGCAAAATCTATTTTTTTACTGCCGGGGAACATTATACGTGCCATTATTTTTCCACCTTTTCGGTCGTTATAACAAAGTTAAAGGTAAGCTCCTTTGAAGCATCTATACAATACTCAGGAAGTGTACGTGGACCACAGGAGCCTGTACCTGTGCCCCTTGTGTAACCATCGAGAGTAACGAAGGTTGTTTTTTCGTCAACAATATCCTCTCTGTGGTTTGCGTTGAAAAGAGTTTCCTGTGTAAAGTTGTGAACGTTAAAGTTAAAGCGCCTATCAGATGAAATATACACAACCTCACCCTTTTCGCTCATAAGCTTCAAATATGAAACATCGGAGTGGTTCATATTATCCTGTGGGCGAATGTATGGCTCATACTGCTCTGCTACTGTTGACTTGTAAAGTCCTATAGGTGCATGAGCATTAAAGTCGCAGAAGTTTTCCTTTTCGCCTCTGCCGAAATATTCTATTTGTGTAAAGCGCTTATCTGCCTCAAAGGTTAAGCCGATTCGAGGGATATCGTAGATTTGCTCCTTGCTCTCTTCAACGGGAGCTACGCAAACCTCGATATCTACTACGCCGTTTGCCCCGATAATATAAAGCACGTTTGCGTGGAAAAGTATATCCTCTTTACCGTAAATTGCAAAGAATTCACTTACAGATGCAACGCCTGATTTCACCTCTGCGCTGAAATCCTCAAGCACAATTTCAGGATTTCTGAGGTTATGCTCATCCCATTTAGCCTCATCCTGCCTGTCATTATCTATATACGCTCTTACAAAGTTAAGTAAAAAGCCCTTGTGTGATACAGGTGTTTTATTGAGCACAGAAATGCCATTCACCTTAAGTGAAAGCACCTCGCCTGTTTCCTCGGAAAACTCCATTGAGCCGTTAGGGAACTTAACTGCTATTACTTCACCGTCGGAGCTCATTGAAATTTTGCCTGATTCAAGCACAGGCTGAGGGAACTGAGCCTCTGAAAGGGTGAGCTGCTCTGTTGCAACCTCAAAATCGCCCTTAAGATACGTTAAATTGAGATATGTGTTTTTCTCGTAATCTACCTTAGGTAAATCGAGCTTATAGGTGCATTCCTTTTCAGGAGGAATTGCTGTATCAAAGGAGCCACAAATTGCTACAGCTCCGTCTACCTGATACTCCCAATAAACTTCTATACCGTCTGACGCGAGGAATCTGTTTGTATTTATAATTGAAAGCTTGTTACCTGCAAGGCGTGTTGCTCTTAACGGTCTGTAAATAGCCTTCATATTGTATGCGCCTGTGTGTGGTGTACGGTCAGGGTAGAAAAGGCCGTCTACACAGAAGCAACCGTCGTGAAGTGGCTCGCCGTGGTCGCCACCGTAGGTATACTCCCAAGGGAAGCCATCGTTAATATGCCTTACGGTATGGTCTGCCCACTCCCAAATACAGCCACCAAGGAAAATATCGTCAGAATAGAAAAGCTGCATATATTCTTCCATAGCACCGGGGCCAACGCCCATTGCATGGCAGTATTCACAAAGGAAGAAGGGCACCTCATTGAAGGACTTGCCATTCTTTCTTCTTTGAATTTTTTTCATTACATCCTGGTGAGTGTACATTTGCGAATACACATCGTAATGCTGGCGCTTTGTGTGTGTAACACCCTCATAATGCACAGGGATATCTGTCCCTAAATCCTTAAGCATTTTGTAACACTTATCGTGGCACTTGTAGCCCTTTGACTCATTACCTAAGCTCCACATAATAACGCTTGGGTGTGTTCTGTCACGGTAGTACATTCTGCGCACCCTATCCATATAACGAGGTGCCCATTTAATATCGTGGCTTATCATATCCTCAGGGCAGTCAAGGTTCCAAAGGCCGTGTGTTTCAATATCTGCCTCATCTACAACGTAAAGGCCGTAGTGGTCACAAAGCTCCAAGAAGAATGGGTCAGGAGGATAGTGTGAGGTACGCACACAGTTAACATTAAACTCCTTCATAAGCTTAACATCAAGCTCAAGGTCCTCAAAGTTTTCGCAATAGCCCTTTGTTTCGTGGGTATCGTGGTGGTTTACACCCTTAAGCTTAATCTTTTTGCCGTTATAATAGAAGGTTGTTCCGTCAATTTTAATATCCTTAAAGCCTACGTACTGGCGTATGCTCATAACCTCTTTTTTACCATTGTAAAGAGTAATGTAAAGCTCATAAAGGCGTGGAATTTCTGCACTCCACTCCTCAACCTCAAGCTGCTTAAAGGTAAGCTCTGCATTTTTGGCTGCATCTGCCTCTCCCTCTGCAATAAGTGTTTTTCCATCGTAAAGCGCTGCTTTAATTTTTGTGCTTTTTGTGCCACCCTTTACCTCAGCTTTAACGTTAAGGTTATACTTTTTGCCCTTCTTATGTGCAATTGCCTGAAAATCGTTAATATATGAGCTTTCGTAGGTGTAAAGAAGAACATCACGGAAAATACCGTTTTCTCTGAACATATCCTGTGCTTCAAGGTATGAGCCTATGCTCCACTTGAAAACAACTGCAACAATTTCATTTTGTCCTTCAATAAGGTACTCGGATACATCAAACTCATAAGAGTTGTGAGAGCCCTCACCGAAGCCTACAAATACACCGTTGATATATAAATCAATACAAGGTGTAATTCCTAAAAACGTAAGCACATATTTTTTTGAGGTATCCTCAATATTTATGAATTTACGGTAAATGCCACAGGAAAAATCCTCAGGGAGCTCAGGTGGACGAACACCCTTACCCCACTCTCCACCAAATTTACGGTTATCGAAGCCGTACGGTGTGTTAATATATTCGGGTATTTCATAGCCTGTTCTTTGCCATGTAGAAGGAATATTCACCTTATCAAACTTAAGCTTTGCAGTATCAATAGTTGCAGGGAGCTTTGATTTCTTCTTGTAATATTTAAAATCCCACTCACCTGAAAGAATAGTAACCATATCACTATTGTAGCGCTCGGTTTTATAATCCACGGCCTTAGCTGCCTTAAGCTTTGAGTGTGGTATACAGTACGCCCTTGGCGCTAACCTGCCTACCTCATAAGACTTGAAGGTACAATGATTAAGCTTATCGAGAATATACTTCATAAAAATCCCCCTACGAATCCATAATATTAATTTAATTCTAACATAGCAAGTAGTATATTTCAATTTTTATTACTAAAAAAATCTACCAAAAATAATGCATTTATTTTGATAATATGGTAGAATTAAAGCGTATATTTCGGTGCATATTCACAAGGAGCGTAAAATGGATAACACAGATGAAAAAATCACGGGGGTAATAGAGGATGTTACCTTCCGTAACGAAGCAAACGGTTGGACTGTTGTTGATTTATCTGTAGATGACCAGCTTATAACTGCTGTAGGCATTATGCCGGGCGTAAACCCTGGCGAAACAGTTGTTCTTTCCGGTAGCTTTGTAACACACCCTTCCTTCGGTAGGCAATTTAAGGTGTCTGCCTTTAGTCGCTCTATGCCCGAAACAATTGAACAGGTTTATAAATACCTTGCCTCCGGTGTAATTAAGGGTGTTGGCCCTAAAAAGGCTTTATCTATTGTTGAAAAGTTCGGCTCCGATACTTTATATGTGTTGGAAAACGAGCCTGAAAGACTTGCAACCATAAAAGGTATTTCACAAGAGCAGGCACAGGGGATTTCTGAAGAATTTAAAAAGCAAACTGCTTTAAGAACAATTATGCTGGGCCTTGAAAGATACGGTTTTACACCTGCAGAGTGTGTGCGCATTTTCAGAAAGCTGGGTATACATGCTGTAGAAAAGGTTGAGGAAAATCCTTATTGCCTTTGCGCCTTAGGCCTTGGCATTAGCTTTGAAAGAGCAGAGCAGATTGAAGAGCTACTGCCACAAAAGCCTTTGCCTGATTTCAGAATACGCGAGGGTATACTGCACGTTTTACGCTACAACAGCACAAACAGAGGGCACACCTGCATACCGAGAGAAAAGCTGCTCTCCCCTTGCTCCGACCTTTTAAACGTGCCTCAGGATGATATTGATATTGCCATTGATGGCCTTGTTAATACAGCACAGCTTAAGGTCTGCGGGTTAGATGGCAAGGAATTCATATTTTTACCCTCTGCTTATTTAGCCGAAAAGAAAATTGCCAAAAAAATAAATATAGTTTCAGCCTTTCCACCACCTGCTGTGCCACAGCTTGCAGACTGGCTGGGTTTCGTAGAAAAAAAGAATAGCATTACCTATGAGGAGCAGCAAAGGCTTGCAATTGCAACAGCTGCAAAAAAAGGTCTTTTGGTGCTTACAGGTGGACCGGGTACAGGTAAAACCACCACAATCAAAGGTATTATAAGCATTTTTGAAAGGCAAAATCTTGATATTGCACTTGCCGCACCTACAGGAAGAGCTGCAAAGAGAATGAGCGAGGTTACAGGAATGTCTGCAAAAACCATTCACCGACTTTTGGAGGTTGAGTGGGATGAGGATGACCGACCTGTTTTTAGGCGCAACGCAAGTAACCCTTTAGACTGCAATGCACTTATTCTTGATGAGCTTTCAATGGTGGATATAAACCTTTTTGCAAACCTTTTAGATGCACTGCCCCTTGGCTGCAGGCTTGTGCTTGTAGGCGATAGTGACCAGTTGCCTCCCGTAGGCGCAGGCAACGTTTTGCAGGATTTAATTCAAGCAGATATGATTCCTGTTGTTGCCCTTACACAGGTATTCAGGCAAGCCTTAGAGAGCAAAATAGTTTTAAACGCCCACAAAATTGTTAACGGCGAAAATCCCAATTTAGAAAATGACGGTAAGGATTTTTTCCATATGGAAAGACCTTCACCTATGCATACAGCACAAACAATTGCAGAGCTTTGCTCAAGCAGACTGCCTAATGCATATAAGTGGGACCCGTTTTTTGATATACAGGTTATATGCCCTTCCAAAAAGGGCGATGCAGGCACACAAAGCCTTAACAGGCTTTTACAAGAGGTGCTTAACCCTGCCGATAACAGCAAAAACCAAATCACCGTAGGCGGAAAAATATTCCGTGTAGGTGATAAGGTTATGCAAATTAAAAATAATTACAACATTGAATGGGAGTCACCTGAAGAAAAGGGCTCGGGCATATTTAATGGTGATATAGGTATACTTACGGCTATCAATATGCAAAACGGACTTGTAACAGTAAGCTTTGACGGCAGGGTTGCTAATATTCCCGGTGAATACTTGGGAGATTTAGAGCTTGCTTATGCGATTACCGTGCACAAAAGCCAGGGTAGTGAATTTAAGGCAGTTATTTTCCCTGCTATAGGCGTTGTGCCAAACCTTGCATACAGAAATCTTTTATATACAGCCGTTACAAGGGCAAAGGATATGCTGATTACAGTAGGTAGTGCCCAAATGATTTATGCAATGACTCAAAATGACAAAAAAGCCCGAAGGTACTCTGCCCTACGGTACTTTTTAAAAGAAGAATGATATGACACTAAAAAGATTATACGATATTATTTTATCATTTGCTTTTACTAAAAGGTGCAAATACTGTAACACCGTTTGCGATATTCGCTACGATATTTGCCCTGAGTGTGCAGATTCTATTTGTAAAATAGAGGGTGAAATATGCTATAACTGTGGCTCCAGTAAGGAGCTTTGCTCTCAAAAAGAGAAAAAGCATTTTTACAAAAGTATTTGCGCCCCCTTTTACTACGAAGGCGCAGCTAAAAAAGCCGTGCTTAACCTGAAATCACGCAATACGCCTATTATTGTTGAAACCCTGTGTGAAAATATGCTTGCCTGCTTTAACAAGCACTATGGTGAGCTCCATTTTGATTGCTGTACATACGTGCCTATTCATCCCTCTGACGAAAAGGCAAAGCATTTTAACCACGCCGAACAATTAGCTCAAGGCTTGGCCGAGCAGCTGCAAATTCCCTGCTACCCTCTTTTACAAAAGGATTTTAAAACAAAACCACAGCACGACCTACCACAAATGCTGCGAAGTGGCAATTTACTTGGTGCAATAAGCCTCAATGAAAAATGCTCTGTTGATATTTCAAATATGAGAATTTTACTTATAGACGATATAAAGACAACGGGCTCAACCCTTGATGAATGCGCTAAAACCCTGCTTTTTGAGGGCTGTGCAGAGGTCAGGTGCTTAACGGCATGTGTTACTCCTACAAAACAAAATGATGTTGAATAAAAAGAAAGAAAAAGCTGAAAGCATTCGCTTTCAGCTTTTTTCAATGGAGTGGGTTAAGCGTATCCAAAACAGATTTTGGGATAGCATTTTCCACTCATATTTTGTTAAAATACTCGTAAATCCGTCAGGATTTACTGCGTTTTTGCCTCATCTGAGAGAAAAATGCTTAATCACAAAATTCCTCGACCTTAAATGTAAGAGGTTTCGTGGAATTTTGGTCGCATTTGACTGCAGACAGGCTGGCGCCTTTCAAAGGCAAATCGGGCAAAAGTTCCGAAAACCCTTCATTTAAGGCTGTTTCGGATATACTTAACCCACTCTTAAAGAACATAAATTATAATGTCTCTTCTACCCCAATTTACACACTGTGCTTCAGAGTTCATAAACAGGTCAACTGTCCAGTCTACGTCGTAGATGTAGCTGCCTGTATCTGCAGCAATACAGTAGCCGTATACGTATCTGCCGTCTGCAGAAACAATATACATCTCTGTGCCGTAAGGAATTTCTTTGGGGTCAACTGCAATATAACCTGTTTGGGCACGTTTGCCTGTTGAGGTTATACCACCAGGTATGCAATAGGCTGTTGCCTTTGCATTAATTACCTTTTTGTAGCTTGCAGGGACACCATCTTCACCTAAAAGAAGGTATTCAGGGTTTGCCATTTCGCTTATTGGCTCACCAACAGGGATACTTGAAGGATAAGTCTGTACTGCCACAGGACGCTCCTTTGTACCCTTTCTTACAAGCTGACTTACAGGCTCCTCGATAACTGTTTCGGAAAGAGCTGTAGATTTGCTGAGTTCACCGTTTACGTAGCAATCCTCATAAACAACTGTTTTTGAGCCCATGATACCTGCTGACAAAAGTGTTCTTTGGTCAACGTACTGTGAATCGGTGTACTCATACTCTGTATCGAATTGAATTTCTTCGTCTGCAACACGTTCAACAAGCTCAACTCTGAACACCTCAATTGAAGCACCCTCTGTAAGCTTTGAATCAAGCGCAGGCTTTGTAAAATCGTTTTCACCTAAAACAATTCCTGCTGATAATACAGCTTGCTCAACGGTTTTTGCAGAAACGGTTGTTTCTACCACCTTACCGTCGGCGGTGATTTTAACATTAAAAATGTCGTAAATCTCAATAACCATTCCATCCTCAAGAAGAACCTCTGCACCGTAGTTAAGTGCTGTTCCTTTAGGAAGCTGTATGCCTGTGAGCTTAATTGCATCACCGACTGTGCCTGAGGTATGGATTGTGTGTGTTGTGCCGTCAAAGTTAACTATGCTAACCTTAACACCACGTTTAATAATAATCACGCTGTTGTTTTCACCATCGAAATTTGCAAGGCTTACGCTATCGCCATATGCCTCGTTAACTGTGATGCCTTCATTCTCGAGAATTTTAAGAGCATCTCTTTCGGCGGTTGTAACAACAATCGCATTTTCGCCATCGTAAATAGTAACATTGTACATTACAGGTGGCACGGCGAAGGCTGTGACTGAAACGAAGAATACAATCGCCATAACGAGAAGCGCTGCTCTCTTTAATGGTGATGGCACTGCCGTATCGCCTATTTTTCTAACTGTCATGGTATAAATCTCCTTAGACAAGCAACCAACAAGGCTTGCTCCCGAGCCTTTCATATCGGGACCTTTGAAGGCTGCCGTTGTAGGCACCTTTGTCAGCAATAGCATACCGAAAACGCCACTTCTCGATACAATATTGGTGGCAAAAACGCCGCAGTTATCCTATGGCATTGGGTATTATACTCCACATTCCCCAAAAGTCAAATAAATTAAAAATGCACTTTTTGTTTAATTTCCACAAACGTTATGAACACCATTCCCTCATATTCGACACCTGAACGTGTTTTTGTATGAAAAGCCACATTTGTTTTTTATGGCGTTTTGTAAAAAGTGCAGAAATTACAAACTGTAACTTTTGTTACTTGTTTTTCCCTTTAAAAAATATCAATTTGTAATTATTTTATTGACTATTTTTTCCAAAAAGCACATAATATAGATATAACAATGCTATTTTTACGGAGATATTGTGTATGAAAATCAATTTACCCCAAGAGGTTGAATTAATATTATCTGTTTTAGAGAATGCAGGGCACCAGGCCTATTGTGTAGGTGGTGCAGTGCGTGATAGCGTAATGGGTATACAGCCGGGTGATTGGGATATAACCACCTCTGCCCTGCCTGAACAAACTAAAAGGCTTTTTAAGGATTATAAAACAGTAGATACAGGTTTAAAGCACGGCACATTAACCATTATAATAAATCATATGCCCTTTGAGGTAACCACATACCGCATTGATGGTGAATACGGTGATAACAGGCACCCCGAAAGTGTAGAATTTACACAGAGCCTTGAAAACGACCTTGCAAGGCGAGATTTTACCATTAACGCTCTTGCATATAATCCAAGCGTTGGCTTAGTAGATTTATACGGCGGACAAGCACATATATATAATAGTATAATAAAAACTGTAGGCGATGCAGATTTACGCTTTCAAGAGGACGGCTTAAGAATAATGAGAGCGCTACGCTTTAGCGCAGTTTTAGGCTTTAGCATTGAAGAGGAAACAGCAAGTGCTATTCACAGAAACAAGGACCTACTCAAAAACATATCGGTTGAAAGGCTTTCTGTGGAGCTTACAAAGCTGGTTTGTGGCAAGAATGCCTTTAACGTGCTTATGCAGTATGGTGACGTGCTTTCCGTTTTTATTCCCGAAATAGCACCAGCTATAGGCTTTAAGCAGTACGGCAAAAAACACACCTACGACGTGTGGGAGCATATTTGCCATACAGTTGATACTATTCCAAACGATAAAACTCTGCGCCTTACTATGCTTTTGCACGATTTAGGCAAGGTGCCAACACACAAATTAAATGAAAACGGAGACAGCACCTTTAAAAACCACGCTATGGTTGGTGGAAAAATAGCAGAGGAAATTCTTACAAGACTCAGGTTTGATAAAAAAACAATTAACAGGGTTTCCTTCCTTGTTTCATATCACGATTTTGAGCCGACAAAAACAAAGAAGGAACTAAAAAAGCACTTAAAGAACAAAACTCCCGATGATATTCGCACTCTGCTTATTATAAAAAAGAGTGACCGAGGTGCTTTAAGCGAAAGCTACAGAGATATTTCGGAGCCTACCGCACAAAATCTTTTGTGGCTACAAGAGATTGAAGCTAACAACGAGTGCTACAGCGTTGCTCAGCTCGCTATATCCGGCAAGGATTTACTGCAGGCCGGCTTACAGGGTGAAGCTATAGGCGAAGCCTTAGAAAAGGCTTTAGATGCCGTTATTGACGAAAAAGTAGCAAACAAAAAAAGTGATTTGTTGACATACTTATTATAATAGTATAAAATAAAGGGTAATCTACAAATACTTTGCAGAAAAGGGTGGTTTAATGCGTAACACGTATGCTCTTAACTTCAACTGGAAATACTCCCCTAAATTTTCAGAAGAAATGATTAAAAAATCATATGACGACAGTAGCTTTGAAGCTGTTGACATTCCACACGCAAACAAGGAATTGCCGTTAAATTATTTTGATGAGCAGTCTTATCAGTTCATTAGCTGTTATCGTAAAAAATTCGATATAAAAAAAGCAGAGGGTATGCGCTATATCCTTCACTTTGAGGGTGCTGCCGTATACTCAAGGGTTTACCTTAACGGCAAATTTATAGGCGAATACAAGGGCGCATATAATCGCTTCAGCTTTGATATTACAGAGGATGTTAAGGCAAAGGGCAACGTGCTTGTTGTTGAGCTTGACTCAAGCGAAAGAAAAGAAATTCCACCTTTCGGTAACGTGGTAGACTACCTTGTTTACGGTGGTATTTACCGTGAGGTTTGGATTGAAGAGGTACCTGCTGTTTATATAGACAATGCTTTTGTAAGAACAGTTAATGTTTTGCACGAAAAAAAGGTAATGGATATTGACGTTACCTTCTCCGAAAGCACAAGTGGTACACTCACCTTCTCACTTTACGATGGTGAAAATAATAAAATAGGTGAAAAAAGCACAGTCTTTAACGGCCGAGTTATAAACGCAAAGTGGGCTGTTAAGGATGTTAAGCTTTGGGATATTGATAACCCTAACCTTTACACAGTAAAAATTAAGCTTAACGATGCTGATGAAATCAGCGTGCGCTTCGGCTTTAGAGAGTGCAAATTCTACAAGGACGGCTTCTACCTCAACGGTAAAAAGATTAAAATCCGTGGTCTTAACCGTCACCAAAGCTACCCCTACGTTGGTTACGCTATGCCTGCAAACGTTCAAAAGGCAGATGCTGATTTGCTTAAATATGAGCTTGGTGTTAACCTTGTTAGAACATCACACTATCCAAACAGCGTTCACTTCCTCGACCGTTGCGATGAAATAGGTCTTTTAGTGTTTACTGAAATGCCTTCCTGGCAGTACCTCGGCGAAGGCGAATGGCGTGATATTTGCCTTGATAACGTTCGCAGAATGGTATTGCGTGACAGAAACCACCCATCAGTTATTCTCTGGGGTGTTCGTGTTAACGAGGGCCTTGACTGTGACGAATTTTATTCAGAAACAAACAGAGTTGCAAGAGAGCTTGATAACACCCGTCAAACAGGTGGCGTAAGAAATATGCCGTTCAGCCACCTTCTTGAAGATGTTTACACAATGAACGACTTTACCCATTCAGGTGGACCAATTAACCTTTTACCACCTGCACTCGTTACAAAATCTCTTAAGGCTCCATACCTTGTTACAGAGCACAACGGCCATATGTTCCCAACAAAGAGCTTCGATAAAGAGGGCGTTAGAACAGAGCACGCCCTTCGCCACACAAGGGTACTCAACTCTGCATACGGTAACCCTCGCACAAGTGGTGCTATCGGCTGGTGTATGTCCGACTACAATACACACAAAGACTTCGGTAGTGGCGACAGAATTTGCTACCACGGTGTTACAGATATGTTCCGTGTGCCAAAATTAGGTGCAGCCGTTTACCGTTCACAGCAGGAGGATACACCTTTCCTTGAGGTTACCTCTGCAATGGATATAGGTGAGCATCCGGGTGGAACAATCGGTGATGTTTGGGTATTTACAAACTGCGACTACGTTAAGCTTTACAAAAACGGTAAATACACAAGCACAATATATCCCGATTCCTCACAATTCAAAAACCTTCCTCACCCACCAATGATTGCTGCCGACTTTATCGGTGACTCTCTTACTACAGACGATGGCATTGAGGGTCTTGCAGCAGAGCTTCTTACAGATACACTTATTTGTGCACAAACAAAGCAATGGAAAATGCCTCCGTCAAAGTTCCTTAAAGCAGGCGCCGCAATGGTTATAGGTAAAATTCCATTTGGCAGAATGTTTGATATTGTTACAAAGTACATCGGTGGCTGGGGTAACGAGCAAATTACCTACGCCTTTGAAGGCTACAAGGATGGCGAATGTGTTGCAACTGTTGTAAGAACAGCTGTTACAGAGCTCCACCTTGATGTTAAAGCAGATTCGCTTACACTTAAAGAGGGCGACACCTACGATGCAACAAGAATTCAGCTTGTTGCCCTCGACCAAAACAACAACCGTGTACCATTTGCAGACAGTGCCGTAAAGGTAACCGTTAAGGGTGCTGCTGAAATCATCGGCCCATCCGAATTCCCACTTGTTGGTGGCGACAGAGCCTTCTGGATTCGCACAAACGGACAAAAGGGCGATATTACGATAACAATTGATGCAAAGGGCATCGGTAAAACAAAGCTTCAGCTTAAAGCTGAATAATTATAATTACACAATAAAAGCACCACCTCCCATTCGAGGTGGTGTAAAGGAGATATTACAATGAACAAAAAGCCTTATTACATTACAACTGCTATTGCATACACATCAAGAAAGCCTCATATAGGCAACTCCTATGAAATAGTGCTTTCCGACGCCCTTGCCCGTTTTAAACGAATGCAGGGCTACGATGTATTCTTCCAAACAGGTACAGATGAGCACGGGCAAAAAATTGAGGAATACGCAGCAAATGCAGGCGTTTCTCCAAAGGAATACGTTGATGGCGTTGCAGCAGAAATAAGAGCTATTTGCGATTGCCTTAACACAACGTACGATAAATTTATTCGTACAACAGATGCTGACCACGAGGCCGCTGTGCAAAAAATCTTCAAAAAGCTCATCGAAAAAGGTGATGTTTACAAGAGCGAGTACGAGGGCTGGTACTGTGTGCCTTGCGAAAGCTTTTTTACAGACAGTCAGCTTGTTGACGGTAAATGTCCCGACTGTGGCAGAGAGGTTCGCAGAGAGAAAGAAGAAGCTTATTTCTTTAAAATGAGCAAATATCAAAAGCAGTTAGAGGAATATATTGAATCTAATCCGAATTTCATTTACCCTGAAAGCCGTAAAAAAGAGATGATAAACAACTTCATCAAGCCCGGACTTCAGGATTTGTGCATTTCTCGTTCTACGTTCAAATGGGGTATTCCATTCCCAAATGATGAAAAACATGTTATTTATGTATGGGTAGATGCTCTTCTCAACTACATTACAGGCCTTGGCTACGATACAGAGAACAACTCTGAAATGTTTAACAAATATTGGCCTGCAGACGTGCACATTATAGGTAAGGATATTCTTCGTTTCCACACAATTTACTGGCCAATTATGCTTATGGCACTTGATATTCCTCTGCCAAAGCAGGTGTTTGGCCACCCTTGGCTCCTTTCAGGCAACGATAAGATGAGCAAATCCCGTGGTAACGTTATTTACGCCGATGACCTTTGTGACCGTTTTGGTGTAGATGCTGTAAGATACTACCTTCTTTCCGAAATGCCACACGCACAGGATGGTACAATCACCTACGAAACAATTATTGAGCGCTTTAACTCAGACCTTGCAAACACCTTAGGTAACCTTGTTAACCGTACAGTTGCTATGAACAACAAGTATTTTGAGGGTGTTATTCAGTCCCCTGAATTTACAGAGGAAATTGATGCTGAGCTTAAGGAAATGGCTCTGGGCACACTTGCAAAGGTTACAAAGCTCCTTGATACCTATAAGGTAGCAGATGCACTTTCAGAGATTTTTGACCTTGCAAAGCGTTGCAATAAATATATTGATGAAACAATGCCTTGGGCACTTGCTAAGGATGAGGATAAGAAGGGCAGATTAGGCACTGTGCTTTACAACCTTCTTGAGGGCATTCGTTTTATTGCCGTGCTTCTTAAGCCATTTATGCCTGAAACAAGCGATAAAATACTTGAACAAATCGGCACAGACGTTAATACCCTTGAATCTCTTGCAGAATTTGGTGCAACAAAGGTTGGCGCAAAGGTTGGCGTAGCAACACCACTCTTCTCCCGCCTTGACGTTGAAAAAACGTTAGCAGAAATCGAAGCATCTCTCCCTGCACCTGCAGAAGAGGTTGAGGAAAAAGAGATTGTTGGCCTTGCAGAAATTCAGTATGATGACTTTGCAAAGGTTGAGCTTCGTGTATGCAAGGTAATTGACTGCCAGCCAATCAAAAAGGCTAAAAAGCTTTTACAGCTTACCCTTGATGACGGCACAAAGGAGCCTCGCACAGTTGCTTCAGGCATTGCAAAATGGTATAAGCCCGAAGAACTTATCGGCAAGAGCGTTATTGTTGTTGCAAACCTTGCACCACGTACACTTTGTGGTGTGGAAAGCCACGGTATGATTCTTGCAGGCGAAATTACAGAGGATGATATTAAGGTTGCCTTTGTAGAAGGACTTCCTGCAGGTACAATTTTAAGCTAATATGAAAAATATTTTCGATTCACACGCACATTATACAGATAAAGCATTTGATATCGACCGCAAAGACCTGCTCGACTCCTTAACGGAGTCGGGCGTTTGTGGTGTTATTACCTGTGGTGCAGATTTACAAAGCTCAAGAGAGGCTTCACTTTTATCGCAGGAGTACGATTATATTTACTGTGCCTGTGGTATACACCCCGAAGAGGTTGACGACCTTCCCGAAAACTATATTGATATACTACGTGAGCTTTCAAAAAGCAAAAAATGTGTGGCAATTGGCGAAATCGGGTTAGATTATTACTGGCGCCAGGATAATAAGCTGGAGCAAAAAAAGGTTTTTATTGAACAGCTACTTCTTGCAAGGGAGCTTGGGCTACCTGTAATTATTCACTCAAGAGAAGCAAATGAGGATACCCTGCAAATTCTTAAAGAGTACAAGCCACAGGGTGTATTACATTGCTTTTCGGGTAGTGTAGAAACAGCAAAAGAGATTTTAAAGCTTGGTATGTACATTGGCCTTGGTGGTGCAGTTACCTTTAAAAATGCACGAAAGCCTGTTGAGGTTGCCGCTTTCCTTCCTCTTGACAGACTTCTTTTGGAAACAGACTGCCCGTATATGGCACCTGTGCCTATGAGGGGAAAAAGAAACGACTCCTCACTTATTTCACATATTGCTCAAAAAATAGGTGAAATAAAAAACATTGAGCCACAGATTGTTGTTGATTCGGCAACAGAGAATGTAAAAACGTTGTTCAATCTATAATTCAAGCATAAATAAGGATAGTACACACTCCGTGTACTATCCTTATTTTATGGTTCAAAGCTTACAATAGCTTTTTTGTTATTTTATCAATCACATCAAAATCGGTTGCTTTAATGTAATATTCTTCAAGCCTGTTGTGTGTATCAAGGGCTAAGGAAAGCTTGCGCACAGCTTCATCCACAAACTCTTTTTTAGCTTTTTTATAAAAGGCAAGCTTTTCTTGGTGCTTAATGCTTTCATCCTTAAAGAAAAATCTCGAGGCGTGTATTCGTTTAGACACCTCATCTATTGATTGGTGGTAGTTATTTTCTGTAAATATTGCAAGGCTAAGCTGTGGAATTATTATGTGCTCCACCTTAAATTTGGGAAATAACGGACAGTAGCATTTGTAAACATCGTAGCCGTTTTCCAAGGCATAATCACCTATATAGCTTGCAATATATGGGGCTGCAATGCCGTATTCATCGTGTACGGTAATTATTTTTTCAGCAAGGGCAACTATGCTGTCGTGCTGTACAACAACGCCATCTGGGGTAACTGCACTTAAAAATCTTGTATGCTCTTTACCCTTTTCTGTATTTTTTTGCACAGGAATTTCTCTGCTTGCAAGGCGCAGTACATAGCGTTCAAGCTTTTCCCTATCTAAAAATCTGTTACACAATAAAACAGATTGACTTTCAAAAAACGAGGCAACCTTTAAAAAGTCGGCTGCTTTTACGTGAAAGCTTTTATTTAATTTGGTCAGCTCCCCTATTTCCTCACTATGTTTTTTTAAGTATTCCTTATCCCAGGCTACACTCAAATCTACAATATGCTCACTAAGGCCCGGCATTGTAGGGTCAATGGTGTGTGGCGCCGTACCATCAAATATGGAAAAACCTATTTCAGGTGCCAAAACAACGTCCAAGGAATTTGGGTCTGCACTGCAAAAGCCCTGCTCCACATAGTAGCCCTCATTATATAGCTTTGCAGCAAGCTTCTTCATTAACGTAGATTTGCCTGTGCCCGGGCCACCCTTAAGTATAATATGATTGCCCTTTTCATACGGATTATATAGCTTAGAATACAGTGAGCAATAGCCACTTTTATTATTTGCGCCAAAAAAGAATGAAACAGGAAGAATTGTTTTAGTCATACACACAGCTCCTCAAAAATTTTTGCAATTTCTTTAATTCTATCCTATGCAAAATGTCACTTTTTGCCACTTGTTCATTGACTTTTATACTATAAAATAATATACTTAATTTGTATGGTCTTAAATTTCCAACTTGTTAGGAGGTAATTAAATGACAAGATATGACGAAGCAAAAAAAATGTATGATGCTATGGGCGTTGATACCGAAAAAGCACTCGATACATTAAAGGACGTTACAATTTCCGTACATTGCTGGCAGGGCGATGACGTTGTAGGCTTCGACAGTAAGGAAAGCCTTTCAGGTGGCATACAAACCACAGGCAACTATCCGGGCAAGGCTACAACCCCAGAGGAGCTTATGGCCGATATTGATATGGCATTCTCCCTCATTCCGGGCAAAAAGAAGCTTAACCTTCACGCAAGTTATGCTATTTTTGAAAACGGTGAATTTGCCGACAGAGATGCGTTAGAGCCAAAGCACTTTAAAAAGTGGGTAGACTTTGCAAAAGAGAGAAACATTGGTCTTGATTTCAATCCAACCTTTTTCTCACACGCTATGGTTAAGGATGGCTTAACACTTTCCTCACCCGATGAAGCTACAAGAGAGTTTTGGGTAAAGCACGGTATTCAGTGCCTTAAGATTTCCGAATACTTTGCAAACGAAACAGGCGTGCCTTGCGTTATGAATATTTGGATTCCCGACGGCTACAAGGATATACCTGCAGACAGGCTTGCTCCAAGAATGAGATTTAAAAAATCCTTGGATGAAATTCTCAGCACACCCTACGATAAATCAAAAGTGTACGTAACACTTGAGTCAAAGGTTTTCGGTATTGGTCTTGAAAGCTACACGGTGGGCTCTGCAGAGTTTACACTTTCTTACTCAACAAAGGCAGGCATCACTCCACTTATGGATAACGGCCACTACCACCCAACAGAGCTTGTTTCCGATAAAATTTCTGCTTTGCTTGCATTCAACGAAAAAATTGCATTGCATATTACAAGAGGTGTACGTTGGGACTCAGACCACGTGGTACTGCTTGATGATGAAACAAAGGAAATTGCAAAAGAAATAGTATTCCACGATGCTTTGGGCAGAGTATTTATAGCAACAGACTATTTCGATGCCTCCATAAACAGAATTTCTGCTTGGGTAACAGGTGTAAGAAACGTGCAAAAAGCACTTCTTAATGCTTTGCTTTTACCTGCACAGCAGATGAAGCAATTACAGGAAAATAGCGACTTCACACAGCTTATGTTCCTTCAGGAGGAATGCAAAACAATGCCGTTTGGTGATGTTTGGGCAGAATTCCTTGCAAGGGAAGAGGTTTGTGGCGCTTATTATAATGAAATAAAAAAATATGAAGAAAAGGTATTGGTGAAAAGATAATGAAGGATATTTTAACAGCTCCATTTGTGGAGGATATGAAAAGAGCAACAGCAAACATGTATCGCCAGACTTGGGATGAAAGAAACGGTGGTAACATCAGCTTTATGCTTGAAGAGGAAATCGTTGCAGAATACTTAGACCTTAACAACGTTATTCGCACAATCCCAACAGGCTTTGATGCAACAGGCCTTATCGGTAAGATTTTTATTGTAACAGGTACAGGCAAATACTTTAAAAACGTTGAGGTTGACCCTGAAACAAACCTTGGCATTATCCGTATAGCACAGGATGGCACAACTGCAGAGCTCCTTTGGGGCTGGAAGGATGGTGGCAAGTTCACATCTGAGCTTCCTGCACACCTTATGAGCCATATGGCAAGACTTAAGGTTAACCCAAATAACAGAGTAATAATGCACTCTCACCCTACATATACTCTTGCTATGAACCACATTCACGAGCTTGACGAAAAGAAGCTTACACACACACTTTGGGAAATGTGCACAGAGTGTATGGTTGTTTTCCCAGACGGTATCGGTGTGCTTCCTTGGATGGTATGTGGCACAAACGAAATTGGTATTGCAACAGCAAAGAAAATGGAGGAATTCCGTCTTGTAGTTTGGGGTCTTCACGGTATTTACGGCTGTGGTAACGATATGGACGAGGCATTCGGCCTTATTGAAACAGTTGAAAAGGCCGCTATGCTTTATATGCTTGCAACTGCTTCAGGCAAGAGAATCAACACAATTTCAGATTCTCAGCTTTGGGAAATTGTTGAAGCATTCCACCTTGAAGATTCTGTAAGAAGAGATTTCCTCGACCTTTAAGGAGATGATTTTTTGGCACGAACAAGGTTGCGAGACAGAGTTCTGCCTTCATACACAAAGGGTGAAGAAATATTTAATATGGTAACCCACATTGTTGGGGGAGCTTTAGGAATAACAGCAACGGTTTTGTGTGTTGTGTTTGCTGCAATCCACCACAACGTTTACGGCGTAGTAAGTGGTGCCATTTTCGGCGCTATGATGATAATACTTTACACAATGTCAAGCATATATCACGGCTTACGTCCTAATATGGCAAAAAAGGTTTTTCAAATATTTGACCATTGTTCAATATTTCTTCTTATAGCAGGCACCTACACACCTTTTGCACTATGTGTATTAAGGCAACACAGCGTCGCCCTCGGCTGGAGTATATTCGGCGTAATATGGGGCTTGGCTGTTATCGGTATTATCCTCAAATCAATAGATATAAAAATGTTTGAGGTTATTTCCTTTATACTTTATGTAGGTATGGGCTGGTGCATTGTTTTCACTGCAAAAATAGTTCTCGGCATAATAGGCAACGTAGGCTTCGGTTTGCTGCTTGGTGGTGGTATCGCTTACACGGTTGGCGCAGTAATGTACTGCTTTACAAGCAAGCTGAGATTTATACACTCCATATTCCACATATTTGTAGTTATAGGTAGCCTATTACACTTTTTGTGTATCTTGCTTTTTATAATGTAAACAAAAAAATTAATCTCTCGGATTCAATAGAATCCGAGAGATTTTTTATAGCTTATTTTCTGTAGGAATTATTTAGCCTTTCTTGCAGCAATTTCAGCAACCATTTCTGCCTGGCGCTTCTCTGTAACCTTGTAGAACATTACAGGGATTGCACAAGCAAACATACTGATTACGCCTGAAAGCACAAGCATATTCCAAAGTCTTTGTGCACCCTCTGCTGAGATGAAGCCTGTTTCAGCATCAATACCTGCTGCTGAGAAGGAGATAACACCAATGAATGCACCAACTGCCATACCGATTTTATTGATAAGAGTCTGCATAGCAAAGCAGATACCCTCGCCACGCTCACCTGTTTTCCACTCAAGGTAGTCAACAGTATCACCAATCATAGCATATGTGATGATGTTGTTAACACCCTGTGGGATGCCGAGAAGCACAAGACCGATTGCAGCAATAACAAGCTTCCAAGGAGCATCGTAGCCAACAAAGTACATAATTGCCATTACAATACCGCCAAAGAGGTGAACTGCAATATAAGCCCATTTCTTTGTGAATTTCTTCGACATCCAAGGAACGAGAACAGATGCAACAAGACCACCGGGAACAACAAGAAGTGTAATAAGGCTGTACATACCTTCGTTTTGAAGAACATACTTTGCAAAGTAAAGTCCACCTGTGTAGGAGTAAACCATTCTTGCGCCACCGAGTACACCTGAAAGAACGATAAGTAAAAGCTGGTCGTTCTTGAAAAGGAGCTTAAGATTGTGGCCAAAGCTTGGTGGGTTATCATCTGCTGTAAAACGCTCTTTAGTGTGCTTAAAGCCATAGAAGAACATTGGCACTGCCACAACAACAAGTACTACTGCAGCAATAAAGTATATCCACTTAAGCATACTTGCATTTGCACTTTCTTGGCCAACAATAACTGTACCGATAAAGGTTTTTGCTGCTTCTGCATCAACGCCCTTATCTGCCATAATCTGAGCAATATCAGCCTCTGTGTACTTGAACTTTGCTGTAAGGTTACCTGTAATAATAGGAACAAAGACAGTAACAATACCTGCGCCCAATGTGCAAAGAAGACGGGTAACTGTAAGAAGATTGCCACGAACAACAGTATCGTTTGTCATACAGGTTGAAAGTCCCCAATAAGGAACATCGGCAACTGTGTAAACAACAGACCAAATAACATAAATTATACCAATGATAATAAATGTTGAGGTTGCCTTCTCCTGGAACACAGGAAGGAAGCAAGCAATTGTCATAATAGCAATCGGAATTGCCATCCATTTAAGGTATGGTCTGCACTTACCCCACTTTGTACGTGTTTTATCAACGACTGAACCCATAATTGGATCATTAAACGCATCAAAAATACGAGTACCAAGCATAAGCCATGCAACTGCCATTGTACCTGTTACGGAGCCGATTGTAACACCCTCTGCACCAAAAAGAAGTGCATCTGTAAGGAAAATTGTAAGGTATGAGCCGATAATTGTACAGATAAAGTTCTGACCAAAGCCGGCAATACCATAAGCAAGAGCTTCTTTTGGCTGAAGGCTGCTTGGGTCAGCAGGATTTGTGCCATAGAGCTTCTGCAAAACATTGTTGAATTTACTCATTTCATTCTCTCCTTATTTTTGTTTTATAAATTCACGAAACCGAGCGTATACTCGGTTTCGATTTTATACTTATTTAGATAGCCTCAACAGTTTTCATAACGATTTTTTCTGCAGGAACAGACATTTCGCCACCAAAGCTCATTCTGCGAGGAATCTTGAGGAAATTATCTACAGTTTCCATACCCTCAATAACCTTACCGAAGGCTGCATACTGACCATCAAGGAAGGAGCAATCTGCATAGCAGATAAAGAATTGGCTGCTTGCAGAATTTGGATTTTGTGAACGAGCCATTGAAATAACGCCCCTTGTGTGGGAAAGTGTGTTGTTAACACCGTTTATAGCAAATTCACCTTTAATGTTTTCATCGCTACCACCACAGCCTGTGCCTTCAGGGTCGCCACCCTGCGCCATAAAGCCATCTATAACTCGGTGGAAGGTAAGACCATTGTAAAAACCACTTTTAACAAGCTTTAAAAAGTTTGCACAGGTAATTGGTGCTACCTCGGGGCAAAGCTCAATTACAAAGCTTTCGCCATTTTCCATTGTTACTTTAATGTTTTCCATATTATTGATTCATCCTTTGTAAATGATTGACTTGAATTTTCACCAAGCACGGACTCCGTTTTTGGCAACGTAAGAATTTTCGGGATTTGGATGCAGAGCGCAGGTTTGAAGAGCGAAGGCGTATACCGATACGCCGAGGGAATTTTCAAACTATATCCTTCGTAAAAACTCTTTGTAACGTAAGAATTTTCGAGATTTGGATGCAGAGCGCAGGTTTGAAAAGCGAAGGCGTATACCGATACGCCAAGGGAATCAAACCAAGCTATGCGCCAAATATCGGAAATTCTTAAAAAGTAAAGGTTTCGACAACGTTACCACTCATCTTTGTCGACATATCAACGTTAACAGAAAGCTGGCTGTTATAAGCCATATTCGTTGTTGGAGCTTTAACGTCTGAATAATAGTTGTAAGAATAAACAGCCTTTGTAATAGCTTGTGTTTCTTTATCAACTGTTACTGCAATTTTACCATTTTTGTATTCTGCCTTTGTGAGGGTTGAGCCTGTTTTGCCTCTTAAGAAAGGAAGGTTGAAGGCTTTACCGTAAGGGATATTTGCAAGTCCTGAAGAGGTGGTTGGGTACGTTGCGTTATTGTATGAGGTATTGTTCATTGCAACAGTAAACGTGATTGCACCATTATTAACGGAATATGTAATTGCCTTAATATCTGTAATTGCAAGTTCACTTGAATACTCTGCTATTCTATCTCTCGGGAATTTGTTTCGATGACCAGCCTCATCAAGAGGTTCAATCGATGCACTTTCAACCTCAGGATTTTTATAGGTAGCTCCAGACTCTTTCATTGCTGCAATTTGCTCGTCAAGCTCTGCTATTTCTTTTTCTTTTTGAGCAGCTGTCAAGGATTTATCGGTCGAGATTGACTCCTTGCTTTTTTCAAGCTGTTCAACCATTTTTTGGCAATACTGGTCATATTCAAGGTCTGTGTAATTCATTTCTGCAAGAGCCATGTTAAGAATATTTTCCATTGTACCAACTGCAGTAAACTTCTGTGTAACCTTCATCGAAGTGCATTTCGCAGTTGAATAACGTGAAAATCCAGGCATTTCTGTTTTAACGCCGTTAAGCTTTTCGTTAACAATATCGAGAAGCTCTTCATCTGAAACAAGCTTTTCTATACCTGAAAGGTGCTTAAGCAAAGCGAGAGCATCCTCTGTAGAGGTATAGCCGTTAGAGTCGATATCGTAAGCGTCGCCCGCTGCATTAATACCGATAGCAGCACGAAGCACCTCAGATACGTCGTTCACATCACAGCTGCCGTCTTTATTAACGTCGGATTTTACTATTTTTGCAAGGTTTACCTGTGCAGTAGTAAGCTCTGCTACCTCGCCCTCTGCACTTGCAGTAACTGCCATGCAAGAGAAAATTATACCAATCACTAAAATAATTGATAATGCCTTTTTCAAAAATATCACCTTTCCTTGTGGATTATTGTTTAAAGTTAAATGCTGCCTTCAAGAACAGCAGGGTTTGCTCAACTATAAGCTCATCGCTTTCGGTGGGCTGTTTACCTGTGTAAATGAAAAAGCGTTCCTGGTAATAGGGACACGCCGTAGAAAACTGAAGCATCATAAAAACATTATCGAGCAAATATGCAAAAAATGCAGGATTAACGTCCTTACGGACCTCGCCTGTTTCTTGGGCAATAGCAATCGTTTGGGTGTAGATGGATGCTGAAACTGCCTCAATGCGTTGCGAAATTTGATTAAGAAAATCTGAATTGCCACCTGTAGTAAGTGAGCAATACAGCTTAACAAACTCAGGCTTTTCTTTGGAAAAAGCAAGGAGTGTTCTTATAATTTTTTCTGCCTTAATGAGAATATCCTCATCTGAGGGGGCAAGCTCCAGCAGGGTTTTCTCTAATGTGGAGAGACCCTCTTGAACTATGTATGCAAACAGCCCCTCTTTATTAGAGAAGTATTTGTATATAGAGCCCACGCTGATATTGGATTTTTTGGCAATTTGTTGAATTGATGTGTTTTCAAAGCCGTTATTTGCAAACTCCTCGGTTGCTACCTTAATTATACGGCAGCGCTTTTCCGACGGTAAATTTTCAAAGGTAGCCTTGGAAAACTGTGCCGTTTCGGTTATCATCTGTCACCTCGTGTCATACCAACCTATTATACATTTTACATCATAACATTTTTACAATCAAATTGCAACAAAAACGACAAAAACGCCTTCCAAAAAAAGAAGGCGTTTTTTGTTGACTGTTTATAATTTAATCGGGTGTTTTTTAATAATTTGTAAACCACGAATTACTTTTTTGAAAACTACAAATCACAATGGTCGCAGCACTGCTTGCTGTTTGTATCAATTTGTATGGTAATATGCTCTATTAAAAACTCCTTCGCAAGAGCCTCAACCTGTGCCTTCACCCTTTCCAGCTCATCTAAATTTGAGTCCTTGCAAAGCTTAATATGAACCGTTGCCATAGTTTTTTCACCGTCAAGACTCCATATGTGAAGGTGGTGCATATCCTCTACCCCTTCAATTTTTTCGACCTCTGTCCTAAAGCTTGCAACGTCAACGTTATCGGGAGTTTTCTCTAACAAAATCGTAAAAATTTCTTTAATATTTCTTGTAGATTCAAACAGCAAAAAGCCTGCTATAAGCACCGAGAGAAGCCCATCCACAAAATACCATTTAAAGAAATACACAAAAAGACTGCCTATAAGCACGGCAATCCAGCCTAAAACGTCCTCTAAAAGATGTAGGCTTATTGCCCTTTCGTTTACGCCCTTGCCCTTGTGGGTTTTTGCAACGGCTATTCCGTTTATTACAACGCCGAAAACTGCTATAAGCACCATACCAAGACCTTGAATTTCTTTAGGGTCGCTAAACCTTTTTATGGCACCTACTATTATAAGAACACTACCCAAAATCAGTATAACAGATGTAATTATTGCAGAAAGCAGGCTATACCTTCTGTAGCCGTAGGTGTATTTTTCATCGGGTGCTTTATTCGAAAACTTTTCCATAAGGTATGCAAAGCCTATTGCCGCACAATCTCCACAATCGTGCACAGCATCGGAAAGTATGGCAAAGCTGTTTGTTAAAAGCCCACCAATAACCTCCACAAAAACAAAAAACAAATTTAAAAAGAACGCTACAAGTATGTTTTCATCTGCACCGTGGGTATGGTGATGGTGGTGATGATGACTATGGCTATGACTATGACTATGATTATGGTTGTGGTCGTGATTATGACTAACGCTATGCTCACTCATTTATGTGCTCCACCGCCTTTTCAAAAATATCCTTCACGTGGGCATCTGCAAGAGAGTAATAAATTACCTTGCCCTCTCGCCTTGCTTTTACAAGATTACTTTCCTTAAGCACCTTAAGCTGGTGTGATACTGCGGATTTTGTCATATTAAGAAGCGTAGCAATATCGCACACACAAAGTTCGCATTCATCCAGCGCCCAAAGTATTTTTACCCTTGTGTTATCTGCAAACACTTTAAATAATTCACTAATTTTAATATATTCTTCCTCTGATGCCATTTTAGATTGCACCTTTTCAACGCAATCTGCGTGCAGCATTCCACAATCGCAGCACAGTTTATTTCTACCCAAAGCTATCCCTCCATATAGTTGAATATCCATTCAATCATATTATAGTTGAATAGCTATTCACCTGTCAATATATTTTGTCGATTTTTTCGTATTAAATTCATAACAAACAATTAACAATTTGTTATTGAAATAATATATGTTTTCCTTTATAATATATGTGTATACTTATGTTAGGTTACAATCCCAAAACTATCACAGGAGGTTTTTTATGAAAAAAACGGGTTTTTCAAAAGCATTGTTAACCTTTTTTGCCGTTTTACTTCTTTTAGGCACTCTTTGCACAGTTGCCTTTGCGGCAGATGAGATTAAAAACTGCGGTTTAGCATATGGCGAAATTGTTCCCACCGATGCTAATTTGAAAGCACAAAAAACAAAATACGACTTTTACGGCGACTCCGGAGCCCTTTACTTTATGCGAATAAGCAAGGGTAAAGAGAACGCTTGGTTTGCTGTTGAAATTTACGCAGACGCAGGCTACAAGGAGCAAATAAGAAGCTTTAAGGATGAGTACAGTGCAACTCCGGGTAACAAGCCTCTTTCAATCACCTGGAATTTTAAAACACTTGCAAGTGGCACCTACTACGGCAGATGCTACACCTACTATTTAGACGGCGACAACAAAATCACCGATACAAGCTCATTCAAAACCTTTACAATTAATATTAACCGTATTTCCAAAAGAGAGGTTCCTCTCAAGAGCCTTACCACAACCTCCAATGGTATGAAAATCACCTGGGGACAGGTTCCAACTGCTACAAAGTATAACGTTTACAGACGTGCAGCAGGTGAAAAGCATTGGAAATACCTTGCAACACTCGGTGCAGATGCAACCTCTTACGTTGACACAACTCCAAAGAGTGGCACCTACTATGCCTACACAGTTAAATGTGGCGATGGCAAAAACGTAAGCCTTTACAATAAAAAAGGCCTTCTCACATATTATATTGCACAGCCTAAAATCAAGGGCGTTGCAGGCGTTTACTCATCAGGCGCAGCTCAGCTTAAGTGGGACGCCGTAAACGGTGCGAAGGGCTACTACATTTACCGTAAGGGTGGCTCCTTAAGCAACTACGACTGGAAGCTTATTGCAACAATCAAGAACGGAAAGACTACTTCTTATATTGATTACAAGGCAACAAGCGCTGACTGGAACTACACGTACACAGTAAAGGCCTACAACGGCAAATACACCAGCTCACACGATGCAGCAGGTATTGAATTTAATTACATTCCTGCACCAAAAATCACAAAGGTTGGTCCACACCAAAACGGTGTAGAAATAACCTGGAGCGCTCCTACAACAAACGTTACAAAATACTTTGTTTACCGTAAAAACGGCGCTGCTTGGAAGCTTGTTGGCACAACCACTGCCACAGCATTTGTAGATACAGGCGTTGTTTCCAACAACACCTACACCTATACAGTTAAGGCAGCCTGCGACACAAACGTGGGTGCATTTAACCAGAAGGGTGTTTCCGTTAAATATATTGCTACACCGAAGCTTACGTCCCTTAGCTTTGACTATAGCTACAGAGGAATTGTTAAGTGGGAGCCTGTAGCCGGTGCAGCAGGCTACAAGGTTTACAGAAAAGTAAATGACGGCAAGAGCTGGTATTTACTTGCTACTATTAAAAACGGTAAGGCTTCAAGCTACACCGACACAATGAAAAAATACAGTGGTGCAAAGTACACCTATACCGTAAGAGCATACGACAGTAAGAACGTACACAGCTGGTTTGTTCCTAACGGAATTTCAGACATTTGCCTTGCAAAGCCTGTTTTTGCAGCTGCACAAAAGAGCACTGCAGACAAGTCGCTTGCTATGGAAATAAGCTGGAACAAGGTAAACGGAGCAACAAAATACAACGTTTACAGAAGACTCCCCGGTGGCACGTGGGCGCACCTTAAGGATGGCGTTACAGAGCTTTCATATACAGATACAACTGTAGAAAGTGGTGTTACTTACCAGTATGCTGTTAGAGCACTTAATAACACAGGCAGCATAAGCTGGTACTACACAAAGGCATCAACTGCTGTTGCTATACCGAAAATGACAAGCGTTGCCTTTGTTGAAAACGGCGTTAAAGCCGAGTGGAGTGCAGTTGCAAATGCTGACGAATACAAGCTTTACAGAGCAAAATTCGGTGATACAAACTGGACTCTTGTAGGCACTTCAAAGACAACAAGCTTTGTAGACACCTTGGCAGACGCAAAGGTTTCTGCTTACAGGTACTGCGTAAGCGCTGTTTCTAAAGGTGTAGAAAGCATTAAGAGCGTTGGCCTCTCAAACTTAACAGAGATTACAGCTACCGCAAAGTACGATAACGAAAAGAAGGCTATTGTGCTCGAATGGAATGCTCCTTTGGCAGATACAGTTATTGTTACAAAGGTTTCCGGTACAGATGAGCCTGTAGAGATTGGTGTGTTCTCAACAGTTACAACAAAGTCTTATACGGATTTATCTGTAGAGCCGGGTAAAAAATACACATATAAGCTTATTGCACAATCAAGCACAAGAGTTAACGGCTCCACCTCTGTAACACAGTCTTGCCCACTTCCCCCTCTTGCTGCAGCTAAGATTAAGGCGCTTGAAGCAAACTATAACGATGGCGACCCAATATGCACAATTTCATGGGAGCCTGTAGAATTTGCAAGCGAGTACGAGGTACTTCGCTCAACAGACGGCAAGGAGTACAAGAAGGTTGCTACGGTAGGCGCAGATAAGATTAAGGATGGCTTATTATACTGTGTAGACCCAATTAGTGCTGAAATTGCATACTCTTACAGAATTAAAGCAATATCAAAAGAGGACAGGGCCCCATCTACAACAGGTGCAACACCTAACTACATTGCATACAGACCTCTTGATGCTTTGGCTGACCTAAAAGCAATAGGTGATGAAGAGATCGACCCTGAAACACAAATGGTTACCGTTACACTTAAGTGGGCACCTACAGCAAAGGCAGAGTTTTACACCATTTACCGTATGGCAGAGGGTGGCGATTACCAGGTACTTGGCTCATTTATGGTTGAGGAAGGCGAATCAACAAAAACAGAATTTGTTGACAACAACGTAGAATTAAACACAAAATACACCTACAAGGTTACTGCTTCTGCCGCATTTAGAGGTAGCGTAAGCAACACAGTAGATTTCGAAAGAAAAATGCTTGAAGCAGAATAAAGATAAAACAACAGTAAAAATGGGCTGTAAAAAAACGCAAGTTTTTTTGCAGCCCATTTTTAGGGGATAGGAAAAAAGATGCAGAACGGACAAACTGAGCAAAATCAAGGCTTCAGACTTGATTTTGCTTGCCCGAAGGCGTACAAGGGTACGTCGAGTGGCGAAGTTTGTTCGTAGTATAAAACATACTTTTTTCAACAATTTTATATTTCTTGCATTTTTAAAGGGTTCTATAGGCTTATTAAACCTACAGAACCCCT
>JAZNTU010000019.1:0-28419 GCA_045591945.1 Acutalibacteraceae bacterium | reverse complement strand
AAAAAAATCTCAAGGGTTTTTTCTTTAATCGTTGTTTAATTTTCAAGGTTCGTTTGCGTCCCTCTCTCAAGGGCGCCTAAAGATAATATCATAATCTTTTGCCCTTGTCAACATCTTTTTTTCGTTTTTTTAAAACTTTTTTCAGAACTTTTCCACCGACCCGGGTGTTTCGATTCCCTCGTCCCCACTGCCTGTTCCAAGCCCCTCTCGATGTTAGCTTTTTAGGTTCGCGTTCGCTCCCTTTCGGGCGCCAACGGGTTTGAATTATACTAAATCGAAACGCAAATGTCAACACCTTTTTCAAAAAATTTTTAATATTTTTTAAATAATTTTTTCAGCAACAATATGTTGTGTTTGTCATACACAAATACCACAATTTTGATGTTTAAATAATTGTAGAAACGTTGTAGAAAACCAAAATCCCTCAAAACACCGTTCTGCTATATTATCTATAATGGTATATAGAAATTGCACGTATATGCATATTTCACCATTTATGGCAAAACATATTTTAAAACAATAGTGAGGTGTAAATATGCAAACTAACAAAATCAACATACGTAAATTTGCTTGCACAGCAGCAGGTAAATCATTATGCATCCTTTTAAGCTTTGCAATCTTAATGGGTATAGCTGCAACCGTAAAGATAAAAAAAGACTCTTTACAGGCGCAAGAGGTGCTTTCAAGGCTCGGCTCTCGAGGGGAGGAGGTAAGGAGCATACAAAAGAAGCTTAAGTCTTTAGGCTTTTTTGACGGAGCTGTTGACGGTATTTACGGAGTTAAAACTCAACGAGCAGTCAGACAGTTTCAAAAATCTGTAGGAATTACTGCAGACGGTGTAGCAGGACAAAGGACACTTTTGTATTTAGGCCTTGGCTCCGGCTCCTCTTCAAACAACGGTGGGTACAGCTCCTCCGACGTATATTTGCTTGCCAAGGTTATTGCAGCAGAAGCACGAGGTGAAAGCTACACAGGTCAGGTTGCCGTTGGTGCAGTTGTGCTTAACAGGGTAGACTCATCCTCCTTCCCCGACACTATTTCGGGAGTGGTCTATCAAAAAGGTGCTTTTTCTGCCGTAACAGACAGTAACTGGAGCGTTGCCCCTGACAGCACAGCAAGAAAGGCTGCTCAGGATGCCATAAACGGCTGGGACCCATCAGGTGGAGCACTGTACTATTATAACCCTGCAAAGACCTCCAACAGATGGATTCGTTCACGCCCCGTTATTACAACAATTGGCAGACACTTATTTTGCAAATAAAAATGGTGTGGTAAATCCACACCATCTACATACTATTTTATAACGTACTAATCATTAAACCATTCTAAATCCACGTTATCGGCGACAAGCTGACCACCTACTTTGTTTGGGTGAACCTTATCGCCACCCAGCAGCTCTAATTTTGAGCAGGTAGGCTTTTCAGGGTTAACACAAAGTGACGCCTGGTCATAAAATGCGTGAAAATGCTCCCTGTTTTCCCACAGAAGCTGATTTGTGCGAGTAACAAAGGCTTCCTTTTCAGGTCGGGAATCTATATTCTCACCGAAATTAAGTATATTAAATACAATAGGCTTTATGCCATGCTTTTTCAATTCACCTGTTAATTTAAGCATCCCTTCAACAAATTCTTCGGGTGTAACCTTTTCTGTTTTAGGCGCTTGAATTGTACCCGGCTGTAAAAAATCGTTTGTGCCTAAAGCTATAACAACGTACTCCGTATCTGGATAATCGAGAATATCTCTTTGTATGCGATTCAGTCCACTTTTACCAAAAAGACCTTTACAGAAAAACCTTGTACTATAATCGGTCAAAAGCCTTGTTCCCATAATAGATTTATTAATAACGGAATACTTACCCGGGTAAGCTTCAACTATTCTTTTTATAAAAGCGTTGGTCCAATAGCCCTGCTGGCTTATGGAATCTCCGTATACAATAATACTTGATGCTCCTGCGGAATTTAAAACCTGCACAGACTGAAAAAGCGGTATAGGCTTATGGAAATACATTTTCAATAACGATGATGCAAACTCTCTTACGGAATCTCGTGTTCTTCTTTGATTTTCTATTTCAGGTGTATGTGAAGCATCATCCTTAACTGTAATAAGGTTAACGTTATCAAGAAGGTTACCACTACGCAGGTGGCCTTTTTCAACAAAGGCGCTTATGCAAAAATATTCTCCAACCTCTATTTTCAGCTCTACCTCATCGCTTAAAACCACCTCACCCTTTTTAAGGCAAAATGATTTCTGCGAATTTACAGTTGCCGTTATGCAGTCACCAACGAAGCGGCCCCTTTCATCGCATTTAGCAACAGACAATGCGCCTATATACACGTCTTCCTTGGCACATTCGTTAGAAAGCTCAAAGCGCACCATTTCGCCGGAAATCGTTGCCTTCATAACGAGCCTGAAGGTTTTTGGGCAAGAGGGATAATAAAAATATGACAACGCAGAGTGAGCCTGTCCCCACACCTGCACCCATTTATTTTCCATAAGCAGCTCCTTTTCTGTTGCACAATTAATATACTAACATTCTAATGCTTATATTCACAAATGTCAAACCACTGTAATTATTGTTAAACTATAAACAAAATATTCTAAAATGCTTGAATTAAAGCTTAAATTATAGTATGATAAATTGGGGAAATTTGGTAGGCGTTTTTTTATAAAATGTATGTACCATAATGATATACCTTAAGTTTATTTAAAACCCAAAGAAGGAGAAAAGACTATGCAGAAAGTTCGTTTTACCGAAACCGTGTTGCGTGATGCTAACCAGTCACTTATTGCAACACGAATGAAATTCAGCGAATTTGAGCCAATACTCAAGGAGCTGGATAAGGCAGGCTACTATTCCCTTGAATGCTGGGGTGGCGCCACCTTCGACTCTTGCCTTCGTTACCTTAACGAGGACCCATGGGAAAGACTCAGAAGAATTAAAAAGGCTTGTCCAAACACAAAGCTTCAGATGCTTTTAAGAGGACAAAACCTTTTAGGCTACCGTCACTATCCTGATGACGTTGTTCGTATGTTTGTAAAAAAGAGCATCGAAAACGGTATTGATATTATCAGAATATTTGACGCTCTTAATGACGTTAAAAACATCGAGGTTGCTGTTGATGAAACAATCAAGAACGGCGCTATTGCATCAGGTGCTATTTGCTACACAATCAGCCCTATTCACACCCTCGATTCATACGTTGAGCTTGCAAAGAATATGCAGTCACTTGGTTGCCAGACAATTGCAATTAAGGATATGGCAGGTATTCTCAGCCCTGCAGAGGCACACAAGCTCGTTTCATCACTTAAAGAGGCTGTTGACCTTCCGATTGTGCTCCACACACACTGCACCACAGGCCTTGGCTTTATGACTTGCCTTAAGGCTGTTGAGGCTGGCGTTGACGTTATCGACACCGCTATTTCAACAATGTCAGGTGGTACTGCACAGCCTGCAACAGAAACACTTAACTACACACTTGCAGAGCTTGGCTACGACACAGGTCTTAACTCAGATGCACTTCGCGAAATTGCAGACTTCTTTAAGCCAATCAGAGCTACTGCTCTCGAAAGTGGCCTTCTTAACCCAACAGTGCTTTGCACAGATGCAAAGGCTCTTGATTACCAGGTACCCGGTGGTATGCTTTCAAACCTTGTTGCACAGCTTACCGCACAGGGCAGAATGGATAAATTTGATGAGGTTCTTCTTGAAACTCCACGTGTTCGTGAAGACTTAGGTTTCCCACCACTCGTTACCCCTATGAGCCAGATGGTTGGCGTGCAGGCTACAAACAACGTGCTTTCTGGCGAGCGCTACAGCACCGTTTCAAAGGAAGTTAAGGCTTACCTTATGGGTGAATACGGTAAAGCTCCAGGTGAAATCAACGAGGACGTAAGAAAGCTAATCCTTGGCGACGCATCACCAATCGAAGGCAGATTTGCAGATACCCTTGCACCTGCATTTGAGGCTGCAAAGGCAGAAATCGGTGAAAAGGCACATAGCGATGAGGACGTGCTTTCATATATCGCATTCCCTGCACAGGCAGAAAAATTCTTCGACTATCGCGATGAAATGGCAGGTAAGATATACACCTACGAATTCAAAGCTGCTGATTAAGGAGGAACTAAAATGACATTTCTTCCTATAGCAAACAATACTCTTGGTTTTGGTGGTGCATTAGGCATCTCCGGCTTAGGTCTCGGAATTGTTATGGCTGTTCTTGCTGCTCTTGCCGTGTTTGTTATAATCCTTTCAAAGATTGTAAATGCAGGCAAAAAGAAAAACAGTGAGGATGTCACTGAACAACAGGCTACCACACAGGCTCCGGTAGCGCAAGCTACTCAAAGCAACGAGCAGACACAAGAGGCTCAGGCTGAGGCTACAGAATCTGATATACCACATATTCCGGGCTTTGTTGTTCTTGACGGTGTTTCAGAGCAGGATGCAGCTGTGTTGATGGCTATTACAGCGCACAGAACAGGCATTCCACTCGAAAGACTTGACTTTAACTCAATCAAAAGGCTTAACCAGGACCCTGTACTTGAAAACGTTGAGGAGCAGGATGCAGCTGTATTAATGGCAATTGTTTCCAACAAAACAGGTATCCCTTTAGAAAATCTTATCTTTAATTCAATTAAGTTAGTGGAGGATTAAATTATGAAATACAATGTTACATTAAACGGTAAAATTTATGAGGTAGACGTTACAGAAAGCGACGCTATCGTTACAGGCGTTTCACAGGTTCCTTTTGTTGCAGCTGTTCCTGCTGCTCCTGCTTCAGCACCTGTTGCTGAGGCCGCACCTGCTCCTGCTCCTGTTGCAGAGGCTCCTGCAACACCTGCTGCTCCTGCTCCTGTTGCTGCAGACGGCACACAGATCAAAGCTCCAATGCCGGGCTCAATACTTGCAGTTAAGAAAAACGTTGGCGATGCTGTTAAGGCAGGCGAGGTTGTTGTTGTTCTTGAGGCTATGAAAATGGAAAACGATATCGTTGCTCCTTGCGACGGCGTTGTTAAGTCAATAAATGCTCCAAAGGGCACAACAGTTAACACCGACGACGTTCTTGCTGTTATCTGATTAGGTTGACGCAATGGATATTTCATCAATTTTAACAAACCTTTGGGAGCAATCTGGCTTTGCATCACTGGAAATACCCAACCTTATTATGATTGGTGTTGCAATCCTTTTCCTTGTTCTCGCTATTAAGTTTAAATTTGAGCCACTTCTTCTTGTCCCTATTGCATTCGGAATTCTTCTTGCGAATTTACCCGGTGCAAACATTATGCTCGATACAACAGGTGGAGAGCTGGGTAGCTACGGGCAAGCCGTTGTGGAGGGTGCACATTGGTACGACTCGGGTATTTTGCGTATTCTGTACACAGGTGTTAAGTCCAGCATATTCCCTTGCCTTATATTCCTCGGTGTTGGCGCAATGACCGATTTCGGCCCTCTCCTTTCAAACCCTATAAGCCTGCTTTTAGGCGCTGCAGCACAGCTTGGTGTTTACGCAGCCTTCCTTATGGCAATGGCTACAGGTAAATTTTCACCACAGGAGGCTGCATCAATTGCAATTATAGGTGGTGCAGATGGCCCTACAGCTATCTTCCTCACATCACAGCTGGCGCCACAAATATTAGCGCCCATTGCCTTGGCTGCATACTCCTACATGGCTCTTATTCCGTTTATTCAGCCAAAAATTATGAAACTGCTTACAACTGAAAAAGAACGCAAGGTTGAAATGAAGCAGTTAAGAACCGTTTCTAAGGCAGAAAAAATTATTTTCCCTGTTGCTGTTCTTATATTCTGTGCACTCCTTCTTCCTTCTGTTGTTCCACTTCTTGGTATGCTTATGCTTGGCAACCTTCTTCGTGAATGTGGTGTTACAGACAGACTTTCAGACACAGCACAAAACGCACTTATGAACATTGTTACTATTATGTTGGGTATTTGCGTTGGTGCTACTGCAAACGG
This sequence comes from Acutalibacteraceae bacterium, assembly GCA_045591945.1. Taxonomy (GTDB): domain Bacteria; phylum Bacillota; class Clostridia; order Oscillospirales; family Acutalibacteraceae; genus DTU089. The sequence continues at coordinate 22,451 of JAZNTU010000019.1, read as the reverse complement.
ACACGATTTCTTACAGCTTAAAACACTTATTATTATAGGCCTCGGCCTTGCTGCTTTTGCTTTTTCAACTGCAGGCGGTGTGCTTCTTGGAAAGCTGCTTTACCTTATTACAGGTGGCAAAATCAACCCGCTTATTGGCGCAGCAGGTGTTTCTGCTGTTCCTATGGCTGCACGTGTTGCGCAAAACGAAGGCAGAAAATACAACCCAGTGAACTTCCTTCTTATGCACGCTATGGGTCCGAACGTTGCCGGTGTTATAGGCTCTGCTGTTGCAGCAGGATTCCTGTTGGCAGTATTTAAATAATTTTAATATCTTACGTTAAATGCCCTCTGCTCTTTCGAGCAGAGGGCATTTGCTATATTGTGAATATATATTATTTATATAATGGACCGTATGCCTGGCAAGCACGGAAGTCTGCGCTTTCAAGCTCCTGTGTGCCGAATGCATTCCAACAAGCCGGACGGAAGATTTTGTCTTCGTCTACGTTGTGCATTGAAACAGGAATACGAAGCATTGATGCGAGAGTGATAATATCTGCACCGATATGTCCGTAAGAGATTGCGCCGTGGTTTGCGCCCCAGTGATTCATTACCTCATAAGCTGAAGTGAATGGACCCTTACCTGTAAGCTTTGGAGCAAACCATGTACATGGCCATGTGTAGTCTGTTCTCTTCCAGATAATATCTGATACCTCATCAGGAAGTGCTACTGTGTAGCCTTCGCAAATCTGGAGTGTTGGTCCAAGGCCCTTAACAAGGTTAAGTCTAATCATTGTAGCAGGCATTTCTGCTCTTGTTAAGAAACGGCTTGAATATCCGCCACCACGGAAGTAACCGTTATCAGCTGCGCACCACTCTGTTGCTGCGCTGATTGTTTTTGCGTCCTCTTCAGTAACGTTGTACCACTCTTTGATGATACCGTTGCCGTTTTCATCCTTAACCTCGCCACAAGCATCAAGGCAGCAAGCACCTGAGTTAATAAGGTGAATAAAGCCCTTTGCCTCTGCAGCCTTACCCTCAAGCTCATAGCCTGTAACTCTCTTTGTAGCTTCAGGGCTCCAGTATGTACGAACGTCTGCAAACATCTGTGGACGGTTTGTAAGGAGCTTCATAAGGAGCATGCTTACGCCGTTAAGAGTATCGTTTTCTGTTGCAAGGATGTATGGCTCACGAACACCATTCCAGTCGAAGCTGGTGTTAAGAAGAGCCTCTGCAAAGTCAGCGTTTGGATAGAAGTCTGTCCACTGTCTTTGACCCTGGAAGCCTGCTGCAATAGCATTGTGGCCAACCATTTCCTCTTCACAGCCTTCAGGAAGGTTCTTGTTTCCGTTCATAAGGTCCTTGATGATGCACATCATCTTAACTGTGAACTCCCAATCCTTTTCCTTCTGCTCGTCGCTCTTTCTAACAAACTCAGGGTTCTTATCGAAGCCTTCTTTACAGTACTCCTTAACCCAAGCGTATGCTCTCTTATATTCTTCCTCATCGTAGATGCCTTCGCTCATTCGACGGATGATTTCAACCTCGTCTACTGACTCAACACGCATGCCGAGGTATTCCTCGAAGAAGTCTGTATCAATTGATGAGCCTGCAATACCCATACAGATTGAACCAATCTGAAGATATGACTTGCCCTTCATTGTTGCTGCTGCAACTGCTGCCCTTGCAAAGCGAAGGAGCTTTTCTTCAACGTCTGCTGGGATAGTTGTATCGTCTGCATCCTGAACGTCCTTACCATAGATACCAAATGCAGGAAGACCCTTTTGTGCATGTGCTGCAAGAACTGCTGCAAGGTAAACTGCACCTGGTCTTTCAGTAGCGTTAAAGCCCCAAACACCCTTGATTGTTGTTGGGTCCATATCCATTGTTTCGGAGCCGTAGCACCAGCAAGGTGTAACAGAAAGTGTAATCTGTACGCCCTCCTTCTGGAATTTGTTTGCGCAAGCGGCTGCCTCTGCTACTCTACCGATTGTAGTATCAGCAATAACAACCTTAACCGGCTCGCCGTTGGAATATTTAAGATTTTCTGTAAAGAGCTTTGCGGCTGATTTAGCCATATTCATTGTTTGCTCTTCAAGAGATTCACGAACCTTAAGAGGACCGCGTCTGCCGTCGATAATAGGACGGATACCAATTACCGGATATTCACCGAGAAATCTGTTCTCTGCCATTGTTTGTCATCCTTTCATATGTACAAAGTACAAAATATTACATTTAATAGTATATCACAAATAATATTCTTTTCAATTATCATATAGTAAAAATTTTAGGCTTTATTATGGTGAAAATGACAAATCACCTGCCATCTATGCTCTTTGCTGTTTTCTCATCCGGCACCAATTTATAAAGCCGTACAAATCATTTACTAAAAAGACGCAGAAGCACACTATTACAGAAATATACGAGGTGTCCTCCTTTGCTGCCATAATCCACATAAAAATAAGCACCATATCGTTAAACGCATACGCAAGGGGAAAATAAGGTGTGCGCATAAACGTAAGGTATGCAGCAAAAAACGAGGTAAGCACGGAAAGCGTACTTGGTATGATGTTTGCCGTGTTAAGATATTTTAATAAAAAATAGAACACTACCGTAACAATCACAGAAAGCACAACACCACCTATAAATATTTTTGACGTCATTTCTCTGACCTTAACCTGTGCCTTGCTTTTGCCGTACGGATTTTTAAGCCACGATACTAACGAAAAGACTGCCATAGGCGCAGTCATTCCCAAATAGGTAATCATTTCGCCATAATACAAAAAGCTAAAGGATATTACTGCATAAAGCAGACTAAAAACAATCATAAGCACGTTGCCGAAGGGGTTGCCCTTTGCAAGAAATATTAACGAGGTGACCCCTATAAGCGAGGCTATGAGATTCAACCACCATTCACCGTCAAAAAGGGTAAAAAATACACATATAACACCAACTGAGCAAAGCCACAGAGCCTTCTCCCATTTTGTAAAGTAAGATAAATATTTTTTCATAGCTGCTCCTAAAAAACAAGCATTCGCTCCACATCTTCAAAGACCTAACGATGTGGAAACGAATGCTTTAATTACATTCACTACCCGGTGGCAGTTAAATATTTATTAGTCGTTGTAAAGAGGATATTTATCGCAAATTCTTGTAACGCCCTCACGGATATAGTCTGCGCTGTTTTCAAAATCAGTTGCAGCAAGCTTGATAAACTCTGCTATATCTACCATATCCTGCGCCTCAAAGCCACGTGTTGTAACTGCTGCAGTACCAATTCTTATACCACTTGTTACAAACGGCTTTTCAGGCTCTCTGGGAATTGAGTTTTTGTTTACTGTAATGTAAACCTCATCAAGACGGTGCTCAAGCTCCTTACCTGTAATACCGAGGCTTCTTAAATCGAGAAGCAGAAGGTGATTATCGGAGCCGCCTGATACCATATTTACGCCCTGTGCTGCGAGTGCATTTTCAAGCGCCTTACAGTTTGAAATAACCTTTTTGCCATACTCCTTAAACTCAGGCTTAAGTGCCTCGCCAAAGCAAATTGCCTTTGCCGCAATAATGTGCATAAGCGGGCCACCCTGTATGCCGGGGAATATTGCCTTATTAACCTTTTTAGCAATTTCCTCATCGTTTGTAAGTATGATGCCACCACGAGGTCCACGAAGGGTTTTGTGTGTTGTTGAGGTTACTACGTGTGCATGTGGCACAGGTGATGGATGCACGCCTGCGGCAACAAGGCCTGCAATGTGCGCCATATCAACCATAAACAAAGCGTTAACCTTGTCTGCAATTTCACGAATACGTTTGAAATCAATTGTTCTTGGGTATGCTGATGCACCTGCAACAATCATTTTTGGCTTGCATTCAAAAGCCTTTTTTTCAAGTGCATCGTAATCTAAAAAGCCGTTATCATCAACGCCGTAGCTTTCAAAATTAAAGTATGAGCCACTAACGTTTACAGGTGAGCCGTGGGTAAGGTGTCCACCATCTGCAAGGCTCATACCAAGCACTGTATCCCCCGGCTGAAGGAGCGCAAAGTATACACCAAAGTTTGCCTGTGAGCCTGAGTGGGGCTGAACGTTTGCATATTCACAGTCAAACAGCTTTTTAAGCCTTTCAATAGCAAGACTTTCTGCAATATCTACATACTCACAGCCACCGTAATATCTTTTTGACGGATAGCCCTCTGCATACTTGTTTGTAAAAATACTGCCACTTGCTGCCATAACAGCAGCAGAAGCATAGTTTTCGCTTGCTATAAGCTCAATATTTCTGCTTTGGCGAACCTGCTCAAGGCTGAATGCCTCAAAAAGCTCACTATCGGCACTTTTAAGAAATTCAAAATTCTTTTCAAGATATGAGTTCATTTTCATCCCCCTAAATACTAATTAGAACAAATCATAGTAATGATACACTAAATCTGAAAATATTTCAATAGTCATTATCAATTATTTATCTGTTCAACTAATATAATAAATATTTTAGTATTTTTATATTGATAAACTGCAAAATAATGTTATAATTATTATGTATATTAGTGTGGAAATGTATGTCTGCAGAGGTGGTTTTTTTGAACACTATTGAATTAAAAAATAAAATTGAACAGCTCAAAAAGGATACAGGCACGGTTATACTTGCCCACACCTACCAGGAGCCTGATATTATAGATATTGCCGATGTTACAGGCGACAGCTTTTTCCTTAGTAAAAAGGCTGCAGAGCTTAAGGCAAAAAGGGTAATTATGTGTGGTGTGCGCTTTATGGCAGAAAGCGTTAAGATTCTTTCGCCCGAAACAGAAACAATTTTACCTGTACCCTCTGCCACCTGCCCTATGGCAGAGCAGATTGCACCTACAAGGGTAAGGCAATATAAGGAGCAAAATCCACAAGCGCAGGTTGTTGCCTACATTAACACAACTGCTGCCCTTAAAGCAGAGTGTGACGTTTGTGTAACAAGCTCCTCTGCAATAAAAATTGTTGAAAAGCTTGATGCACCTGAAATACTTTTTATTCCCGACCAGCACTTAGGCTCCTTTGTTAAGGCAAGGCTTCCACACAAAAACATTGTGCTTTGGGATGGCTACTGCCCCGTTCACGCACAGCTCACCAAAGAGGATGTTTTGGAATGCAAAAAGGCTCACCCTACAGCAAAATTTGCTGTTCACCCCGAATCACCTAAAGAGGTTGTTGAGCTTGCCGATATGGTGGGCGCAACAAGCGAAATTATAAAATACGCAAAAGACACTCCCGGCGAAATTATTATAGGCACAGAGCGTGGCGTGGTTGACTACCTTGCCCTGCACGAGCCACAGGGTGAAAGATTTATTCAGCTTTCTCCCGAAAAGCTTTGCTGTGAGGATATGAAGAAAATCTCCTTAGAGGATGTATACAAAGCCCTTATGGGTGAGGGCGGCGAAAAAATTGAGCTTCCTGAGGATTTAAGAGAAAAAGCATTAATCAGTATAAATCGTATGTTGGAATTGGGGTAATAAAATGAACCTTTCCGAATTAAACAGAAAATACACCGTCGTCATAGTCGGCACAGGTATTGCCGGACTATATGCGGCGCTTAATTTTCCAAAAGACGTAGACGTGCTTTTGCTTTCTAAAAAAGAGCGCCACCAGTCAAACAGCTCCCTTGCACAGGGTGGTGTTGCCTGTGTGCTTGATTTAGAAAACGACAGCTACGACCTTCATATAGAGGATACCCTTATAGCAGGTAAAAGAGAAAACGACCTTGATGCCGTAACGCTTTTGTGCCAGGAGGGCCCTGCAGACGTTTTAAAAACTATTGAGTACGGTGTAGAGTACGACCGTGATGAAAACGGCGAGCTTATTAAAACCCTTGAGGGTGGCCACTGCAGAAGGCGAATTGTACACCACAAGGATATCTCGGGCAAGGAAATGGTAGACAAGCTTATGCTTAAGGTTGAGGCTTTACCAAACGTAACCCTTGCCGATGAAACTATGGTTACCTCTATGAGCCGAATTAAAAACGGCTTTAAAATAGATATTATGAGTGGCAACAACTATAAAACCGTTTATGCCGATTTTTGCCTTTTAGCATCGGGTGGCATAGGCAGAGTTTACAAGTATACCACCAACCCCTCTGTGGCTACAGGCGATGGCATACGCCTTGCCTACGAAATGGGTGCAGCAATAAAAAATCTTAGCTACGTTCAGTTCCACCCAACAGCCTTTAACGGCGCAAACCGTGAGCAATTCCTTATAAGCGAGGCTGTTCGTGGTGAGGGCGCATACCTTCTTAACTGCAACAAGGAGCGCTTTATGGACAGGTACGACGAGCGCCTTGAGCTTGCCCCACGAGACGTGGTTTCACGCTCTATAATTATGGAATCAAGGCGTTTAGGCAGCAACAGCTTTTACCTTGATATTCGCTACAAGGGCGAGGAGTATTTGAAAAAGCGCTTCCCCGGTATATACGCAGGCTGTCTTAAGCAGGGTGTTGATATTTCGAAGGATTTAATTCCTGTTTTCCCTTGCCAACACTACCTTATGGGTGGTATTGAGGTTGACCTTAACGCAAGAACAACTCTCCCCCGTTTATATGCTGCAGGCGAATGCTCCTGCACAGGTGTGCACGGTAAAAACAGACTTGCAAGCAACTCTCTCTTAGAAGCGCTTGTATTCGGTCGAAAAGCTGCTGAGGATATTACAAGGTGCATACAGGCAGGCTTTTTCAGTGTTTCTATCCCTGAAGACGAAGAAAAAACAGTTTACACAGGTGCGCCGTTGCCAAAGGGCACACGTACAGAAATTCGTGAAACTCTGCAACGAGCATACTTTGTTATTCCCGATGAGGGAGCTATACACAGTGCAAAATTAAGAATTGAAAGCATTTTGCAAAGACTTAAAAACAGTAAATTTGCCGTTACAGCTGATTATTGCGAAGCTTTATCCCTTGCAACGGTAGCCTATATTATTCTTAAGGAGGTAGACAAATGATTTTACCCCAATTTTACATTGATGACCTTATTAAAAACGCCATCAAGGAGGATATTAACTACATTGACATAGCTACAGATTATCTTCTTGACGAAAATCACACAAGCGAGGCTGTTTTTATTGCCAAGGCAGACGGCGTTTTGTGTGGTATAGACGTTGCTATGAGAGTATTCACCCTTTTAGATGACAGCTTTACCTGTGTTATTCACAAAAAAGATGGCGACGAAATAAAGAAGGGCGACCTCATTGCAGAGCTTAAGGGCAAAACCGTTAAGCTTTTAAAGGGTGAAAGAACTGCTCTTAACCTTATACAGCATATGAGTGGCATTGCAACTGTTACAAATGCTTGTGTTAAAGAAATTGCAGGTACACGAGGAACAATTGCCGACACAAGAAAAACTCTGCCGGGGCTTCGCTCATTACAAAAGTATGCCGTTACCTGTGGTGGTGGCAAAAACCACCGATACAACCTTTCGGACTGTGCAATGCTTAAGGATAACCACATAGATGCAAAGGGTGGCATTACCCCTGCTGTTATGGCGCTCAGAGAAAAAATTGGCCACACAGTTAAAATCGAGGTTGAAACTCGTACACTTGACGAGGTAAGAGAGGCTCTTGCAGCCGGTGCAGATATTATTATGCTTGATAATATGGATAACCAAACTATGGCACAGGCTGTAGAAATTGTTGGTGGAAAAGCACTGCTTGAGGCTTCGGGTAACCTTACAAAGGAAAGGCTTCGCAGCGTTGCAGAGCTTGGTGTGGATATACTTTCCATTGGTGCACTTACCCACTCGGTTGAGGCATTTGATATTTCAATGAGAATGAAATAAGTTGAGGACGGAATAAATTGCGGTAAATTCCATTTCTTGGAGGAAACTATGAAAGAAAAGCTTGAAAAATTCTTAAAGAAACTCCCCTTTTACAAGTGGTTCCTTTACACACTTCCAAAGCTTCGCTACGTTAAGTGGTTCAGAAAGCTTAAAATAGACGAGCACGCCATTCTTTTGGAATCACAGCACGGTACGGAAATAAGTGGTAATATCTTTTACTTAGTACAGGAGCTTGCCACAAACCCATTGTATAAGGATTACAAGGTTTACCTTAGCTGCCGTGTAGGTACTAAGCCTAAATTTGAGGCAATTCTCGAAAAATACAATATTAAGGGCGTTATCCCTGTTGTGCTTTCTACAAAGGAATATATGAAGGTTTTGGCATCTGCTAAATACCTTTTTAACGATAACACCTTCTTACCCTTCTACTTAAAGAAAAAAGGTCAGGTTTACCTTAACACCTGGCACGGCACTCCTCTTAAGACCTTGGGTAAGGGCATTAAAAATGCTATGCACGGTATTGGCAACGCACAGAAAAACTTTGTTTGTGCAGATTACCTGCTTTACCCTAACCGTTACACAATGGAGCATATGGTTGAGGACTATATGCTTGAAAACATTGCCCTTGGTGAGTGTGTGCTTGCAGGCTACCCAAGAAACACAGCATTTTTTAACAAGAACAGAGGTCAAGAAATTGTTAAAGAGCTCGAGCTTGAGGGTAAAAGAATTTATGCATATATGCCTACCTGGAGAGGCTCCGTTGGTAACATAGATGCAAAGGCAAACGCATATTTTCAGTATTATCTTTATGAGTTAGATAAAATTCTTGATGAGGATGAAATCGTTTACCTTAACCTGCACCCTATTGCAAAAAAGGATGTAGATTTTAATACCTTTAAGCACATTCGTAATTTTCCCGAGGAATATGAAACCTACGATTTCCTTAACTGTGCAGAGTGCCTTGTAACAGACTATTCAAGTGTTTTTTACGACTATGCAAACACAGGCAAAAAGATAATTCTTTTCACCTTTGACCAAGAGGATTACTTTGCAGACCGTGGTGTGTACAAGCCACTTTCAGACCTTCCCTTCCCCAACGTTAAAACGTTGGAGGATTTACTTAAAGAAATGCGCTCACCTAAGGAGTATGACGATGCTGCATTCTTAGAGGAATACTGCACCTTCGACTGCCCACAGGCTACAGCAGCAATTCTCAACTTTGTTATTAACCGTAAGGGTAGTGAATACGTTACAGAGGTGCCTATTGCTAAAAACGGCAAGAAAAATATACTTATGTATTTAGGTAACCTTGACCAGAACGGCATTACCTCATCAGGCATAAACCTTCTTAAAAACCTTGATACAAAAGAAAACAATTACATTGTTTCCTTCCCTGCAGAAAAGGGTAAGCTCCACCAGGATACTATTGCAGGACTCCCTGAGGGCGTTACCTATTTCCCTATTCAAGGTGTTTTCAACTTAAGCTACTTAAAAAAGAAAATTTGGCTGGGCTTTAATAAAAAGCACTTCCCAATCAAGCCTATGATGGCTCTTTTGAAAAAGGAATGGCAGCTTGAAATTGAGCGTACCTTTGGTGGTGCACCCTTTGATAGCGCTATTCAGTTTAACGGCTACGAAACAAAAATGATTCTCCTTTTCTCACAGTTTAAGTGCAATAATGCAATTTACGTGCACAGCGATATGGTTAAGGAGATTGAGCTTAAGGCCAACCAAAGAATCTCCGTTTTACGCTATGCATATAAGCATTACGATAAGGTTGCGCTTGTAACAGAGGATATTGAGGAATCCACAGCATCCTTTGTTAGAAGGAAAAAGAATTTTGTGCTTGCAAGAAACATTATTGCTTACGATGAAATTGTTGAGCGTGGCAACGGCGAAATCGCATTTGACGAGGGCGTTACACAGAGCAACAAAACTCTTGATGAAGTAAAAGAAATTCTTGAAAGTGATGCAAAGGTTATAATCAGCGTTGGCCGTTTCTCACCTGAGAAGGACCACAAGAGAATGATTAACGCCTTTAATAACGTATGGAAGGAAAACAAAAACACATACTTTATTATAATTGGTGGTATTCAGCGTGATGGTATTTACGATGACCTTTGCGAATACGTAAAAACTCTCCCCTGTGGCAACAACGTTGTGCTTATTTTATCTATGACAAACCCATTGCCTATAGTTAAGGCTTGCGATGGCTTTATACTTGCATCACACTACGAGGGCTTTGGCCTTGTGCTTGTAGAGGCAGATATCCTCGGCCTGCCTGCAGTTTCAACAGATATTACAGGCCCAAGAACCTTTATGCAAAAGAACAATGGTACACTTGTTCCAAACACACTTAAGGGCGTTGAGGATGGCTTTAAAATGCTTATTGAAGGCAGGGTGCCACTTATGACAAGTGACTACAAGCAATACAACGACGAAGCCTTGCAGGAATTTAAAAACATAATTGAATAAAAGAAAAAGCTTGTGCCGACCGCACAAGCTTTTTTATTAGGTATTTGGAATGTGAACTTATAAATTGAGAACGTTTTGATGCAGAGCGCCGTTTTATTGAGCGACGGCGTATTAAGATACGCCGAGTAAAATAAAACAAGCTATGCGCAAAACAGACCAATTTATTTTCCAAGCTCAAGGGTTCTTTTATATGCTGCTTTAACTGCATTCATTGCACTTGCTCTGAAGGCACCCTCCTCAAGGGCTTTAACTCCCTCAATGGTGCTGCCTGCAGGGCTGCAAACCGCATCCTTTAATTTGCCCGGATGCTCGCCTGTTTGCACAAGCATTGTTGCAGAGCCTATAAGGGTTTGCGCTGCATAAAGAAGCGCCTTATCTCTTGGAAGGCCACACTCTACTGCGCCATCGGCAAGAGCCTCGCAAAACATAAACACAAATGCAGGCCCACAGCCTGAAACGCAGGATGCGGCATCAATCTTATCTTCATCAATTCTATCGAGTATACCTGCATACTGCATTGATGCAATAAAGCCGTCAAGGTTTTCTTTGGAAACAAAATCGTTTACTGTATAAAGAATCATTCCCTCGCCTACTGCAACAGGCATATTAGGCATAATTCTTATAATGGGGCAATCCACCTGCGCCATCGCATTTATTGCTGCAAGGGATACGCCCGCCGCCATAGAAACAAGTGTAAAATCTGTTGTTCTCTCCTCAAGCAAGGGTGCAATTTTTTCAAAAAGAGCCTTAAGCATTTGAGGCTTAACACCGAGGAAAATATAGTCGCAATTCATTACGATATATTCGGCATCTGCCACATTAACCTCGTACTCCTCTGCAAATGCTTTTATTTTTTTCGTATCAACGTCATATACAAAAATATTTTCTGCACCTTCAGCCTTAAGGGCAGCCTTTGCAAGTGCGCCACCCATATTGCCGCATCCTAAAAAACCAATTTTACTCAAAAAATCATCTCCAAAGCAGATTTTGTAGTGTAAGTTACCTTATTTGACCTGTACCTTTAATTATGTATTTATAGGTTGTAAGCTCCCTAAGTCCCATAGGTCCCCTTGCGTGGAGCTTTTGTGTTGAAATACCCATTTCACAGCCTAAGCCAAACTCGCCACCATCTGTAAAGCGTGTGGAGGCGTTAACGTAAACTGCAGCGCTGTCTACCTCCATAGTAAAGCGCTTTGCGTGCTTTCTGTTTTCGGTAATAATTGCCTCGCTATGACCTGTAGAATGTAAGGCAATATGCTCAATTGCTTCGTCAAGGCTTTCAACAACCTTTATTGCAAGTACGTAATCTAAAAATTCTGTATCAAAATCATTTTCACCTGCAGGTGTGCCGTCAATAATTTTTATTGCCTTTTCATCCAGCCTTAATTCAACAGGTGTAAGGCCCTTTGCCTCTCTTAAGCCACAAAGCCTTTCCTGAATAAGTGGCAAAATCTGGTCTGCAAGGCTTTCGTGCACAAGCACAACCTCACATGCGTTACACACAGAAGGTCTGCTTGTTTTTGCATTTTCTATAATATTAAGCACCTTTTCGTAATCTGCCATTTTATCTACGTAAATATGGCAAATGCCTGTACCTGTTTGTATACAAGGCACCTTTGCATTTTCTGTGCAAGCCTTAATAAGACCTGCGCCACCTCTCGGAATAAGCAAATCTACGTATCCAACGGCGTTCATAAGCTCGTTTGCGCTCTGCCTTGTGGTATCCTGCACAAGGTTAATAAGGTTTTCAGGCAAATCTGCCTTTTTTAAGCCCTTGCGCATTGCCTTAACAATAGCATTTGCAGAAAGGAAAGCCTCTTTACCACCACGAAGCACACAAACGTTACCGCTTTTAACTGCAAGCGCTGCAGCATCGGAGGTAACATTAGGTCTACTTTCGTAAATAATTGCAACAACGCCCATAGGCACGGCTGTTTTTTCTACAACAATACCACTTGGCCTTATAACTGTTTCAAGCACTTCGCCTACAGGGTCAGGAAGCTCAGCAACCTGACGGATGCCCTCTGCCATACCCTCTATGCGCTCCTGCGATAATGCTAACCTATCAAGCATAACCTCAGATATTGTGCCCTTTGCATTTTCTAAATCCTTTTTGTTCTCTTTGAGGATTTCCTTTGCATTTTCAAGCAATGCCTCTGCCATATACAGCAGAGCTTTGTTTTTTTCTTCAGTTGAAAGAGAGCAAAGCACACGTTTAACAGCCTTTGCTTCCTTTAATATTTCTAACGTCGTTTTCATTTTTTCACCGCTTTAAATCTTGTTCCGACCTTTTCCCCATCAATTATTTTATAGAGTACAGCAGGAGCTGAGCCGTTTGCAATTATAACGTCTGTGCCCCTTGCCACACATCTTTTTGCTGCCGAAATTTTTGTTGCCATACCACCTGTACCAAGTCCACTTTGGCTCTTACCACCAAGGGCCTCGATTTCAGGTGTAATCTCTGCAATTTCCTCTATAATTTTCGCATCACTGCTTGTGTGTGGGTCGGCAGTATAAAGGCCGTCTATATCAGAAAGCAGCACAAGTAAATCTGCGTGCATGCTTACAGCCACAATAGCACCTAAGGTATCGTTATCACCAACAGAAATTTCATCTGTATTTACAGTATCATTTTCGTTGATAATCGGGAGCACCTTAAGCTCAAGCAATTTATTCATTGTAGTTTTAATGTTGTGGTACCTTGTAGGGTCCTCCAAATCAAGGCCTGTAAGCAAAATCTGCGCTACTGTGTGATTATACTCGGAGAAAAGCTTATCATACGTATACATAAGCTCACACTGACCTACTGCAGCTGCAGCCTGCTTTGTTGCCATATCCGTTGGCTTTTCTTTAAGTGAGAGCTTACCTACGCCCATACCGATAGCACCTGAGGAAACGAGTATTACCTCGTGACCTGCATTTTTAAGGTCGGAAAGCACCTTGCAAAGCTCCTCAACGTGCCTTATATTTAAACATCCTGTGCTGTGGGCAAGTGTAGACGTGCCCACCTTAACAACTATACGCATTTAAATCACCATTAAATTAATTATCCTGAGAATCAGGAGTTTCTGTTCTTGATTTGAGCTTTTGAGCTCTTGTAACGGCTAAATCCTCCATCATCTGTTCTTTTATTTTGCCATCTACGTTAAAGAACATAAGTGAAACTGCCTTGCCTATTCTGCCAATGGCGGGAGCAAGTGTAAATACTGTCCAGATAGCCTTAAGCATAACAGGGTCGGTTTGAGGAATAACAACGCCGTAGGAGTTGAGAAGTGGCTCGTACTTAATTGCAGCAATAATAATACCACTTAAGATTGTTGAAATGTTATTTGAAACAAGAGTTATGTAACCCATTGCCGCACTCATCATACCCTCGTTTCTGATACCTGTTTTCCATTCAACGTAATCGTAAAGGTCTCCTTGAAGAGCAGTGTTGCAGTAACGCTGAACGCTGTTCATAGCACCTGCAAGGGTAAGGAAAACAACAATAATTATTATGTTTACTATATTGTTTTCTGTTGGTCTGAAGCCTACAAAATACATAATAAGGTAAATAACACCACAGTAGCCGTAGGATAAAACCGCAAGGTTTTTAAGACCGATTTTCTTTGTCATTTTTGTTGCAAAGGGCAACACAAAGTAGCTTGGAAGGCCTGTAAAAATACCTGCAATTGCAGCATTTGACAGCTTACCCGTACAGTTAAGCCAGAAATAGTTTGCAACGCTTTGGCCTGTGCCCTTACCTACGCCAAAGAAGTTCTTAATCATAAGCACCCACATAGGTCGGCAGGAGGCAACCTGCATAACTGATTTGAAAACGCTTGTGCTTTTCATTTCCTCTCGAGATGCAAGGGGCACTCTTTCACGCAGACTAAAGAAGCCGTACACACGGAAAATAACAACAAGCAGCATAAACACAATTGCGCCACCTAAATAGATGCTCCTTGTAGGTATGGTTCGTGGCAAATAGTCTACAAAGAATGGGAACAGCGATGGCAACCACACACCCAGCAGGTCAACATACGTATCTGCAGCAATAAGCTTATTTCGCTCGTTTACGTTTGGTGTAAGGTTATAAAGCACCGCTTGGTATGCAGGGGTATAAAAAGAGTTGGATATTGACCCTACATAGCGAATAATTAAAAACATTAAAAGAAGTGTTGCCTGTGAAAGACCGTCGGGCAACAAATACGGCATTGCAGCAGAAAAAAGCCAAAACGGAAGTGTAAGAACAAGATATGGCCTTACTCTGCCCCAACGGGTACGTGTTCTGTCAAGAATAGGTCCTGAAATAGCATTATCGAAGGTATCAAGAATACTGCAAACGGACTGCGCCACACTTAACGTAATGGGGCTGACATGCTGGAAGGTAGTTGTATAGAAAAACTCGTTGTTACCGTTAAAGGTTTCCCAGTTTTTATCACCTATACCTGAAATGATGTAAGCTGCCATTTCACGGGGGCCAAGGTACTCCTTCTCCTGTTGCTTTCTTTGTCTGTCAATTTCCTCCTGAGTAACCTCAGGCTGAACAAAGGTTTCTGTTTTTTTCTCTGCCACAAAAGCACCACCTTTAATTTGAAATAAATGCTGTAAGCTCTCTGTTTAGCCTTGCAACAGGCAAGCCTACAACGTTGAAATAATCACCGTTTATGCATTTTACAAGCAAGCTTGCCTTGCCTTGGATTCCATATCCCCCTGCCTTGTCATAAGGCTCTGAAGAGGATATATATTCCTCAATTTCCTCATCCGTAAGCTCAAAAAAGGTTACGTCCGTTTTCTCGCTGAAGGTAAGAAAGCTGTCACCCAAAGAGATTGTTACCCCTGTATAAACCTGATGTGTTTTGCCACTTAAAAGGCTTATCATTCTACGGGCATCCTCTTTATCTGTGGGCTTACCTAAAATTTTATCTTCAACTGCAACGACTGTATCGGCAGAAATTATAATTTCTCCCTCTGCGCAAACAGCTCTTGCAGCATCGTTTTTTATTTTTGAAAGATATTCTACTGCCTGCCTCGCACCTATACCCTCAGGTAACGTTTCATCACACTGTGCAGGGCGAATTTCAACCTGACTGCACAAAAGTCCTATAAGCTCTTTTCTGCGAGGTGAGGCAGACGCCAATATAATTTTTCTGTTTTCAAGCATTATATTCACCAACTAAGCTTTTCTTTAACAGCCTTTAACGTGTTAAGGCCGTAGGCACAGCCAAGCCTTGCATCCTCTAAGCCTTCAAATTCTAACGTTACAAAACCATTGTAGCCGTTATCCTTTACAATATTAAGAGCCTCAAGCACAGGCACGTCGCCGTGACCTAATATTACGCCCTTAAGGAAATTACCGTTGCGTGTTTTGAAAAAGCCGTCATCAGAAAGAATTTCATCTGCTTTTCTGTAGCAAAAATCCTTTGCGTGCACATAAAAAGCGTATGGTGACGTGTTTTTTACTGCATCCACAGGATATTCATCAACACAAAGGAAGTTGCCTATATCTACAAGCGTGCCGAAGTTAGGGTGATTTACACCCTCAACTATTGCTTTTACTCGCTCACTATCCTGGCTGAAATAGCCGTGATTTTCCGTCATAGTTTTAATACCCAGCGTAGCAGCATATTCTGTTACTGCCCTGCAGCCCTCAATTATACGAGGGAGCGCATCGGAGAAGGTGTATTTCTCTGCATCCTCTCCCTTGTAGCCACCTGTTGTATCGTGGCGCATACCTGCAACGCCTAAAGCCTTGGCCACGTCCACCTCGCCCTTAAGGCGCTCAATTTCTGCCTGTAAATCACCATTACAGCCGTACAAAAAATCTGCACCGATAGAATACTGCACAATAGGAATACCCACTCTGTCTGCCTCGGCCTTAAGCCTTTTGGCATAGTCGAGCTTACTTTCGCCCTCGGGAGGATTGATTTCTGAAAATTCGAAGGCTTCAAAGCCTAATTCTGCAGCAACGCTAATAAGCTCAAGCTCTGTTTTTTCACCATCTCCTACTAAAGATGACAGGCTGTAGCTACAAATTGCAAATTTCATTTTGAAATCTCCTTCCAATATTTTATCATTGTGGATAAGTTATTTGAGTATTATGATAGTAGATATAAAAGGGAGGCGATACCTATGGAAATTCAAGCAGGTACTAATGGAAAAATCTCTGTTACCCTAACTAAAAAGGACTTGCAGGATTTAGATATAACCTACGATGAGCTTGACTACTCCAATATAGAAACACGCCGTGTTATTTGGACTATTCTTGACAGAGCAAGAAAGGTTTTGGGAAAAAGCATAACCCTGGATAGCAGGCTGCTTATTAACGCAATGCCTATTAGCGATGGAGGGTGCTGCCTTGAGTTTACTCAGCTTCCCCAAGAGGTGGATAAAACCAAGGGAAAAACTGTTTTAAAAAAGGATGATGAGCCTATTCTTTTTTGTAGCTTTGATTTAAACGCCTTTTTAGACTGCATTAAGCAGGTAAGCCTTGATTCTCAAAGGGTAAAAGAGGTAAGCTCCTACATATATGAAAATACTTATTATATAATTATTTACCCCGAAGCACAGCATTCAAAAAGCCTGTTGTTTCAGCTTTGCGAATACGGTGAGGTAAGCCTTCCCTCACCCGGGGAAATCGCCCAAATATGCGAGGGCGGCAAAAAATTATCTTAAAGCATCAATTGCCTGTTTAGTATCTTCTGCGCCGAAAATAAAGCTACCTGAAACCAGCACGTCTGCACCAGCTTCAACACAAAGCTTTGCCGTGCTCGGCACAATGCCACCGTCAACCTGAATCATAAGCTGTGGGTTAACCTTGCTTGCCTCTTCACGAATAGCCTTGATTTTCGGAAGCATATTTTCCATAAAGGACTGACCACCAAAGCCGGGCTCAACCGTCATAACAAGCACCATTGCAAGCTGTGAAAGGTATGGAAAAACCTCTTGAGCTGGTGTGTTGGGCTTTAAAACAAGTGCCGGTAAAACACCGGTGCTTTTTATTTTATCTATTGTTTTTTGCACGTCGCTGTTGCTTTCAATGTGGAAGGCAATAAGGTCTGCTCCACTGCTTGCGAAGGCATCTATGTAATCGTAAGGATTACTTATCATAAGGTGGCAATCGAGAAACATATCGGTTGCCTTGTTTATTGCTTTTACAACAGGTGGGCCTATGGAAATATTAGGCACAAAGTGTCCGTCCATAACATCCACGTGGAGCATATCTGCACCTGCCACCTTAACCTTTTCAATATCCTCTCTTAAAGAGGCGTAGTCTGCTGAAAGTATTGAGGGTGAAACCTTTATTTTGTTTTTAAATTCCATAGCCTTGCACCTTTCTTAATATCTTTAGGGCTTGCTCTCTGTCTTTTGCAATTTGCTCGCTTAATTCATCAAGGGAATTAAACTTTAGCTCACCCCTGATTTTTTCAACAACAAAGACCTCGGGGTGCTTGCCGTACAAATCACCTTGAAAGCCTATAATATTTGTTTCGCTACGCTTTTCGCTTATGCCCTCTATTGTGGGGCGCACGCCTATATTTGTTACAGACGGATATTCCTCGCCATCTATTTTTGTAACGGATGCATATACGCCAAACTCCGGCACACAAAAATCCTTTACAAAAAACTGATTTATCGTAGGAGAGCCAAGTATTCTGCCACGCTCATCACCGTGCTTAACCTCAAAATCGTAAGAGAAAAATCTGCCAAGCATAGCGTTTGCCTTTTTCATATCACCCTGTGTGATAGCATTCCTTATTCTTGTGGAGCTTACAGGCTCACCAAGGTAATCAACCTCGGCTACAACGGTCAGTTTAATTTCTCTTTCGGCACAAAGCAAACGAAGAAGCTGTACGTCACCTGTTGCTCCCTTGCCGAAACGGTAGTTAAAGCCACAGGCTACTGACCTTGCGCCGTAGCGACCAACAAGAATTTCATCCACAAACTGCTCCGGTGAAAGCTGAGCAACAGATGGAAAATCAATATACTCTGCTTGTACACCCCAGGAGGAAAGAAGCTCCCTCTCCTTTTGTGGCATTGTAAGAATGCCTGGGTGCTTGCCTGTAAGGGAAAGCTGTGGATGCTCACTAAACATAAGCGCAAGCTTCTTTGAATATTCAGTTTTTTCAGCTGTTATTACTGCCTTGTGGCCAACGTGCAGGCCATCAAAGGTACCAAGAGCAATAAATGCTCCTTGAAGCTTTTCACTCATCTTTCTACATAAACTCGCTTTACTGTCAGGCTATCGGACTCTGCTAAAAGCTCGCCTAAGCCTAAAAATTTATTTTCCCCATAGACTCTGTAGAGCCCGGGGCCTTTAAGACCCTTTAATCTGTTTGCTAAAAGTTCTCCGCCGTTTTTAAAACGCTTTGCTTGATTCGCCGTTACGTTTAATGCAGGATATTCCTCTAAAAGCTTATCTACAGGAATAACTGCATTTTCTATTTGCCCTTGCTCTGCCATTTGTGATAACTGCTCGAGCGTGTAGCAATCTTCAATACAAACACCACAGGCATAGGTGCGCTCTAAGGAGGTCATTACACCGTATACTCCTGCTGCTTGACATATATCGCTTATAAGGGTGCGAATATACGTACCTGCAGAGCACTCGCAGTAAAGAGTATACTCTTCGCCCTGCTCTGCTATTTCCAGTGTGTATACGTGGCATTTACGCTCCTCACGCTCTACCTCTTCACCTCGGCGTGCAAGCTCGTAAAGGCGCACACCGTCTTTTTTTAATGCAGAAAACATAGGTGGAAGCTGCATAATATCCCCACGAAAGCCTTCTGCCACGTTCAAAAGCTCCTGCAGGCTTACTTTTTTATCGTTTGTAGCCAAAACCTGCCCCCAAATATCAAGGGTATCGGTTTTGATGCCTGTTTTAAAGGTAGCCCTGTATGCCTTTTTGTGTGTAGGCAAAAGCTCTATAAATCGGGTAGCACCACCCAAGGCAATAGGCAAAACACCTGTTGCGTTAGGGTCAAGGGTGCCTGTGTGCCCAGCCTTTTTTTCGCCTGCTATACGCCTTACCTTTGCCACTGCAAAAAAAGACGTTATATTTTCTCCCTTATAAAGGGGAATAATTCCTGTCATTGATTAATACCTTCCAAGGATATTTTTACAGAATCAAGAATTTGTGCCTTGATATCCTCAATATTACCGTTTGAACGGCAGCCTGCAGCACCTTTGTGGCCGCCTCCACCTAATCTGCTGCAAATTTGAGAGGCATCTATTTCCGAATTTGTTCTGACGGATATGCCGTAGCTGCCATCAGCCTTTTGCTTGATTACTACACCTACAAGCACACCCTCAATCTGCCTTGGCAATGCAGTAATGGGGTAGCACTCGTGCTCGGTAGAGCCACTTTGCTTATACATATCTTGAGTAATTGTAATCATAGCACAGCGACCATCAAAGAAATACTGAAGCGTTTCTCTCGCAAGCATTTCGAGAGTTAAAAAGCTTTTTGTTTTAGTTTCAAACATAAGCTTGTTAATCATTGCAGAATCTATGCCCTGCTCCATAAGTGATGCCACAATAGCGAAGGTCCTTGCTGTGGTATTCATATACCTAAAGCAGCCTGTATCTGTAGAAATGCCTGTGTAAAGGCAGTTTCTTATATATTTATTCATTTCAACAGGCAAAGACATTGCAAGGTCATAAATAATCTCGCAGGCTGCAGCCTCATCTGCAAGGTAGGTTGCTTTTGCAAAGTATGTGTTTGACATATGGTGGTCTATGCAAAGGTCTGCCTTGTCACCAAATTCCTGTGCAAGAGAGCCTAAAAGGTCCTCATCGGCAACGTCTACACAAATAACAAAGGGCTCTGTTACCTCATCGTTAACAAAGCTGTCTGTCATATAGTAAAAATCCTTTGTAACCTCATCTGCACAACGGAAGGCCCTCTTTTTACCCATAAGGCGCAAAATTTCGCAAAGGGCAAACGCACATCCTAAGGTATCACCATCGGGATGCTCGTGTGAGAGCACTAAAAACTCTTCATTCTCTTGTAGTAGCCTTAAGCATTCTTTCTTTTCAATAATCATAACAACATCCTGAGAGACTTATTCTTCTTCTGTTTCTTCAGTATCCTTTGCTTCGCTTGAAATTTGTTCAAGCTTTTTAACAATAGTCATACCGTATTCTATGGAATTATCAGCAACAAACTTGATTTCTGGGGTTTTTCTTAAACCTAACCTTTTACCAAGCTCTCTTCTGATAAAACCGGTTGCACCGGTGAGGGCCTTGGTTGCAGCCTTTGCAACCTCCATGCCCTCAACAGCGCTTACATATACCTTAACGTATGATGAGTCGGATGAAACCTCTGCTCTGGAAACGCTTATAATGTGGTCTGCCACTCTTGGGTCCTTAAGCTCTCTAACTATTGCAGAAATTTCACGCCTGATATCCTCAGCCGTTCTGTTTTGCTTGTATGTTCCCATAGATTAATCTCTATACTCCTCTACAATATATGCCTCGAGGATATCGCCCTCTTTAATATCGTTGAACTTTTCAAGACCGATACCACACTCGTAGCCTGCAGCTACCTCACGCTGGTCATCCTTAAATCTCTTAAGAGATGCAATTTCATCCTCGGCAACAACAATACCATCACGAACAACACGGATTTTGCTGTTACGTGTAATTTTACCTTCAAGAACGTATGAGCCGGCAATTGTACCTGAGCTTGAAAGCTTGAATACGTTTCTAACCTCGGCCTTACCCTGCTCAACGTCACGGTACTTAGGTGCAAGCATACCCTTAATAGCAGCCTCAACCTCTTCGATACAATCGTAGATAACTCTGTACATTCTCATTTCAACGCCGTCACGCTCTGCAATTTGCTCTGCAACAGGATCGGGACGAACGTTAAAGCCAACAATAAGAGCATTGGATGCATTTGCAAGCATTACGTCGGATTCATTGATTGCACCAACGCCACCATGAATAACTCTAACACGAACCTCGTCGTTTGAAAGCTTTTCAAGGCTTTGGCGAACAGCCTCAACAGAGCCCTGAACGTCTGCCTTAACAATGATGTTAAGGTCCTTAAGCTCACCCTCGCTGATTGAATCGAACAAGGTGTCAAGAGTAACCTTCTGCATTGAACGGAAGGTTTCCTCCTTCTGTGAAGCCTTTCTCTGCTCAACAAGCTCACGGGCAAGTCTTTCATCGCTTACGCAGTCAAATGCATCGCCACCAACAGGTACCTCTGCAAGACCTGTAATTTCTACAGGAACTGATGGGCCTGCTTCCTTTACCTTTTTGCCCTTGTCATCTGTCATAACACGAACTCTACCAACTGCTGTACCGGCAACAATGATATCACCTGTTTTAAGTGTACCATTCTGTACAAGCAAGGTTGCAACAGGACCACGGCCCTTATCAAGACGTGCTTCAATAACAATACCCTTACCTGCTCTGTTAGGGTTAGCCTTGAGCTCTCTCATTTCTGCAACGAGAAGAACGGACTCAAGAAGAGCATCAATATTCATTTTTGTTTTTGCTGAAACAGGAACGCAGATTACGTCACCGCCCCATTCCTCAGGAATGAGCTCGTGCTCTGTGAGCTGCTGCATAATTCTATCAGGAGAAGCATCAGGCTTATCCATTTTGTTAATTGCAACAACAATTGCTACGCCTGCTGCCTTTGCGTGGTTAATAGCCTCAATTGTCTGTGGCATAATACCGTCATCTGCAGCAACAACGAGAATTGCAACGTCTGTTGCCATTGCACCCCTTGCACGCATAGCTGTGAATGCTGCGTGGCCGGGAGTATCAAGGAAGGTAATATCCTGACCGTTGATGTGTACTCTATATGCGCCTAAGTGCTGTGTAATACCACCTGCCTCTGTTTCTGTAACAGAGGTATTTTTAATAGCATCAAGAAGTGATGTTTTACCGTGGTCAACGTGACCCATAACAACTACTACAGGAGGACGCGGAATTAAATCCTCTTCCTTATCTTCTATTTCAGCTGTTTCAAAAAGAATATCTTCTTTTGTAAGAATGATTTCTTTATTAACGGTTATTCCGAATTCCTCACCGATTAATGCTGCTGTTTCATAGTCTATAGACTGAGTTATAGTAGCCATAACACCAAGCATCATAAGCTTTTTAACAATTTCACCTACGCCCTTGCCGATTTTCTGAGAAAATTCGCCAACTGTGATGGTATCAGGAACCTCAACCTCTGTTATAACCTTTACAG
>JAZNTU010000018.1:0-22638 GCA_045591945.1 Acutalibacteraceae bacterium | reverse complement strand
AAGATTTTATACAGTGCGGATTTTTGGTCAGCCAAGGCAAAAACGCAGCTAATCCTTTCGGATTGGCGAGTATTTTAACACAGGATGAACGGAAATCCGCCTGTAGAAAACATGGTTCGGATAATTCTTTTCACCCTAAGCTTATTTAAATAAGTCTGTTATACTGAAGGTGGTTTTGTTGTAAGCCTTATTGTAAGCGGCTTTTTTCGGATTCTTAATCCACCCCATACCTTTTTTGCCGTAGCCAGGTATAAGCGCTCTTTTTACTGCACGCTTTGCTCTGCCTGTTGTACGGGCCTTAAGGCTCTTTTTAAAGGAAGGCTTTCGCATACCAAACTTCATTGTTAACAACCTCGCAACGTTTTTTATTAATTATACCACGAATGTAAAATAAATGAAACATAAAATTTTCGCTACTGTCGGAATTGCAACGGTATATTTAAATATTTAAAATTAATACTAAAACAGAGGTGGTAATTTGAATTTCAGAACAGACCTTGCCTTGGAGCGTCACGAAACGTTAGGTGAAAGGCTTGATGGCGTAAACATAACCGAAAAGCAAAATGAAGAGTGTAAAACTACCGTAATCGAAATATTATCGCAAGAGTCTGCCCAAAGGCTTGATAAGGGTGTAGGCAAATATATAACAATCGAAATGAATAATTTTGCCAATGAGTCGGCAGCATCTAAAGGCCGTTTAAAGGCTGTAAAAGAGGGGCTGGAGGCCTTGTTGCCCCAAAACAACGGCACTGTGCTTGTTGTTGGTATAGGTAATGCAGATATGACTGCTGATGCATTAGGGCCTAATGTAGCATCAAAAATATTTGCAACAAGGCACATAAGTGGAGAGCTAAAGGAAAGTATAGGTCTTAATTGTAAATTACGCCCTGTGGCAGCCGTTTATTCAGGTGTTTTAGGGCAAACAGGTATAGAAACAGGGGAGTATGTAAAAAGCATTTGCGATGCAATAAAGCCTTGCTGTGTAATTACAATTGATGCACTTGCGGCAGGTAGTGTAGCAAGGCTGGGTAAAACGGTGCAAATGTCAAATACAGGCATAGCACCAGGCTCCGGCATAGGTAATACTCGCAAAAGAATAGATGAAGAATATATTGGTGTGCCTGTTATAGCTGTAGGCGTGCCTACAGTTGTAGATGCAGTAGCCTTGGCGACTGAGCTGTGTGGAATTAATCCTGATAACTTAAACGATGAAGGTGTAAATAAAACTCAATCCTTTATAGTGGCTCCAAAGGATGTTGATTTTCTTGTGAAAAACGCCTCTTATCTTTTGGCGTTGGCAATTAATTGCGCCTTGCAGCCCGAATTATCTACAGAGGAGCTGTATGCCTTGATGTAATATTCTTTAAGCTTGTTTCATAACCTTTTATGAAACGGAGTGGTGTAAATGAATAAAGAAGGTTTTAAGGCAACAGTTTGTTTAGTTGTTTGTATAAGCTTAATATCAACTACTTTGCTTTTGGGTAATTCGGTCGGTGAAGCTGTTTCAAACGCTTTTTTATTGCTTGAAGGCTTTGCTTTGGATGAAATATCAATTACAGCAAACAGCGTTGGCATTGACAAAAAAATAAGCACTATAACAGGCTACGGTGGTGGCTCTTATGCAAATAGTGTCAATACACAAATCTCTAATGCAGATTTAGAGGCCTTAAAGCAGCAAGCTCAAAAGCTTTTTGAAAATTATACAAAGGCAGGCTCTATAAAAGAAGTGCAAATGGGTGCAACAAGTAAAACCATTTCTTTAGGCGCTGTTAAAATAGATAATAAAACAAATCAATCAGTAAACATAAAAAGTCTGTTGAATGCACATCCCGAATATAAAACCGTAACTAAAGATGAGCCTTATATTCTTATCTACCACACCCACTCTACCGAGGGCTATGAGCTGCTCGATTTAGGCTGGTATGCAAAGGAATACAACTCCCGTACTAAAGATACAAATAAAAATATGGTGCGAGTAGGCGATGAGCTTACTAAGGTTTTAGAAAACGCAGGCTACAAGGTTATACACGACAGAAATATATACGATGAATCCTACGATGGTGCATATGCCCGTTCAAGAGTATCGGTTGAGAAATATTTAAAAAAATACCCATCCATTCAAATAACCTTAGATGTGCATAGAGATGCCATACACTATTCTGACGGTACAAAATGTAAGCCTACTGCAGAAATAAATAATAAAAAGGCTGCACAGGTTATGATAATAAGTGGCTGCGAGGGTAACGGCGTGCAGGATTTTAGCAGCTGGAAAAGTAACCTTGTTTTTGCTACACACCTTCAAAACAAGGCAGGGGAGCTTTACCCGGGATTAATGCGCCCTGTGTTTTTTTGCCACAGAAAATACAATATGGACGTTACGCCTTGCTCGTTGTTGTTGGAGTTTGGCACGGATGCAAACACTTTAGAGGAGGCTGTGTATTCTGCACAGCTTATTGGCAATACTTTAGTGGAAACACTTGATAAAGAGGTTGAAAAATAATAATGAAATTTTCCAAAATGCTTATGTATTACACTGCTTTTGTAGTGTTGGTTTTTTGCTTGGTATCGTTCGTTTGTGCTTGCTTTGTTATAATTTCAAGGATAAATGGCAACCTTGGTATAGTGTAGCTATGGAAAGTTGCACACAAAAGTATCTGCTCTATTGTTAAAATGTGAAAAAAATAGTATTTATTTTGTAAAAGTGCAAAAATTCTATTGAAAAGAAAAACCTTTTATTGTAAAATATTAGCAAAGAATACTATATAATGCTAATGTAATAGCAAGTGTAGTGTTTTAGACCTCATAGGAGAGAGATGGACCAAATGTCAGTAAAACTTAATACAAGGTATCTTGAGGGCTTTGTTACAAATGATGACGTTGTTGCAATAGCACCCGAATTAGATGCCGCAGTAGAGCTTCTTAATTCTCGCAAGGGGCCGGGCAACGACTTCCTCGGCTGGCTCGATTTACCTGTTGATTACGATAAAGAAGAGTTTGCAAGAATTAAAAAGGCAGCAGAAAAAATCCGTAACGATAGCGATGTTTTAGTTGTTATCGGTATCGGTGGCTCTTACCTTGGCGCAAGGGCTGCAATCGAATTTTGTAAATCACAAAACCGTAACCTTACAGAAAAGCCACAAATTATTTTCGCAGGTAATACCTTGTCATCAGCAGCACTTGCAGAGGCAGTTAAGCTTTGCGATGGTAAGGATTTTTCTGTAAACGTTATATCAAAATCAGGCACAACCACAGAGCCGACTATAGCTTTTAGAGTGTTTAAAGAATTGCTCGAAAAGAAGTATGGCAAAGAGGGTGCCGCAAAAAGAATTTACTCCACTACAGATAAGGCTCGTGGCACTCTTAAAGAGCTGTCCGACCGTGAAGGCTATGAAACCTTCGTAATCCCCAATGACGTAGGTGGCAGATATTCTGTTCTTACAGCTGTTGGTCTTTTACCGATTGCCGTTGCAGGCATAGATATAGATAAAATGATGCAGGGTGCAGCAGATGCTCGCACAGCCTTTGCACAGGGCGACGTTAACACAAACGATTGCTACAAATATGCAGCAATGAGAAATATCCTTTACCGTAAAGGCAAGGCAGTAGAAATGATGATTTCCTACGAGCCCGATTACACAATGATGAACGAATGGTTTAAACAGCTCTACGGTGAGAGCGAGGGTAAATGTGGTAAGGGTCTTTTCCCTTCATCAGCAATTTTCTCAACAGACCTTCATTCATTAGGCCAGTACGTACAAGATGGCGAAAGGTTAATGTTTGAAACAGTTGTTATGTTCAACAAGCCTAAAGAGGAGCTTATTATAGGCTTTGATGAAGAAAATGGCGATGGCTTTAACTTCGTAGCAGGTCAGTCAGTTGACTTTGTTAATAAAAAGGCTTTCCTTGGCACAGTGCTTGCTCATACAGATGGCAATGTTCCTAATATGATTTTAGAAATAGACGAAATGAACGAATACGAGTTCGGTTATCTCGTATATTTCCTTGAAAAGGCTTGTGCAGTATCAGGCTATATTTTGGGTATTAACCCATTTGACCAGCCAGGTGTTGAAAGCTACAAAAAGAATATGTTCGCTCTTCTCGGCAAACCGGGTTATGAGGAGCATAAAAAAGCTCTCGAAGCAAGAATATAGAAATCACGCCGAAAGGCGAGAAATAAACGACGGAGGTAAATACTATGATTTCACTTATTATTGGCAACAAAGGTTCCGGCAAAACAAAAAGGCTTATTGCTCTCATCAATGAGGCAGTTGCAAGCTCCGATGGAACTGTAGTTTGTATAGAGAAATCTCCATTACTTACTTATGAGGTAACTCACAAGGCAAGACTTATCGAAACAGAAAGATTTGCAGTTGAGGGTTGCGATGCTTTCTACGGAATGGTTTGTGGCGTTATCGCACAGGACCACGACATTACAGAGATTTTCGTTGATGCAACATTTAAAATTGTTGGCAGAGATTACGATGAATTTGCAAAACTTATTAATAAGCTTGCAAAGGTTTCTGAGGATACAGGCGTTGACTTTGTATTCACAGTATCCGAAGATAAGGAAAAGCTTCCTGAAGCTCTTTTTGCAAACGTAAAGGTTATCTAATTGCTTTTTAATGAAACTCTCGAGTAACTTGTTATTCGAGAGTTTTTTTATTAAAAATCTTTGGTTTAGTTATTGACAAATTCTTAATAAGATAATATAATACTTGGGTATGTTGAGAGGTAATGTCTATGATTATCGAACTGGAATCAATTTTTAATACTGAGGGGTTAAAGCTTCCCTTTAACTATGAGCTTGATTTGTCAGCAATTCAGGTTTCAGGTTATTCACCAATTGTGGAGCCCGTTAGGGTTAGTGGTAGTGTTGAAAATAATGCTGGTATCGTTACTCTTACAGGCAACGCTCAGGTAATTTATTGCGCACCGTGTGACCGTTGTGCTACGGAGGTTAGAAAGGAATATAACTTTCCGTTAGAGCACACCTTGGTTGTGGCCCTCGAAAGTGGCGAAAACGATGCTTTTCTCGAGGTTCCAAATTTGCGCCTTAATCTTGATGAGCTTGTTGAAGAAGATGTCAATCTCGCTCTTCCTTCAAAGTACCTTTGCAACGAGGATTGTAAGGGCTTGTGCATAACCTGTGGCAAGAACTTAAATGAAGGCCAATGTGATTGTAAAGCGCCTGTAGACCCAAGAATGGCTGCGCTTCTCGATTTGTTGGATGAATGAACTAATAATTAAACATTATATAAGGAGGATGTACTCATGGCAGTACCAAAGAGAAGAGTTTCTAAAGCAAGACGTGACAAAAGACGTTCAAACGTATGGAAGATGGATGCAGTTGCACTCGTAAAGTGCCCAAACTGTGGTGAGTTCAAAAGACCACACAGACTTTGCACAGCATGTGGCTACTACAACGGCAAGCAGGTAGTTTCAGTAGACTAATCTGTAATAGTTTGTAACTCGTGTAATGAGGGCGGTGAGAGGATTCTCCCCGCCCTATTAGACTTTATTGTAGGTAAGAATATGAAAGGAGTGATAATTTGTCGGTCAAGGTTTTTTCTGTTGAGAAGTATTCCTATGGCGCAGCAGCAGGTGTGCAGAGCGGAGATGTGCTTGTAGCTATTAACGGCACCGAAATATTTGACGTTTTAGATTATCGCTTCTGTATTCAGGCAAAAAAGCTAAAGCTTTCCCTTGAGCGAAACGGCGAGCCGTTTTCGGTTAACATTCGTAAAAGCGACGAGCTTGCCGATATTGGCTTAGAGTTTGAAACTTATTTGATGGACAAGCACCATTCCTGCAAAAATAAGTGTATTTTCTGCTTTGTGGACCAAATGCCCAAAGGAATGCGTGATACCCTCTATTTTAAAGATGATGATTCAAGGCTTAGCTTCCTTTTCGGTAATTATATTACGCTTACGGGGCTTTGTCCGAGAGAGCTTCAAAGGATAATAGATATGCATATTTCTCCTGTGAATATATCTGTGCATACTATGAATCCACAGCTTCGTGTGGAAATGATGAAAAATCCTCATTCCGGTGAGGTGCTGGAAAACATAAAGCTTTTTGCTGAAAATAATATACAAATGAACACTCAGCTTGTGCTTTGCCCCGGTATAAATGATGGTGATGAGCTTCGCTACTCATTGTCAGAGCTCGGAAAGCTTTTTCCTGCAGTTAAAAGCATTGCAGCTGTCCCTGTAGGGCTTACAAAATACAGAGAAGGACTTTATCCTCTTAGGACTTATACAAAAGAGGAGGCTGCACAGGTAATTGATATAATTGATGAATTTAACGCTCACTTTTCTTTTTATAATAACGGTGAGATTTTAGCGTATGCATCCGATGAGTTTTATTTACTTGCAGAGAGAAAAATGCCCAGCGCCGATTACTATGGTGAATTTAGCCAGCTTGATAACGGCGTAGGCGTGTGCGCTCTTTTGAAGGATGAGTTTATGCAAGCGATTGAAGAGGTGGAGTCAAAGGCTCTTTCTCGCACAGTTACAATTGCTACGGGTGAGGCTGCTTACGACTTACTTAAGGAGCTTTCTTCGGTGGCAATAGCCAAATTTCCAGGCTTAAAGGTTAACGTAATAAAAATAGTAAACGATTTCTTTGGCGAAACAGTTACCGTTGCAGGCTTAATAACAGGTGAAGATTTCAAAGCACAGCTAAAGGACTTGAATTTAGGTGATGCTCTTCTTATTCCTGCAGTTTCATTAAGAAAAGAAAGAGATAAATTTCTTGATGACGTAACCTTAGAGGAATTATCAGAGTATCTTGGAATACAAGCAGTAGCAGTTGAAAATGACGGCTACAGCTTATTAGAAATGATTATTGGAGGTGTTTAATATGCCAAAACCGGTTGTTGCCATTGTAGGCAGACCTAACGTAGGTAAATCAACACTTTTTAACAAATTAACAGGCACAAGGCTTGCTATTGTAGATAACACCCCCGGTGTTACAAGAGACCGTATTTTCGGTGATTGTGAGTGGCTTGGTCACGAAATGCTGCTTGTTGATACAGGTGGTATTGAGCCATATTCAAACGACGTTATTTTAGCTCAAATGAGAAGACAGGCGCAGTTAGCTATTGACAGCGCCAACGTTATTATTTTTGTAACCGACGTGCGCTGTGGCGTGGTTGCTACCGATGAAGAGGTTGCAACAATGCTTCAAAAAAGCGGTAAGCCTGTTGTACTTGCAGTAAACAAGTGCGATGGCTTAGGTAACCCACCACCTGAATTTTACGAGTTTTATAATTTAGGCTTGGGTGACCCTATTCCTGTTTCATCAGTTCACGGTCACGGCACAGGCGACCTTTTGGATGAGGTATTAAAGCACCTTCCTGAGGAGTACCTTGTTGATGACAGGGATGAGGACGACTATATAAAGGTTGCCGTTATAGGTAAGCCTAACGTAGGTAAATCTTCTCTTGTTAACCGTATTATAGGCGAGGAACGAATGATTGTTTCAAATATCGCAGGTACTACAAGAGATGCTACCGACAGCTTTGTTGAAAACGAGCACGGTAAATTTATGTTTATTGATACTGCAGGCCTTCGCCGTAAATCAAAGGTTGAGGATGCAGTTGAAAGGTATAGCGTTTTAAGAACAGATATGGCTGTAGAAAGAGCCAACGTCTGCGTTATTATGATAGATGCCCTTGAGGGCTTTACCGAGCAGGATAGTAAGGTTGCAGGCAGAGCCTTGGAGCAAGGCAAGGGCTGTATTATTGTTGTAAATAAATGGGATGCTTACGAAAAAGACGGTAAAACTATGGACTCTTACCGTAAGCAGCTTATGAAGGATTTTTCATTTATGTCCTTTGCACCCATTATATTTATTTCTGCAAAAACAGGTCAGCGTGTGGATAGACTTTTTGAGCTTATAAAGTTTGTTGATTCTCAAAATGCTATGAGAATTAAAACAGGTCAGTTGAATGAGCTTCTTGCAGCAGCTACACTTCGTGTGCAGCCACCTACAGATAAAGGTAAGCGACTTAAAATTTTCTATATGACCCAGGCATCTACAAGGCCACCAACATTTGTATGCTTTGTAAACTCGGCAGAGCTTTTCCATTACAGCTACCAAAGGTATATTGAAAACCAAATTCGTGAGGTTTACGGCTTGGAGGGTACACCTATCAGATTCGTAATTCGCGAAAGAGATGAAAAAAGCAAACACTAAAGGAGCGTTTTTTCTTGGCAGATAGAAGAAATCCTGATAAAAGAAACGATGTTTCTATCGAAGATGATTATATAGAATTGCTCAATATGACTCCTGTAGATACCTATGAGGACGTCTATAGCGATTCCTCGCAAGACCCTAACTCCGAAAATTCGGGGGATATCTATATTGGCTCTAAAAAACGCTTTCGTGGAAGAGAAACGGAAAGCGAGGATATTTACGAGTACGAGGAAGAATCCTATGAAGATGAGGATGACGATGAGTATGAGGAAATACCTGTAGCGCCACGCAGAGGCAGTCGCAGATACGATACGGCTGAAGTGAGTGAGGATGAGGTATCAGATTACGATGAAACCCACCGTAAAAGGCGTAAAAGAAAAAAGAATCCTGTTTTAAAATTAATAGCCTTGCTGCTTGTTGTTGCTATTGCTGTAGGTGTTTTTGCATACTCCTCACTTTCAAGCGTGGTAGGCGAATTTGCCGAAGGTAGTGAAATAGAGCATATTGCAGACGTTAATTCCTTGGTATCGGCATCCCACGTGCGCAACATACTTCTAATTGGCGCAGATAAGGAAAAGGGTGGCGCTTCAAGAAGCGACAGTATGATGATTGCCTCTATAAACAGTAAAACAGGTAAGGTTACAATTGTTTCTATCCTTCGAGATACTCACGTAGAGGTACCCGGTCACCGTGAATCTAAAATTAATGCTGCACATACCTGGGGTGGACCTAATTTACTTATTCAAACAATTGAGCAAAATTTCGGAATAAAGATAGATGATTATGCTACTGTTAATTTTGAAATGTTTGAGGCACTTGTTGAGGGTATAGGTGGCGTTGAGGTTGAGGTGAGTGAGGGCGAAGCCTCTCATATGAACAGCTACTTCAAGCTGGGCTCATCGGGTAAGGCAGATAAGGTTGAGCCAGGCGAAAATGTGTACCTTAACGGCTACCAAGCACTTTGTTACGCAAGAATAAGAAAACTTGACTCTGATTTTCAAAGAACGGAGCGTCAGCAAAAAATTATCAGCGCCATACTCCAAAAGGTAAAGGGTGACCTTAACCCTGCAGGCATACCCAAACTTTTGGAAACTGCAAAGTCAGTTGCCCCTTATATTGAAACAACCCTTTCCGAGGGTGACGTGCTTTCACTGCTGTTAAGCATGTCCTCCTGCGTTGCAAAATCGGGTGGGGATATAAATTCAATTATGGTATCGGCACAGCTTCCCTTTGAAGGCACCTGGTGGTATTCAAGCGAGTGGGACGGCTCAAGCATTTCCATAGACCTTGAGGCTAACAAGGCACAGCTTTACACCCTTCTTTATGAGCAAGCTCCACAAGAGGATGCAACACAAACCCAAGAATAAAATGTAATAATCAATAACACTCCCTCATATACTTTCTTGAGAGTATATGAAGGGAGTTTGTTTTATGGACATCTCATTAAAGCACGAGGATTACAAAATTCTCACAACAGATAAAGAAATTTCTTTAGAGGAAAATATGGAGGCAGAGTTTCAGTTGCCTGAATATATGCCCGAAATATTAAAGGTTATTAAAGTAACGGCAGAGCCTAAAATAACCTCCTGTAAAGCAGTTGGCTCACGAATTGATGTGGACGGTATATGTGAGCTTCGTGTAATATATACTGCCGAGGACGGTTGTATTTACACCTTTTCGCAGGGGCGCCAATATTCCGTTTGTTGCGAAAAAAATGAGTTTGAAAATGCTGTCGATTATAATGCCTGTGCCAAGGCCTCTTACGTGAGCTGTAAAGCAACAGGCACGAGAAAAGCCGAGGTTAAAGCAAGCGTGCTTGTTAAAATTAAGGTGTTTTACCATACTTGTGTGGATATAATTTCATTAGAAAAGGATTGTGGTGTTCAGGTAAAGGAGCATACTGTAAATTGCCTGTCCTTGGGCTGTAAAAAAACACGCTCTTTTTCTATGAGTGATACAGTTAATCTTGCCACTGCGTCGGCAGCTATTATAAGTCAAAAGGCTGTTGTGCTTTTGTCGGAAACAAGAAGGGTTAGCAATAAGCTTATGCTTAAAGGTGATGCAATTGTAGAAATTTGCTATGTCAATAGTGATAACAGAGCCGTTGCAGAGCATTTAACTCATACCATACCTCTTAACCAAATTTTAGAAATTGACGGCCTTAACGAGAGCTATGTAGGTGACGTACAGGTTAGCGTTAAAGCGTTGGATATAATTTTAAAAGGCGAAAGCGACAGCTTTACCTCTGCATTTGATTTATCCTTGAATTTAGATGCTGAAATTACAATGTGGGAGGAAAAGGAGCTTACTCTCATTACCGACGTCTACGGCGTAGCTTCGGCCGTAGCCTCTAAAAATACCACCTGCACAGTATTGTCACCTGTGGATAAGGTATATGATACGTACTTGTGCAATAATAGCTTTAAGGTGCCGGGCGACGGCGCTTTGTGTGTTATAGATGCTATAGGGGAAATTGCAGGGCTTAAGCATAGCGTGACGGATGGTTGTCTTACTATATTCGGCTCGCTTTGTGTGTCCTTCATAATTAGGGATATAAACAATTCACTTGCTTGTGTTAACAAGGCATTTGATTTTTCCTATAAATGTTCTTCAAATATTACGGCGGAAAACATTGTTTGTGAGCCTGTTGTAGATGTTGTTTCGATTAAGTGCGCTGTTAAGAATAATGATACAATCGAGCTTCGTACCGAAATGAAAATAAATGCCTCTATCTATAATCAGTCTACCGAGCTTTTAGTTTACGATATTTCTGCAGACGGTGAAAAATGCTTGCCTAAAAGGGCGCCTATCGTAGTGTATTTTCCGAATAGAGAAAACGAGCCGTTGTGGGATATTGCAAAAAAATACGGTACTACAGTGTCGGCTATAGCTCACGAGAATGAATTGAGTGGAGAAACGACGGAGGGCGTGAAGATATTGTTTATTCCATCTGCTTGATTTAAAAGTAAATAGTATGTATAATAGACAGGTGAAATAACCTGTCTATTTTTGAGGTGTATTATGGAATATAAAAAGCTTCTTACCTTCAGCTTCGATGACGGCGTTTGCCAGGATGAAAGATTTATTGAGATATTAAACAAATACAATCTTAAGGCAACCTTTAACCTTAACTTTGCTTTATTGGGTATGGAAGGGCAGCTTACTATTAATGAAAAAAAGATTAACCATACAAAAATATCACCTGATAAGGTAAAAGAGCTGTATAAAGGGCACGAGGTTGCAGCCCATACGTTGACTCATCCTTTTTTGCCCGAGCAAGCAGATGCTGTTGTAATTCACCAGGTGGAAGGCGACAGAAAAGCACTTTCAGAGCTTGTTGGCTATAAGGTCAGAGGCTTTGCCTATCCTGGTGGTGGCGTAAACTGCAACCCAAGGCTTGAAAAGCTTATTGGGGAAAATACTAACGTTGAGTATGCGAGAACAACAGTGCCGACGTATAATTTTGATTTGCAAAGTAAGCCGTATCTTTTTAACCCTACCTGTGCATTGCTTAAAGATAAGGATAAACTGCTTTCTTTGTGGGAAAGTTTCATTTCTGCCGAAGCAGAGGAGATTCAGCTGTTTTACATCTGGGGTCATACGTACGAATTAGATGTTAATGATGATTGGCAATTCTTTGAGGATTTCTGTAAGCTTATCAGTAATAATAAAAATGTGTACTATTGCACAAATATTGAGGCCTTTGATTATATAAAAAGTAAAAATATTTAAGAAAAACTATTGATTTTTGCAATAGCATATGCTATTATAGTCAAGTCTATGTGTGCGTTGTTACCCGTAAAAGGTGTCAACGGCAATTAATGGCAACATTAAAGCTGGCGGTCCGCTGCGATTTATATCGGTATGAACGCTTGAAAAAAACGGAGGATTATTATGGACGCATTAAAACTCATTGCACAGGACAGCCTTAAGGCTGAGAAGCCTTCATTCGAAATCGGTGATACTATCCGTATCGGTGTTAAGATTCGTGAAGGTGAGAGAGAAAGAATTCAGGAGTTCGAAGGCACAGTTATTGCTAAGAACGGTAGCGGTATCTCTGAAACATTCACAGTACGTCGTGTATCATACGGCGTAGGTGTTGAAAGAGTATTCCCAATTCACTCACCAAACGTTGCAGACGTAAAGATTGTTCGTCGCGGTAAAGTTCGCAGAGCAAAACTCTACTATCTTCGTGACAGAGTTGGTAAGGCTTCTAAGGTTAAGGAAAAAATCGGCTAATTTAGTCGGAAGAGCGGGGCAGATAGATATATCTGCCCTTTATTCTTAATTTTTTATTAATTTATTCATTTTATCTTTTATTTAAATAAAATAAGGTGTATAATACCCTTATAGTTCAATTAAGAGGTGAGCGCTATGCATAAAACAGAGGAGTACAGCATTTCTCTTCACGATGAGGAATCAGCATCAAAGAAAAAAGCTCCTAAAAAGAAACTCACTATATTCGAGGTTTTTGAGGCAAGCGTAGCAGCAATTGTTGTTGTTACAATTCTTTTCCTTTTCTGCTTCAGAGTTTTCAATGTAGAAGGCCCTTCAATGAAGCCGACTCTTCAGCCTGGTGACAGAATTGTAGTTTCACACGTAGGCTATAAGCCGCAGCAGGGCGATATAGTTGTTATTTCGGGCACTAAAGACGATAATAACCCTATTGTAAAGCGTGTTATTGCCGTTGCAGGTGACGTTGTGGATATTAACTTTACTACAGGTAAGGTTACCGTTAACGGTAAAGAGGAACGCTTTACTGATGAATTGACAACTCAACAGGCAGATATTGCTTTCCC
The DNA here is from genome assembly GCA_045591945.1 of Acutalibacteraceae bacterium. Taxonomy (GTDB): domain Bacteria; phylum Bacillota; class Clostridia; order Oscillospirales; family Acutalibacteraceae; genus DTU089. Next base: position 9,640 of record JAZNTU010000018.1, on the reverse strand, counting down.
TTTAACAGTACCCGAAGGAACAGTTTTTGTTTTAGGCGATAACAGAGGCGTTTCTCTCGACAGCCGTTCAAGCAGAGTAGGCTGTGTTGATGAAAGAGATATAGTAGGCAAAATCTTATTTAGAATTTACCCACTTGGTGATTTAAAGGTTGAATAATTATGAGTGATAAGAAAAAAGTTTTTAATACAGACTCTGTGTTGGAGCCTGTGGATTTAGACGAGGCTTCCGATTCTGCAACAGAGTTCCTTATTACAGAGGATGTTTTTGCAGATGCACCCTCCGAAGATGGCGAAACAACCGTGTCCTCCACAGAGGAAGAGGTTGTTACAGTAACTGACGTTGATGCTGAGGGTAAAAATAAAAAGAAGAAAATCTATTTAACAATTTACGATTTCGTTTCAATAATAATGACCTCGTTTATTGTTGTAGCAGTTGTTTTTTCTTTTGTTTTTAGGGTTGTAGGTGTTGATGGTGAGTCAATGACAAATACTCTTCAGCACGGCGATATACTTTTAACAGTAAATAAATCAGAGTATGTTCAAGGCGATATTGTTGTTATAACTCAAGAAACCTACTTTCAAAAGCCACTTATTAAGCGTGTTATAGCAGTAGGTGGCCAAACTGTAGATATTGATTATGCTACAGCAACGGTTTATGTTGATGGCGTCGCTTTAGATGAGCCTTACGTACGTGAAAGCTTTATGATTAAAAAAGGTGATTACCGTGAGTTTCCGTATCAGGTTCCCGAAGGCCATCTTTTCTGTATGGGTGATAACCGAAACGGCTCATCAGATAGCCGTAGTGATATTGTGGGCCCGATAGATGAAAGAGAGATTTTAGGTAAGGCAGTTATCAGAATATTGCCTTACGGTGATTCCGATATTTACGCTTATGAATGATGCACAAAAACAAGTAGTTCAATGGTTTCCCGGTCATATGGCAAAAACTCGCCGTCTTATTAAAGAGAGCTTGCCGTTTGTTGACCTTGTGACAGAAATTGTAGATGCAAGAATACCTATGAGTTCCTCCAACCCCGAATTAGAGGAAATGATAGGCAATAAGCCGAGAATAGTTCTTCTTAATAAATGCGATGTTGCAGATGAAAAAGCAACACAGCTGTGGGTAGAATTTTATAAAAATAAAGGCGTTTACGCTATCCCTGTTGACTGCCGTACAGGTAAGGGGCTTAATGCATATTTACCCCTTGTACGCAACGTGCTTAAGGATAAAATAAAAAAGAATACCGAAAAGGGTATGGTAGGCAAGCCATTAAGGGTTATGGTAGTTGGTATACCTAATACAGGTAAATCCTCTTTTATAAACAGAATGGCCGGCAGAAACAGAGCAAAGGTAGCCGATAAGCCGGGTGTTACCCGTTCTAACAGCTGGTTTGCTGTTGGTAGTGGTATCGAGCTTTTAGATACTCCCGGTGTGCTTTGGCCGAAGTTTGAGGATAAAGCAGTTGGTGATAAGCTTGCCTTCATCGGCTCTATTAAGGATGAAATCCTTGATACCGAAACAATGGCTCTTCGCCTTATTGCTTTTTTAAAAAAGGATTATCCCGAAAGATTGGCGGAGCGTTTTAAAATTACCGATTTTGCTGAAAAAGAGGATTATGAAATTCTTGAAATGATAGGTCGCAAAAGAGGTATGCTTATATCCGGTGGCGAAATAGATTACGAAAGAGCGTCTGTAATGCTTCTCGATGAGTACCGTGCAGGTAAATTAGGTAGACTAACCCTTGAATTTCCCGAATAATTATTATAAAATAAACCTTGGATGATTCATCTGAGGTTTATTTTTTTGAGGTGTTATTATGCTGGATTTTTCATACGAAACAGAGGCTCACGAAAAAGGCTATACGGTTGTTTGTGGTGTGGATGAAGCAGGTAGAGGACCACTTGCAGGGCCTGTTTTTGCTGCGGCAGTAATTTTGCCGGAAAACTATACACACGAAATTCTTAACGATTCTAAAAAGCTTTCCGAAAAAAAGCGAGATATTGTATACGATGATATAATAAGAGATGCCGTTGCTTACTCTGTTGGTATTGCTACAGAGAAAGAAATAGATGAAATCAATATACTTAACGCAACCTTCCTTGCAATGAAAAGGGCAGTGGAGGGGTTGAGCATAAGGCCTGATTTAGCGTATATAGACGGCAACCAATATCCTCACACAGGTGTTAAAGAAATTACTATAGTAAAGGGTGACAGTAAGTGTATGTCTGTTGCCGCAGCCTCTATTATAGCTAAGGTTAGCAGAGATAGATATATGCTTGAGGTAGCAGAGAAATACCCTGAGTATGAATTTCCGAAGCATAAGGGCTATGGCACAAAGCTTCACTATGAAATGATTGAAAAATACGGTGTTTCTCCTGTTCACAGAAGAAGCTTTTTAAAGAAAATATTAGGAGAAGATAAATAATGGAAGCGAGGCTTTTGGGCGCAAAGGGCGAGCAGTATGCTGCAAAATATTTGCGTAAGCAGGGCTATGACATATTAAGCGGTAACTTTTCGTTGGGTACAGGCGAAATTGATATAGTAGCCTTTAAGGATAATATTATTTATTTCGTAGAGGTAAAAACTCGTACCGTAGGTGGTATGACCGCACCTGCAGATGCAGTGGATTATAAAAAGCAAGAAAACCTAAAAAGCTCTGCTGCAGCATACATAACAAAATATAAGCTTCAAAAACATAAATATTTTTTTGACATAATAGAAGTATTTGCTGATGAAAAAGGTAATATTGTAGATATTAACCACGTTAAAAATGCTTTTTGATTTTCAACAATAAAAATCCCCTGAACCATTGGTTCAGGGGATTAATGTTTTAATGTGTACTATTAATATGTGTATGAGCCTGCACCTGATGCATAGTAAGCAACTTCGTTTTCAATAAGCTTTTCAACGTCCTCAACTACCCAGTTGATAATAACGTCTTTTCTTTCGATGTTGTCTGCAAGGTCCTTTGTAAGGTCTTCGTAGTACTTGTTGTAATCGTCAGTAGAAAGTGTTGTACGAATATCGCCTTCCCACTTCTGCTGGCTGTCAGACTCTACCATGTACATAATGTGGTAGCCATAGTCTGTTTTAACAATACCTGTGTCGCCAGCCTTGTGAGGAGCGAGTGACCACTCAAGGAATTCAGGAACGTAGTTTGACTCGGAGTTGATGTCGGAGTAAAGACCACCTGTTGCTGCAGAAGCTGTATCATCTGTGTGCTCCTTAACAAGTTCAATGAACTTCTCTTCTGTAGCACCGTTATCCTTCCACTCTTTGAGAAGCTTCTCAGCCTCAGCTTTTGCTTTCTCAAAGTTAGCTTTGATTTCTGCATCGCTGAGAGTAACTGATGCGCCTTCTGCATCTTCCTTAGTTGTTTCTGCCTGAACAAGGAGGTGACGAACGTCTGCACCTGCAGTTGTTGTATCCTTGTGAGCAGGCTCTGTCATAAGCACAATGTAGAATGCTTCTTGTGCAGCAACCTCGAAAATATTCATTTCGCCGGCTTTTCTTGAAGCGTCAAATGCCCAATTAGCAAAATCCTCTGAAAGAGTAGAGATGCTTGCCTTCTTAAGGTCAGCAGCAAGTGTAGCTGAATCTGATGCATATGCTGTTTTATATGAAGGTGGAGCATATTTTTTAGATGCTGCAATAAAGCTTTCTTCTGTTGTTGCCTCAGCCTTAAATGCTTCTGCACGAGCCTTAGCCTCTTCCTTTGTGTACTCAGGGTCTGTTGAGCCCTCTGCAGCCTTTGCGTATGATACTGTGAAATATCTAAAGCTTGCAACGTCAACGTCTGCTCTGTGCTCGTTGTAGTATTTTAAAACGTCATCATCGCTGATTTTGTTTGCGTAATTTTCCTGGAGCCACTCAAGGTAGTACTGAGCAACTGTATCTCTTTCGCTAAGCTCTCTGTAAAGCTTTTCGTTAAGACCTGAGCCGTAAGATTTTGAGATGTAGTTGTCAACAGCGTGGTCGCTTTCTTTTGCTTTTTCTGCAATTGTGTCCATGACCTCATCGATAGCTGTTTGCATCTCTGTTTTCTGCTCTTCTGTGAGCTTGAAACCTGATTCATCGCTCATAGCTTGTGCATAAAGCTCCTTAACAAGGAAAGCTCTTTGTGGAGCTATATATTTGAAATAATCAGCCCAAGTTTTTACGTCTTCGGGAGCGTCATCGCCCGGGTATTCCTGGTCAGCAGGACTCTTTGTTAAATCAAAGTAGGAAGCACCTGCACCTGAATACTGCTGGTCGTATTGCTGAGAAACTGAAGCTGCCTGTCTGTAAATAACCATATAGTAGTAATTGTACTCAGCAGCAGAAATTTTCTCGCCGTTGTATGTTGCTGCAGGGAGCAATCTCTGTGGAACACCAAAAACGTCTGTAAGCATTTTGCCGATACCGAAAAGAACGATACCAACTGCAAGAATAATGCAGATAATCTTAACGAGTGCTCTTACAATTTTGTCACCCTTGCCGGACTTTCTTTTCTTTGCAGCTTTTGCAAGACGTGCCTTGCGTTGCTCACGATAAATTTCGGCATTTGTTTTAATTTCATTGTTTGCCATAAAATTTTCATCCTTTGCTATCTTTTGTTGCACGAAGATTAAAGCATACGTGCAAATATCGTTTCTATTTTATAACAAATCTTAAAATTTTACAATAGTTTTTCAGCATTTAGTTTCCATTATATGTTTTTATTTACACAATATTAAAAAATAAAACATAAAAATCATATTTAATTGCTTTGTTGTTTGACATTGCTCTCGCAATCGTGGTATTATATTGAAAGCAATTATTTCTTTGAGAATGGTGTATATATGAAAAAGCTTTTTAAAAACAAAAAAATTATAGCAATAATTTCTGCTGTGCTTATAGTGGTTGTTGCCATAGCAATTGTTGTACCAATGCTCCCTGCCAAAGAGGGCAAAAACTATATGTACGGCAATGCAACCTCAGTTAAAGAAAATGCAGTTGATCAGTACGATATTGTATTAGGGCAAGGTGTTAAGTATCTTTTTAACAGCGCTGATTCCTCTTTTGCAATAGCCTCTGCGGATATTTCTAATGTTTTCTACTCTCATAGTAAGGCAGCCGCAGAAAGCTCTCTTGCTACTGTTATAGATATCAGGGTGCGTGATAAAAACGGCAATTCATACTCTATGGATTCTACTGCTAATTGCCTCGGTGAGGATGCTTGTAAAATTGAGTCGCAAGGCGATAATCAGCTCAAAGCTGTGTATACCCTGACCCCCGAAGAGAATAAGAACGTTTATGCTAAGGTAAGCGTTGCTTTTTCATTTGTGCAGAGCGCACTTAAGGTTTCTGTTGATGCTTCTGCTATTGAACTGCCAAAAGGCTTTTTTGTTGAAAAGCTTAGTATTTTCCCTGGTCTTTTTTCAACACAAGCAGGTGAAAAAAATACGTTTTATGTTGTGCCTGATGGCTGTGGTGCGCAAATAGACGTCGGTGCAGTTACCGAAAAGCCGATTGCACTTGATATGAACGTTTACGGTGAGGACGTAGCCTTGCATAAATACAGCGAGGGTGCTGCATTGCCCTTCTTTGCAATTATAAAAAATGGCTTCTCTGTAAATGCAGTTATAGAGGAAGGCGATGCGCTTTCTTCAATAACCTGCAAAAAAGCTGAGCAGGGTGGAGGCTACCTGTACAATACCTTTACCATTACCCCGTGTGGTGTTGTTAACGGCAAATTTGTGCACGGCACCTCTTATAACGGTGTTGTTTCGCAAACATATATGGTTAAAGAGAGCGAGGCAGATTACAACAGCGTTGCCGCACAGGTGAGAGATGTTTTAAGCAAAAACAACTACATTTCCACGTCATTAAACGGCAAGTTTTCCGATTTGCCCTTCTTCATAAACGTTGTGGGTACGGTAACCGGTAAGGAGCAGCTTACAACCTTTGAAAACGCAGCTGAAATAACAGCCCTTTTAAAGTCAAGAGGTGTTAGAAATATAGCCCTGCGTTATTCAGGCTTTTCTACTGCAGGTCTTTCTGCCTCCTCTAAAAAAACCTACAAGCCATCGTCGGTATTAGGTGGAGATACAGCGCTTAAGGCTATGTGTGAGGAAATCACAGCACAGTCTAACCGAGTATATTTTGACTCTAACGTTTTAACAACTGAAAGCAAAACAAAAACTAATTCTGTTTTGTTATACGATAAAACCTCTCGCTTTGTGGGATATATGCCCAACGAGTTTTATCTTGAGCAGACTAATGAAATTAATAATAATATTTCATCAGCCTATTCCTTTGCTGCAGGCAATGAGTCTGCAGGCGTGTGCCTTAACGATGGCTCAGCCTTGCTTTATTCTGATTTGAACGGCAAAAAAACAAGGCAGGAGCTTCTTGAACACCTTCAAACCAACGTAAGCGCTTTAAGTGTTTCGGGTGGCCTTATGCTTGATTACCCATCGGTGTACTTAGCAAATCAAGCAGACGCTATTTTCTCAACACCTCACACAGCTACCTGTGAGGGCGTTAATGGTGTTACCGTTGTACCTGTTTTGCAAATTGTTTTGCACGGAAGTGTTGTTTACGGCAGTATGCCTATAAACGTTTCCAATCTCTCTGCTGATGATGCTCTTTTAAAGTGCATAGAATACGGCGCAGTGCCATCCTTCCTGTTTACTCATAGCAGCGACACAAACGTAAGCTATAGCTCATACGCTACACAAACTGCAAAGCTTTATTCGAAGGCTAAAAAGCTGTGGCCTGTAATGAATATGAAAATTACCTCTCACCAAAAGGTAACCGATGGCGTTTATAAAATCACCTACGACTATAGTAAAACAGTTTACGTTAACTATAATCCATCCTTGGTAGAGGTAAACGGAGTAATGATTTCTGCAAAGGATTTCATAATAATTTAACCTATATCCCTCAACTTTTTGTTGGGGGATATTTTTTGATTATTTTTTAACAAAAAACATTGCTTTTTCTTGCTTTTATGTTACAATATTATTTGTGATACAATTAGTAAAAAATTCAGAAAGGATGAATTTTCAATGGATTACAAAATGGAATTGACTCCTGAACAGCAAGCCATACTTAATGGCGAGCAAGGGGAAACTATGGCAAAGGTTATGAAAACCCTTGTTATGTACGGTGAAGCCTTCGGCGCAACAAAAATGGTGCCTGTAACAAGCGAAAAAGGTCACCTTGTTACAAGCTTCGGTCTTAAGGTTATGACACCTGTTTACGACCTTATGGACCAGCTTATTAATGCAGGTATTAAATCAAAGCAGCAGTTCTCTGTTGACCCTAAGCCTGTTGACCCCAAGGTTCCTTCAAACTTTGTTAAGAACATTGTTTTCAACAAGTTTATGTACACAAAGCAGGATAGCTACGATGAGCAGTTAAGAAAATTAGGTCTTGTAAGCAACGATGCATATACATGTACCTGCTATATGGATGAGGTTGGTAACCTTCCTAAGAAGGGCGACGTTCTTTCATGGGCAGAGTCAAGTGCAGTTGTTTATGCAAACTCAGTTCTCGGTGCTCGTTGTAACCGTAACTCTGGTATTATTGAGCTTTTCGGTTCTATTGTTGGTTTTGTTCCATACTTCGGCCTCGTTACAGATGAAGGCAGAAAAGCAACCTGGGTTGTAGAGGTTAAATGCACAAAGAAGCCTGAGGCACAGGTTCTCGGTTCAGCAATCGGTATGAAGGTTATGGAGGATGTTCCTTACGTTAAGGGCCTCACAGAGTGGATTGGCACAGAGCTTGACGATGCTGCAAAGGCATACCTTAAGGACTTTGGTGCTGCTACAGCATCAAACGGTGCTGTTGGTCTTTACCATATCGATGGTCTTACACCTGAAGCAGTTGAAATGGGCGAAAGCCTTATTGCAGAAAATGCACAGGTTTATGTTATTGATGATGCAGAGCTTGAAAGAGTTAAAAATTCTTATCCTGTTATGTGGAAGGACCCTTCAAAGGCACCACAGCTTTGCTTTATCGGTTGCCCACACCTTTCTCTCCAGCAGCTTAAGGAGTGGACAGATAACGTTTGCGAAGGCCTTAAAAAGAGTGGTAAAAAGAAGGTTACTGTTCCTACTGTATTTACTGCAGCTCCTGCAGTTTGTGATGAATTTAATAAGACAGAGTACGCAGCAAAGCTTGCTGCAACGGGTGTAGTTCTCAGCTACATTTGTCCTCTTATGTATATGAATAACCCTGTAGCTAAAAAGGGTAGAGTAATCACAAACTCCAACAAGCTTCGTACATACACAACCTCTCGTTACTACACAAGTGAAGAGATTCTCGATATAATCACAAAGGGGGCAAAATAAGATGAAAACATTTAAAGGTCGTCCGGTAGTACCCGGCACAGCAGAAGCAACAGCTCTTGTTTCACACGGTGGTTTTAATACACTTGCATCTTTCCAGAATGCTCTCCAGTTTGGTGATAAAGAGGCAAAATGTGGTGACCAGAACAATACAGATATCTTTGAAAAGCCAATGGTAGGCACAGCACTTTGCCTTCCACAAACAATCGGCTCAACAACAGGTGGTATGGTTCTTTACTGCGCAAAGGTTATGGAAAGAAGCCCTGCTTGTATGCTTTTCTCAGAGCATATTGACTCACTTGCAGCAGCAGGTGCAATCCTCGGTTCTGTTTGGACAGATACTCCAATGCCAACAGTTGACTGCCTTGGTGAGGAATTCCTCAACACAGTTAAAACAGGTGATAAAATCAAGGTTTATGAGGATGGTACAGTAGAAATTCTCGACTAATTCCTTATAAGACAAAACAAAAACCGTAAGCTTTAGTTAAGAAGCTTACGGTTTTTTACGTATTAAATATTTGTTGTGCGAAAATTACGGATGTCTGTGGCAATCCCCATCGCTGCCACCATCGCAATATACCGAAACAGAACAGTAGGTTTTGTTTGGGTTTGGGGTAAGTGTAACGTGGATTGTACCGTCTCCGGGACAGTACGGTATTTCGTTTTTGAAAATCTCATTTTCAATTAACGTCTTTGTTGAATCAATCATACCGTGATTCCAAGCAACAACAGTACCACTTTCACCGTCTGAGGTGATTTTAAAGGTGAATTCTGTGTTGAAGGGGTATTGCATAGCCCATACTCTTACGTCTGTTGCGACTTTATCTGTTTTTACTCGGCAGATTTTTATATTGTTGTTTTTTTGTACAGCGTTAAAAACGGGTATTGCAACTGCAGTAAGTATACCCATAATGGCAACAACCACTATAAGTTCAACTAAAGTAAAGCCTTTCTTTGAACGCAAAAATTTATACATTAGAATCACCTTTCTTTTAAATTTACGTGATAATCTATAAATATTCGTAACGTCTAAAATAAATATATCACACTTTAAAATAAAAGTAAATAACGATTTAATCAAAAAGGGGCTGTAAAAAAACGCAAGTTTTTTTGCAGTCCCTTTTTAGGGGATAGGAAAAAAAGATGCAGAACGGACAAACTGAGCAAAATCAAGGCTGAAGCCTGATTTTGCTTGCCCGAAGGCGTACAAGGGTACGTCGAGTGGCGAAGTTTGTTCGTAGTATAAAACATACTTTTTTCAACAATTTTATATTTCTTGCATTTTTAAAGGGTTCTATAGGCTTATTAAACCTACAGAACCCCT
>JAZNTU010000017.1:0-47120 GCA_045591945.1 Acutalibacteraceae bacterium | reverse complement strand
GCGTTCATTATATTATACCTCCGATTATTTACAAGCTTTTTCGCAAGCCTCAAAAAGTCCGTTGATGTATGCCGCGCCGCGCGCACGGTCATAGAGTCCGTAGCCGCGTTTGCCCGTTTCGCCCCATATCATTCTGCCGTGGTCGGGTCTTACGTAGCCGTCGAAGCCCGTTTCAACAAGAGCTCTTGTGACCTCGTACATATCAATGCTGCCGCATTTTGAAAGATGGCCCTGCTCCTCAAAGCTGCCGTCAGGAAGAATGAGCACGTTTCTCATATGCATAAATGCGATTCTGTTCATCGCACTGTATTTGCGTACCATTGCGATAACGTCGTTTGAAGCGGCACAGCCGAGTGAACCCGTGCAAAGGCAAAGGCTGTTTGCGGGCGAATCAACGATAGCGAGCATTCTGTCGAGATTTTCTTCATTTGTGATGATTCTGGGAAGACCGAAGATGGGATACGGGGGGTCATCAGGATGAATTGCCATTCTTACGTCGCATTCCTCCGCAACGGGAATAACCTTTTTGAGGAATCTTTCAAGGTTTGCCCAGAGTCCTTCCTCACCGATTTCGCCGTAAGCATTGATAAGCTCTCTGACCTCGTCCTGAGTGTAGCTTGAATCCCAGCCGGGAAGATGAATGTCATCCTTGAGAGGGTCAAGACCCTTCATCTGCTCCCAGTACATGACAAGGCTTGTTGAACCGTCGGGAGCCTTTTTGTCAAGCTGGGTGCGTGTCCAGTCAAAAACGGGCATAAAGTTATAGGTTACGCACTTGACACCGTACTTCGCACATCTGCGGATGTTTTCGCAATAAACATCGATGAGCTTATCAACCTCTCCCCTGCCGAGCTTGATATCTTCATGCACGGGGATTGATTCAACAACATCAAAAACAAGACCGTTATCCTCGCACTGCTTTTTCATTTTTGCAATGATTTCTTCGGGCCAAACCTCACCGGGTTTAACATCATACACTGCACTAACAATGCTATGCATATTTGGTATTTGGCGAATATACTGGAGTGAAATTGGGTCGGTTTCGCCGTACCAACGGAATGACATTTTCATTTTTGATTCCTCCACTTTATTATTTATATTTATATTATAGTATAACACAAAAATTTCGCAATAGAAAAATATATGTTTTTCTCCGCAAAATTTTTGTGTTATTTTCAAAATTATGTTAAATTTTTACTATTTCTTTTTCTTGCCACCGAAAAATCCCTTTTTTTCCTCCGGCTTAACAGAGCCGTTACCCATAGCGGCATTGAATTTAAGGAGAGCATCCTTTTGCTCAGGTGTGAGGTTTCTTGGTACGTCAACAATAATGCGTACAAGCTGGTCGCCTCGCCTTGTGGAGTTAATAACGGGGATACCTCTGCCCTTAAGCTTGAATACAGCCCCAGGCTGTGTGCCTGCAGGGAGATTGTATTCTACCTGACCATCTAAGGTTGGTACCCTAAGAGTGTCGCCTAAAACAGCTTGAACGTAGGATATTTTCATATCGTACCAAACGTTGTAGCCTTCTCTTTCAAAGAATGGGTGAGGCTTAACGGAAACTGCGATTATTAAGTCACCCGGAGGGCCTCCGTTTATACCAACGTTACCCTCGCCACGCACTGTAAATGCCTGACCATCGTCGATACCTGCTGGTATGTTGATTTCTTTTTTGTAGGCCTTCCTTATTCTACCTGCACCCTTACAGCGTTGGCAGGGGTTAGGGTTGATGCTACCCTTACCGTTACAGCGAGGGCAGGTTTTAACTGTGCTTATTACACCAAAGGGTGACCTTTGCTGTACGTTGATTTGACCACGGCCGTTACAATCAGGGCAGGTTTGTGGATGGGTACCCTTTGCTGCGCCTGAGCCATTACACTCATCACAGTTTTCTATTTTTTGGAATTCTACAGTTTTTTTGCAGCCCTTTGCAGCTTCTTCAAATGTAAGGTAGGTGCTTGCTTGTATGTCGTTACCTCTGCGTGGTGCATTGGGATTTGAACGTCCTCCACCACCAAAGCCACCAAAGAAGGAGCCGAAAAGGTCACCTAAATCAAACTCCATTCCGTCACCAAAGCCACCAAAGCCACCACCAAAGCCACCACCAAAGCCGCCGCCTTGACCTGCACCGTAGTTGGGGTCAACGCCTGCAAAGCCGAAACGGTCATACTTTTCTTTTTTGTCGGGGTCGGAAAGGATTTCGTAAGCCTCGTTAACCTCCTTGAACTTTGCCTCAGCCTCTTTGTTATCGGGATTTAGGTCGGGGTGGTACTGTTTAGCAAGCTTACGGTATGCTTTTTTTATTTCGTCGGGTGAAGCGCTTTTTGGAACGCCCAGCACCTCGTAATAATCTCTTTTTTCTGCCATAACATTTTCCTTTTGCAGAAGCTTTTCTGCGTTTAATACTCACCAAAGACGGCTCTTAGTAAGAACCGTCTTTAGAATCTAAGTTAATATGGGTTTTACCACCTAAGGATTATACCCTAAAGGTTAATTATTCGTCAACATCTGTGAAAGGTGCATCTGTGTAGCCGTCGCCATTGCCCTGTGGAGAATTAGGGTCTACGCTGTTGGGGTCAAAGCCAGGTGCGCCTGCGCCTGCAGCAGAGTAAAGCTTTTCGGAGATTTCGTAGAATTTCTTCTGAAGGTCTTCCATTTTTGCTTTAATAGCTTCAATATCTGTGCCCTTAAGAGCCTCTTTAAGTGCATCTACCTTTGCTGTGATTTCAGCCTTATCAGCCTCGTCAAACTTGTCGCCGTTTTCTGAAAGGAGCTTTTCGCACTCAAATACCATTTGATCTGCAGCGTTACGAAGGTCAACCTCTTCCTTGCGCTTTTTATCCTCTTCGGCAAACTGCTCTGCCTCTCTAACTGCTCGGTCGATTTCATCCTTAGTCATATTTGATGATGCAGTAATTGAAATTGACTGCTCCTTGCCTGTGCCAAGGTCTTTTGCTGAAACGTGAACAATGCCGTTAGCGTCAATATCGAAGGTAACCTCAATCTGTGGTGTACCACGGCGTGCAGGGAGAATGCCGTCTAAGTGGAACATACCAAGAGTTTTGTTGTCCTTAGCAAATTCTCTTTCGCCCTGAAGAACGTGAATTTCAACAGATGTCTGGTTATCAGCAGCAGTTGAGAATACCTGACTCTTTTTTGTTGGGATAGTTGTGTTTCTTTCGATAATCTTTGTACAAACGTTACCGAGTGTTTCAATACCGAGTGAAAGCGGTGTAACGTCGAGAAGGAGAAGGCCTTCTACATCGCCACCGAGAACACCTGCCTGAAGAGCTGCACCGATAGCAACACATTCATCAGGGTTAATGCCCTTGAATGGCTCTTTGCCTGTGTAGGATTTAACTGCATCCTGAACGGCAGGAATTCTTGATGAGCCACCAACCATAAGAACCTTATCAAGCTCTGAAACCTTAAGGCCTGAGTCTGCAATTGCCTGGCGAACAGGAGCCATTGTTGCTTCAACAAGGTCTGCTGTAAGCTCGTTGAATTTTGCTCTTGTAAGAGTTGTATCAAGGTGGAGTGGGCCGCCTGCCTCTGTCATTGTAATGAAAGGAAGGTTAATTGATGATGAGGTTACGCCTGAAAGCTCGATTTTTGCTTTTTCAGCAGCCTCTTTAAGGCGTTGCATAGCCATTTTATCTGTTGAAAGGTCTGTGCCTGTTTCTTTTTTGAATTCAGCAACGAGCCAGTCGATGATTCTCTGGTCAAAATCGTCACCACCGAGCTTGTTGTTACCTGCTGTTGCAAGAACCTCCTGAACACCTTCGCCCATTTCGATGATGGAAACGTCGAAGGTACCACCACCAAGGTCGTAAACCATAATTCTTTGGTCGTTTTCTTTATCTATACCGTATGCGAGGGCAGCTGCTGTAGGCTCGTTGATGATTCTCTTAACCTCAAGACCTGCAATACTACCTGCGTCCTTTGTAGCCTGGCGCTGTGAGTCTGTAAAGTATGCAGGAACGGTAATAACTGCCTCTGTAACCTTATCACCAAGGTAGCTTTCTGCATCAGCCTTAAGCTTTGCAAGAATCATAGCAGAAATCTGCTGTGGTGTGTAAGATTTGTCATCGATTGTTACCTTGTAGTCTGAACCCATATGTCTTTTGATAGATGCGATTGTTCTGTCAGGGTTCTGAATAGCCTGGCGCTTTGCTACCTGGCCTACAAGTCTTTCGCCTGTTTTTGAAAAACCAACTACTGATGGAGTTGTTCTGTTGCCTTCTGCGTTAGCAATAACTACAGGCTCGCCACCTTCAATAACTGCTACGCATGAGTTTGTTGTACCTAAATCAATACCAATTGTCTTTGCCATAATTGTTTCCTCCGTATTATAAATTTGATTTGATTATTTTGTAACCTGAACTGTTGCGAATCTTAAAATCCTGTCACCCATTTTGTAGCCCTTTTCAAAAACAGCGGCAATAGTGTTTTCGGGAAGGTCAGGGTTTTCAATGCTCATAACGGCATTGTGGATGTTAGGGTCAAATTCTTCGCCTACCTCACCAAAGGTTTCAACCTCAAGTGTTGTAAGTATGGAATCGAGCTGAGAAAGTGTCATTTCAATTCCTTTGCGATATACCTCGATATCGTCTGTTTTATTTGCAGCTGCTCTGTCAAAGTTATCTAAAACAGGGAGCAGCAGCTTTAATGTGTTTGCTTTAGCATCGCCGTAAAGTGCGTCCTTCTCTCGCTGTGAGCGCTTTCTGTAGTTGTCGTACTCTGCTAGGGTGCGAAGGTGAGCATCCTTAACTGCTGCTAATTCTGCTGTGAGGCGCTCGACCTCTGCGGTTAAAGCGGAATCTGCTTTTTTGCGAGTTTTCTTTTTAGGCTCTTTTTCGGGAGTCTCTTGTGGAGCCTCGCTTGTTTTCTTTTCTTCTGCCATTTCTATCTCCTTTACTCATCTAAAGTTTCTGTAAGCATAGCGCCGATTATATCGGCTAAATATTTAATGGTTGGTATAAGCCTTGTGTAATCAAGTCTTGTAGGGCCAATTATTCCGATTGAGCCACTTTCTCTGTCACCAACCTTGTATTTGGAAAAAATTGCTGTTGTATTATTTAACTCTCTAAAAGGGTTTTCTTCGCCGATTGTTATGCTAAAGTTTTTTTTGTGAGAGTTAAGCATGCCCTCAACGGCAGCCTCTTTATAAAGAAAGCCTAATATACTGAAGGCATCCTCTGTTAACTCCGGATGGTTGAGTATGTTATTTGGTGCCTTAAGTGTAAGCTGTGTTGTTTTAACAGCCTCGCAAAGGTCTGCTACAGCACACAGGAAGGGGGACATTACAAAAACCTTATCACCTAAGGATGCAACTAACGTTTGCATAAAGGTAAGGGAAATATCACAAACCCTTCTGCCTGTAAAGTATTTTTGACAAAGGTTATAAAAGACTTCCGCAATATCTACGTTTATTTCTGCTTCGCTACGTACTACGGCGCTTCTGAGAATACCTGACGTAGCAAGTAAAACTATCATTGCTGTGTTATCACTTAAGGGTACAAGCTCTATTCTGCGTATTTGAGCTTCGTTATCTGCAGGGGATGAGGTTATTGCTGTGCAGCCTGTTAGCTCTGCTAATATGCTGGCAGCTTTTTCGAGGAGCTTATCGGGTTCACCCGAAAAGCTTTGTAACCAAATTTTAATTCGGTTTTGCTCATCCGAGTCAGGCTCGTAGGTTGCCATAAGGTTATCTACGTAGTACCTGTAGCCTGCTTGAGAGGGGATTCTGCCTGCCGAGGTGTGTGGCTGCTCTAAAAGACCAAGCTCTACTAGTTCGGCCATATCGTTTCTGATTGTGGCAGAGGAAACTACGCTGCTTAAGTCGGAGCAGATGGCTTTTGAACCAACCGGCTCACCTGTAGCGACGTAGCGCTCTATTATTGAGGCGAGTATTTCTTGTTTGCGTTGAGATATATCGTTCATGCACTCACCTCGCTTTTTGCTAATTAGCACTCTAATATTGAGAGTGCTAACTCTGTTATTAATATACTACCTAAAACATCTTTTGTCAACCTACTTTTTGTAAAAATATGTTAATATATTGTGAATATTACGTTGGTTTTATTTGAAATGCCTGTGGAATTTGAAAAATTAGCACTTGGAAAATGGTTTTGCTATACATATTATATTATTGTAAGTAAAACAAATATTATACGCCTATTCGGTTTTAAATGTATTGTGTGCGAGGTTTTACTTGGAGGCAAAAAAATAACACCCTACTCAAGCGAGTAGGGTGTATATTTTTGTTTTATTGCTCTGTAGGATAAACAGAAACTTTCTTTCTGTCTCTGCCAAGGCGCTCGAAACGAACCTGGCCATCAACAAGTGCAAAGAGTGTATCGTCTTTACCCTTACCAACGTTTGTGCCTGGGTGAATCTTTGTGCCTCTCTGTCTTACAAGGATGTTACCTGCAAGAACATACTGACCGTCTGCTCTTTTAGCGCCAAGTCTTTTTGACTCTGAGTCACGGCCGTTACGGGTAGAACCCATACCTTTTTTATGAGCAAATAACTGAATGTTAAGCTTAAGCATTTCGTTACACCTCCGTAGTAGTTATCGAAACATGTTTGGGATATTGCTGACTTAACTCTTTAATGTGGAGCTCAAGCCCAAGCAATATATCTTTTGTTTTTTCTGCATCCTTTTCTTGGATTGTGAATTTCATATATCCGTCATCATCTGCGACTGCCTGTGCCTCTATTGCCATTATTTCTGTAATGGTGTTTGCAACTAAATATGCAGCAGAGGAAACTGTTGCGCAAATTATATCGGTGCCACTTTCGGCGTAGCCTGAATGGCCTTTGAATTCATACCCTAAGGGTGCGCCGTTTTTTGAATAAATAAACGTAGCCTTTATCATACTAAAGACTTAGGCATTGATAGCTGAAATCTCAACCTTTGTGTATGGCTGTCTGTGGCCCATTTTACGTTTTTCATTCTTCTTTGGCTTGTAAGTAGCAACAGTGATTTTCTTGCCCTTGCCGTTCTTAACAACCTTTGCGCTAACTGAAGCGCCGTCAACGTAAGGAGCACCAACCTTGATGCCATCGTCTGTGCCAACTGCGATAACCTTGTCGAAGGTTATTTCGGAATCTGCTTCAACGTCGAGCTTTTCGATGTAGATAACATCGCCATTCTCAACCTTGTACTGCTTTCCGCCTGTTACAATGATTGCGTACATAGATTTTTACCTGCTTTCTTTCAGTCTCGCTAACAAGGCGGTTATATTAAATAACACTTATGGGCACACCAATAGTACCCGCCCTTAATATGCGGCGAATGATATTTTAGCAGATTGTGTCATATTTGTCAACATCAAATCCGCTTTTTTTAAGTTCTTTTTTCATATCCTCGGGGAGGGGAGCCGTAAAGGTCATTTCCTCGCCTGTTATAGGGTGGTTAATAGTTATCTGCCTGCAATGCAAGGCTGCATGGTTTAAAAGCTCCGTTTCGGGTGCGCCATACAGCTCATCACCTACAAGTGGGTGACCTATATAATCAAAGTGAACACGGATTTGGTGTGTTCTGCCTGTTTCCGTTGTGATTTGTAAAAACGCCTTATCCTCAAATTGCTCTATAGTAGTCCAATGGGTAACGGCGTGGTCGCCACGCTCATCTACCGTGCGAAGAGTGAGGCCCATATCGGGTCTGTAGATAGGGGCAACTATTGTACCCTCTTTTTCGGGTCTGCCCCAAACAATGGCGTTATAGATTTTATTCATATTGCCGTTGAGCCTTGATGCGCTCAAGCTGTTTTTTGCAAAAACCATTACACCTGAGGTTACCTTATCAAGTCTGCCTACAGCTCTGCCCGCCTGTGGCTCGCAATTTTCTTTTATAAGATAATTTGCCACAGCGTTACACAACGTGCCGTTTGGATGGTTGCGAGTAGGGTGTGAGGAAATACCGGAGGGCTTGTTTACAATAAGAATATCCTCGTCCTCATAAATAACAGAAATCGGGTAATCCCACAAGGGTGGTGGAGTGGTTTTTTCGGGTATAAAAAGTGTGAGTGTATCACCCTGCTTTACCATGTCTATAACACGCCAATGTACGCCGTTTATAAAAACCGTTTGAGGTGTGTTTCGCAGGTGCTTTACTATGTAGGTGGAGAGCTTTAATTCCTCTCTCATAAAATGCAGAAGGGGACGGTTGTGAAACTTTGGTGTGATTGTAAATTCAATTTTTCTCACAAATGCGCCCCTCCTTTGGTGTTTGTTCAAAAATGTATATGCAACTGTATATACGTTTGGTCGAAAATTGTCTTTTGTTCAAAAAAATGTAGAAGTAAAGTTAGTTGCTTTACGAAATTTTGCCTTTTTAGAAATTGAAAAATCACAAAAATCGAAGTTGTAAACAAAATTGACACTTTTTTGAACAATGACAAGCTGTTTGCTTTACAGAATTTGGTAATAATTTTAATATTATAAAAATGTATAAAATCCAAAATTTTGAATAAAAAATACATTTATACATTTAATTTTTTATTTTATTGGAAATTCAGAAACCTTTCTTTCGTTGAATTTTGCAATGAAATCAAAGCCGGCTTCACGGGCGATTTCGTAAGCTCTCGGGATACCAAAGCCGATTCTTTCAGCGTAGTGTGAATCGGAGCCAACGCTTACCAATCTGCCACCTAACTCCTTGTATCTTTTAATAGTATCAATATTAGGTGAAGGAAGATTTATTGGGTACTTAAGGCCACCCATATTTATTTCAAGTGCCTTATCCTTTTCTGCACAAAGGCGAAGAATTTCATCTACCTTTTTGCCGTATTTGTTTATATCCTCAACATAGCCACAGTGGTTGAAAATGTATCTGAAGGGGTATGTTATATGTGCGAGAATATCAAAATTACCCCATTGAAGCATATTGAGAATTTCATCAAAATACTCGTTCATCATACCCTCAACATCAAGGCCGTCGAAGGTTTCAAAATCGTAAAAATCAGGCTTTCCTCTTAAATTGTGGAGTGAGCCTATAATAACGTCGTACTGGTTTTTGCCGATAATATCTTCTGCAAGCTGTGGCTCATAGTGTGGCTGTGCAAGCTCAATTCCTCTAAGAATTTCTATTTTACCTTCAAATTCTTTTTTGGCTCTTGAAACCTCTGTGTAGCTTCTTGCAGCTCTTTTATCAAAGCCACTTGAATAAAAAACGTCTACCTCGCAGTGGTCTGTAAAAGCGACCGTTTGTATTCCGTTCTGGTATGCAGTTTCTGCCATAAGCTCTACAGGGTGGTTGCCGTCTTGCGAGCTATCTGTATGGGTGTGTAAGTCTATTATTTTAATATCAGACATATGAAAACCTCTTTCTCATAAAATACCACACAGAATAATATCATAAAAATACTAAAAATAACAGACTTTTATTAAATTTAAGAAATAATCTTTTATTTTAAATTCTGTTATGCTATATTAAATAATGTAATGAGGTGAGAAAATGAAGGTTAAAGCAAATGCTAAGGTGAACCTGATTCTTGATGTTACAGGTATCAAGAAAAACGGCTACCATAGTCTTTTTACAATAATGCAGTCAATAGGCCTAAGCGATATACTTACGGTAGACAGAATTGACGGTGAGGCTATTGTTATCTCCTGCGATACTAAAGGAGTACCTACAGACAGTAGTAATATAGTATATAAATGTGCAGAAAGGTTTTTCGAGTATATAGGTATAAAAAGCAAAAAGGGCATACACATTCATATCGAAAAGCATATTCCTTTTGGTGCAGGTATGGGTGGTGGCAGTGCTGATGGTGCTGCTGTGCTTGTTGCATTAAATAAGCTTTTTAATGCTGCTTTAACAGAAAGGGAGCTTTGCAGAATAGGTGCTAAGGTTGGAGCAGATATACCGTTTTGCATAGTTGGTGGCACAGCGTTGTGCCTTGATACAGGCGTTATAGTTGCGCCTTTAACAGACGTTGAGGACGTGCTTTTTGTTGTAGTTATGCCTGAAAAAAGTGTTTCTACAAAGGGGGCCTATGCAGCGTTAGATGCTGTTGAATATTTAAAGCACCCTAAAAATCAAGAGATGCTTGAGCTTATATCCGATGGTGATATAAAAGCTGCATTAAAGCTTTGTGCAAACGTGTTTGAGCAGGCTATTGAGGTGTCGGGTAGGGTAGATATAAAAGCAATTTGTAATAAAAACGGTGCAATAGCAGCAAGTATGACAGGCTCCGGCTCTGCTGTTTACAGTATTTTTGAGGGTGTTGAAACGGCCAATGCTACTGTAGAAGAATTAAAAGCCTCGTTTAAAAATATTTACCTTTGCACACCAAAAAAACAGGGTGTAGAAATAATTGAGGAATAAAAACTTAAGCTAAAAGTGAATAAAAAAATAAAACCGTCCAATAACTTTGTTGAAAGGACGGTTTTTTTATGTGTTTTTTAAAACAGAAAAAATGGAATAAGAGAAGGGATAGAATATTTTTAAGTGTGCTTGCCATTGTTATGAGCCTATATACATCCTTTTCGTGTACTTATTTTGCAAGTGCTGTAGAGTCTGTAAGAGAAAGTGTAGTAAGGCTACACGTAATTGCAAACAGCAATTCTGCAATTGACCAGGCAGTTAAGCTGAAGGTCAGAGATGCTCTTTTGAAAACAAATACCCGAATATTGAGGGAGGGTGTAAACGTTGAAAACGCTAAAGGCTATTTTGAAAAATCTAAAGAGGACTTAAAAAGCGTGGTTGAGAAAACCTTACTTGAAAACGGTTTTTTTTATCCTTGCGATATCACGCTGGAAAATGAGTATTACGAAACTCGTGAATACGGCGCACTTGTTTTTCCTGCAGGCGAGTACTTATCCTTAAAGGTTGTATTGGGGGAGGGTGAGGGTAAAAATTGGTGGTGTGTTATGTTTCCTCCTCTTTGCGTGCCTGTAGCCGACGACGTGGAAATAGAAAAAAATAAGCTTGGGGAATACCTGACTCCTTCCGGACAGGATATTGTTAAAGGCAGGGATAAATATGTTTTTAAATTTAAAATATTAGAAATTTACGAAGAATTAAAACAAAAAACGGTGATTGCTTAAATCACCGTTTGAGCGTGTCTTGTAACGTGGCAGCCTATGTTAACAGCAACGGGTAGCCCTGCAATATGAGTTGGTGCTGCAATAATATTTACTGCAAGTGCAGTAATATCACCACCAAAGCCTTGGCAGCCAATGTTTAATTCATTTATTTTTTCAAGCATTTTATTTTCCAGTTCAGCATAAAAGCTGTCGTCATTTCTTTGGGAAATATCTCGACAAAGAGCTTTTTTAGAAAGCAGTGCAACACCTTCAAAATCACTACCTATACCAACACCCACAACAATAGGTGGGCAAGGGTTTGAATCTGCTGTGCGTACTGTAGCTACAACAAAATCAATTATATCGTCTGCAGTAGCAGAGGGAGTAAACATTTTAATTTTGCTCATATTTTCACTGCCGAAGCCTTTAGGTGCAGCTGTAAGCTTGATTTTATCACCGGGTACAATGCTGATGTGTATAAGCGCAGGGGTATTGTCGTCAGTGTTTACCCTTCTAAGAGGGTCCTCAACTATTGAGCAACGCATTTTGCCGTCATAATAGGCTTTACGTACACCATTGTTTACTGCTTCGTTAAAATCTCCACCAACAAGGTGTACCTCTTGACCTATTTCACAGAAAAGCACAGCCATTCCCGTATCCTGGCAAATGGGAATATTAAGCTGAGCTGCTGCATCAAGATTTTCGCACATACGGCAAAAAATGCTTTTGGCTAAGGGCTGTGATTCCTCGTTTTGTGCATTTCGAATTTTTTCTTCAAGTGCACAGGGGAGCTTCAGGTTTGCTTCTAAAAATAATTTTTCCACAGCGTTTTCTATTAGTTGTACGTTTATTTCTCTCATTTGAATCATCCTAAAAAAGCATAATCGTGCCGTTGAGGCACGATTTGTTGCTTGTGTATTATTAACCTCTTGGGTTTCCGCCGCCTCTGCGTGGAGTAGAGGAGCCTCTTTTTGCTACGTTGTTTTTCTTAAGGTCGCTAAGCTTTTCATCACTTACTGTTTTGAACCTTGCAAGCATATCTTCAAAGCTTCCACCCTCGGTTTCTGTTTTTGGTGTTCCTGTCCAAACCTGTGGCTGAGAGCGTCTTGGTCTGTCACCGGAAGGTCTTTTTGGTGGTGCTTCATCCTGAGGAAGAGCCTGTTTTATTGAAAGAGCAATTTTACCCTTTTCGTTAATTTCAATAACCTTAACTGTTACTGTGTCGCCCTCACTGAGCTTTTCGTGGATATCTTTAATATATGTTGATGATACCTCTGAAATATGTACCATACCCGTTGATTTGTCGGGAAGCTCAATGAATGCTCCGAAATTTGTGATACCTGTTACTTTTCCTTCAAGAATTGCGCCGATTTCTACTGCCATACTTACCTCAATTTACCTTTTCTAATAATAATTAAACACCCGGAGTTATATCCTTATAAACGTGTTCATCGGGCATAACGTAGCCCTTTTTTCTGGCGTATTCCTTTACAATTTCCGCCTCATCACCTTTTTCGATAGCATCCTTCAAAATTTCGTTTTCGGCTACCTGACTTTCGTAGGTGCTTTGAAGGATTGCAAGGTCGGCTTCTTTTTTATTTATGCTAACCTGTACCTTGATAATTGAAGCAAGGAGAAATACAAGTATTGCAGCACAGCCAACAAATACAATAATGCTGAAGCTACTTTTCTTCTTTGTAGTCTTTGCCTTTTTCTTTGTTGCCAAAATTGCCGACTTCCTTTCTGTGTGAGTGTGTAAAAAATATACCAAATAAATTATACACGTATATGCGTAGCTTTGGCAAGTGTTTTTTTCTTAATTTTACAGAGTTTTTTTCGCTTTTTTTAAAAAGTGTGTTTATTTTGTTTTTTATACGGGTAAAAAGGCGCTTTAGCAGTTTGAAAGGGGCGCTTAATATTTTAAAAATAAAGCTGTAAAGCCTTTTTAAAAGTGCTACTGCCTTGTTGGTGATTTTAATTACGGCTATACCGAAGGAAACGTAGTAAAATACAGCACCTATAATTTCACCTGCTATTATGTAAAACCTGATTTCACCTTTATTGAGTGCAAGTATAAAAAGAAACGTAGCAAGGCCAATAAGAAAGCAGTACAGTAAATCGAAAAGCACCGTTGCAATTTTAGAGCGAGGGAGCGATAGACGTATGGCTCTTATGACATCATACAAAACACCTAAAAGAAAGCCAAGGCCTAAGGCTGCAACAAATATAGAAAGCTGCTGGGCTTGAGGTACAGAGTACATCAGCGAAACACCCTGGATAAAAAGCTGCCACCCTTTTCAACTGCTTCTGAATAGCTAAGGGAAAATATTTCACCCTCAATAGCAAGCTCCCCGATTTCCAGCGAAAGCTTTGTTATGTGCATTTTTTGACCTTTAATAGTTAAATCACCATAGTCAGTTGCTGCAACAATGGTTTCCTCATCAAAGCTTTCAACGTTGTTGACGCCTGAAACGGAAAGCCTTTTTCTATCCTCTAATATACAATTATGTGGGAAAAGGCCTGTTTTTTTATCATCTGTCATATAAACACCTCCTGCAATATTATATTGCTGAAAAGGGGCTTGTATGATAAAAAGACAAAATATGTTGCTATTGTTTGTTTTAGTTGACAGCGATTTGTAATTACTGTAAAATTATAGCTGTGATTAAGAGCGAAACGGAGCGATATAGTGGATAACAAGAAATACGATTTATGGGTACGAGCTTTAGCTGTGCTTATGGTTTTAGTATTGGGAGCTGGTGTTGTGCTTTCTTTAGATAAGCCGGAGTTAAGCTCTGTTGTAAATAATAACCCTTCTGAGGAAACGTTTACTACGGATGCTTTTACCTCTGTAATAGATACAACGGCGCCCGATGATTATTTTATGCTTTTAGGTAATATTTCAAGGCTTCGCTCTGAGTATAGTGATTTAATAAAGGTATATACCTTAGGTAATACCACTACAGGCAAGGCAATACCACTATTGACTGTAGGTAGCGGCGAAAAAAAAGCGCTTGTAACAGGTGCAATACACGCAAGGGAGCATTTAACGACGAAGTATTTGCTGTGCTGTATAGAGGAGTATTGCTACGCAATAGAAAAAGGTAACGGCAGAATCGGTGATTACGATTTGAAAAAGCTTTTTTCCGAATACACCTTGTATGTTGTACCCTGTATTAATCCCGATGGACTGCAAATAGTTTTATCACAGCAAGGCATTAAAAAAGGAGTAAGCGTTGATAAGCTGGTTGATTACAAGGCTAATTACAACGGCGTTGATTTAAACAGAAATTTTCCTATTGCTTGGACTGCTATAGATAACGGCGTAACAAGGCCTTCAGGCTATTTCTTTAAGGGCTACAAAAGTGCAAGTGAAAAGGAAACACAATACCTTATGGATTTGTGCGAAGCGAATGAATTTGAGTTTTTACTTTCGGTGCACGTTAAGGGTAATTGTATATTCTGGGGTGATACGTACAATACTCAGTTAAATGGTGTTTATAAAGCATTTGCTACTGATATTGCCAAAGAAACCGATTTGTACGTTGCAGAGCCTACAAAAAAGGCCTCATCCTATGGTGGTGGCTTTGAAAACTGGTTTAGGCACAAATATTCAAGACCGGGACTTTGTATAGAGCTTGTAGATAACGAAATAATAATTGACCCCTGCACAAAGGAAAACTATAAAGCCTTTTATAAAACGGTGAATTATGAGAAAACTAAGCTGGCTATCCCTTCTGCACTTGCGTCGGAAAATAAATAATATTTAATTTGAGGCAGTATATGAACGTGTATGATTTTGATAATACCATTTACGATGGTGAAAGCGTTATAGATTTTTTTCTTTTTTACTGTAAAAAGGATAAATCGTTAATTAAATATATTCCGTCTGTTTTTGTAGCGCTTATTAAATATAAGCTTGGTAAGGTAACTATTGAGCAGGCACTTGCAAAATACGGTGAGTCAGTAGGTAGCTACTACAGAGATAATGCTCAAATAAAGGATGATATGGTAACCTTTTGGGATGAGCATATGCACAAAATAAAGCCGTTTTATAAAGAAATACAAACAGATGATGATTTGATTATTTCAGGCTCTCCAGAGTTTTCACTTGAAATAATTTGTAAACGGCTCGGTATAAAAAGATATATTGGGAGCATAATCGAAAAGGACGGCTCTATACCACGACTTTGCATAAGAGAAGCAAAGGTTAAGGCTTTTTTCGAGGAGTATCCAAATACTGAAATAGAGAATTTTTACACAGATTCCATAAACGATATACCTCTTATTGAAATAAGTAAAAATGCATATCTTGTTAAAGGGAATAAAATAACGAAAATAAAATGAAAAAACAGTTAGTAGCTCAATTGAACTGCTAACTGTTTTTATATCTTTAATATTACAGCGCCAAAGGCAGGTATACTGATTGAGTGCTCTGCCACTCTTTCTGAAATTAAGTCGTATGAGAATTTAAATTCATCGGGCAAATTGTAATCAATGCTGTGATTGTTTTTGTTTGCTATTACAAGAATTTTATCCTTTTCGCTTCTTCTTATATATGCAACGCAGGAAAGAATAGCAGAATATGGGCAAAAGCTCCCCGTCTTAAGGCAGTCAAGGGAGCGCCTGATTTTGCCTAAAGTCTTATACCACTCAATAAGCTCTGTATCTTCATTACCCCAAGGGAAAAAGCTTCTGTTAAAGGGGTCTGCTCCACCCTGTATGCCTGCCTCATCACCGTAGTAAACCGATGGGAAGCCGGGTAGAGTGTACTGAAGCACAGTCGTTGTTTTTAAAAGAGCTTTTGCTTTTACGAGCTCATCAGCTGTTAAACAGTGCTCTGCCTGAATATGGCGAGGCTTGTGCTCTATAGAGTCGTTTGCAAGCTTTGTAAGTATTCGTGCAGTATCGTGGGTGCCAACGTGGTTCATAAGGCAATGGAGCGCTTGTGGAGGGTAGTTTTCGCAAATGGAAACTACAGATTCCATAAAGCTTTCTGCCACACCGTACCTCATAAATTTAATAATAGCACAGGCAAAGGGGTAATTCATTACGCTGTCAAGCTGGTCGCCTAAAAGGTATCTTCTTCTGCCACCGTGGCTTATTTTGTTTGTGGCATCCTCCCAAACCTCGCCTATTAAAAAGTAGTCCTTGTTAAGCGCCTTCATACGGGAGGAGAGAGCATCTAAAAATTTATCGGGCAGCTCGTCGGCAACATCGAGCCTAAAGCCACCTGCTCCACAGTCGAGCCATTTTTTTATAACACCCTTTTCGCCTGTAATGTACTCAATAAAGCTTTCATTTTCCTCGTTTGTTTCGGGCAGGGTTTCAATGCCCCACCAGGATTTGTATTTGCCGTCATTTTCTACAGTAAACCAGCCGTTAAATTCGCCCTGTGGGTCATTCCAAAATCCTCCTGTGCCGTATCTGCCTTCACGGTTAAAGTAGATGCTGTCGGAGCCTGTGTGGCTGAAAACACCATCTAAAATAATTTTAATTGAGTATTCCTCGGCCTTTTTGCAAAGAGAAATAAAATCCTCCTCAGTGCCAAGCATAGGGTCTATTTTAGTGTAATCTGCCGTGTTGTAACGGTGGTTTGAGTGTGCTTCAAAAATAGGGTTTAAATAGAGCATAGTAACGCCTAAGGAGCTTAAATAGGGGAGCTTTTCCTCTATGCCCTTAAGTGTGCCACCGTAGTAATCGTTATTTAAAATTTTGCCCTCAGAGTTCGGCCTCCATAAGGGCTGCTCCGTGGTGGATTGGTGCATTACTCGGTCACTCGGATAATCGACAGGTGGATTTTCACCTATATTAAACCTATCGGGAAAAATTTGGTACATTATGCCACCCTTAACCCAATCAGGGGTGGAGTATTCTTTTTTGTATACGGTTTGCTGCCACTCCTTGCCTGTAGGGGCAAATTCGCCCATACCTGCAGAGCGTAGGTAAATGTAGCCTGTACCAAAGGGCGTTTCGTAGCTGAAGTGGTAAAAATACAAGCCCTCACTTTCAATAGTGATGGTAATATCCCACCATTCCTCGCTGTCACCGTTCATTCCGCACCAGTACATATCACGGTAAACCGTATCCTCATTGTCCTTGTGCATTATAAGCGTTACCCTTTGACATCCAAAATTTCTGGGCATAAGAACACAGAGCCGCAAGCTGTCGCCTGCGGCTGTGCTGCCAAATATTGATTTATGCCTGAAATCTCGTGAATTAAAGGGTATAAATTGCAAAATATCAGTCCTCGTAGCCGTTAGGATTATTGTGCTGCCATCTGTAGGAGTCTGCACACATATCCTCTAAGTTTCTTTCTGCTTCCCAGCCTAACTCTGCCTTTGCCTTTGAAGGGTCAGAGTAAACTGTAGCAAGGTCGCCCGGACGGCGCTCAACAATTTTATATGGTACCTTAGCGCCCGAAGCTTTTTCAAAAGCCTTAACAACGTCAAGAACGCTGTAGCCCTTACCTGTGCCTAAGTTGTAAACAAGCACGCCTGTTTCGTTTTCGATTTTATTTAAAGCCTTTATATGGCCTATTGCTAAATCTACAACGTGAATGTAATCTCTTACGCCTGTACCGTCGTGTGTGTCGTAATCATCACCGAAAACGCTGAGGAATTCACGCTTGCCCTCTGCCACCTGTGTAATGTATGGCATAAGGTTGTTAGGTATACCGTTGGGGCTTTCACCGATTCTGCCACTCTTATGTGCGCCGATAGGATTAAAGTACCTTAAAATGCACACACCCCACTCAGGGTCAGATTTTGCAAGGTCGGTAAGAATTTGCTCAATAAAGAACTTTGTGGTGCCGTATGGATTTGTGGTACCACCTGCTACCATAGTTTCCTTAAGAGGGGATTGGTTGTGCTCACCGTAAACTGTAGCAGATGAGCTGAAAACAATCTTTTTAACGCCGTGGGCTGCCATTGATTGGCAAAGCGTAACTGTACCACTAATGTTGTTTTCGTAATACATAAGTGGCTTTTGGCAGGATTCGCCTACAGCCTTAAGTCCTGCAAAGTGGATTACAGAGTCGATGTGGTATTTTTCAAAAACAGCGTCTAATGCCTTACGGTCACGAATATCGCATTCCTCAAAGCAGATTTTTTTGCCTGCAAGCTCTTCAAGTCTTTCTAAAACCTTTGGGCAGCTGTTATAGAAGTTATCTATAATAACTATCTCCTTGCCTGCCGCTAAAAGCTCAAGCGCTGTATGGGAGCCGATGTAGCCTGCTCCGCCTGTAACTAATATTGCCATATGGACATCTCCTTGGTGAGTTTGTGTTTAAATAATTTAATTACCAGTCTGCATCAGCATTCTCAATGGTTTCTTGAGGCTCTGTAGTAGGTGCAGGCTTTGTTGTGGTTGGTGGGTTTGTAGTTGTAGTAGTGTTGTTGTTTTGATTGTTAGGGTTTGGATTTGGGTTCGGTGTGTAAATTATCTGGTAGGTTGTATCAGGAATTGGAAGGGTAGTTGTTACACCAAAAATAGAGGTTTCTGATTGAAGCTCTGTAAGCTCTGCAACAGTATTTTGTGGAACGGTGTTTTGTGGCACTGTGTTTTCAGGGATTGAAGGTAACGTTGTAGAGGGTGCAGGCTGTTGTGTATCACCGTTTTGCTGCAATACTTCATTTGCAGGTGTGTCGCTTGGTGTTACAAAATAGTCACCCAGCTTCATTGCAAGCACAATGCAAGCAACTATTGCCATAATTACTGCAACTATTGCAATAATCATACCTGTTTTACTTATTGTTGCTTCAGGTCTTACGTCGGAAACAACCTCTGCCTCAATAACTGCATCCTCGTATTTGTCGCTATCCTCAAGTGAAGCAGCAGCCTTAAATGCTAATTCATCAATATACTTATCAATCATAGCATAAAGCTCTGCAGTTGCTTCGGTAATAAGATTTTCGATATTTTCATCAGGCTCTGCAAAAAGCTTTTTAACAACAACCTTATCTGCTGTTGCAACGCTTATAAAGGCATAGTAGCTGATAATCTTATCGCCCTTTTTCTCACGGAAAATATTAGAGATTGTTGCACCTAATTCTGTGTTGCGAAGCTCCATAGCGCCCCTTGCAAGCTGTGCTGCATACTGCTTAGGGTCTTTAACACCTGTATCATTTACAAACGGTGTAAAGAAAACAAAGTCTGCATAGCCCTCGCAAGCCTTAATGTCGGACTTTAAAAGTTTTGCTGCAGGTGTGGAGGGAATTGCAATTCTAAAATCGTTTTTTATAAGCTTTTCGATAATTGTTGAAGCCTTTGGAGAAGCCTTTTCGCCGTCTGCAATTTCTTCTAAAACCTCTGCTTTATTTTCGCTCTTTTTAAAGAATGGGAGCTTTTCTGTTTGTAAAATCTTTGGTACGGCTGTTTCTAAAAGGGGGAATACAACTATGTATTGGTTATCCTCTTTTACAAAAAAGCCACTGTAAAGACCGTTTTCTGTTACAAGCTCTTCAGCCTCGTTAGGAATAAGCGCATGAGCCTTTTTAACAGTTTCGTCATTGACGGTGCCTTCAAGGGCATCCATTATTTTATCGCTGTAGGCAGGGGTAAAATCGAATGCCTTAATAAGCACAGGCTTAAATTTAAGATATGCTTTAGGCTCGATTGCTATGAGTAAAACGTCTGCATATTCAAGAGCTGTGCCGATTTCACCAAAAAGAGCCTTGGAGTCGGAAAAGCTTTCGAAATACACAGTGGTGTTATCAACTGCATCTGCCACCTTTTGCTTTACGGTTGCAAAAGAATAGGTATTTTGTTCAAAAGAAAATGCTTTAAATTCCATTTTCACACCTCGTATTAATATAAATAGAATTTTTTATCGGTTTTGTAAGGGTTGTTGTCGGGGTTATCGTAGTAGCTGTCAGGATACTTAACAGGCGTTGTTTTGTAGTCTGCTAAGGCTGTGTTTACCTCGATGGATTCGCCGTCCCTTACCATTCTTGCTATAACTAAGAGCCTTGCATCATCATATTCGTACGTGCAGGTGCAAAGAGTTAAAAGCCTGTCGGTAGGGAGAATATCTACCCCTGTTTCGTAAAGCTTGCGTTTATCAAGCTCCTGTATATATTCCTCATAGCAAAGGTCTGAGCAATGGTTAAAGGTGAAGTCAAAGAAATAACCATTGTCGCTTTCTGTTGAGCCGTTTGTAATAACAACTGCACAGATTTTCCAATAAACCTTTTCGTATAATGAATCAAATTGAATTATGGGATGCTTTTTAAAATACTCAAGATTTTTGTAATTGAGCAGGTCAGCAAAACGTGAGCCATCGTGCATATTGTGGCCGTATAAAAGTGTGTTACGGTCAAATGGCTGCGTGTTGTTTTTATAGGATGCATAAACTGCACCGTAGCTTGTTGTTTTGCCGTAAAAGTCGTGGTTTAAATAATATTTGTTGTTATCGGCCTGTACAACGGGCGTATCTATTTTTGTGCCGTTTATTTTAAGGTAGCCGATTGTTTGTGGGTTTTGTGAGTAGTAAAGAGCGTAGTCAACAAGAATGCCCGTTGGGAACTTAACGTTTATAAGCTCAGGGTATTTTTCGTAAAGGTAAGCCCACTTTTGCTCCTCTGTCATAGTATCCAGCTTTTCGATATCATCCTCTGAAAGCGTGGCCTCTTTATGCTGCTGTTGCTCCTGTCTTAAAACAAGGAATCTTTCTATACCTCGTTTGCCCCAGAAGGAGGCAGAAACCACAATAGCAACAATCAAAATAAGGGAGACAACGTTAAGAGCCATCTTTTTATATTTTTTTCTTTTGATTGCTTTTGTTTTGGCAATTTTTTTTGTTTCATCGGTACGTATAACGGTCTCCTCGGAGCCACTAAAGTACACGTACTGTGAACCATTTTTTTTGCTCATTTATAATCACCTATAGAAGATAAAATATTAAGTGCAGTGTGTAGTGCCGAAAGTCGGTTGTTTGTTCGTATATTTTCTGTAAAGGTATTGTTAAGCTGTGTTACCTGTACGCCGTTTTCATCTGCAACGGCAATGTAGATAAGGCCAACTGGCTTACTCGTGTTATCAGAATTAGGACCTGCAATACCTGTGATGCCTACACCTATATCTGTGTTAAGGGCCTTGCGCACACCTGTTGCCATTTGTGTGGCTGTAGAGCTGCTGACTGCACCCTCTGTGGCAAGAGTTTCCTCTTTAACGCCTAAAAGCTTGATTTTAATTTCGTTAGAATAGGAGCAAACGCCACCCTTATATATGGCAGATGCACCGCTGACATCGGTAATAAGCTTGCTTA
Organism: Acutalibacteraceae bacterium; assembly: GCA_045591945.1. Taxonomy (GTDB): domain Bacteria; phylum Bacillota; class Clostridia; order Oscillospirales; family Acutalibacteraceae; genus DTU089. The sequence continues at coordinate 25,816 of JAZNTU010000017.1, read as the reverse complement.
ACCAACCACCTGTGCAGGATTCTGCAACGGAAAGTGTTTTATTTTGTGCAATCAGCTTTTGTACTACACTGTTTGCTAAAACGATTAAATCATTTTCAGTCATTTTCAACACCGTTTGAAGTAATTAATATTCTCGAAATTCCATCGAATGCACGCTGACAAAGTCCTTCAATATCAAGTGCCTTTTCAGCCTCTTCAACTGCGTGGATATCGGGCCTTGTTTTTGGATGCTTTGGTGTAAATACCGTGCAGCAATCCTCAAAGGGCTGTATTGATATATCGAAGGTTTCGATTTTGCGTGAAATTGCTATAATTTCTTGCTTATCCATACCTACACAGGGACGGAATACAGGGTACTGTGCTACGGCGTCTGTACAGCCTATTGCAAGAAGTGTTTGGCTTGCAACCTGAGCAACGCTTTCGCCTGTAATGTGGGCGTGGCAGTCAGTAGACTCTGCAAGCATATTTGAAATGCGCATCATAAAGCGACGCATAATAATTGTGAATAGCTCCTCGGGGCATTTTTCACGAATCATTTCCTGTATCTCTGTAAAAGGTACTGTGTGTAAATATATTTTACCACTGTAGCGAGCAACCTTTGTAAGAAGGTCGTGCACCTTTTGCTCGGAGCGAAGCGACGTATAGGGTGGTGAAGCAAAGTGTATACCAATAAGCTGTAGGCCTCTTTTTGCCATCATATATGCGGCAACGGGGCTGTCTATACCACCTGAAATAAGAATAAGAGCTCTGCCTGATGAGCCACAAGGCATACCACCTGCGCCCTTGAGCTGATTACCTCTTATATACGCCTTTTCACGAATTTCTACAGTAACGGTAATATCGGGGTTTTTAACGTCTACCGTAAGGTGAGGGTAGCTTTCGAGAAGCTTGCCACCAACTATTGCAGAAATTTCGGGAGATTTAAGAGGGAATTTTTTATCTGAGCGCTTTGCCTCCACCTTAAAGGTTTTAGCTCTACGAAGCTGGTCCGCAAGGTAAACGGGAGCAATGCTTAAAATTTCATCCATATCCTTTTCGGCAACGGCAGCCCTTGAATAGCCTGCAATACCGAATACTCGTGAAATTTCATCAACTGCAGAATCTATATCTGCATACTCATCTAAAGGAGTTACGGTAATTGTTGATTGAGATTTTTTTATTTCGAATGCACCGAAGGGTTTTATGCGCTGACGGATATTTTTACAAAGCATATCCTCAAAGCTTGAACGGTTAAGTCCCTTAAGTGCAATTTCACCGTCTTTTATAAGAATAATTTCTTTCATGCTTATCCTTTCTTGCCGTATTTATTTGCAGCCTCTGTAACGGCTGAAATAAGGGTGTCAACCTCCTCGGGTGTGTTGTAGCGAGAAAAGCTGATTCTTACGGCGCTGTCGATAATTTCGGGCTTTAAGCCCATTGCTGTAAGCACAGGACTTCTGTGCCCCATTTTACAAGCAGAGCCTGCAGAAATTGCAATACCCTTATCACTCATAAAATTAACTATTGGCTGACTGGGAAGACCCGGGATGGATATATTGAGTATATACGGAATAGCATCCTCAGGGGAATTTATGATAATACGAGAGTTATCCTTTATAGCATCAAGGAATCTATCCTTTAAGCTTTGCACGTAGTCAAGGTGCTTTTTTATATCCATAGCCTCCTCGGCTGCTGCACCGAATGAAAAAATAGCGGGTGTAGCCTCTGTGCCGGAGTGGAGGCCCTTTTCTTGCCCACCACCTAAAATATATGGCTTAATGAGATTTTTATCTTTAAGGTAGATGCCACCTACGCCCTTTAATGCGTGGATTTTATGACCACTTACAGTAATTATATCAACATCCATAGCTTTTGGTGATACTAAAATTTTGGAAAAAGCTTGGATGCAGTCGGAATGAATTATAGCAGGGGAGCCTGCGCTTAAAACAGCAGAACGAATTTTGCTTACAGGGAGAATAGAGCCTACCTCGTTGTTTACCGCCATAACGGAAACTAAGATTGTATCGGCTGTTATGGAGCTTAAAAGCTCATCCTCGTTTATTTTGCCTGTTTTATCGGGCATAAGGCGAATAACTCGGCAGCCTTCCTTTTCCAGCCTTTTTATTGGTTCAGCAACGCTTGGATGCTCAATGGCAGTAGTAACTATGGTGCCGCCTTCTCTTTTAAGCTTTTCATACGTGCCGAATATTGCTGTATTGTTTGCTGTTGTGCCGGATGAGGTGAAAAAGAAATTATCCTCCTGCACCCTCATAAGCGCTGCTACCTGCTTACGAGCCTTTCGCAAAAGGTTGGAGGCATCACTGCCTGCCTTATGTAAAGAGGAGGGATTGCCCCAGTACTCTGTTATGGCAAGGTTTGCTGCATCTATCGCCCTTTGGCAGGGTGGTGTTGTGGCACTGTTATCAAAATAAGCGTTCAAAAAAACACTACTTTCTGCATTTTAATTAATTTAATTTATAATCGTCTTATTATACTATATTAAGTGACTTTTTGTAAATGGGTTTATGAAAGGTTTTTGTTTGATTTATTGAATAATTTGTTAAATTTTTGAAAAAATGATATTAACAAACAAAAAATAATTTACAATCACCAATAAAAGGAAGATTAATATGAGGTTTAACAGACGAAACACCGTTAGAGTTATAAGCTTTTTATCTGCAATTGTGCTTGTTTTAGGCATATGGTCAGGTGTTAGCAGCTTTAATTTGGCTGTTGCCGAAAGGGAACTTAGACGAAGTAACGAAAGGGCATTAACTCAACTTGGCACGTACCTTGATGATATCAGCTTGAATTTGCAGAAGTGTATGTATTCACAAAGTGAGGATATGCTGTCCCAAGTGTCTACAAAGCTATGGCGCTCAAGTGCATCGGCAAAGGAGAGCCTTTCGGAAATAACCGACGGAAACACAGAGATTTCTAAAATATACAAATTTCTTTCTCAGGTAGGGGAATACACACTCTCTTTAAACGAGCAGCTTGCAGGAGTTAAGGAGCAAACACAGGAGCATACAGAAAATTTAAATGCTCTTTTAAAATACTCAAAGGAATTGTCACAAGAGGTTAATAGCCTTATTTCCCAAGAGGAAAACGGTCTTTTAGATTTTGACGAAATTAAAAGCACCTTGCAGGATGATGCCAGAGGCTCGGTTTATTTGGGCGCCGAGCTTAACGATGCTAACCAAGCACTTGAGGATTACCCTACGCTTATATATGATGGCCCGTTTTCAGACCACGTTAACAATAAAAAAAGCGCTCTTATAGAGAATTTAGAAACGGTTACACAGGAAACGGCTCTGAAAAAAGCATCAGAATTTATTGGTGTTAAGGAAAGCCAGCTTGAGTTTTTATCGAAAACGGAAAACAACCTAAGCACCTATAATTTTTATAACGGTGATTATACGGTAAGCGTTACGCAAAAGGGTGGTATAGTTTGCTATATGCTTACAAGCACCTTTGCTTCGGAAATAACGCTTTCCACCGAAAAAGCTATTGAAAAAGCAACAAGCTTTTTAAAAGATAAGGGCTACTCGAAAATAAAAGAAAGCTACTACTCTACTAACGACGGAATATGCACTATTAACTTTGCTTATTACGAAAACGGTATAACCTACTACACCGATTTGATTAAGGTTAGCGTTGCCCTTGATGACGGCGCAATAACTGCCTTTGATGCAACAGGCTATATAACTAACCATATACAGCGCAATATACCGGAAAATATTGAATATACAATTGATGATGCGAAAAAGCTTTTGAAAAAAGAATTGAAGGTAATTTCAAGTAAAAAGGCTTTTATTCCTACAGAGTGGGAAACGGAAATTTTTGTGTACGAATACCATTGCAAAGCTCCCGACGGTAACGAGGTGCTTATTTACGTGGACCCACAAACAGGTGAGGAAAAGGATATATTAATTTTGCTTTATTCAGATGGTGGGGTTTTAACAAAATAAGAGCCTTGTTGGGAATAATACAAAAGAAAGAGGGCAAAATCTTAATGGAGAATACTCCGGAAAGGTTGTGAAACTATGAAAAGGATTATAGCAATTTTCTCTGCTGTTGTGCTTGTGGCTTGCCTTGGTCTTGTTTTAACAGGCTGTGGCGCAAAGGATGAAGAAGTGCTTACAACACTTACCACTACCACAACAACGTCACCTGCAACAACCGATATGATGAATGACGGTATGGTTACAGATGAATCTGTATCGGGCGATAACGGTGTTATAGGTGATATTGTTACAGATATTTCCGAGGGCTTATCTGATATGGTAACAGACGTATCTCAGGATATGAGAAATATGCGCAATGCTATGAGATAATGAAAAAAACAACCTTCACTTTTAATGGTGAAGGCTGTTTTATTATTTTTTATTTTATTGTAATTGTTTGTGAAGCAAGTGTTGTACCGTCTGCAGTAGCAACGGAAAATTCTACCGTGTAGTTTGATACGCTTGTGCGAGGGTACATAAGCGCATACGTGTTATTTTCGCTTGTTAACGTAACTCGCTTTCTCTCTGTGTAGCCTACAGACGTGGTGAATTTAACAGTAAGTGCTTTTCCGTAAAGCTCAGGGTCACCAACTGCAACGTGGAAATAAATAGGCTTTGTTCTGTCTGCCTCTGTAAGGTTTTCGGCTGTAGCTGTAGCGCTGTAGCTTATGCTTGTGCTTACACCGTCAGCGACAGCTGCATCGCCTAAAATATCACGCCTTAAAGCAACGCTGTCTTGATATCTCGCTTCAATAAGGTCTTTAAGGTATGCAACGGTTGTTTCGTCATCCTTTGACATATGGTCTTTTACATACTTGTATTTTGCCTCAAGGATTCTATCCTTGCTGTCAGCATAATCACCGAGGGCTGTAAAAATTTCTATAGCCTTTGCGTATTCCTTTGCTACAATGTATGAAACACCCTTTTGGTAATCGCACTGTAAAACCTGAGTTTTACTGTCTGCATAATCGGGCACAGATTCAAATAAAGCCTTTGCTTCATCAAATTTTTTGGCTTCGAGTGCAGCGTTTGCAAGGTTATAGGTGCAGGAGGAGGCTCTTGCAATAGAATCCTCGTAATTGCCTAATTCAACGTATATCTTTTTTGCTTCCTCAAATTTGCCTTGCTCCTCAAGCTGACCTGCATAGCTGTATTTTGCTAAATTGAGCTGTGCCTGTGCATCCTCGTATTCGCCTAAATCTGCAAATACCTGGGCAGCAAGCTTGTACTCCTTATTGCTCATATGAGCCTCAGCCTTAGCGTACTTGCTCTCGTTTATTTTGCTAGGAATAACTGCAATACAAATTATTGCAATAATACCTGCAAGAAGAAGGAATGCAACAACAAACGGTGCATAGCTCTTTTTTCTTTTCTTTGGTGCTGGTGTGGGCTCTGCAGAGTCTTGGGCAGTTTCTGTACCTTCAGTAACCTCTGCAATCTCAACAACAGGCTCTTCTGCAGCTATGTCAACAGCTTCAACCACCGTTTCCTCTACAGTATCCTCGGCAGGCTCTTCTGTGGCTGCTTCAACAGTCTGTGCTTCAGCTTCGACCTCTGATTCTTCAACAGGTATATCTATAACTGCTGTTTCTTCTGCTTGAACGTCTGCTTCTTCAGTGGCTGTGTCTTCAACAGCCTCTGTGCTTTCCTCGTCTGCTGTTTCCTCTGTGTCACTTTCGGAGTCGACTTGTGTTTCTGTTGTTTCTTCTTCAACAGCGTCCTCGGCTACTTCTTCCTCAGCTTGTACAGCCTCAGACGTGGCTTCCTCTACAGAAGAAACATCCTCGTACTCATCCTCTTGAGGCTCTTCCTGTGGCTCGGGAGCAAGTATTACAACTGTTTGAGTTTGTGTCTGGAAATCCTCATCGTTATCCTTAAGGCTTTCCTGGAAGAAATCGTAGCTTGCTGCTCTGAGCTTATCGCCTATAGCGGCAGTGCCTTTTATGGTTGAGTATTTTCCTTCCTCAAGAAGGGTGGAAAGCTCAGTAAACTTTTTAGCGCTTTCGGAAAGAAAATCGTATTTTTCTCTGTTCCTTTTAAAGAACATAACAATACAGCGGTAGTATATTTCAAGGTTTTTAATTTCGGTTGAAAGTATACCTGTAAATACTGTGTGTGAGGCAATGTTTTCGGTAATCTTGTTGAATTTCATATCACCAACCTGTGTTGCCAGGTCAGGGTCAACAAGGTAGCACTCTGAAAATCTTGCGCTTATTACACCTGCAGTAGCAGTTTCGTTGTACTCATTTACTAAAGCATTGAGCCTTACTCTGAAGGCCTTTGCTTCGTTTTGAAGGTTTATTATAGTAGAAACCTCTTTTTTGATTTTTTCTGCATCGGCATCTACAAACAGGTGAATGTGGCTTTGTGCAATTGCTTTTTCAAGCTTTTCGGCCTCATCGTTTGCAAGTGCAACGTATTCAGGGAAAAACTCTTTAGGCAAATCCTGAAGTGCTTCAAGAAGCTTTGCGTAAACATCTGAAATTGAAAGAGTATCTTCATCATAGCAGAAGCCGTCGCAAAGAGCCTTGTAGAAAATAGCACGTGGCTCGGCGCCGTTTTTAACTATAAACTTCATAAGGCAGTCATTGGCCTTATCGTAATCACACTCGTTGTAATATTGAATACCTAAAAGAAGGTTTTCTGTTTCTTGCGCAAACGTGCTCTCACAGGAGGAGCAAACTAAAGCGCTTTCCTTGTTTTCTAAGTAAGCATTTTTGCAATTGGGACAAATAATTCTTATCATATTATCCACCTTCATAGAGGGTGAAAAGCTGAAAAAACGCTGTAAAGTGTTTTGCCTTTACCCCTATTTATTTTTAAATGTTTTGTATTTGGATTTAATCCATACGAGTTCATAATAACATAAAAAGACTGCTCTTTTCAATATTTATTACAAAAATATTACAAAAACATATGAAAAAAACAGCCTTTTGTTATTAATTTATTCAGTTTTTAATCTTTTTTATCCATAATTCACAAATGTTTACACCCATTGTGGGCTCGCTTATACAAAGCTCGAGTGTACCATTGTTAAATATATCCCTGTTAATTCTGTAGGTGGCAGAAGTAAATCCGGTAGTAAGAATTGCGTTGTCAAGGTTTGGGGCTTTACACCCACCGAATTGAGGTCCTTTGTATATAATTTTGCCATTTGCGACAATAGTGTGCTCCGTAACAGAGTCTTTAATTTTATCCTTGTAAACTACGGTTAATTGGTAATCCGTATCGGGGGCAAAGCCACCAAAACGAGCATTGAAGGTGAAGTGGTCGTACACCTTTGTCATAGACATTGGCAGAGGTGTTTCTTTAGTGTAGGGTCTGTCGCCCTGCACGTCCATATAAAATTCTCCGTTTTGTAAAACGCCTAACGTGTTAAGCCCGTGAATCGCTACAGAAAAGTGCACCTCATCCGTATCGGTAGTGTTTCTGTTTGTGAGGGCGTCAATAATAAACGAAGCCTCTTCATTATCAAGCAGGCTTAAGCCTTGTAGCTTTGAAATTAAAAATGCTCTGTCTGTAACGTTGTTGTCAATGGTTTCTAATATTGCGCCACGCTCCCAGCTGTCTGCGCAGTAGTGTTCAACGTCAAGCTGTATTCCAACAAGGTGGAAAAGTGCTTCTGCAGTTTTATCGATTTCAGCTCTGAGTGATGAGTATTCCTTATCAAAGGGTGTGTTAAGTACCTCTAAGGCAAGAGAAGCTTCACCTTGTCTTAAATAATGATAAGCAGCTTTGCAAAGCTTCAGCTCAAAGACTCTGCGCATTTTTACAAGCATATCACAGCAGCCTCTGAGGTACAGGAGCATAAACCTCCAGTTTTCCCTAAGGGTCGGGTGCTCGCTGAGTAATTTGCACAGCTTATTGTAAACTGCATCAACGCAAGGGTTTTCTACAGGGTCACCCTGCCAGCTTTTTTCCATAAGGAAAATAATATCTGCAATTTCCTCTTCATCAACACCGTAAATAAAAAATCTTGCATAGTCTAAAAGAATTTCTCTCAGGTCAGCATCTTTATTCCATTCAAGTGCGCTCCAAATTGCCTTGTTTACGTCATCGTGCACACCCTCGGAATAGCTTACGCTACCAATGGTATACGGTGCAAAAATACGGTAAAGTGTACGAAGCTCTGTAGGTCTTGGGTTAACGCTTTCTCTTGAAAGCGTGTTACAAAAGGCAAAATGCCAATCGTCCTGCTGAAAGTTTACAGGATACTCGCACCTAAGGTTGTGGGTTATATCGGGGTAAAATCTTAAGGGGTATTTTGAGGATATTTTCTCTCTTAATTGGTGCATTGGGTAGGCGTGATTAGGACCCATAATAACTGCATCAAATTCATTTGGCTCGTCAGAAAGCTCTTTTACGAAAATTTCGCCCCAATCTGCGTAGGAGTGAGGTGCCTGTGCAGAAATATGCATTTTTCCGTGGGGATGGTGCTTTTTGTACACCTTTGAAATTAACTTACAGCGCTTTATAAACTCATCTGCCTGTAAATTGCCCGGGTCTCCACCGGGGATAAAGCAGTAGTCAAGCCTTGTCATAAGGGAGTAGAGTCTATCCCTATCTTCTAAAGCCTGTTGCTCTGTTTCGTTATCATCATTAGCGTGCCAAATGGAAACGTCCATATCCACATCATCGGCAAGCCTTGATGCCTCAATGAGAAACTCCTCTTGGTCGTAGCGCATAAGTCGGTTTTTAAATTCACCACTACCATGGGAGCCGTTGTGCTCAATGGTATTTGCCCCAAACGCCATTAAATCAAGCTGATATCTGTAATAATCGTTGTAATCCCACGCATCGTAGGTGTTTGGCGTTGTTCTGTAGCCGACCTGGTGACCTCGTATTTGCTTTTGTGGTGTATACACTCCACAAATCTCCTCCACCAAGGTAGCCACGCCGTTTTTAAAGGTGGTTTTTCTTAAAAGCAGAGAGTAGCCGTATATAAGGCCACGAATTGTTTTGGCTGTGAATTTAAATTTATTATTTGAGCACTCTACAATAAAGCAGTCTTTATTTTCTATTGATGAATCAATGCAAAAAGCTATGTCAGCCTCTGCCATATTGTCGGTAATTACAGGAGTATGGCTTGTGCGTTTCTCCCATTCTGCAGAAAAGAGCTTTGCAGAATGCAGCTCCGGTTGCGTTTGTGCAAATATATTTAGCTTTAATTGGGTTAATTTCATAAAACCACCTCAAGGTGATTTTAGCATAACTCAAAAAAATCTTCAATATTTACTATTAATCTTGCAATTTCAATTCTTGGTGGTAAAATATATAGGTAATATAAATTAGAATGAACAGGTGATTGGTATGGATATAAAAACACTTAAATGGTTTACAAAGTTTTTTACCTCTCTTGTACAAAGGACTAAGCGCCTTAAAGAGGTGCAGGAAATGAAAAGAACCATGACCTGGCAGGAATACAGGCCTGCTGTAGATAAGGAAATAAAGGATTGGCTCAAGCCCCTTATTGATATGGCAGACGTGGATTTTGTGGTGCAGGGACAGGAAAAAATACCTGCAAACGAGGCAGTAATTTACACACCTAACCACGCAGGAGCATTCGATATACCTGCAATTGTGCTTTCTGCGCCTAATTCACCAATATTTATGGCAAAAAAGGAGTTAGGACAGATTCCTTTTTTAAAATCGTGGATGGATGCTGTAGACTGTGTGTTTGTTGACAGAAAGAATAAAACAAGCGCTCATTCCTCACTGCAGAATGCTATTGAAGCAGTTGCCGACGGCAGAAGCCTTGTAATATTCCCTGAAGGCACACGCTCAAAAACAGGGGAGTTAGGCGAGTTTAGAGGCGGTGCAATGAAAATCGCTATGGAAACAGGCGCTAAAATTGTGCCTGTGCTTATTGAAGGCACAAGAGCAAGGCTTGAGGAAACAGGCAATATAACAGCAGGTACAGTATACGTTACCTACCTTGACCCGATTGATACAAAGGGCTTTAGTAAAGAGGAGTTTTACGAAATGCCTGCAAAGCTCAGGGCTATAATTCAAAATGAAAGAGATAGACAAAGGGCAATTTCCAATGGTGAAACTCAGGCTGAAATAATTGATTAATTAGCTTTTATTATTAATGTAATGCAAATTTTATAAAAAATTTTAAAAATGCAGAGTCTGCTGAATCTATTGATTTAGTGGGCTCTGTAGCTTTTTGTATAAGTAGTCGAGAACTCGGATAGTAACAAATATGCAATAAAAACTTGACAAATGGTGACAAAATGTAGTATACTCTCGGAAGTGGTTACAAATTGTAATTATTTATGGAGGAAATTATGACAAAACGATTACTTTCTTTTGTTTTGGCAGTTGTTCTTACTTTCACCATTTTTTCGATTATTTCAGTTCAGGCAGAAGCTGCCGCAATTAACACTTTTTATAACAGAGATAAGGCGCTCAATTATGCGTCTCGCCATTGGAATGACGGCAAAGGCCTTTGTGCAGAATTTGTATCCGACTGCTTAGCAGCAGGTGGAGTTACAGAAACCTACAATCGCCGAGTTGTTAATTTATACAATGCGCTCACAGAGAACAACTATGGTAAAGTTTATAAGCTAAAGATTACAAACGGTTCTATCTTAATGTCAGAAAACGAGGGCAAGCTTAAAGAGGGCGACCCGATTTTCTATTATTGTAATGTTTGCCATGATTTTACACACGTTTCTCTTTGCAACGGCCAAAACGCTCAGGGCTATGCTGTTGAGTATTCACACAACAATGCTCATAACGGTCACAAGAGGGTATACACTTATCCACACTGTGGTACGTCAAACTGGACCTTCTATTCAATCAGTATGTACGATAAGGATACCGTGCTTGGTGCTGATACAGAGCTTGACCCACCAAGAATCATAAGCACAATCAACGTTAAGGATGGCCTTTATTTCAGATGGACTGAGGTTGAGGGTGCAACCTATTACAGAATTTACAAAAGAACAGAAAATTCCAATTGGAAATTCCTTTCAAATACAACCAGCCCAACCTATACAGATACAACTGCAGAAAACGGTGTAGAATATATTTACACAGTCAGAGCTTGTAAGGGTAGCGTGTTTAGTGCGTATTACCCCGGTGTTGCAGTTTCTCACTTAAGCGTTGTAAAGGTTAAATCTGTTTCAAACTCAAAAAATAACCTTGTTGTTACTTGGGAGAAAAACCCAAAGGCAGACGGTTACTACTTATACCGACAAATTAACGATGGTAACTGGTACAGGGTCGCAGATATAAAGAATGGTAACACAACAGCTTATACCGATAAAAACGTTGAAAGTGGAAATATTTATCGATATAGAGTACGTGCTTTCAAGGGCGCTTGTGTAAGCTCCTATGAGCCTAACGGTAAAAGGCTGATGTGCCTTGATGCACCAAAGCTTACAAGTCTTGTAAACGTAAACAATGGCCTTAAGGTTACTTGGTCGGGTGTTAAGGGTGCTACAGAGTACAGAGTATACCGTAGAGCCTCCGGTGAGAGAAGCTGGTCATATTTACAAACAGTAAAAACAACCTCTTTTGTTGATAATAACGTAAAGAGTGGTACGTATTACAGATATACCATCAGGTCAATGAATGGTGCTATATACGGCTCATTTGATTCAAACGGACTTCTTATAAGATGCGTAAGCACACCTGATATAACAGGCGCACAGTACACTAACAACGGCGTACAGCTTACCTGGAAGCCTGTTACAGGCGCAAAGGGGTATTACGTATACCACAAGGCAGAGGGTGCTAAAAGCTGGCGTAGAATTGCTGTTTTAGGCAATACAACAAGCTACGTAGATAAGCTACCTGCACAGGGCTCAACTTACTATTACACAGTAAAGGCATTTTACGGCTACACAATGAGCTCTTACTACCAGAGTGGATTAAAGTGTGTATGTGATGCTTCAAAGGGCTTACAAACAATCCCTGAGACATCTACAACAATGATAGCAGATACAACAGCAACAGTTACTAAAGCAATAACAAATGAGGAGGTAACCTCAAAGGATGCAGGTATTATAACTGCAGTTGTTGCAGGTACAACCGATAAAATTCAAGCTGTAGCAATGTCAATTACAGCAGATTAAAATTAAATTAATAAAAAAACCGACTTCTAAAGGGAGTTGCGGTTAGGGATTAGCACAAAACACTAATTTTTAACCGATTCTCCTCGGGCGGCAAAAGAGTAAAGACCACACCAAAGGGTAAAACCTTGAGTGTGGTCTTTTTCTGTTTGCAGGCTTACTCTTCAAAATCCAATCCCGCGAGTGTTTCGAGCATTAATCTTCCGCCGAGCCGGAATCCGTAAGCAAATATCTCACGCTCGATGATGCCGTACATTTCGTTAACGCAATCATCGTATTTTGCCAGGGTTTCTTTCTGCTCCTCGGTGAGCGTTGCGGAAAGGTTGTCACGGTTTTTGCCCATAAGGTTCAGGAGGTTTTTGATTTCCCGATTGCCTTCGGTACTTTGCTCCTGGGGATTGATGTTTCCGTACCAAAACTCCTCAAGCAATGTCCTCATAATTCTCCTCCTCCCGCATATAACAAAACGACCGCATCTCCGAGATCATTCCCGGTGATACGGTCGTTTCTTTGCTTTTAGTTGTCAGTTTCGGTTTTGTTTTTATATGTGGCATAATGCTGCACCTCCTTGTAGCACAACACTATACCGTAAAAGGTGCGATGAGTCCAGATAACAAACTGTGAACAAAAAAGACCATACTCAAGATATACCTCAAGTATGGCCTTTAAGCGATGCACTTATAAATTAATTGATTTCTCTAATGATGTATTCCTGATCTGCAATGGTGATTATACTGCCTTCCTTTTTGCCAACCAAGCTCTTAGGTTTGATATTGGTTGGGGGAAGAAGCTTCCCTGGAATTGTGATTTTGCCTTTAACGATCTTTAACTGATGTTCATATATTTTTCCCGTCACATTGTGGTATGCATTGAAAATGCTACCTTCTTTAATGCGTGGGATCTGATGAACCTCGTCCATCAACTTTTTGCAAAGTTCAATTGCTTGTTCTTCACTCAGAAAATCCAATACTGTAATTGCGCCCGCCTGATTAAGTTTTGCAAAAAACAATCTGGTATCCTCTCGGGAAAGCTGAGGGTACTTTTTTAGTTCTTTCATAGCAGCAAGCGCTATTGTTTTGTTTCTGCCATACGAGCGTTCACCGATGTTAACGAGAACATCCTGCTTGTTAAAAAGAAGTTCTGTATATTCATATGGATTCTCGTTACCTTCATCGTATGTTAGATAAACACTCCAATATAATCTGGCGATTCCATGACGAACATAGTCTTTACTTAAACCATTGCAGAAGAAATAGCGGTTTTTTACACGCTCTATAGCTTTTTCGCGAGGTGATTTCTTTCCGTCATCTGGATCTTCATCTTCATCAGGAACATCGATCTTCCAACGATTACGCATATAATCCCAATGCTGTACATGAGCTAAATATGACCAGAGTCTCAAGTCGCTTGCTTGTATTGGGTTTAACTTACCTTTAAAAGCCTCAAAAAGAATCTTGGCATTTTGAAAATCAGTCTCGGCTCCACCGATGATTAATTCATAATCCGGCACTTCAATCCCCGTGTCAAAAAAGTATTTAGGGGTTTCTTTTTCAATAAAGTACTGATCAATCCAGCGTGATGTAGATTGGTATTTATCCACATTCGCTTCAATATCCTTTTGGAGGGAATCTAATGCTTTTTCTTTCATATAATATATTTTCATAAGCTCCTCCTTACTCAACAAGACTCAAATATTGCAACGCAGAAGAATAGTTGTTTCCAAGAAGTAACTCTGCGGACGCAAAAGGCTTGTCTAACAGTGCGCGGTATTTTGACTCGTTATTCTCTGATGCACGTTTAAGATTAACCACGATGGTTTTGTACCAAGCTTTAGACTCTAAGCCACTTGTCTGGTCTGGATATTTTACATCGTTAGCAATAATACCAATACCTTCAACAAGCGCAGGAATAGAAAGGATTGCATTTAAAGCCTTATATTTTTCAGGCTTATATCCACATTCTAAATATCTGTCATGCTGATCTGCTGGCAATGTAATCTCAATCAGGCTGCCAGAGAAATCGCAACTGATTTCTTTTATGGTTTCGCTTCGAGCAATTGTAACCGGAGAAGTGCCATTCTTGATAATATCATCCTGGTACAGTGCGTTAAATGTTCTGGTTTCACCGATTGCAACGATATCGCCAGCATTGATATCAAAAGTTATGCCTTGATATTCTTCTTCAAAATCATCATTTGTGAACCCTTTAATTTGCGTAGTTGCAATAATACAGGGAGTCAACTCAACACGTTCGTGTATGAATGTTGGTTCAAGGTGAATAGTGTTGTTCCCCTTAATCGTAAACAATTTACGATACCAGGTAGATGGAGATTGAATTTCGATAGCGTAAGTAAGCTTTCCTTCTTCAATCAATGTGGCTATACCAGCGTTGTTGATTTCAAAAGCAGGTCTTACAAGATATCCATCTGGTTGCAAATTTACAGTAAGGTCTCCTTTAAAGATAGTGGTGCGATAATCCTCTTCATCGACACGTATGACAGGATATGGATAATTCATATTAGGATTTAGCATATGCTCGCACCTCCAATGACTTTCTACCTACTTCCGACAACTTAATTACAAGCGTTTTCTTGTCACCTTTAGCAACCGAACCAACATCAATCATGCCGTTCTTAATGGGAAGTTTTTTTCCTTCTGCGGTGGCGCTCGATATCTCAGCGCGTGCAAGGTTATCATCGTCTCCACCTAATTTGATTCCTACCATCAGCGCCTCTGCTGGCTCGTTAGACACAAAGGATATTCTATACTCGCCAGTAGTACTGTCGAACGGAGTTTTGATTTTAGAAATGTACACTTCCGATGCTTTTCCAGTGCCATTTCCGTGCTTGTTATTACGCTTTTTCTTGGGTTCGTTATCTTCTTCCTTCTTTTTCGGCGGCTCATCGTCATTTTCTTTTTTCTTGCGTTTAGAGCCCCCGTTTTTCTTTATGCTGATATCGGCCTGACGACGATGTTTTCCGGTTTTTACACTTTTGATTTCAAAAGAAAGGGGGCGAAAATCAGCAAATGCTTCTTCTTCTTTTTTATCATCATCAGACTCTTCAGTTTGGAGAAACTCACTCAAGCCAAATGCATCAACAGAATCCTTTCCGAAATCAGGCATTTCTTTTTTTGCGGCCTCTAAAATAATGGAATGTATTTTGTTGATAATGCTTTTGGCCATATCTTTTTTCTCTCGGTATTCATCGGCAGCCCAATCATCATGTGCCTGGTTTTCACACTTTCTTAAAAAGCTACTGATATTATCATCGGGTTCAAGAGATTCTGCCCCTGCGCCTGTTGCGATAAAAATACCGGTGAAATTCATAGGGATTCTGAAAGCAACATCCTCACGGATCTTCATGCCCGCCTCACGCATTTCAAGTACCTTCTTTTCTCCGACATCGTCACCGGTGAACAGATACAGTTCATATTCGCCCATATCTTTTCCGTTGTACTTAAATCGCTCTTTAATCACCTTGTGCGTTCCACATAAAAGTTTCCAATATACAGGGGCTGTGTACTGGAAAGTAACGTCATCTTTCATATGCTCAGCACAGTATTTTTCAAAGAAAGTAATCATATCACCAAGATTGCCCTGGTTAATGGCAATAACCTTGTCACCTTCCGCGATAATAACCTCTAAATTTCCTTTATAGATTGAATAGAAGAAATACTCGATAACGCTAATAGCTGATTGTTCCATCCAATCCTGGTCTTTTTCAAAACCAAGTACAAAAATATCAGTTCCTACTTCATCTCTGCGGAAGGCAGGTGCAATATCATCAGCGTTAAGAACGGCATCGTAGTTTTCGCTTGTTATATCAGCAAAAAGGCCAATGTTATGTTTTAAAACACCGTTTTCTTTAAAAGTCGTAAGTAATGCCTTTCCTTGAAAAGCAGTTTCCTCATCGACAGTTTTGGTAGAATAAAACACAGTTCGAAGTGGGGAGAAAGTAAACGGTGCAAACTTACCAACTCCAAAAGAACCACTGGAACCACCAGTTTTATTTGTCGCACTACGCTCTCTGACAAGACCACTCCATTTGCTACCTTTTTCTTCCAGCACACCACACAAACCGGTGGTATGATAGTCGCTAATTTTCAAGACCGGAACCTTTCCGGGATGAGCAAGATATTTGTCTGCCGCATCTTGGATTGCTTTGAGTTTAATTCCATCATCACCATTGGGGTAATAATCGTAGCACTTATGAATAACAGAGTTAAGTCTATCTACATCGGGAATATCATCTCGATCTATATAAACCAGCTCAAAACGCACCTTAACCGGAGTACCCTCGGGGAGATCGCGGTTAGGAGCATCAGTTGAGTTCTGAAGGATCTCTTTTGTCAATCCAATGTACGGTTTCTTTTTAAAGACACCAATACCTACATCGTTAACACCGACTTTGTCAGATGCGCCTAAATCAGAGAAAATAAATTTGTATTTATCATTCCACGAGAACATTAAACTTACCTCCCTTAATCCAGCTTGAATTTTGTGCCTTTTTGACTATCTTGTTTGTTATATCTTTTTTTCGCTGCATCCAACTCGGCTTGGATAGCATTGAAAATTTTGTTAACATCCTTCTGGGTGTACTCATATTGACTCTGATTGGAGCAGTTTCCAAGCAACTGAATCATATCAATTATTTTATTTGTGCGTGCTTCAGCCAAACGAACGAATTTCTCGCGCTTGCTTTCCTGTGCATTTTCCATATTATTTTCCCCCTTGTCGAGCTTTGTCGATATAATAATATCACAGAGAACATACGCATGTCAATAGTATTTTGAAAATACGCGTAGTATTTTTTAAATGTTACGCAACATTTAAAAGCAAACTCGCATATTATAAAGAAAAATATCCGTGAAATACATCGAGCATTTCGCGGATATTTTTAATATACTATTTACGCAAGATTTTCAAGAATCTTCTTTGCAATACCTTCTGCAAGCAGTGGTGGTACTGCATTACCTACTTGCTGATATTGGGAGTCTTTAGTTCCAACAAAAATAAACTTGTCTGGGAACGATTGTAACCGCGCAGCTTCACGAACTGTAATCGCTCTATCCAATTCAGGATGTATCCACATTGATTTTCTAACATTGACTACCGTACCACTTGGCTTATCCGGATCAAGTCGAAGATAAATTGTATTTTGTGTACGTTCGGGCTTTGAGTATGTACCCTTGAGTGTTGTATCCAAACTGTGGAAATTCTTGCCTTTTTGGATAGCTTTAAAACGTTCCATTGCCACATCAGTTGTTTTAGTAGTGATGTGGTTGTTTACCCCGGTGCTACCGGCTCTCATAAGCACTGCATAATCAGAGATTTCTGCATCATCTTGATATGGCAACTCATAGTGATGTGACTCAAAGCAAACGTCATAGTTTTGCAAATCTGCGATTGCATCAGCAACAGTAAGAAGCGGGATGTCTTCAGGTGCATTCGGCATAAGAAGCTGCTCCTTGTTGAATAAATCTTTACGAATACCAATTACAATGTAGCGACGACGTTCTTGGGGAACACCAAACCATTCAGCATTAACGGTCCCGCCGTCTTGTACATAATTATCACCGAGTATTGCATTGATGTAGTCAATTACCGAATAAGAATTCACATCAAAAATCAATTCGCCGTTGTCGTTTACACGGTATTGTCCTATGAGTTGATTTTGTTTGATTTCACTCACAGTGGCTATCATTTTTTCACGCTTTGTGATTTCGCTTAAAGCCTCGGTACAATCGGTTATATTGTTATCATTAATTGCCTTTGCGATAATATTCAATCTTGCAATAGCATATTCTTGTGTTTCGGAGGGATTTGCAATCCCGGAAACATACAAATCAATAAGCTTAAGAATTTCACCGCTATTTTTAGCTATAAAATTTGGCAACCTGCGAGGGTTAGTTTTATTCTTATTCAAAACTGATAGAAGCTGCGCCAATGCCGCAGGCAAAGCAACGGCATCCAAATCAGTGTCTTCTATAGTAGTGTAGTCAATTCCTTCAAAAGTGCAATCGGCTATCAAAACAGAATCTGTGCGTTTAGGAATACAATACCCTTGAGAAATCAATGCATTGATTTCATCGTTATCTCTGTATGATTCATAGAAACGATGCGTATCGGATCGAAGCATACTTACATTTTCCATAACAAATGCACGGGGGCGAATTTCTTTGATTGCACGAAAATACTCTTTCACCAATCCGTTATTCATACTAATTAAATGATTCTTCTGCCGATTTGCATTGGAAAAGCCCTGGCAAGGAGGTCCACCGATCACAACATCAATTCCGCCAACGCTTTGATTCAACCCACTAAAGTCATATCCAACTACATTATTTATGAAAATAAAATTAGGATTATTGGCAGATATGTTAAGCTGATATGTCTTTCTTGCGTTTTCGTTAATTTCGGCTGCTGCTACTATTTCAAATTTCCCAGTTTGTTGAAATCCCAAACTGAGACCTCCTGCTCCGGCAAACAAATCAATTGTCTTAAGCATTATTGTTCACCTCGTCTCTCTCGTGTGCAACCCGATTAT
This sequence comes from Acutalibacteraceae bacterium, assembly GCA_045591945.1. GTDB lineage: Bacteria > Bacillota > Clostridia > Oscillospirales > Acutalibacteraceae > DTU089. Next base: position 7,202 of record JAZNTU010000017.1, on the reverse strand, counting down.
GTCTACGCATCCAAGCATCCACTTCGCTGATCTTAAATTTCCATTTTCTATCTATTTTATAAGCAGGCATATTCTGGTTTTTTATCATTTTCTTTACAGTATCCCTACTACAATCAAGATGCGAGCATATTTCTTCCATGGATACCCACTTTTCATTTTCCATCATAGATTCATACTCCTTTTTATGTACGCATTATTTGTTATTTTATCATAAAAACACGAAAAAAGCAAGAGTTTTAGTGCTAATAACAATTGTTTAATATGTATTACAACTAACTACTACTAACAACCACTAAAATTGATTATGGTATGAATACGTCGCCTTCGTAGATTTAAATCTGCGAAGGTTCTTTTTTTATTTTGAGGGGCCCCAAAACGCCTTTGAAATCTCCGTATAGTGAAAGGCTGAATTTTTTTGCAAGGCAGGGGCCCCAAAAGGCTACTTTTTTCTGCGTATAGCGAAGAGGATAAATTTTTTTGAAAACTTTTGAAAAATACCCCCCCAATTAGCCCTTCAAATCTCCGTATAACGGGAGGGGTAAAAATTTTTCAAGTTTTTTAGGAAAGTACCCCCCAGAACACTATGTTTTTCTGCGTATAGTGAGAAACACCTTTTTGAAAAAGTTTTGTGAAACACCCGAACAAAACCATATGTGAATGTCCGTATAGTGAGGAACTCATTTTTTTAGAAAGTTTTGAAAAACCGCACTACATTTCCTCGGTGGTGAAGTGAAAGGAAAAAAACATTGCGAAACTTCCGCCAAAACGCTACCCACGTGACCAGTGGTAAGTGAGGTGAAAATTTTTTCAAAAAAGTTTCACAGAATTTTTCCCAAACGGCATCCTGATGTCCGTTGGAGATTAGAGGGAGAAATTTTTTCAAAGAATTTTTCAAAATTTTCGCCAAAACGCAAATCAAATCCGCAGTAGTTAAGTGAAAGGAGCAAATAAATATGAAAGTTCAAAAGATACCGCAGACCCTGAAAGACCTCGGAGAGCTCTGCTGTTGGAAGTATGAGGTCAAGGACGGCAGAAAAACCAAAGTGCCATATAACCCCTTAACCGGGTACGGCGCAAGAACGAATGACCCGTCCACATTCGTCCCCTTTGATACAGCTGTCAGTGCATACGGTTATGACGGCATCGGCATCCGCGTCAGCGGTGCGTTCGTGGGTATCGACCTTGACCACTGTGTCGAGGATGGCAATATCGTACCCTGGGCAAAGGAGATCACAGACCGATTTGCAGATACCTACATAGAGATAAGCCCCTCGGGAGAGGGCATCCGTATCTTCTGCTTGCTGCCGGATGACCTCAATTACGATACCGAGATCTACTACATCAAAAAGGGTGGCATTGAGGTTTACATCCCCGGTTACACCAACCGATTCCTCACCGTTACCGGAAACGCATTGACCCAGGCTGATGTGACCGAAACGGCAGAGGCACTCACGTGGCTACTTGAAACGTATATGCGCCGACCTACTCCTACTACTCCCGCCGCTGTTGTATGCGGTAAAAGTTATCTCTCCGATGACAGCGTTATTGCAAAGGCGTCTGCCGCCGTGAACGGAGAGAAGTTCATAAAGCTGTGGAACGGAGATATATCGGATTACGGCTCACGCAGCGAAGCGGATTCCGCCTTGGTATCTATTCTCGCATTTTGGTGCAACGGTGATACCGAGCAGGTGGACAGGCTGTTCCGCACCTCGGCGCTGATGCGTGAAAAGTGGGACGAGCATCGTGGTGCCGACACTTACGGAAATATAACAATCGCAAAGGTGGTATCAAAAATGACCGACTTTTACAAACCCATCATCAAACCTTCCGCTACCGAAGATTTCGGTGTGGATCGGCTGAAGGAACTTGACCCTATGGACTCCGCCAAATACCCCTGGAACGATATTGGTGCAGGACACATCTTCGCAGACTTCTTTCAGGATAGGCTCCGCTATGTGCCGGAACGCAAAATGTGGTTTTACTACGAGGACGGCATTTGGAATAAAGACACCGGAAGTCTCCGTGCAATGAAATATTGTATGGAACTTGCCAACCTTATGTACTCCTTCGCACTTGAGATCAAGGATGAGGATAAGCGTAAGTCATATATGAAATATGCCGCCAAGTGGCAGAACCACTCCAACCGAGTCAATATCCTCAAGGATGCCCAGGTGCATCACCCCATCCACTACGGAGATTTCGATGCCGACATCTACGCCTTCAACTGTAAAAACGGCACTCTGCATATCGACACTGGGGAATTCACCGAACACCGCAGCACCGACCTACTCACCAAGATTAGTCCCGTCACCTATGACCCCACGGCTCACTCCGAGCGTTTCAGCACCTACATTGACGAGATTATGAGCGGTGACGCAGACCGAGCCAAGTTCCTTCAAAAGATACTCGGTTACGGTCTTACCGGGGATACCCGTCACGAATGCATGACCATCCTCTACGGCGCAACCACCCGCAACGGCAAAGGCACACTCTGTGAAAGTGTACTGAAGGTGCTTGGCGAATACGGATGCACCTCCCGCGCAGAAACCATTGCTATGAAGAACTACACCAACGGCTCACAGCCAAGTGAGGATGTGGCTCGGCTGGCAGGTGTTCGTTTCGTAAACATCTCCGAACCGACCAAGGGTATGGTGCTTGACGCAGCAAAGATAAAAGCTATGACGGGTAACGATACCTTAAACGCTCGTTACCTTCACGAAAACAGCTTTGATTTTCAGCCACAGTTTAAGATCTACGTCAACACCAACTATCTGCCGGTCATCAACGATATGACCCTCTTCACAAGTGACCGCATCATCATTATCCCGTTTGACAGGCATTTTGATGAGCAGACCCGTGACACATCCCTCAAGCAGAAGTTTGCCGAACCGGATGTACAGAGTGCCATCCTCAACTGGCTGTTGGAGGGGTATCGGCTGTTACGAAAAGAGGGGCTACGCCTACCCAAATCGGTAAAGGACGCCACCGAACGCTATCAGCACGATAGCGACAAGATGGTGCTGTTCTTTGAGGACAACCTGGTAGCGGATGATACCGCCGAGGAACTGACCTCTGTGGTGTATGCCCGCTACAAAGGTTGGTGCCAGGAGAACGGATGCTATGCGGAGGGAATGAAGAACTTCAAGCAAGGCTTGGAGACCTTCGCACCTGTCGTCCGCAAAAGACCGAAGCACGGCGGTGAGAAAACCACACTGCTCATCGGTTACCGACTCATCTCGGAATTCGATGTGCCGCCGCTGACAGCTTAAACCACAAGTTCGGGGCAGTGTGGCAGGTAATTTTATATTTTTCCTATAGTAATAAATATTTTGTAAAAAGCCATAATTACTTGCCACATTGCCCCGAAAAGGAGAAAGGATGTGATGCCTATGATTGCATACGGCTTGTGACCTACCCCCGGGGGTGGTCAAATCTCTACGACCTTTTGCCCGTGCAACGGGCGTGGGGTCTCACGCAAAAATTCGCAAAATCAAACGGGGTATTAACCCCAAAATCAAACAAAGGAGCGTACGTTTATGAAATTCAAATTCAACTACAGCAAATCACCCAAGATGTCTCCAAGGGAAACCAAGAATTACTCCCACGGCAATTACGAGTGCCGTCTCCTCTTGCAGACAATGAAAGGTCAGCCAGTGGCAATCTTCCAAAACACTGATAACGATGTGTGGAAGGTGCAGTACGGTTTCAGTTCCGTATTCTTTGGAACATACGATGAGGCAATGCAGTTCTGCCGAGAGCGTTTCTGCGATACTTCCGGCAAACGCCTCTCCTAAAGCGGAGGATCGGCTATGGAGTATATCAGATATCACCCGCTCATCGATTGCGATTCCGATGGAGTTGAAAAGGTGCCGATGTTTTTTAGCGCCGATGAGGACTCCGTAAGAGAAACCCATTCGATGTACCTTGTGGAGTGCATACCCCACACATTCAGGCTTGTAGCCAAAGACTCCCATACACCGGAGGAGGCTCTTGCCTACAAAATCCACTGTCCCACCTGTGGACAGATTATGACACCCATCAGCGGTGTTTACGACAAAAACAAATTACAATTGCTCGTTTGCAAGAAATGCAATCCGAGCCGCCATTAAAGGAGGAAATAATTATGGCAGTTTATCCCTTACACACCGAAGGCCGTAGCCTTGTACCCCAGGACTCTTCTTACAGCGAAGAGTACGCATCCCGTATGTGCGGGTGGTATCTCACCGACCATCTCTATAGAGATGAAGACGGACGTGTTCGTTCCAACTATCGTCTGCACTCCAACAAGCACCGCAGCTTTGAGGATTTTATGCAGTATGACGTGATGTGTCCCAAGTGTCACAACCACCGTCTCCGTCCCATCCAGAACGCCATCAACTCGCACGACCTGGCACTTTACGCTTGCCCTAAGTGCTACAAGAAATAAGGAGGACAACCTATATGAATACTTACAGCAAAATGCTCCCTCATCTCGAGAGCGGCAGTTACGACTATGATTTTTGGAACGCTATGCGTGGCAAACAGCACAACGATGAGCGCCTTGCTCACGGCAAAGACACAGCTACCAGTGCCTTTCATATGTCTGTTATGAGCAATGACAAATATACGAAGGCATTGCAGAAGGAAAGCATCTTCCGTCAGATCGGCACTTGCATCACCACCTACAATAACGGCCATCGCATCCTTGCCAGGGACACCAAAGACCTGGCAGAATGGGTGCCCGAAGGTGAAACCATCCCTATGCAGGAAACCATTCACGATTTCACCGAAAAAGCACTCGGTAGCCATAAGCTGACCGTGTTCGTGAAAACCGATGAGGATTTCATCCACGATGTTACCTTCGATTTCGAAGCCTACCTCACTAACCGCTTGGCAAAGAACTTCGGCAGAGCGGAAGAAAAAGCCTTTATTACCGGCACAGGCAAAAATATGCCCACCGGTATTCTTGCCGATAAAGATGGTGCGGATATCGGTGTGACCGCTAAAACCATTACTTACGATGATGTGGTCAAGCTATACTTCTCGGTTAAACCCGAATACCGCAAACACGGCGTTTGGATGATGAACGATGAGACCGCCCAGGTTCTTCGCACTTTGAAGGATGACGGCGGCAACTACATTTGGAATCACACCAACGATACCATTATGGGCAAGAAGGTCATCATCTCCGAATTTATGCCTTCTATCGGTAACGGCAGCAAGCCTATCGCATTCGGTAACTTCTCCTACTATTGGGTGGTAACCCGCCGCCCCGTGAGTGTCCGCTGCTTGAGAGAAATGTTCGTTCTCCAGGACCAGGTAGGACACCTCGCATTTGAGTTTCTGGACGGCAAGCTCGTCCGAACCGAGGCAATCAAGGTTCTTCAGATGACCGCATAATTTTCGGGGATGCCCCTTGTGGGATGTTCTGCAAGGGGCTATTCCCCCTAAAACTTATGCGAATTTGTGCGTACGACCCCACGCCCGTTGCACCATCAAAAAGTCACAGAGATATGACCCGCCCCTGGGGTCAGAAAGGAGACCGCTATGGCAGACCAGGATAAAAGCACCACCTTCAGCACCCGTAAAAAGCTGATCGGCGATACCCTCTGCATCATCGAAAGTGCCGTCAGCATCGATGCAAAAGAAACCGCCTACAACAAGATTAAACGCTTGATAATGGACGGCGCAGACCGCTGTGAACAGCCACCCCGTGCCGCCTAATGTTCGTAATATATTATCATTTATAACTACAGATAACACTTGACTTCTTCGCAATAGTACGGGAATATGTAGTACCGCCCGAAGAGTGTCGGAAAGGAGGAACAAATGAATAACAGATACTCTTCAACTATTGCAGATAAAATCACGGCTCTGTATTGCCGTCTTTCCCGTGATGATGAACTCCAGGGAGACAGCAACTCCATCGTAAACCAAAAAGCCATCCTGCAGAAATACGCAGATGACAATGGTTTTAGCAACACGCAGTTCTTCGTGGACGATGGCTACAGCGGTACGAACTTTGACCGACCCGATTGGCAACGGCTTATGTCCCTTGTGGATGAAGGCAAAGTCGGTACGGTCATCGTTAAGGATATGAGCCGACTGGGCAGAGACTACCTCAAGGTTGGTTATTACACTGAGGTGGTTTTGCCCGGCGCTGATGTCCGCTTCATAGCCATCAACAACGGCGTGGACAGTGCAAACCAACAAGACAGTGATTTTACCCCTTTCCTTAATATCATCAACGAATGGTACGCCAAGGACACAAGCAAGAAAATCCGTGCGGTGTTTAAGGCAAAGGGCGAGTCCGGCAAACCGCTGTGTACCAAGCCACCCTACGGCTACCTCAAAGACCCCGATGACAAGCATCACTGGATTGCAGATGAGGACGCAGCCAAGGTGGTACGAGAGATTTTCAAACTTTGTATGGACGGCTACGGTCCCACACAGATTGCGAATATCCTCACAGAACGCAAGGTTGAAAATCCCACGGCACACGCAAAGCGGATGGGACTCAACCCTCCGGTACGGCAATTCTACGACGACCCGTACCTTTGGCGCGATAGCACCATTACCCACATCCTTTCAAGAATGGAGTACATCGGTCACACAGTAAACTTTAAGACTTATCGCAAATCCTATAAAAACAAGAAGCAAATGCACAACGACCCTTCCGAGTGGCAGATTTTCAAAAATACCCACGAAGCCATTGTGGACGAAGCGGTATTTGAAATCGTGCAAAAGATTCGTGACGGACGGCGCAAGGTCACGCCGATGGGTGAAATGCCCATTCTCTCCGGTATGCTTTACTGTGCCGATTGCGGTGCGAAGCTGTACCAGGTGCGAGGACGCGGATGGGAACACAGCAAGGAATATTTCGTTTGTGCCACCTACCGCAAAATCAAGGGTGGATGCAGTTCTCACCAGATACGCAACGTAGTCATTGAAGAAGCCTTGCTTGATGATATCCGCAGAATCACCGCTTTTGCAAAAGACCACGAAGTTGAATTCTTGGAAATGGTCACAAGCAAAACCAAAGTGGCGCTCGATAGAAGCCTGCGTGAAAACAAGCGTGAGTTGGAACAAGCCACACAGCGTATCCGCAAACTGGACGAAATCATCCAAAGGCTCTACGAGGATAACCTTGAGGGAAAAATCACGGACGAGCGTTTTGCCAAGATGACCGCTAACTACGAAGCGGAGCAACATACCCTTGAGCA
>JAZNTU010000016.1:0-54822 GCA_045591945.1 Acutalibacteraceae bacterium | reverse complement strand
TTTGTTCGTAGTATAAAACATACTTTTTTCAACAATTTTATATTTCTTGTATTTTTAAAGGGTTCTATAGGCTTATTAAACCTACAGAACCCCTTGCTATATCCGGTTTTATACGGTCTGCGCTTTTTTTACATCCCCTTTACGTTAATTATAATTCAAAATATTTATATATTTCAAAGTAATTATTTATAAAAATGTTGCAGTACTGTTTAATTACTTCTGTATCCTCAGGCTCGGAAACATCTTTAATGCCAACAACGTTGTAGCCTGCAGCCTTTGCTGTTTTTATAGCATAAAATGCATCCTCAAAAACAAAGGTACTTTGCTTTGGTGTTCCAAGGTGCTCTAAGGCTTTGTCATAAATAACAGACGTATCTTTGCCTGCGCCAACACCGTTACAGGTGAAAATCTCGCTGAAATAGTGAAGCAAGCCGTTTCTTTCGAGTGCTTTTTCTACCATATATTTATCTGTTGCTGTTGCAATGCACATTTTTACGCCACGCTTATTAAGAAAATCCAAAAAATCTTTTACGCCGTCTTTTTTCAATACCTCATAAAAATAAAACCCTTCAACAAGCATATTTATATCATTTATTATGCTTTCTACTGTTGCTGTTTTATCAAAATGCTCTATGTAGTATTGAGCTGCTTGCTGCAAGCTCATTTGTGTAAACTGTTTATCTGCTCCCGGAGGAACTTGAATGTTTTTCATTTTAAGAAACTTGTAGCCAATATCATTCCATATAAACATAGAATCAAGTATTGTGCCGTCTAAATCAAATATTGCACCTTCAATATTTTTTATGCTGTTTTCTGTTGACATTTTTCACACCTCTTTTTATTATAAAACGCACCGTAAGCCTTCACGATGCGTTGATTTTAAAATATACCATATGTAACAAAAGACATTATAAGACCGGCGATAAATACACCAATCGCAATGATTGGTAAGCATTTCTTAATGCGTAAATCCATAAGCGCTGCTATTAAAGCGCCTGTCCAACCACCGGTGCCTGGAAGGGGAATCGCAACAAAAAGAAGAAGCCCCCATTCTTTATATTTGAGCATAGTACCTTGTTTCTTTTCTGCTCTTTTTTCCATTTTTTCTACTATTTTTGAAAGTGCTTTGGATTTCTTCATTAAAGCAAAAATCTTTCTGATAAAGAGAAGGATAAATGGAATTGGTAGCATGTTGCCAATAAAACAAACAATAAATGCCTTAACGAATGGTACTCCTAAAATGTAAGCAGCTATCATACCGCCACGTAATTCTAAAACAGGGAAGAGCGAAATAATAAATGGTATTATTTCTGTCGGAATGTTGTTACTTTCGAGGAATCCTACAAAAACCTCAACTATTTCATTAACCATTTTTTACCTCGCTGATATAGTTATTATTAATAAGAAATTCGTTTGCTTCTTTGAGAATTGATTTGTCGTTTTCGAATTTTAAATATCTGTATGCGCCATCAAATGGGAGCCAAATATAATCTTCAATTTCTTCATGCTGTATTCGTGTTTGCTCATCTTTAGTGGTACCAACAAAAATGAATACGGTTTTTTGAATTTTATTTTGTATTGTATATTGAGATTTTGTTATAAAATCAGGGAATATTTCAAGATGTACACCGGTTTCCTCAAGCACCTCGCGTTTTGCTGTCTGCTCTAAGGTTTCGCCGTCTTCAACGTGCCCCTTTGGAAAACTCCAGTTGGAACTTCTTCTGTTTTTAATAAGAAGGTATCTTGTTATTCCACCAATGTTTCTGTATACAACAGCACCACAGGATTTTTCGTAATAGCAATCCAGAGTATATTCGCGATTTTTTGTTATAAAGGAAATTGCTTGTTTGATTTCCCAATTTATTAATCTTTTAGATTTAGGTGCCGCAATTAGTTTTAGCTCACCGTTATCGCGAAAACGCAGTAAAGCTATAACTCTACCATCAAAATGTTTTACGGGATTATCAATGCCTAATATTAATACACCTGTTATAGGTGAGGACTCACGGAATTTGCCTATAGGGGTTCCGTGATTTAAGGCATAGGTACCTCCGTTAGGCATCGGTGCACCAACGGCATCGGTAACCGAAACCCTAATTAATTTACCTAACATAAAAGTTAACCTCTCGAAATAAAGAAAATCTAATGGTTATTATAAACCTTATATTAATTCGTTTCAATAGAATTTTAACTATTGATAAGAAAAAAATAGAGAGAAATATAGATTAAAATGGTACAATTTGCATATATTTTATACTCTGCTGCGATTATTTTTCTTGAAAACAGTTAAAGTATATGTTAATATTTTTTTGAGGTGATATAATGAAAAAATCTATTTGCTTGGTTTTATCATTAATTATTTTTGTGTGTTGCTGTAGTGTTTTTGCAAATGCTACATATGAAGAATCGCTTACTTTTGATTCGAATATCAAAGGCTCTTGGATTGTTGACGTTACAGGTAATAAGCTTTCATCGAAGGCACCGTCTTATTTGTATCAATTCGATACCGAGGCATACGCTTTAGGCTATTCCTGCTACGATTACCTTGATGCTGCTCAAAAACACGTTTACGATGCAATTGTTTCAAATGTAGGTAAGCTTTCCTTTACGATTAATTTTCCGAATTACTTGTTTAAGTATGAAAATTTTACACAAAAATACCTAGATGTAATAATGCACGCTCTTTGCACAGACCGTCCTGATATTTTTTACTATGCAGGGTATTCTGTTACCGGTGGCAGTTTATATTCCGGAGGTGTGTATTTAAATACTATGAACTATCAGGCATCGCCTTATGATTCAAGCTATTATACAGCTTCCAATCTTCCTGGTTACTATAGCGCTCTTATGAGTGCAGTAAAAGCCGTGCCTGTTGATTTGAGTAATAGATATAATTTCATAAAATCTGTTCACGATTATCTTGCTGATACTGTGTATTACCCCGATTTAAACACAAGTGACTACGTTATGAGTGCTCACGATGCTTATGGAGCGCTTGTTGAGGGTAGGGCAGTTTGCCAGGGCTATTCTGATGCTATAAAGATTTTATGTGATTATTACAATATCCCTTGTGTTTGTATTTCCGGCACAGCAGGCGGTGGTGGCCATATGTGGAATGCTGTGCAAATGGATGACGGTAAGTGGTATTTTATTGACTGCACGTGGGATGACCAAGAATCACAAACGTATTATGATTTCTTTTTAGTAGGCTCACAGTCAACTAATACGTTTTTTGGAGGTAAGCAGTTTAGCGCAGAACACGTTAACGATGAGAATCTTTCTGCCCCTATTCCGTCATTATATTACTCAACTGTAGCCTATAATCGTTCACAAAACCATAATTCCGGTTTTAATGCAACCTATAATTCTTATGCCAACTCGTCAATAAAAACGTTGTATTTGTCTGTTTTAGACGCAGGAAGCAGCAACGTTTATTATAATGGAATATATGTTGAAGTACCTGATTTTTATAATGGTGATACATTTACAGCACCAAGTGGCACATCTGGTGCCAACGAGCAGTGGACGCTCATTACTTTGGGTGACAGTAATTACGATGAGGTGTGCGATGAGCTTGATTACTCAGCATCGGTAAATATAGCTCTTTCCGAAGGAAATTCAGCAAATTCATTCGATAAAATGGCTTGCGACGTTAATGTAGACGGATACATTGATGCTCTTGACGTTGCTCAAATAGCACAGGTTTCTTCAGGGGTAAAAGATAATTTTATACTAAACTAAAATAATCCCAATAAAGCTAAACAGCGACAGAACAATTTGTTCTGTCGCTGTTGTTTTTTTAATTTATAAAATACCGAAAAAATCCTTCATTTCAAGTGCTCTGCCACAGGTCATAGGGCCTTCTGTGCATTTATCAACAAAGCAACTTGGACCATAGAATTTAAAAACTGTTTTATCAACAGCTCTGAGCTGTTTAAGCATTTCAATTGCAAATTCTTGAATTTCCCACTGTGCTCTTGTGCAGGAGCGAAGCTTCATAAATAAAAGAAGTTCTCTTCCGTTTATTGTTGTAACAATATCAACAGTGTTACCGCTAAGCTGAATATATGCGCAAAGCTCTTCGCTTATACCTGCTTCTTTAAATTCATCGTAAAGCTTTGCAGTTTTCGCAAAGGCTTCGCAGTATCTTTGTTTAAGCTCTTCTTTTTCTGCAATTGTGTTAGGTAAAATATGCCTGCTTCTGTCGGTTAATGTAAGGGAAGGGATACCAATCGATTGCATTCTATGGCGAGCAAAATGTGTAAGGCAAGAAAGTGAAACGTTGTTTATTCTGAACGTGAAGGTTGCTGCTTCCAAAGCTCTTTGCCTTTTGGATGAAATAACAGCTTTAATTATTTTTGCACATTCAGCTTCATCAGCAATGATATCTTCGATTTGAGCAGTAGGAAGATTGCAGTTTTCTATTAAAGCAAATCTTGCAATTACCTTTGATGCATCAGGTGTGTAGCTGAGTAGTTCAACAGGCTTTTGCTGTGCAACTAAATCACGGTTTATTTCGTAATTAAAGGTAGGTAAATCTTGCTTATTGGGCCTTCTGCTTTCAAAGTCTGTGAAAATACCGGGGGTTAATTTCCTTGCCTGCTCAAGCAAGCTTTCGCCCAAGGCCTTTATTTCTGCAAAGCTACTGCCTCTGCCGTAAATCATTGCATAAAGCATATTTACTAATTCACGAGCATTGAGTGTGCAAAAGAAATTACTGTAAAGGGAATAGGGGAGGAGAAAACGAGCATCCTCCTTAGGAATACCTGCTTCAATAAATGCTTCGTACTCCTTGTAAAGGTAGTTCATATGCTCGATGTATTTATCGTGAATAGCTTTAGCTTCAAAGTGTGGCACGTAATAACCAAGCTTTGCAAAATCCACGTATCGTCTTGATTTTACTGTAAATGATGCAAGACGGAATTCAATAACAAACTGTTCAACAAGAACAGATACGTTTTGAAATGCAAGGTTGAAAACAGTATGTTCGATTGTAGAAGTATGACCGGAGCGAGTAACCTTGGAAATAAGGCTGGCATTCTTTTCCGGGTCTTTTGATTTTTCGAGAATTTCAAGAGCAGTACCGGGTTGTGTAGAAATTCTTCCGGATGCTGCAGGAATTTGCTCATCTGTGTCCGTTAAGCCAACTATAATGGCCTTTGAATTTATGTTGAATTCGTTATCCATATTTTTACCTCCATTTAGTATGGAAATCTGTACTTACATCTATATTAACATAACCTTAGCGAATATTCAACAATTTTATTATTAAGCAAAGCAGTTGAAATAAATTCTATTTATATATTAAATTAATAATAAATATTATATTACATCTTGCAAACAGAGGGGTATTGTGTTATCATAAATATAATTATGGGTGAATGTTTCGCTTTGTGGAAACACACCTTTAAAAGGAGGAAATTTTATGGCGATTGTCAAAAAAATTGCATACTTTAATTCTTCAACAGGAATCAATAAAATTCGTACAATGATATGGTATGATGATGAAATCGAATCTGTTGCAGTACTGCAAATATCACACGGTGTTTGTGAGCATATAGGCAGGTATGAGGACTTCGCTGTTTTTCTTGCTTCAAAGGGCTTTGTGGTTTGTGGTAACGACCATATCGGCCATGGTAAATCTGTTAACGATGAAACTGAGCTTGGTTTTACTGCCGAAAAGGATGGATATCGCAGATTCGTTGATGATATGCATATACTTTACACTATTATGCATAAAAGGTATCCTGAATTACCGTACTTTATGTTTGGTCATAGCATGGGCTCTCTTTGTGCACGTGTATATGCAAGTACCTTTGGTACAGAGCTGGCAGGCTTAATTTTGTGTGGAACTACTCAGGTGCCGTTGGATTTAAACTTCTTTATTGATATACTTGATAAGGTTACTGGTAAATTCGGTCCGAGAACTGTTAACCATACAATGGCTTCAATGCTTAATAAGTTTTCATCGCTTCAAATCAGCGATAGAAGCTCAGATTTAGATTGGCTTAGCATTAATAGAGAAAACGTTCAGAATTATATTGCTGACCCGTTGTGTGGTCAAGAGCTTTCTCTCGCAGGTATAAGAGACCTTGCTTCAATTGCAATACTTGCAAGTGATAAAATGTGGGCAACGTCTGTACCGTTTAATTTACCAATTATGATTATTAGTGGTGCTTTGGACCCTGTAGGTATGAATGGTAAAGGTCCTATTGCTTGCTCCGATGCGTTGATTGAGGCAGGGCACGACCCACTTGTTATTATTTATCCTTGTTGCAGGCACGAAATTCTCAATGAGGATTGTAAAGAAAAGGTTTATAACGATATTCTCGGCTTCCTTACCGAAGCTCTTAATTAGGTGTTAGTTTTGCAAAAGGATGTTTTTGTCAGTAGCCAAGAGCTACAGCTTCAAAAAGAATATATCGAAAAAGCTCATGCAATTCTAAGTACTGTGTACTCTGATTCTCAGCCCAAGGCTTTTGTACACACGTATGGTTGTCAGGGGAACGTTGCCGATAGCGAGCATATTAAAGGAATGCTTGTTGAAATTGGCTACGAGCTTTGCGAAAATATTAATGAAGCAGACTTTATACTTTATAATACTTGCGCTATCCGTGAACATGCTGAGGACAGGGTTTTTGGTAATGTTGGTGCAATAAAAAAGCTAAAAAAAGATAAGCCTAATTTAATAATCGCCTTGTGTGGATGTATGATGCAGCAAAAGCATATTGCAGATAAAATTAAAAATAGCTATCCTTTTGTGAGTATTGTTTTTGGTACACACGTTACGCATAAAATGCCCCAGCTTATATACACCTACCTTAAAAAGAAAAAACGTGTTTTTTGCATTGAGGAAAGTGAAGGGGTTATTGCCGAAGGCTTGCCTACGTCAAGGGATAGTAAAGATAAGGCTTGGCTTCCTATTATGTATGGCTGCAATAACTTTTGTTCGTACTGTATAGTGCCATATGTCAGAGGTCGTGAGCGAAGCCGTAATCCTGAGGTTATAATAAACGAGGCCAAGGCACTTATTGATGAAGGGTATAAATTTATTACCTTGCTTGGTCAAAACGTTAACTCTTACGGAAAAGGCTGTGATTTTGGAGTCAGCTTCACAGATTTAATTAAAATGCTTGATTCCATTGAAGGCGATTTTCAGTTTGATTTTATGACCTCACATCCAAAGGATTGTACCTTTGAGTTGATAGATGCACTTTCACAATGCAAGCATTTTTGCGGACATCTGCATTTGCCTGTTCAATCGGGTAATAACAGAATACTCAAGGAAATGAATCGTCACTATACAAGAGAGCGTTACCTTGAGCTTGTTAATTATGCAAAAAGCAAAATCAAGAACGTAGACCTTACAACCGATATTATTGTCGGCTTCCCGGGTGAAACGTATGAAGAGTTTCTTGATACCGTGTCTTTGATTAAAGAGGTACGCTACGGTTCAATGTTTACCTTTATATACTCACCACGAAAAGGTACCCCTGCTGCTGAGATGGATGACCCATATACCAAAGAAGAAAAAACGAAATGGTTTATGGAGCTTTTGGCAGTTCAGGAAGGCATCCAAAACAGTTAACAATTTTCATTGTTGAAATTTAAATATATTTTACAAAGGAGTAAAAACAATGTCAGTAATTGAACTTACAAGAAAGCTTGGTGCAGCAATCCAGGCAGATGCTCGTTACGTAGCATACGCAGAAGCAAAAAAGGCAAATGAGGCTGATGAGGAGCTTAATGCTCTTATTGGTAAGATTAATCTTATTCAGCTTAATTATCAGCAGGAGGCTGCAAAGGGTGATGATGCAGACCCAGCAAAGATGGAAGCATTTGCAAAAGAGTTTGAAGAAACATATCGTGAAATTATGCTTAACGGCAATATGGTTAGATTTGAAGCTGCCAAAACTGCAGTTGACGATATGATGAACGAAATTATGGGTATTCTTGCTCTTTGTGTTGATGGACAAGACCCTGAAACCTGCACACCTGCTGAAGAGCACCATTGCAATGGTAGCTGCGACAGCTGCGGTGGTTGCCACTAATTAATTTCTTTGTTTTTAAAATTTTTCAGATGCTGAGGTAAAAAATGGCTAAGCTTTCTCCAATGATGGAACAATATTTCCAAATTAAGAAAAACTATCCGGATACTCTTTTGTTTTTCCGTTTAGGTGATTTTTATGAAATGTTCTTTGATGATGCTAAAATTGCATCCAAAGAGCTTGAGCTTGTTTTGACCGGAAGAGATTGCGGCCAAGAGGAGCGCGCACCTATGTGTGGCGTTCCTTTCCACAGCGCTGATTCTTACATTGCTAAGCTTGTTAGCCGTGGCTACAAGGTTGCTATTTGCGAGCAGGTAGAGGACCCTTCTACTGCTAAAGGTATTGTAAGAAGAGAGGTAGTAAGAATTGTTACTCCCGGTACGGTAATTGAGAGTAACATGCTTGATGAAAGTAAGAATAACTACCTTGCTTCTGTATTTATTACCGAAAAAAATTGTGGTATTTGCTTTATAGACGTTTCAACAGGTGAGGTTCACCTTGATTCAGTTAACAGACCGGATACTGTTGAGCATGTACTCAACAGGCTTGGAACCTACACCCCTCGTGAGGTTATTTTAAATAAATATGCAGCATCTATTAAAACAGTTCCCGACTTTATAAAAAATAGACTATCAGTTGATTTTCAAGTTGTTTCTGAAAATAACTACGATAAAGATGAGCTTAAGAATGAGGTTTTTTCAAGAGTATCGGGCGATAATGCAAAGCTTGATGAATTTGAGAAAAATGAATCACTTCTTTTTGCGTTTGGTATAGCACTTGAATACTTGAAGAGTGTTCAAAAAAATGATTTAGAAAATATTAACGACGTTGATTTCTACAACGAAAACAGTTTCCTTACTCTTGATTTAACAGCAAGAAGAAATCTTGAGCTTACAGAGACACAGATTAGGCGTGAAAAAAGAGGAAGCCTTCTCTGGGTGCTTGACCACACAAAAACTGCAATGGGTAAGCGCCTCATTCGTTCCTGGGTTGAGCAACCCCTAATAAATTATTCCTCTATAATTTTAAGGCAGAATGCTGTTGAAGAGCTTTCTGAAAACACAATTTTACTTGATTCTTTTATGGAATATCTTTCCGAGATGTTTGACCTTGAAAGAATTATGACACGTATCGTTTACGGCTCTGCAAATGCCAAGGAGCTGAAAACGTTAAGCCTTACAATTGAACAGCTTCGTAATATCAAAGCTTCAATGACTGCCCTTAAATCAAAAATGCTTGTGGCCATATATGAAGATATTGATTTACTTGAGGATGTTAATGAATTAATCTGTACGGCAATTTGCGATGACCCACCACTTTCTGTTCGTGAAGGCGGGATGATAAAGGATGGCTATAACGAAGAGCTTGATTCATTGCGTGATATTGTTATGAATGGCAAAGGGTACTTATCAGCCATCGAGCAAGCCGAACAGGAAAAAACAGGCATCAAAAAGCTTAAAATTGGATATAACAGAGTATTTGGTTATTATATTGAGGTTTCAAACTCATTTAAAGACCTTGTACCTGCTCATTATATTAGAAAACAAACTCTCTCAAATTGCGAAAGATTTATTACTCAAGAGCTAAAAGAGCTTGAATCAAAGGTTCTTGGTGCACAAGAAAGAATCGTTCGCCTCGAGTTTGAATTGTTTTCAGCTATCAGAGAAAAAATTGCTTCTCAGCTTGAGCGTGTTAGAACAACTGCACGTGCTGTAGCTAATTTAGATGCGCTTTGTTCACTTGCGTTTACTGCAGTGCAAAATAATTATACAAGACCAATTGTAGATACTTCGGATGAAATTATCATCGAAAACGGAAGACATCCTGTTGTTGAGTTAATGCTTAAGGGTGCACCTTTCGTTCCTAACGATACACATCTTGATTGTAATAATAACAGAATTGCTATTATAACAGGTCCCAATATGGCAGGTAAATCTACATATATGCGCCAGGTTGCTGTTATTGTGTTAATGGCACAAATCGGTAGCTTCGTTCCTGCAGACAGTGCAAAAATTGGTATTGTAGACAGAATATTTACCCGTGTTGGTGCATCTGATGACTTGTCGGCAGGTCAATCAACGTTTATGCTTGAAATGACTGAGGTTGCAGATATTCTTAATAATGCCACATCAAAAAGCCTTATTGTTTTTGATGAAATAGGCAGAGGCACCTCTACCTACGATGGTATGAGCATTGCTCGTGCTGTGCTTGAATATACTGCAAATAAAATCGGTGCTAAAACACTTTTTGCTACCCATTACCACGAGCTTACCGAGCTTGAGAATACAATTAAGGGTGTTAACAACTACAACACTTCTGTTAAAAAACGTGGAGACGATATTACCTTCCTTCGCAGAATTGTAAAAGGCCCTGCAGACGGTAGCTTCGGCGTTGAGGTTGCAAAGCTTGCAGGTGTACCTAAGGCTGTAGTTGAAAATGCCAAAAAGATTTTAAAAACTCTTGAAGGACAGGCTCCTGTTAAGGCAACAGGCTCCGTTCCTGTTGATGATTATCCACAGGAGGATGAGCTTCAGCTTTCCTTTACCTCTGGAGCTAAGGAGAGCATAATTGAGAGATTAAAAGCTGTTGATTTGAATACGTTAACGCCTATTGAGGCAATGCAGCTTCTTTACGAGCTTCAAAAAGAAGCTAAATCTATTTGATTTTAAAAACTAATGAAGGGTGGTGTTCGATATGCCTCGTATTAATGTTTTACCTAAAAATATAGCCGATTTAATAGCAGCAGGTGAGGTTGTTGAACGCCCCTCATCGGTTATAAAAGAGTTTGTTGAAAACTCAATTGACGCAGGTGCAAAAAAGATAATTGTTGAAATTCAAAACGGCGGTAAAACCTATATGAGAGTTACCGATGACGGATGCGGAATTGAGCCACAGGATGTTCCTAAAGCTTTTATTAGCCACGCAACAAGCAAGATTTCATCAGTTTCTGACCTTGATGCTATAGCTACACTTGGCTTCCGTGGTGAAGCTTTGGCGTCAGTTTGTGCTGTTGCTAAGGTTGAAATGCTCACCTGTGTTAAGGGTGCTGACGTTGGCACAAGGTATATTATTGAGGGTGGCGAAGAAAAGCTTCTTGATGACGTAGGTGCTCCTGTTGGCACAACAATTGTTGTAAGAGATTTGTTTTATAACATTCCTGCAAGGTTAAAGTTTTTGAAAAAGGATGTTCAAGAGGGGAATTATATTGCTACTATTTTAGAGCGAATTGCAGTATCTAATCCCGGAATTTCCTTTAAGCTTATAAGAGATGGCAAGCTTGCTTTCCAAACACCCGGCGATGGTGACCTTAAATCAGCTATATATGCAGTTTTTGGTAAGGAATTTACAGCGCAATT
Organism: Acutalibacteraceae bacterium; assembly: GCA_045591945.1. Lineage (GTDB taxonomy): Bacteria > Bacillota > Clostridia > Oscillospirales > Acutalibacteraceae > DTU089. The sequence continues at coordinate 43,418 of JAZNTU010000016.1, read as the reverse complement.
ACTTCCCGTTTGTTATGATATGAATGGTGTTAAGGTATCAGGTTTTGTTACGAAGCCTTCTGCTTGTAAAGCAAGTCGCTCATTGCAAACCTTCTTTGTAAATGGCAGGTATGTAAAAAGCGTTGTTTTCTTTACTGCTTTAGAGGCTGCCTATAAAAACTCTATTATGGTAGGTAAATATCCTGCTTGTGTGTTGTTTGTGGAGTTGCCATTTGAGGCTGTAGATGTAAACGTTCACCCTGCAAAAACAGAGGTGCGTTTTTTCGAAGAGAAAAAAATATTTGATGCTATATATAGCTGTACGCTTTTAGCAATCAACGAAGATACCTCTCGTGTACAAGCTACCTTCACACCTGCAAGTGCATTTATTGAACAACCCTCTAAAGGGGAGCAATTAAATTTAAATCAAGCTGTACCACCTCAACCTAAGCCACAGGCTTCTTTTGTTATTAAAGAATTTGGTAGCTCTAAAAGTGGCTCGGAGAGTACAGTTAGTTCACCCGATAAACCAGGTGAAAAGACCTTTGATTTTCTTGCAGATGATTATATGGCTCCCAAGGTTGAGGTTGTTTCAATTTCTACCGGCGCCGAATCAACTGAAAGTAATCACGTTGATGCTGCACCGAGTGTGGTTGATACACAGCCTGTAGTTGAAGAAACAACAACAGAAACCGTTGTTGATTATAAATATATTGGCGAAGCCTTTAGTACGTACTTGATTGCTCAAGTAGACGATAAAATGGTTTTAATAGATAAGCACGCTGCACACGAGCGCATTTTATTTGAGCAGTTTAAAAAAATGGGTGTAGGCGAATCACAAATGATGCTCGTGCCTGTTACTGTTACGCTTTCTGCAGACGAATACTCTGCTATTATTGATAATGTAGAGCTTTTATGCGATGCCGGCTATGATATTACAGATTTTGGTGACAGAACAGTTAAGGTTAGCGCCTGTCCACCTCAGCTTATAGATGAAAATATAGCAGACGTTATAACAGAAATTGCAGGCTACCTTGCAAATAACGTTAAAACGTTAATGCCCGAAAAGCTTGATTGGATTTATCACTCTATGGCTTGCAGGGCTGCTGTTAAAGCAGGTAACTTTACTTCTCGCTACGAGGCAGAAAAATTTGTCGGCCGTGTTTTAGGTGATAGCTCGATAAGGTGCTGTCCACACGGAAGACCTGTTTTAATTGAACTTACAAAAAAAGAACTGGAAAAGCAGTTTAAAAGAATTGTATAGGATGGATTAAGCTTTGAGAAAAAAAGCGATTATTGTTGTAGGACCAACTGCATCCGGAAAAACGTCGTTAGGTGTATATATTTGTAAAAAATTTAATGGAGAGGTTATCTCTTGTGATTCTATGCAAATATATAAGCAAATGAGTATATCCACTGCGAAGCCGACCTTCGAGGAAATGGATGGCGTACCTCATCATTTAATTGATTTTCTTGATGTGACAGAAAGCTACAGTGTTTCAAACTACTGTGATGATGCACGTAGTGCTTTTAACGATGTTTGCTCAAGAAAAAAGCTCCCTGTTTTCGTTGGGGGCACAGGTTTATATATTGATTCGTTTATTTCTAATACTGTATTTTTAGAAGGTGCAGCCTCAGCTGAAATCAGGCTTGAATTAGAAGCCGAGCTTGCGCAAAAGGGTCCTGAGGAAATGCATAGGCTTCTTTCTATAGTTGACCCACAAGCAGCAGAAAATATTCACCCTAATAATACCAAGCGTGTTTTACGTGCTTTAGAGGTTTATAGGGTAACAGGTATGACGATTACACAGCAAGGCGAGCTTTCTCATTCGCAAGAATCGGATATAGAGCCTTTGTACATTGGTATAACCTACCATAACAGAGAGCTTTTGTATGACAGAATAAATCGTCGTGTTGATTTAATGATAGAAAATGGTTTGATAGATGAAGTAAAAGCTTTTTATTCTAAGCCATATTCAAAAACAGCAGTCGCATCAATTGGCTGTAAGGAATTAAAGCCGTTTCTTGACGGCGAAAAAACACTTGAGGATTGTGTTGAAAAACTTAAAATGAACACTCGTCGTTATGCTAAACGACAGTTAACTTGGTTTAGACGCAACGAAAAAATACATTGGGTTTACCCCGATTTATGTTCTAATGAACAGCTATACGAAAGTGTAGATGCTTTAATTGAAAAATTTTTGGCAGGTGATTTGATTGAATAAAAGCAAGAGTATAAATTACAAAATAATATCAATAGTTCTTGTTGCTGCTTTGGTTTTTATGTATGTAATTTACCAAGCTGTTCAATTCTCAAAATCAGATATTGAGACTCAGCCTGCCTTAAAAGAAACTATCTACTCTACTATTGATACTAAAGGCTTTGTAATCAGAAATGAAAAATTCATTTTGGATAATACAACAGGAACAACAGTCAGCTTTGCTCAAAACGGCGAAAGAGTTGCTTCCGGTGATACTGTAACGGTTGTTTTTAATTCAGCCGAGGATGCATCCTCTTATCTTAAAATTAATGAGCTTGAAAAAAACATTAAGCATTACGAGGAATTAGCAGGTCAAGCTAATTTCCAGGCTGTAAATATCAATTCTCTTAATACAAAAATCGAGAATGAATTAGTAGATTTCCTTGAGTATAGGGATGCAGCTGATTTTAAAGCAGCCGTAAGCTCCGTTGATAGCTTTAGAGATTCATTAACAAGCAAACAAATCGCAATTGGTGAGCCTTTAGATTTTTCAAAACAGTTAACAGCTCTTAAAAATGAGCTTGTTGAGCTTAATAAGAGCAAGTATTCGTATACTGAAGTTAAAAGTGATACAGCCGGTTACTATATAAACGGTGCTGACGGATACGAAAACATAATTGATTACACCAAACTCAATGAGCTTGATGAGGCAGGTGTGAAAAAAGCACTTGAAAGTCAGCCACAGGCTGTTTCTCAAAACGTTGTGGGTAGAGTAGTTGAGTCCTTTGATTGGTATATAGCATGTATTGTTCCCTCGGAAAAGACTATAAACCTTACGCAAAACAGCGCTCTGTACGTTAATATTCCATATAGAGGTATTGAACGATTACCCGTTAAACTCTATAAAATCGGTGATAGAGAGGATGATACCACTCTCCTTATACTTCATTGTAATTTTATGAATGAAAGCCTTGCCGATTTGAGGCTTGAGGATATACAAATAATAACAGAGGAATATGAAGGCTATAAAATCAGCAACTCTGCTATTCGTACTGTAGACGGTGTAAAGGGTGTTTATATAGTTAGGGGCAATTTGCTGGGATTTAGAAAAATTCACATTGTTTATACAGCTGATAATTATTCTATAGTTGATAATCCTAACGGTGAAACCGACTATATTAAACAATATGACCAGGTTGTTACAAAGGGGGTTGAGTTGTATGATAACAAGCTCGTTTGATAACCCTGCTTTTCAAAGCATTAGTGAAAACCTTAAGCTTATTCGTGATGAGATTGCAGAGGCTGCCATAAAATCCGGCGGAAGTCCTGATGCTGTAAGATTAATGGCGGTAACCAAGACCGTTTCTGTTGAGGCTATAAACTTTGCAATACAGCATTGCGGAATAGATTTGATTGGTGAAAACAAGGTTCAAGAGTTTTTATCAAAAAAAGCTTCCTTATTGCTTGAGGATGTAGAAAAGCACCTCATAGGGCATTTGCAAACCAATAAGGTTAAAAAGATATTCAATGAGGTTGATATGATTCAATCTGTTGATAGCTTAAAGCTCGCCGGCGTTATTTCACAGGAAGCAGCCAAGGCAGGAATTATTTCCAATGTACTTTTAGAAATTAATATTGGTAATGAAGACAGTAAAACAGGCTTTGATAAGGTTGCTTTTTTTGAGTCCTTAGCACAAATTGCCGAGTTACCTAATATTTGCGTAAAGGGCATTATGACAATTCCGCCTATTTGTGAAAATGAATGTGAGCTGGAAAAATATTTTGAGCTTATGCAGGGCTACTATTATGATTTAGCTGCCAAAAAGTATACCAATTTTGATTTTGAAATATTATCAATGGGTATGTCGGGCGATTATAAGCAAGCAATTTTACACGGTTCTAATTTAGTTAGAGTAGGCTCCGCTATATTCGGTGCCAGAATTTATAAATAATTATTTGGAGGATTTTTTTATGTCAATCGGTGATTTTTTTAAAAAAATAATTAGTGCAGGTGAAGAGTACGACGAGGCTGATGAGGCTATGGCTGAAGAAGAGGAAGCTGGTTTTACAGATACAAGAGATAGCGAATACGAAGCTCCCAGAGCACCTCGTACAAGAAGACCACTTAATGAGTCCAACAGAGTTGTTGATATTAGAACAACAGCAATGCTCCAGGTTGTTCTTGTAAAGCCTGATAAGTTTGAGGATGCAAGAGCTATCGCAGACCATCTTAATGAAAAAAGAACAGTTGTACTTAATCTTGAGGCAGCAAGCAAAGAGGTTGCAAGAAGATTGATTGACCTTTTAAATGGTGTTGCATATGCTAATGGTGGTCAGCTTAAAAAAGTATCAACAAACACATATATAATCACACCTTATAACGTTAATGTTTCAGGCGACCTTATTGATGAGCTTGAAAGCACAGGCGTATTTTTCTAATTAATATTATCTATTATTATCTTGTGGAAAGTGGGAATTGAATATGATGACACCGGCTCAACTTATGGCGTACGAATTTAAAAGCGCAGGCCGTAATGCATATAAAGCTGATGATGTAGATGCTTTTTTCGGAGAGGTTGCCGTTAACTACGAAAGACTCTATCGTGAAAACGCTGAGCTTTCAAAACGAGTAGGCTTACTCGCTGATAAGCTTGAACAATATAAATCCGATGAGGGCGAAATTAAGCAAGCTGTTATTGCTGCACAAAAAGCTGCTAATTTAATTGTTAAAGAGGCTGAGGAGTCTGTTGCAGGTGCAAAGGCAGAGGCCGAGGCAATTATTGCTGCTGCAATGGAAGAGGCTGCAACAATTCGTGCAGAAGCCGAAAGACAGGCTATTGCCGATTCAGAGTTACTTCTTTCAATTTCAAGGGATAAAGCAGAAGAAATTATTGCAAAGGCTAAAGAAAAAGCTCACGAAATTATTATTGAGGCTAATGATACTGCAAGCTCTACAGTTGGCGCAGCTAACAGAACAATAACAAGCGAATCTTTACATTTCGAAATGCTAAAAAAAGAGGTTTCGGAATTTAAAGCCTTTATACTTGCACAATATAAGGCTCATATTGAGCTTATTTCAAAGCTTCCGGAAATTGCAGCTGAAGAGGCTAAAAAGGTTGAAGAAGCACAAGCTGATGAGCCTGTAGAGGAGCCTTCTGCTCTGGCAGTTGAGCAACCTGAAGAAGCTGCAACAGATGATGATAGCCCACTTGAATTTGTTGATGCTGAGGAAGCCTCTGAGGATGAACCAAACGATTCTGAAGAGGTTGTTCACACACAGCTGCCATATGACTTTTTTGCAGAGGATACTTCTCTCGAGTTTGTTGATGAGGAGCCTGTAGAAGAGCCTGTTGCTACTGTAGATGAATTTGAAGCTCCTGAGGCTGAAGCTGATGCACAGACAGAGGAAGCTCCTGAGGCTGAAACTTCTGATGAATCTACACCTGCTGATATTCCGATTAGCAGAAGATTTTCTGTAGATGTAGGTAGAATCGATGATTCGATTGATGAAGAGGTTGTTGATGAGTCAACAGAAGATGATGACGATTTACCTGATGAAGCAGATGAGCCAACAGAGGATGCAGATTCTGAAGTTGAAGAGTATGACGAGGAATACGACGAGGATGATGAAGACGAAGATGTGGCTGATGACGATGATGACGATGCTTCACCTCGCTCAAACTCCTTGTTCGGTATGTTCGAAACCGTTGATACTGAGTCTGATGATGACGAAGATGACGATGACGAGGATGATGATAAGCCAACTCGCAGAGGTTTCTTTTGGAGGAAAAAATAATTTATGTCGGCCGTTTTTTGTTTTGTTTTTTGTGCCTTATTAATATTAATTGACCAGGGTATAAAGCTTGCTGTAATCGAGTTTTTAAAGCCGGTTGAATACGTTGATTTTATAGAAGGCTTTCTTAGATTCAGGTATGTTGAAAATACAGGCGCTGTTTTTGGCTCTTTTGCAACACACACAATCTTTTTAACTATTTTTTCAATTGTATTACTCGGTGTAGTTATATTTTATTTGTGCACAAATAAAAACAAATCCAAATTCATTAACATTTGTCTTTTGTTAATGATTTCTGGTGGCTTCGGTAACGTTATTGACAGAATAAGGCTTCATTACGTTGTTGACTATATTGAGCCGATTTTTATGAACTTTGCTGTTTTTAATTTTGCTGATTGTTTAATTACGGTTGGAGCATTTGCGCTTATTATTTATTTGATTGTTGATTTAATCAAGGATTTTAAATCAAGTAAGCAGAGTGCTGCAGATACGGTGAACGAAGATGGAAATACTTGAGCTTGTTGTAACTACGGATATTGAGGGTGAAAGATTGGATAAAGCAGTTTCGTCTCTTTATCCTGATTTATCAAGAAATTCCGTTCAATTATTAATTTCTAACGGTGAAATTTTAATTAACGGTAAACAAGCAAATAAGAAAACAATAGTTTCTGTTAATGACGTTATTACAGTTAATATCCCCGAGCCAAAAGAATTGTCCGTTGAGCCCGAGAATATTCCACTTGATATTGTTTATGAGGATGAGCATTTGCTTGTTGTAAACAAACCCAAGGGTATGGTAGTGCATCCTGCAGCCGGCAACTATAGTGGAACGCTTGTAAATGCACTTCTATATCATTGTGGCGATTCCTTATCCGGTATAAATGGCGTTATTCGTCCGGGTATTGTTCACAGAATTGATAAAGACACCAGTGGATTGCTTGTTGTTGCTAAAACAGATACAGCACACCGTGGGTTGGCAGAACAAATCAAGGAGCATTCCTTTACCCGTGTATACAATACTGTTGTTGTTGGGAATATTAAGGATGATACAGGCACTATCGATGCACCTATAGGAAGACATCCAAAGGATAGAAAAAAACAGGCTGTAACAGATAAAAATTCTAAAAACGCAGTTACACATTTTCGTGTTATAGAAAGATTTAACGGTTTTACCTTTTTAGAGGTAAAGCTTGAAACGGGCAGAACGCATCAAATCAGAGTTCATATGTCTTATAGAGGCAACCCGGTTGCAGGTGATATTGTTTACGGTGACACCAAGAAAACCTATGGACTTGAAGGTCAATGCCTGAATGCATCAACAATAGGGTTTATTCATCCTATAACAAACGAGTATCTTGAATTTACCTGTGAATTGCCTGATTATTTTAAAGATTTTTTAAGGAGAATTTCTTGAAATGTCTAAACATTCTGATTGGCTTCTTGTTTCCGATATTGACGGAACCTTGCTTGATAAGAAAAGACAATTACCCGAAATTAATAAAGCTGCAATCAAGCGTTTTGTTGAAAAGGGTGGTAATTTTACCCTGTGCTCGGGAAGAAACCTTGATTCATTACATAATCATTATAAGAACATTGGTGTAACTACCCCTGCAATATGTATGAACGGGGCTTTGATTTACGATTTTGCTTCTAAAAGAGTGTTAAGCTTTGATACAATATCGTCCGAGGGTGAAAGGATTATTTTAGGCCTATTTGATAAATTTAAATTTATTCAACTTACAGTATTCGGCTTGGATACAGTGCACTTATATAAATACACCTGCTTTTATGGCTTGGCTGTTTCGTTGCTTGATAATCTTAAATATAAATTTTGTAAAAGCTCGGATGAATTACCTTGTGGTGAATGGGGCAAGGCAACAATAATGGCTTTGCCGTCTACGTGCCAAAAAATTGTTAAATATTTAAAAAATGATGATAACTCAAGGTACGTTGATTGCTTTTACACATCACCTTTAACAATTGAAATTGTTAAAAAAGGTGTAAATAAAGGTACGGCCGTTGAAAAGCTTGCAAAAATTTTGGGTGTTGATAACAGAAACGTAGGTGCAATAGGTGATTATTACAACGATGAAGCAATGCTTCGCTCGGTTGCTCACCCTGTTTGCTGTGGTCAAACACCCGATGATTTAAAACAAATTTGTGAATATATCACTTGCCATTGTAATAATGGTGCTGTGAATGATTTTATAAATTATATAGAGAAAAACTATATAGTATAAATGGAGGTATTAATATGCAAAAACTTTCCAAGAATGAATTAGCGAAGGTTGCTTGTAAAGTGCGTAAGGGTATCATAGAGGGTACTTTTAATGCAAAATCAGGTCATCCCGGTGGTTCATTATCAATCGCAGAAATCATCTCTTATCTTTATTTTAATGAGATGAATATTGACCCTGCTGACCCTGTAAAAGCTGATAGGGACAGATTCGTTCTTTCTAAAGGTCATGCTGCACCTGCTCTTTACTCGGTAATGGCTCAAAGAGGCTATTTCCCTGTAGAAGAGCTTAAAACACTCAGAAAGGTTGATTCAAGATTACAGGGTCATCCAAGTATGCATTATCTTCCTGGTGTGGATATTAGCTCAGGCTCTCTCGGTCAAGGTATTTCAGCAGCTTGTGGTATGGCGCTTGGCGCAAAGCTTAAGGGCGCTGACTTCAGAGTGTACACAATCCTTGGCGATGGTGAAATTGAAGAGGGCCAGGTTTGGGAGGCTGCAATGTATGCAGCTGCTAAAAAGTTAGATAACCTTGTTGCTTTTGTAGATAATAATAACCTTCAAATTGACGGTACTGTTGAAGAGGTTAACTCTCCATATCCAATTCCTGAAAAATTTGCGGCATTTGGTTGGAACGTAATTGAAATTGACGGTCATTCATTTGATGAAATTGAAAATGCACTTAATGCAGCACGTGCATGTAAGGGTAAGCCAACTGCAATTATTGCTAAAACAATTAAAGGAAAAGGCGTTTCCTTTATGGAAAATCAAGTTAATTGGCACGGCTCTGCACCAAATGCAGAACAGTATGAAATTGCAATGAATGAGCTTGATGCTCAGCTTGCAGAATTGGAGGGCTGATTTTATGGCAGACGTAATTAAAGTTGCAACCAGAGATGGTTATGGTAATGCTCTCGTAGAGCTTGGACAAAAAAATCCAAACGTTATTGTTCTTGATGCTGACCTTGCAGCTGCTACAAAAACAGGTGGCTTTAAAAAGGCTTTTCCTGACAGATTCTTTGATACAGGTATTGCAGAAAGCAATATGATGGGCGTTGCAGCAGGTCTTGCTACAACAGGGTATACAGTATTCGCTTCAAGCTTTGCAATGTTCTCAGCAGGCAGAGCTTTTGAGCAGGTTAGAAATACAATTGCGTATCCTCACCTTAACGTTAAAATTGGCGCAACACACGCAGGTATTTCTGTTGGTGAGGATGGCGCAAGCCACCAGTGCTGTGAGGATATTGCTTTAATGCGATCAATTCCCGGTATGGTTATTATTAACCCTGCTGATGATATTGAAGCAAGAGCGGCTGTTTTTGCAGCTGCAGAGCACGACGGTCCTGTTTATATGCGATTCGGCAGACTTGCAGTGCCAAGAATTTTTGATGAAAACTACAGGTTTGAAATTGGTAAAGCTGTTACACTTAAAGAGGGTACAGACGTTACTATTATCGCAACAGGCTTAATGGTTAATGAAGCTATAGAAGCTGCTAAAGAGCTTGAGGCAGAGGGCATTTCCGTTGAGCTTATTAATATGCACACAATAAAGCCACTTGATACAGCTGCTGTTGTTGCTGCTGCAAAGAAAACAGGCTGTATTGTTACTGCTGAGGAGCACAATGTTATAGGTGGTTTAGGCGATGCAGTTTGTGATGCTGTTTGCAACGAATATCCTGTACCTGTTGTTAAAGTTGGTGTTGAGGATACCTTCGGTAAATCAGGCCCTGCAGTTGAGCTTCTTCACGTATTTGGCTTAGATGCAAAAAATATTGCAGATAAGGCAAGGTTAGCAATTTCAAAGAAAAAGTAATATTATTAATTAAATTGCTTTTTCTTATTGAAAATACTGAAACTCTATGGTATAATTTATAATTGATATATAGAATTATCCAAGATAGGTAGGAGATTTTATGGCAAACTGTCCAAAATGCGGATACAAATTAAGAATGATTGATATTAAGGCCGAGTGCCCAAAATGTGGCGTTAACCTTATTTATTTCAATCACCAAGAAAGATTGGCTGAAGATGCCGATAAGGCAGAAGAAGAGTACATAAGAATGCAACCTAAGATTGATAGAGTTAAATTTGCCTTTATTGGTACAAAGCTCTCAATCGTAAGGCTTATACTTCTTTTTGTTCCAATAGGAATGCTTTTCCTTCCTTTGGCACATATAAATGTTAATATGCCTTTCCATACAATAGATACAAACGTTTCTGTTTTAAATCTTGCGATGGATGTTATAGCAAAGTTTGAATTTTCAATTCTTAATATTGCACCACTTTCGGCAGTTATTTTCTACTTCCTTTCAATTTTGGGCGTTTTAATTTCTGCTATTTTTGCAATATTAAATATACCATTCGTTTCTGTTTCTTGCTCTCCAAAAGGCTTCAAAAGAAACGTGGTTCTTTCCTCTTGTGGTATTGGCGCTATGCTTTTGAGCATTATTTCATTCTTTATTTTTAATGCTCAGCTTGAAGCTAAGTTTAGTGCCATGTATTCCGGTAGCATTGGTATTGGTGCATTCCTTGCTATTGTTGCATTTATTGCAATTATTGTTATTAACATCATTATCAAAAAGCAAGATATTCCTGTTAAGTACAAAGATGTTTCAGAGTATGTTGAACGAATCGAAAAGCGTAAGCAGGAGCTTGCAGAAATGGAAGCAGAAGCTGAAAGAATCCGAAGGTCATACACAGACCAAGAGGTCCCAAGCGCTAACTAATTAAATAAAACAACACAAAAACAGCTCATTTACAATTAAGTAAATGGGCTGTAATTTTTTTAACCCCGCATGTGCCGGATGCGATAATAGTAACCTGCTTTCAGCAGGTGGGTGTCCTCTCCGCAGATTCACGCTCCCTTCGTCTACAAAGGTAGGAGGTCTGCAATAGGCTACGGAAGGGCGGACTCCCTTAAATTTGTCATAGGGTTAGTATTAGTCGCATTTATCGTACACCGCAGGAATAATATTTTATGCTTTGGTGAAGAGTTTATTCCTCTTCATCAAATTCAAATAAATCTTCAAGTCTTTCTTCAAATATTTTTCCAATTTTATTGAATAACTCTTCATCTTCAATTGGTTCAAGATAAATTTCGCCGTTTTCATCTTCGTTAACCTGAAGTATGATTAATTCACCGTCATCATCAAGAATCTCTTGTGCATCATCGTAAATAGGGAGAAGGGCAATGAATCTGCCTTCATCTGTTTCTATTCTATCCAATTCTTCAAATGTGTGAGAAACACCATTCTCATCAACTACTGATACGATATCAGGATTGTAGTTTTCGTCTGCTACAACTTTATCGAAATTATCACTCATATTAGTACCTAAACCTTTCTGCTTTATGTATATATTTTACCTTTTAATAAGAAATAAGTCAACATTATTCGCTTATTTCAATATTCCAATTATAGGATGCTGTTTTTTGTGGCGCTAAGCCCATTATACCACGTTTTTCGGATAAATCAGCCTTCTTATCGTAGTTATCATTAATTCCCCACCAAGGCTCAATACAAACGTAAGGTGCATTAGGCTTTGCCCAAATACCAAGAACAGGGGAGTCAAAATTAAACTTTACAACACGGCTGTTGTTGTTGCTTTTTAAAGAGAGATGCTTGGAGGTGTATCCACTTAAAATAAGTGCATCTTCATCGAAAATGTTTTTTGTTATGTATAATTTGTTGCCTTCAATTTCCACAGGGAATTTTTCCTCAATTAAAATTGATTCGTGGTCAATTCGCTCTGTAAGTAACTGCTCATTATTTTCGAATTCAATGTAATCTCCGATTTGGCAGTTGAAGCCCGGGTGTGCACCGAAGGAATAATACATAGTATTTGTTGACTTGTTTATTACGTAATGTGTAACACTTAAGCCTGTTTGCGTTAACTGGAATTTTACCTTTAATTCAAATTCATACGGATACATTTGTAATGATTTGTCATCGCTTGTTTGTGAAAAAGTGAGTGAATCCTCCGTTTTTTCAACAAGCTTAAAGGGCTTTTTTCTAACAATACCGTGCTTGGGCATTGTGTATTCTTTACCGTTTAATCTGTATTTATCGTCAAGTAATCTGCCTATAATAGGGAAAAGGATAGGTGACTGACCATACCAAACGTTGATATCGCCACTCCAGATAAACTCGTAGCCTGTTATCTTTGATTTTAACGACGTTAGCTCTGCACCCATTTCTTTTACGCCTAAAATAAAGCTTTCATTTTCTGCATAATAAATCATATAAATTCTTCTTTCTGTAATAAAGGCATTACGCAAATGCGCAATGCCTTTTTAATTTTATTTAATTATATATTAAATAACGTGTGTTGTCAATTTCATTAAGCGTCGTTTTCAACCTTTTTTGCATTTAGAACAATGTTAACAATTATACCAAGAATAAGTGCACAAGCAATTGAGGTAAGTGTAACCTTGCCGATTGTCATTGCCATACCACCTATACCTGCAATAAGAATTACAGATGCTGTGAAAAGGTTAGCGTTCCTTTCAAGATCAACCTTTTGAAGCATTTTAAGACCGGAAACAGCGATGAAGCCGTAAAGAGTAATACACACACCACCCATTACGCAACCTGGGATAGAATCAAGGAATGCAACAAATGGGGAGATGAAGGAAATGATTAATGCCATAATAGCTGTGCAAGAGATTGTTGCAACAGAAGCGTTTTTTGTAATAGCAACACAACCAACAGATTCGCCGTATGTTGTGTTAGGGCAACCACCGAAGAAAGCACCAACCATTGAGCCTACACCGTCACCAAGGAGAGTGTTTGAAAGGCCCGGGTCATCAAGGAGGTCGTGCTCGATAATTGATGAAAGGTTTTTGTGGTCAGCAATATGTTCTGCAAAAACAACAAATGCTACAGGGATGTATGCAACAGCAACAGTTGCGATGTATGTTGGCTCAAGGTCTTTAATTGCGCTAAAGCCTGTTAAGAAGGTAAATTCAGGAACCTTAATAAATGTGCTAAGGCCAACGCCATTTTCAACAAGAGCCTGGAACGGAGCAAGGTCAAGTGCAATAAGAGCATCATTTTTTGTTGCAGCACCAATAATTGTAAATATACCTGCAACAGCGTAGCCTGCAAGAATACCAATAATAAATGGGATAAGCTTTGCCATCTTTTTGCCATACGTTGAACAAAGCACAACAACAAACAAGGTAACTAATGCACAAATAAGTGATACCCAAATATTTGTTGTCATAATGAATGCGCCGTTGCCGTCCTGTGGACCGTAGCTAAATACATCTTTAATAGCAGCGCCTGCAAGTGAAAGACCAATTATAGCAACAGTTGGTCCAATAACAACAGGAGGCATTAGCTTGTTAATCCATTTAACGCCTGCAAATTTAATAACTATAGCAATAATAACGTAAACAAGACCTGCAAAAGCAGCACCAAGTATGATACCAAGGAAGCCGAGTGCAGCGTTACTTGCTGCACCTGCAAAGGCTGCTAACATTGAACCAATAAAAGCGAATGATGAGCCTAAGAATACAGGGCTTCTGAATTTTGTGAAGAGCTGATAAATAAGTGTACCTACACCGGCACCGAAAAGCGCAGCAGATGCAGTCATTCCATTACCAACAATTGCAGGAACAGCAATTGTTGCAGCCATAATAGCGAGTAATTGCTGGAAAGCAAAAACTATAAGCTGATTAAACTTAGGCTTGTCTTTGATGTTGTAAATAAGTTTCATATACTTACCTCCATAAATTTTTTATTATAGCCACAAACATGGCCAATAATCAAATATTAAAAAGCTTGACACAGGTGCATCCATCTGTTTCCTGAACCATAACAGATACTAGTTCCGAGGTTGAGGTGGGAACGTTTTTTCCAACAAAATCTGCCCTGAAAGGTAGCTCTCTGTGACCTCTGTCAACAAGTATTGCAAGTTGAATACTGGAAGGTCTGCCCTGACTGAAAATTGCTTCAATGGCTGCTCTTACGGTTCTGCCGGTAAAAAGAACGTCATCAACAAGAATAATATGCTTTTTATTAACTTCAAAGGGGAAGGAAGGCTGGTTTGCTTTAGGAAATGAATTAACCTCGCTTAAATCATCTCGGTAGTGATTAATGTCTAATTCACCAACAGGTATATCTACACCTTCGATTTTTTTGATGTTTGCTGCAATTATTTTAGCAAGAGGTACACCTCTTGTTTTTATTCCCAAAAGCACAACGTCATCGACGCCTTTGTTCTTTTCTATTATTTCATGTGCAATCCTGACTAACGAGCGTTGGATTGCAGATTCATCCATAATTTCTGCTTTAAAAATCATAAAAACCTCAAAAAAGAAGCCTTACCCATAATTTTGGATAAGGCTTAAAAACCGATTTATATAACCTTATCAACTCACAGATTGATTTAAAAGTTTATAAGATTATAGTAAACTTTTTTATTGTGTTTGTAAATAGTATTTTTGCGAGAAAAGTCGAAAAATAATTTGTGTTATTTGACGAATTTAAAGCATATATACACCGGACTCAAGCTCTACAAGCTCTCTGTCATTTGTCTTTATATATCTGTATACAGGCTCATCAAACGTTTTGTAATCAGAAACTGTGTAATCCTTTAGGTTAACTGTCCTGATTTTACAGGATTGATAGTTGCAAATATACAGGGTGTTATCGTATATAGATAATGATACGGGATTTAAAAATGCTGTAGAAGCATCTCCACCAATTCGCAAAACAATTTTTTCGGTAGCAGGTGAGTACCTTACAATGCAATTATTGTCAGGTACTACACACCAAATATACTTACCTTCGGCAGCTGCACCACTAACAGCACAGTCTTTATACTGCAAATCGCCTGTCCAATATAAAACGCCTTTATCGTTAAATAAACCGATTTCACCACTTGCATAAACAACAGCAACATGCTTATTTGGAAGAATAGCAACGTCACAATAAATGAAATCACTTAATTGTTCAGCTATTTTTTCAAAATTCTCACCAAATTTATTTAACAAATAAGCACTTCGTGTACTTGCGGTTGGTCGTTCAAGCTTAACGTCGTATGTGAAAAATGAAATTTTAGTTGTTCCACTTGGAAGAATATCTTTTCTTGCGACAATTATTCCTTTGTTAAAGGGAATAATGTCAACAATATCTATATCCATCAGTTTTTTCATTTTACTCTTCCTCACTATTTTCAGTAAGTTTATTGATTTGATAACATAACGTCATAAGTGAATCGCCTAAATGTACGTTTTCAACTGCAATGTTGCTGAACTTTCTTACTAAATCGTACTGTGTGAAATTCCAAAATCCTTTAACGCCAAGGGCAATAAGCTTTTCGGCATTTTCTTCTGCATATTGGCTTGGAATACAAAGGATTCCCACAATAGGCTTTTCTTTTTTGCAAAACTCCTCTAAATCAGCAGAATCCATTACTGTTCTATCACCGATTTTAGTGCCAATAACGTCGGGGTTTACGTCAAAAATACCTATTAAATCGAATCCTCTGTTTTCAAAATTCAGGTGAGTTGCAATTGCATGACCCAGGTTACCGGCACCAATCATAATAGCTTTTGAATGCTTGTCAATTCCAAGAATCTTACCAATTTCATTATAAAGCTGTTCGATATTATAGCCGTAGCCCTGTTGGCCAAATCCACCAAAACAGTTAAGGTCTTGGCGAATTTGTGATGCAGTTAATCCCATCCTTTGAGAAAGCTCTCGTGATGAAATTCTAACAACACCCATATTTTTAAGCTCTTCAAGATATCTATGATAACGTGGTAAACGCTTAATAACAGGGATAGATACTTGGTTGTTATTTTTCATTATTAAATAACCTCTTACTTAATTTAAATTTTTAAGTGTTTCCATAACGTAGTTGCCAAATTCTTCGCAGGTGCAACCGTTATCACGGCCTGTAATTACAAGCTTCTTTTCTGTAATCATACAGATATCTAATGCCTGCTCAAGCTTATCAGCTTCCTCCTGCTTACCAATATGAGAAAGGAGAAGAACAGCTGCTCTGAGCATTGAGCAAGGGTCAGCATATTGACCACGGCCTTCTTTAATCATTCTTGGAGCAGAGCCGTGAATAGCCTCAAACATAGCGTACTGTTTACCGATGTTTGCGCTACCTGCTGTGCCAACGCCACCCTGGAATTCAGCAGCTTCATCAGTGATGATGTCACCGTAAAGGTTAGGAAGAACAAATACCTTGAAATCTGTTCTGCGCTTTTTATCTATAAGCTTAGCAGTTGTAATATCAATGTACCATTCATCAGTAGTGATTTCCGGGTAATCCTTCGCTATTTCTTTACAAAGGCTGAGGAATTTACCGTCAGTTGTTTTAATTATATTAGCCTTAGTAATAATAGAAACTCTGTCCTTTTTGTTGTTGCGAGCATATTCGTATGCAAGCTTTGCAATACGCTCAGTACCTTCTGTTGTAGTAACAACAAAGTCAAAAGCAAGCTCTCCATCAACGTCTACACCCTTAGAGCCAACAGCGTATGCACCCTCGGTGTTTTCACGGAAGAATGTCCAGTCAATGCCTTCCTCAGGAATCTTAACAGGTCTAACGTTTGCAAAAAGGTCAAGAGCCTTTCTCATAGCAACGTTTGCGCTTTCAATATTTGGAAGTCCGTCACCCTGCTGTGGAGTAGTTGTAGGGCCCTTAAGGATAACGTCACAAGCAAGAAGCTCTTCCATAACGTCATCAGGGATAGCCTTCATAACCTTTGCTCTGTTTTCAATTGTAAGTCCGTCAATATACTTAAATACAATTTTACCTGCGTCAACGTCGTCCTTAAGAATGAACTTAAGAACTTCTGCAGCTTCTCTTGTGATGATTGGACCTATACCGTCACCACCACAAACACCGATAACAATTTTATCAAGAGCTTTAAAATCCTTGAATTCTTTTGTTGCTTTTATTCTTTGGTTGCGTGCATCCTGCTCAACAAGTAAGCTTCTAAATTTAGCAAGAGCGTTTTCAATTTGTACTTCAGTCATTAGTTATTCTCCTTTGTATAATCTAATAAGCCACCTGCGATAAGTATATCAACCTGTCTTTGTGAAACGTCGCATATAAGCTTATATTCTTCGTTCTTTGTTTCGTTTCTGAGAGTGATTTCTTTGCCTGCCATAAGCTCTTCCTTAATAGCAGGGAGAGTAAGCTTGTCACCAACAGCAATCTTATCATAATCATCTGCATTTGAGAAATTAAGTGGAAGAATGCTTGCATTTACAAGGTTAGCTTTGTGAATACGTGCAAATGATTTTGTAATAACTGCCTTAACACCAAGGTAAAGGGGAACAAGGGCTGCGTGCTCACGGGATGAGCCTTGGCCGTAGTTGTTACCACCAATAATTATGCAAGAGCCAGCCTCTTTACAGTGCTCTGCAAAGTTTTCGTCACACTGACGGAAGCAGAACTGTGAAAGGTATGGAATGTTTGAACGGTAAGGAAGTATTTTTGCACCTGCAGGCATAATGTGGTCTGTAGTGATGTTGTCCTCAACCTTAAGAACTGCTGTAGCCTCAATTGAAGCTGAAAGGGGAGAAGTCTTTGGGAATGGCTTAATGTTTGGACCGTAATAAACTTCGATTTCAGCTGCTTCTTCAGGAGTTTCTGCAGGCATTTCAATCATATTGTCGTTTATAATAAATGTTTTTGGAAGCTGAATTGAGATGTCGTCAGTTAATGTTGTTGCATCTGTAAGAACACCTGTAATAGCAGAAATTGCAGCTGTTTCAGGGCTAACAAGGTAAACCTGTCCGTCGGCAGTACCACTTCTGCCTTCAAAGTTACGGTTGAAGGTCCTGAGAGATACACCTGCAGATTTTGGAGACTGACCCATACCGATACAAGGACCGCAAGCGCTTTCAAGGATACGAGCACCTGCATCAATCATATCAGCGAGGCAACCATTAAGAGCAAGCATATTTAAAACCTGCTTTGAGCCGGGTGCAATACCAAGTGAAACAGATGGGTGCACCTTTTTGCCCTTAAGGATTTTCGCAACCTTCATCATATCGAGAAGTGATGAGTTTGTGCAAGAGCCAATAAGCACCTGGTCAATTTTAATTTCGCCAATTTCAGCAACAGCTTTAACGTTATCTGGCATATGTGGCATAGCTGCAAGTGGCTTGAGTGTTGAAAGGTCAATATCAATTACTCTTGAGTATTGTGCATCCTCATCGGGAAGTAGCTCAACCCAATCCTTCTCACGCTGCTGAGCCTTCATAAACTCATATGTAATTTCATCTGATGGGAAAATAGACGTTGTTGCGCCTAATTCAGCACCCATATTTGTGATTGTTGCTCTTTCGGGAACAGAGAGTGTTTTAACGCCTTCTCCACCGTATTCAACAACCTTACCTACGCCACCCTTAACGCTTAATATTCTTAAAACCTCAAGAATGATATCCTTTGCTGCAACGTAAGGGGAGAGCTTACCTGTAAGGTTAACCTTGATTACCTCAGGAACGGTAATGTAGTATGCTCCACCACCCATAGCAACAGCAACGTCGAGTCCACCGGCGCCCATAGCGAGCATACCTAAACCACCACCGGTAGGTGTGTGGCTGTCTGAGCCGATAAGTGTTTTGCCGGGAATACCAAATCTTTCAAGGTGAACCTGGTGGCAAATACCATTACCTGGTCTTGAATAACGCACGCCTCTTTTTTTGCATACAGATTGAATGAATTTATGGTCATCTGCATTCTCAAAGCCTGTTTGAAGAGTATTGTGGTCGATATAGGCAACTGAAAGCTCAGTTCTAACCTTATCAATATCCATAGCCTCAAGCTCAAGGTATGCCATTGTACCTGTTGCGTCCTGGGTAAGTGTTTGGTCAATTCTTATACCAACCTCATTACCGGGAGCATATTCGCCATCTACAAGGTGGCTTTTAATGATTTTTTCACATAAAGTAAGTCCCATCTTTTTGCCTCCGAACTTGTACAAATTTTTAACAAACTTATTTTAATATATAACAATCACTTTGTCAACGATTGATGCGAAATATAATGTATTATATAGTTAAAATATATATGATGTTGTCTTGAACTTTTTTGTACAATATGCTATTATATCTATAATTGGTGTAAATTGGGTTATAATATGTTTTGGTGATTTATTTGAGAAAGTTTTTACAAACGTTTTATAACTTTGAGATTAGCACACCTTCTCATTGTAGTGAAGAAAAAAGCAATGAGGATGCTGATTTTATCGGTGATGAAAACCATGATGGCAGTGTTACCGTCAGGCATGACGACAAGTATATTCACTGCATTTCCATAATTGGTCAAATCGAAGGGCACTTTTCCAGTCCCTCAAACACCAAAGCTACAAAATACGAGCATATTATTCCACGAATTGTTGCTGTTGAAGAGAATAGTGCCGTTTCGGGGTTATTGATTATTTTAAATACTGTTGGTGGCGATATCGAAGCAGGTCTTGCAATAGCCGAGTTAATTTCCGGTATGAAAACAAAAACAGCCTCTCTTGTGTTGGGTGGTAGCCATTCTATCGGTGTGCCCTTGGCTGTAAGCACAGATAGGTCTTTCATTGTTCCTACAGCTTCAATGACCATTCATCCTGTAAGAATGAACGGACTTATTCTTGGTGTGCCGCAAACGCTGGTTTATTTGCAAAAGATGGAAGAAAGAGTTGTTAATTTTATTACAAGGCATACTGATATTTCTAAAGAACGCTTTAGAGAGCTAATGCTGAATAATGATGAGCTTGTTACGGATTTTGGAACAATTCTTGACGGTGAAAGCGCTGTAAAAGAAGGCTTGATTGACCAGATTGGTGGGCTTTCGGATGCATTAAGCTTTTTAATTGATGATTGATGTGAGGTTTTTATGAGTATTCTAAAGGCTATTATTTTAGGTGTTATACAGGGTATAACAGAATTTTTACCTATATCAAGCAGTGGGCATATGGGACTGTTTACTCATTTTACCAATATAGACGCAAGCACGGCAGGATTATTTTCTGCTATGCTACATATAGGTACCTTGGTTGCGATTTTGGTTTCATATTATAAACCTTTGTACGAGTTGTTTGAAGAGTTTTTCAAAATCATAAAAGATATAAAGGATAAACGATTTAGCTTAAAGCTTAAAGAAATGTCGGAAACAAGGCGAATGTTTCTTATGCTTGTTATTTCCTGTGTACCTCTTTTGATTTTACTTGTGCCCATAGGTAACGGTAAAAATATTATGGATGCAGTTGGCGTGTTTTCTTCTGATAACAGCATTAAAGCCGAGGGTATTTGTTTTATGATTACAGGCTTTTTGCTTCTGCTTGGTGAAATAACCTCGCAAAGAACAATACGTAAAAAGAAAATGACTCCTTTAACAGCTTTAGCTATCGGTGTTGCGCAGTTTTTTGCGGCGTGCTTCCCGGGGATTTCTCGTTCCGGCTCAACCATCTCAACTGCAATGCTTTGCAAGGTGCCAAAAAAGAAAGCTATTCGCTACTCTTTTATTTTAGGTGTCCCTGCCATGTTTGCAAGTGGCGTTGTAGAGTTTAAGGATGCAATGGCTGGTACGGAGGTTATTCCTGTTATACCGTTGCTTATCGGTATTGTTACAGCAGCCGTTGTTGGATTTTTCGCAATTAAACTAATTCATATTGTTGTTCAAAAAAATATGCTTAAATATTTTGGCTTTTATTGCTTGGGGTTAGGTTTTATTGTAACCATAATCGGAGCAATTGAAGTTTTCGTTAAATAAATTTTCTCGAGAGTGAAGGAGATAGATTATGGCACAAACTAAGAAAACAAGTGCTCAAAAAAAGAAGCCTACCGCAGCTAAATCAAAAAGCAGAAAAAAAGATTCTGAAAAAAAACCATTGTTTAGTGCTGAAAACAAGGTGATTTATTCAATTGTTGGTATTTTCGCTTCTTTACTTATTGGTGCTTTTGTTTACGTTGAAGGTGGAGCTGTTTGGGCAGCTATGAGAAATATAATTTTCGGATTGTTCGGTATATCTTCATTTATTTTGCCGTTGTTTTTGATTTTTATTTCTGTAGTGCCACTTTTAAAAAAGGACAGTCGTGAATATAAAATAAAGGTCGTAGAAGGTTTTGTTTTATATACCGTTGCAATTTCTTTTTTACATATCATATATGCCGATAGTGCATTAAGCTACGGTCAACAAATCGAAAGCGCTTTCAATCTTTTTAAAGAATATAACGGAACAGGCCTTCAATACGGTTTCGGTGTTTACGGCGCCATTTTTGGTGGACTTTCGCTTATGTTTACAGGCTCCTATAAGCTTGCAGCAGGAATATTCACGTTTTTAATTTTCTTGGCTTGCCTTATTTTCTTTGCAGGAACCTCTATTTTAAAGCTTTTACAAAAGCTGAAAAAGCCTGTTGAAGCAGTAAGCGAGTACGCTGAAGAAAAAATTGATGGTATTAAAACGTCAGTTTCCGAAAGCACAATGGAAAGACGTTCTAAAAAGGCTAAAGCTGCTGAAGAAGGCAGGAGAGAGTCAACACATCAGGTTGACTTGGATATTCCTTTGGATGATGATGTGCCGGTTGAGGACGTTGGTGTTGACCCAATTCTTGGCACACAGGAGCCGGAGGCATTGCCGGATGCAGATTTCGATGACGTTATGGCTGCAATTGAGGATGAGCCACAGGAAGAGCCTTTTGTTGAGGCTGTGCCTGTTGATGAGGTGGAGATTTCCCAGCCTGCTACAAGCGAGACAGTTGAGGTTGATGAGCCTTATTCGGATTTTGACGTTGATGAAGAAACCGGTGAGGTTATTGAAGAAACAGTAACAGAGGAGGCTGAGCCGGAGGTTATATACGAGCTTCCTTCTCTTGAGTTATTAGACGAGCCTAAGCGCAGCTCTAAGGCAGGTAATGCTGCAGAATTACGTGAAAAAGGTGAAATCATTGTTAAAACTCTCCAAAGCTTTGGCGTCGGTACAAGAATTGTTGAGATTTGCCAAAGCCCATCTGTAACACGATTTGAGCTTCAGCCTGAGCCGGGCGTTAAAATTAGTAAGATTACAGCCTTGGCAGATGACCTTGCAATGAATCTTGCTGCATCAGGCGTAAGAATTGAAGCACCTATTCCAAATAAAAATGCTGTTGGTATTGAGGTGCCTAATGCTGAAAAGGCTATGGTTACTCTCAGAGAAATTCTCGAAACAGATGCATTCCGTACAGCAAAATCAAAAATTAACGTTGCATTGGGTAGAGATATTCAGGGCGAATCCACCTGCGCTGACCTTGCAAAAATGCCTCACTTGCTTGTTGCAGGTACAACAGGCTCCGGTAAATCCGTTTGCTTGAATGCAATGATAATGAGCCTTCTTTTCAATGCTAAGCCTGATGAGGTTAAGCTTATAATGATTGACCCTAAAAAGGTTGAGTTTACAGTTTACAAGTCTATACCTCATTTGCTTGTTCCCGTTGTTTCCGACCCAAGGAAAGCCTCGGGTGCTTTATCCTGGGCTGTTACACAAATGGACAAGCGTTACGCATTGTTTGCAGAGAACGGTGTAAGAAACCTTCAAAGCTACAATGCATATGCCGTTTCAAACGGACTCCCTAAGCTTCCTCAAATTGTTATTATTATAGATGAGCTTTCAGACTTGATGATGGCTGCTTCTAATGAGGTTGAGGATTCTATTTGCCGCCTTGCACAAAAGGCTCGTGCAGCAGGTATGCACTTAATTGTTGCTACACAGCGTCCGTCTGTTGATGTTATTACAGGTCTTATTAAAGCAAATATCCCAAGCCGTATTGCATTTGCTGTTAAATCACAAATTGACTCAAGAACTATTATTGATACACAGGGCGCAGAAAAGCTCCTTGGTAATGGTGATATGCTCTATTGTCCTGTTGGTTTATCAAAGCCTGTTCGTGTTCAGGGCTGCTACGTTTCTGATGATGAAATTGAGAGAGTTATTGAGTTTGTAACCTCACAGGGCGATGTTAAATATGATGACGCCGTAATGCAAGAAATTGAAATTAATGCTGCTCAGTCCGGTAGCAAGAAGAAGGGTGGAGCAGAGGTTGAAATGGAATCCTCTACATCCGACAGTGGCTTTGATGACGATATGACACCTAAGGCTATTGAGGTTGTTATTGAAGCAGGTATGGCGTCAACCACTCTTTTACAGCGTAAGCTTAAGCTTGGCTATGCCCGTGCAGCTCGTATTATTGATGAATTGGCTGAAAAAGGTATCATCGGTCCGTATGAAGGCTCTAAACCACGTAAGGTGCTTATAACTAAAGAGCAGTGGTATCAAATGCAGGCAAACTCATCTGTTAGCATTCCAAAGCAGCTTTCCATTGATGATATAGCACCACCTAAAGCGCCGGTTGAGGATGATGATGCCCCTTCACTTCCTGATGACCATAATTATTTTGGAGCAACAACAAACAATACGGGCTCTTCGGAGGAATAAAAATGGATTTATTTGTAGAATATTTAGACGGGGAGTTTGCTGTTTGCAGACTTCCCGATAAAGCACAAAATCTTATAAGATTGCCACTTAAGGAGCTGCCGGTTGGTACTAAAGAATTGAAGGTAGTTACTATGAGAGATAACGGCAGCTTTTATTTAAATGATTACGCATACGAAACAAGAATGAAAAAAATAAGACAGTATTTAAATTACAATAAATATTGCTTTGATTTTTCAAAATAATTTACAAAAAAGTATTGCTTTTTTTGTTAAAAGGTGATATACTTTCCAAGTTAAAAAACTCACGCAGGGGAGATTGCCGGTGTCGTGTGCACGAAAGTGTGGTATTGGCAAGTCGACACCTTGCGGCGGTTTAACAAAAAGGAGGACAAAATCATGTCAGTAGTTTCAATGAAACAATTACTCGAAGCAGGTGTTCATTTCGGACACCAAACAAGAAGATGGAACCCTAAGATGGCTCCTTACATTTTCACAGAGAGAAATGGTATCTATATCATTGACCTCCAGAAAACTGTTAAGAAGCTTGAAGAGGCTTACAGCTTCATCAACAAGATTGCCCAGGAGGGTGGCGACGTACTTTTCGTAGGTACAAAGAAGCAGGCTCAGGATTCTGTTAAAGAAGAAGCAGAGCGTTGCGGTATGTCTTACGTAAACGCACGTTGGCTCGGTGGTATGCTCACAAACTTCCAGACAATCCAGAAGAGAATCAGAAGACTTGCTCAGCTCAACGCTATGGAAGCTGACGGTACATTTGAGCTTCTTCCAAAGAAAGAAGTTATCAAGCTCAACCTCGAAAGAGAAAAGCTTGAAAAGTTCATGGGTGGTATCACAGAAATGAAGAAGATGCCAGCTGCTATGTTTATAGTAGACCCAAGAAAAGAAAGAATCGCAGTTCTCGAAGCAAAAAAGCTCGGTATTCCGATTGTTGCTATCGTTGATACAAACTGTGACCCTGATGAAATTGATTATGTAATTCCAGGTAACGATGACGCTATCCGTGCAGTTAAGCTTATTGCAGGTGCAATGGCAGACGCTATTATCGCAGGTCGCCAGGGAGAGCAGAATGTTGCTGAAGCAGCTGAAGAGGTTGCTGAAGACGAAGCAGCAGAATAATTATAAGCTCAATTAATCGTTAGGAGGAAATATCTATGGCATTCACAGCTCAAGACGTTAAAAACTTAAGAGATAAAACAGGCGTTGGTATGATGGAGTGCAAAAAGGCACTTACAGAAGCTGACGGTGATATGGATAGAGCATTTGAAATCCTTCGTGAAAGAGGTCTTGCTGCTTCTGCAAAGAAGGCAAGCAGAATCGCTGCTGAAGGCGCAATCATTGCTTATACAAATGCTGATACAAAAACAACAGTTCTTCTCGAAATCAACTCCGAGACAGACTTCGTTGGTAAGAACGAAAAATTCCAGAACTTTGGTCTTGACGTAGCAAAAACAATTGCTTCTTCAAAGCCGGAATCAGTTGAGGCTCTTGCAACTCTCACACTTGAAGGCTCCGACAGAACAGTTGAAGAAAACCTTCACGACCTTATCCTTGTTATTGGCGAAAACCTTAAGATTCGCCGTTTCGTAATTGTTGAAGGCGACGTTGTAACATACATCCACGGTGGTGGAGCAGTTGGTGTTGCAGTTAAGTTTGAAACAAACCTCGAAAACGAGGCTGAGTTCATTGCAATGGGTAAAAATATAGCTATGCAGATTGCAGCTATGAACCCAGAGTACCTCAGCAAGGATTGTATCTCTGCTGATGAGCTTGAAAATATGAGAAAAATCACAATCGAGAGCTCACTTAACAAGCCAGAGTCACTTCCAAAGCCACTTCTCAGAAAAATCATCGAGAAGGCTTGCAGCGAAGGTCTTTGGAGTGCAGAGGATGTTGCAGCTTACGAAGAGCAGAAGAACAACAACTACCTCTTCAACTTCCTTTCAAAGGAAGCAGTTGCTACACTTGTTCAGCTTGCACTTGCAGCTAAGGATGAGTTTGTTGCAGATAAAATCTTTGCAGGCGCAGTTGACGGCCGTGTTAAGAAGCAGATTAAAGAAATCTGTCTCCTTGAGCAGCCATTTGTTCGTTCAGACCTTTTTGATGGTACAGTTGCAGGCTACGTTGCACAGGTTGCAAAGGCAAACGGTGCAGACATTAAGGTTGTAAGCTTTGTTCGTCTTGAAAAGGGCGAAGGTCTTGAAAAAAGAGAAGATAATTTTGCTGACGAAGTTGCCAGCATGATGGGCTAAGATTTAAAATGAGGGCGGCTTTCGTTGAAAGTCGCTCCATACTTTTTTAGTGTATTTTATTCTTAATTTGGTAAACTTTATAAAGTGGTGATATTTTATGGAAAGAAAAGTCGGTACAGTTTCAAGAGGTATTCGTTGTCCAATCATTCGTGAGGGCGATAACCTTGTTGACATTGCAGTTACCAGCGTTTTAGAAGCAGCTGAAAGTGAAGGCTTTGAGCTTCGTAATCGTGATGTGGTTGCTCTTACAGAATCCATTGTTGCAAGAGCACAGGGTAACTACGCTAAGGTTGAAGATATTGCAGCAGATGTAAAAGCAAAGCTTGGTGGCGGTACAATCGGTGTTATTTTCCCGATTTTATCAAGAAACCGTTTTGCTATTTGCCTTAAGGGTATTGCAATGGGCGCAAAAAAGGTTGTGCTTATGCTCAGCTATCCAAGTGATGAGGTTGGTAACTCACTTTTAACCTATGACCAGCTTGACGATGCGGGAATTAACCCATATTCCGATGTATTATCACTTGAAAAATACAGAGAGCTTTTTGGCGAAAATAAGCATGAGTTTACAGGTGTTGATTATGTTGCATATTATTCAGATATTATTACATCTGCAGGCGCCGAGGTTGAAATAGTTTTCGCAAATCAGGCAAAAACAATTCTTAACTATACAGATTGTGTTCTTACTTGTGATATACACACCAGGGCAAGAACAAAGAGAATACTTAAGGCTGCAGGTGCAAAGGTTGTTTGTGGTCTTGATGATATTCTTACAGAGTCCATTGATGGTAGTGGCTATAATACAAACTACGGTCTTTTAGGCTCTAACAAATCAACAGAGGATACAATTAAGCTTTTCCCTAATGAGTGTAAAGGCCTTGTTTTAGATATTCAGGCAGAGTTCCTCAAGAGAACAGGTAAGCACATTGAGGTTATGGTGTATGGCGATGGCGCTTTCAAGGATCCACAAGGTAAGATTTGGGAGCTTGCTGACCCTGTAGTTTCACCTGCATATACAGATGGACTTATTGGTACACCAAATGAACTTAAGCTTAAATATTTAGCTGATAATGATTTTGCAAACCTTTCAGGTGCAGAGCTTAAAGAGGCTATTTCAAACAGCATTAAGGCTAAATCAGGTAGCTTGGTTGGTAATATGGCTTCACAGGGTACAACTCCTCGTCAGCTTACAGACCTTATCGGTTCACTTTGTGACCTCACAAGTGGTTCAGGTGATAAGGGTACACCGATTATCCTTGTACAAGGCTATTTCGATAACTATACAGACTAATTTAACGGAGGTTAAAACTATGGAACTTATTAAACGTCCCGATGATATGAAAAGAATAAACACTATTGAGCTTGCAAACGCTTTTATTGACGAACAGGTTGCTGCAATTCGTGCGCAAGTTGGGGATAAAAAAGTTCTTCTTGCTCTCTCTGGTGGTGTTGACTCCTCTGTAGTTGCTGCACTCCTTATTAAAGCAATTGGTAAACAGCTTATTTGTGTGCACGTTAACCATGGTCTTATGAGAAAAGGCGAGAGTGAGCAGGTTATCGAAGTTTTCGGTAAACAGCTTGATGCAAACCTTATTTACATTGATGCTACCGACCGTTTCCTTGATAAGCTTGTAGACGTTAGCGACCCTGAAAAGAAGCGTAAAATAATCGGTAACGAGTTTATTGAGGTGTTTAACGAAGAGGCTCTTAAGCTTGAAGGAATTTCTTTCCTTGCACAGGGCACAATTTACCCCGATATTCTTGAAAGCGATGGCGTTAAAGCTCACCACAACGTTGGTGGACTTCCTGAGGATATGAAGCTTGAGCTTTGTGAGCCTGTAGCACTTCTTTATAAAGACGAGGTTCGTGTGGTAGGCTCTGCTCTTGGTCTTCCTGATGAAATGGTTTATCGTCAGCCATTCCCAGGCCCTGGCCTTGGTGTTCGTTGCCTCGGTGCAATCACAAGAGACAGACTTCACGCTCTCAGAGAAGCAGATGCTATACTTAGAGAAGAGTTTGACAAAGCAGGCCTCGCAGGTAAGGTTTGGCAGTATTTTATTGCTGTGCCTGATGTTAAGAGCGTAGGCGTTAGGGACTCTAAGCGTTATGAGGGTTGGCCAGCAATCATCAGAGCGGTTAATACAACAGATGCTATGAGTGCTACAATCGAAGAAATACCATACGCACTTCTTCACAAGATTACAGACCGTATTACACACGAGGTTGAAGGTATTAACCGTGTTCTTTATGACCTCACTCCAAAGCCAATCGGCACAATCGAGTGGGAATAATATCACATTTACAAAACCGCATAAATAAAGGGTTTTGAGAAATAAAAATAAGGTGTGACTACACTTTTTCAATGCCCTGCTGTAATAAGCGGGGCATTTTGCTTAAATTTATTTTGCAAACGCGTAGCTTAGATGTTTATAAAGAGTCAAATAAATAATTTGGTTACCACATAAACCGAGGAGGCAATAAATGGAGGAGAATAGGATAATATTATCAACAAAAGCTTCTTATGATTCACCTCAAGAAATAACAAAAGAGCAATTGGACTCGATTAAGTCTGCGCTTAATTCATTAGCGATTGCTATGGCAAAATTGTATGCCCCTCAAATACTAATCGAACGCATAGGTGATGCTCTTTCTAATATTGTTGAAGCATTAAAGGAAATATACGGAGATGGCATTAAAGGATATGAGCAGTGGGGGGAATACGGTTGGACTTTTTCTCCATCGGTAGAGTATGACTTTTTTAAAAATGCACCAACATCTGTTGAAGAAGCAAATGGAATAATGGAAAAATATTTAAATAATGACGAGATAAACAGCATAAAAAATGCTTTACAAATCGCTGGTGTTGATACATATGAAGTGGAAGAAGCGTTTAGTTGTTATAGTCAAGGAATGTATAAGTCATGCTCTTTGATTTTGTTTGGAATAATTGATAACAAAATATATAGTTATGGGCTACTCAATAATAAAGACAGAGTGAAATTGGGCTCGAGTTTTGCCAAAGATTATGTTAATAAGAAAAAGTATGATGAACTCACTCTACAGGGCACTTTTATAAATGTTCTAAAAGGAATTGAAACGGTTTTTGATCATGGTGATAATTTCACAAGACCTATGACTACTATCAATAGGAATTATTTAACTCACGGAATGTCAAAACGAAATATTTCAAAGTTAGAATGTTTTCAAGTATGGTGCTTAGCATACAGTGTGTGGGTGATGCTTGATGTTATTGAAAAATTAGTTTTGTAAAACCTTTTGTACTAAAAGGGGTTTTTACGCATAAAAAGTTGTATAGGAGTATCGTGATATGGAAGTAATAAAAAAAGAAATTCAAGACTTATACAACAAAGTGGTATTCGAATATGAAAAACACTTGATTGGATTTAACTATGAGATATTCAAAATAAATGATTTTGAAAGAGTGTATCTAGTCGAAGATGCGTTTGCCATATATCTTGGTATAATGAATTTGTCACCAAGCAAAAAATATATATGGGATACTATTGTTTTTGAAGAATTATTGGAAAACTCAATTTTCAAGTTTAACTATACTGCATTCTGTAAAAAGTTTTCAAAGAGTGGCACAGATATACGATGGATGTATTATAAGAGATTTCATGGAATATGGAATGAGCCAATACGGCGTGAAGATGAATCTCGTGTGCAAATGGAAAAGTATAGTACAGGCGAAGATATAAGTTATTTTGTCGAGAGTAAAACTAATTATATCCTGAATACTTTGCCAAAACTGAATTTAAAACAACGATTTGATAATTGGGAAG
Organism: Acutalibacteraceae bacterium; assembly: GCA_045591945.1. Classification (GTDB taxonomy): domain Bacteria; phylum Bacillota; class Clostridia; order Oscillospirales; family Acutalibacteraceae; genus DTU089. The sequence continues at coordinate 13,710 of JAZNTU010000016.1, read as the reverse complement.
GATATTTATATCATTTTATAATCTACGAGTTAAGTGATGGAACAAGGACTGGACATTCAATATATTCAACCAAAAATCCAAACATTCACAAAACAGCATTGGAAAAAGCAAACGACCTTGAGTTTTCTGCTATGTCATATTTTTATCACAAATATATTGTTAAACTCGAATTTCTTGATAGTACTGAAGATTACCAAAAAACAACTGACATAATGATGGAACTGATGTGCGACAGGATAAAAGTGTATAAAGAGAACGGTTGGAAACATAAAAAAGAAAAAGGAAACACTTCAAAACATTGTATAGCCGAAAAAGACCTAAAATATTTCTGGATATCTAAATATGTAAAAAACACCAGCAAAGCGGGATTGATAGAAATAGAACGCAATATACTATCAGAAGTATATAATGGCAAATATAGTGAATTGCCTCGTTATGAGTATTTAATCCCTAAGAACAAATGGAAGTCCGAGCAATTAGTTTATGAATATGCTTGTAAATTATACAAAAAAAGCAATGTAATATATCAACATAGACCATTTTTCTTACGAAGTAAGCAAGGTCAAATGTCATACGATGTGTTTATCACAAAACTTAATGTAGCTATCGAATATCAGGGAAAACAACATTTTGAAGCTGTAGAGATTTTCGGTGGTCAAGAACATTTTGAAAAACAAGTTGAACGAGATAAATTAAAAAAAGAACTTAGCGAAAAGAACGGTGTTAAACTGGTATACATAAACTACGATGAAGATATTTCAACGGATTTAATCAAAGAAAAAGTTGAAAGGGCATTACAATAAAAGATACAATGACTACACTTTTGACTACAATCCGCACATAGACCGTGGAGACAATATGGATTTATGAGTCAAAGATGCACAAAATGGTGCCGAATATACCCAAAATCACGGTGTTTACACTACAGTCAAAAGATTGGGAATAATATCCATTATTCTTTGAAAACTCATTTATTCTAAAAAGGATAAATGAGTTTATTTTTTTAAATCAAATACAAATCTACAGGCAATGCACATTTGGTGATGTGTATTGCCTTTTATAATATTTGTACATAATGTTAAAAATATATTGATTATCCATTAACTTTTTGTTATATTGTAATTAAAGTTAACTAATTTAACAAGGAGATGGCACGATGAACAAAATTAAAAAGCTGATTGCAATAGTACTTTCGTTTATATTTATTACGTCTTGCTTTATTGTTCCTGCATTTGCTGTTAGTGGAAATATTCCTGCAGATGTAGTTGCAATGTCAAGTCAGGTTGCTGTTGAAATTGAGCAGGAGGCTGTTGTACTTCTAAAAAACGAAGATAACTCATTACCTCTTGCAGGTAAAAAAGTCAACGTTTTTGGCGCAGCATCTGTTGTTCCACTTTTAGGTGGAGCAGGCTCAGGTGCTATCACAACTCACGACCCTGTATATTTCTACGAGGCCCTTGAGGAGGCTGAAATTACATATAACACCGAGCTTTTCGACCTTTACGATAAATATTGTAGCTCTGAAGAAATATTAAAAACAGGAAGTACAGTGTTTAACAACATGATGCAACTGCTTCTTGCTAAAAGTGCACTCAATGAAATGAGTCCTGATAAGCTAACAGATGATATTATGCAAAGAGCGAAGGCTTTTTCTGAAACTGCAATTATTGTAATTGGCAGAACAAGTGCAGAAAACTCCGACCTTTCCCCTGAAACGCTTGCCTTAAGTGAAAATGAAAGGGCAATGGTTGAAAAGGTTTGTTCCACGTTTTCAGATGTAATTGTACTTTTTAATATCGGTAACGTTATGGAAATGGGCTTTCTTGAGGAATATGAAAGCATTAAAGCTGCTGCTATTATTTGGATTCCCGGTGAATTTGGTATGAGAGCTGTTGCTCAGGTATTGAAGGGTGACGTTAATCCATCCGGTAGACTTGCAGATACAGTTGCCTATAGCATTTATGACCATCCGTCAACACAAAACTTTGGCTCTTATAAATACGAGGGTGGTGAATATTACGTTGAATACCAGGAGGGTATTTACGTTGGCTACAGATATTTTGAAACCTTCGCTAAGGATAAGGTACAATATCCGTTTGGTTACGGTTTATCTTATACAAGCTTTAAAAAAGAATTAGTATCCACAAGCACTGAAAACGGTAAAATTAACGCTCAGGTTAAAGTTACAAATACAGGTGCTGTAAGTGGTAAGGATACTGTTCAGCTTTATTACAGTGCACCGTATACAGGAAAAATTGAAAAGAGCGCTATAGCTTTAGGTGATTTTGAAAAAACAAAGCTCCTTGCACCGGGTGAAAGCGAAATACTTACAGTAGAGTTCGAAATAAACGATATGGCTTCTTATGATTGGTTAAATACAGAAGCGTGGGTGCTTGAAAAGGGCGAATATAAAATTATTCTTGGTGAAAATGCTCGTGAGCATATTGAATCCTTCACATATTCAATTGATGAGGATATTATTATTAAAAATGATAATATCACAGGAACAGAAATCAAAAATTTATTTGATGATGCATATTCGGGCTATACTATTCTTTCAAGAATGAATCCGTCAGATACTTATCCGGCGGCACGTGCTCTTGTTAAAACAGATGCAATTAAGAATGCAGATGAATATCCTGAACCAACTAAGAATGGTACAGCACCTAAAATGGGTGTAAAATATGATACAGGTGTAATTACTCTGCAGGATGTTTATGAGGATGAATCTCTTATGGAGCCATTCCTTGACCAGCTGACACTTGATGAAATGATACACATTTGTACACGAGGTGGTTACCAAACCCACGGAATAGAAAGACTCGGTGTTCCTCAAACGTGGGATAATGATGGTCCATCCAGTATTAAGGGCGCGCACGGTATTTCTTATACAGATAGTGGTACTGCATACCCTTGTGCTACTGCAATTGCTTGTACGTGGAATAAAGCCATTGCTCATAAAATGGGCGATAGTGTTGGTATTGAAGCAAGAAGCATCGGCACAGATATTTGGTATGCTCCCGGTGTTAATATACACAGAAACCCAATGGGTGGCCGAAACTTTGAATATTTCTCCGAGGACCCTGTTCTTTCAGGTGTAATGGGTGGTCGGATTATTGACGGTGCCTGGGGTCAAGGCCTTGTTACAACAATTAAGCACTTTGCATTGAACGACCAAGAATCTAATCGCGCTGGTATTTTTACTTGGGCCGATGAGCAGACTATGCGAGAGATATACCTTAAAGCCTTTGAAATTCCTGTTAAAAAATCTGCTTGTCACGGTGTTATGTCAGCATATAACAGAATTGGTACAAGCTGGTGTGGAGGATGCTCAGCCTTACTTATTGATTTGCTTCGCAAAGAATGGGGTTATGATGGTTACGTTGTTTCTGACTACTCAAATAACTTTGTTGGTGCCGGGTATATGAGTCCTGTTCTTGCTATATACAATGGTAATGATACAATGCTTACAGGTGTTTGGTTCCTTAATATGACGTCTCATATTGCTAGTGTAAAGGCTCAATATTATATTGACCCTGTTGGCTTTGGTACAGCAATGAGAGATGCCTGCAGAAATATTATGAAGGCTAAGATGAAAACAAAGGCTTTCCTTGAACCGGGGTATTTTGTTGATGATGAAAATCTTTTAATTGAAAAGGATGAGTGGGAGCATCCGGGTCCGTATATTGTTTCCTTCTTCAGCTTTGAATTTACTAACTTTATTAATCAGATTGTTATGATTTTACGTGATTTAATTGATTGGCACTATTAAAATTTTAGTCGGGTCCCTAAGTGGGCCCGACTATTAATTTAATTAACAATATATTGAAAAATAATCTTTTGCGAGTTATAATAGAAAAGATAAAATCATGGAGATTGTACAGGTATGGAAAAGTTGAAAAATATAGCAACACATTTTTTAATTCAGGGTGAAATTATTAATATTGAACACATTAACAAGGGCTATATAAATTGTACCTACAAGGTAGAAACACTTTCATCAAATAATAACGTTCACCAATATATTCTCCAAAAAATAAACACTAACGTTTTCCGTAACGTTGACGATTTAATGAATAATTTTCAAATTACCACGTCTCATTTAAGCCAAAGCCTTATTATGCCTGGGGCTCACAAGCGTGGAAACGTTCAAACGCTTCGCCCTACAAAGGATGGCAAACTATATTTTGAGGATGCTACCGGCGTATGGCGTGTAATGACGTATTTTGATAACGTTTATTCACTTGATATTCCTGAAAACACCGATGTTTTTTATTATACAGGCGTTTCCTTCGGGCGTTTTATTAAGGCTATGGCTTCAGTTGACGTAACACATATTAGAGAGGTTATACCTAATTTCCATAATACGTATAAAAGATATTTAGATTTAGAAGAAGCTATTTCTCTTGATTCGCAAAGCAGAGCCTCTGCTTCATTTAGTGAAATTTCATTTGTTCGAGCTCGCACAGATTGGTTCGATAAAATAACCAAGGCCTTGGAAGCCGACATAATTCCCACACGAATTTGCCACAATGATTGCAATTTAAACAATATTCTTTTTGATGAAAACACACGTCTGCCTGTTGCAATCATTGACCTTGATACTGTTATGCCATCATCACCCTTATACGATTTTGGCGATAGTATGAGAATTGGCACAAATACCGCCAAGGATGATGAAAAGGATTTAAGCAAGGTTTCATGTGATTTAAAGCTTTATGATGCCTATGCACGTGGTTATTTGGAGGCTTGCGGCAATATTTTAACTAAAGAAGAGCTGGAGCTTCTTCCAATTTCAGCATTAATAATTACGGTTGAAGATGGTATTCGCTTTTTGACCGACCACATAAACGGTGATACCTATTACCATATTGACTACGAGGGTCAAAACCTTGATAGAGCTCGCACACAGTTCAGACTTTTAGAGGATATGGAGCAAAAGCTACCTGAAATAAAGAAAATATTACAAAAAATATATGATGAGCTTAGTTTAAATGCTAAAGTCATATAATTTACGGAGTTTAAAATGAAAGCTATAAGAGCAATTATTCCTGCTGCCGGTAAGGGGAGCAGGCTGCAAAAAGTAAGTGGAGATATGCCAAAAGCTATGTTTGCTGTTGCAAACAGGCCTATGCTTGAATACGTTTTGGAGAACACCTCTTTTGTTGATAAAAACGATACTTATATTGTTGTTGGCTGTGGTAAAGAAAAAATAATTGAGCACTTTGGCGACAGCTTTCACTATGTTGAGCAAAAGCAACAGCTCGGCACAGGCCACGCTGTTATGGAGTGTGCTCAGGAATTTGCAGGCTTTGATGGAAGTGTGCTTGTTACGTTTGGTGATATGCCACTTTTCAGGTATGATGAGCTGAAGGCTATGTGTGAGCAGCACTCAATAAATGGTGCAGCGTGTACTGTTATGACTGCTGAAAACCCTTCTTTAAAGAGCTGGGCACGTATTGTGCGTGATGAAGACGGCAGATTTTTAAGAATTGTTGAGGGTAAAGACTGCACACCACAGCAGGCGCAAATTAAAGAGCTATTTTCGGGCGTTATGGTGTTTGACAGTAAAGCACTTTTTGAAACCTTGCCACTTGTTGGCTGTGCCAACGTACAAAAAGAATATTATTTAACAGAAGTTCCCGAATTAATGGTAAAAAACGGTATGGTGGTTAAAACGTACTTTACTCAAGATGGTGATGATTTAAGAGGTATAAACACACCTGAGGATTTAGAAATTTGCGAAAGTATACTCAATAAACGAAATGCTAAAAAAGAATATGCTACAGTACTATAAAAGATTTAAAATTTAGAGTTTACTTTTAATTAAATAATGGTTATAATTAGCTTAAACAAATTTATTTAAAACAATTTTGATTTAATAAAGGAGATTTATTATGGCAGAATTTAAGTATGAAATCCAAGAAGAATTTGGTGTTGTGTCAGAGTCCTCAAACGGATGGTCAAGAGAGTTAAACCTTATTTCCTGGAATGGTGGTAAGCCAAAATACGATATTCGTGATTGGGCACCTGACCACGAAAAAATGGGTAAGGGTATTACACTTACACAGGATGAGCTTGAATCTCTCTATGAGCTTATTGGTGAGATTTTAGGTAAATAATTCATTAAAAAAGTAACAGCAGACACATTGGTGTCTGCTGTTTGCTATTTAGTGAGATATTATATTATCATTATCTATAATTTCACCACATATTGTTATGGTAATTTTATATTCTGCATCGAAGGTGTTGTTTTTGATAATTGCTTCCTTTAAGTATTCAAGGTGAAACAGGTGGGGACCATCAATAGTATTTTTTACAGTGTTACCCTCAAAAACCAAACAACCGTGCACAAATTCTGTTGAGCCTTCGTTAATAACCTTTGGCGAATATCTCACAATAGGGGAGCCTGGGTACATTTTTCTGTAGCAACAGCAATCAATAGTATTGTTTCTAAATATAATTTTATTTGTGTAGCCTGATTCAAACCAAAAGTTACAGTCATCCTCAATAAGCAATGCAGGACCCCAAACATTTTTAAACGTGTTATTTTCAATTATAACCTTACCACGTGTTGTGCAAAGGATTCCTCTACCGCAGGTTAAGCCAAAATGGCAATTTTTAACGTGTACGTCCGGTGTCCAGGTAGCATTTTCTACTACATCCTTGCCTAACTCAACTGTTTCAGGTAAAGCACTGTCAAGATACAAGAGTATATCTGTATCATTGAGTCTTTCATAGTTTTTAACAACTACTTTAGCATAGGGTATAAGTGTATCCCATTTAATAAATTCAAGCTCATCGCCAATCTCAAAGGCTTGAAAGCCCCAGCTTTCGTGGTGCATAAAGCGAACGGTAACGGTTTTCTTTTTGCTGTTCTTTCTAACTATCCTCAAATGTGTGCCGTGAACGTTCACGTAGTCATCGTGTGCGCCGTTAGCTTTTACGTTGTCAATTAATATTTGACCCTTACAGCCTGAAAATTGAAAGAAATCTGCCGTAGATGCAGCAGTTCTGCCTGTAGCAGGGGTAAAATCGCAATTTGTAAATGCTACGTTTTCGCAAAATTGTGAAACCATTCCTAAGCCGTGCATAAATTTAACTCGCAAATTATCAAAGCTGAGATTTTTACAACGGTTAAACAAGCTGCCTGTATGGTCACGAATAATATTACGTGTTTGTATAACAGCACCGGCAGGGAAGTAAACGTCTTTATTCTTTAAAGTGACCGATAAAATGCTATTACCTAAATCTTCAATAGAACTGAATTCAATATCTTTTCTGCTAAAATCAATAAAAAGTCCTGTTTTAGGGTCAAGCAGCTTGTAGTGGCGCTTGTTACCTATATAGCTATCCTTCCAGTAATATTTGCCTTTGCAATTTTTTTCGCCGTGCCATATTAAATCGTTTTTCTTAATATCAAATAAGCACTCGTCGTTTATTTTTATTGTGCATTTGCCATTTTCGTTGCTTAAAACAGTAAATTCACTCATTGTAGGGCAAAAATAATCAATTATCAGGTTGCTTACAGATATATTTTCGCATTCATCAAACAAAAGCGGTGTCATTTTGCCGTGTACAAGGATTGTAGCGCCGTTTCCGTTTATAGTGATATCTTTCTTGCCTTTTAAATAAATGGCTGCAAATCGGCTTCCATGTGGGTTTTCGTACTTGCGAGCAGTATTAGTACAATATATACCTGTAAGTGCAAAGCAAGCATCCTGAAAAACGTTGTAAATTTTATCTTTTTCAAGGGTGATGGTATCACCGTTTTTGATATTTGCAAAAAGCTGACTTAATTCATTCATAAAAACAGACCTCTTAAAGATTATAAAGCTATTATACTTAAAGTGCATTTGAAAAGCAATCTAATATTAAATTATGATATTGCAAAATAATATAAATTTACTATAATTAATTTATAAAACCTCAAGGAATGATATAAATGAAAATAATTTGCACCGATTACGACGGTACGTTAAATCACAACGGAATAGACGATGTTAAAAGAGATGCAATAGCTAAATGGCGCAACGCAGGCAACCTTTTTGGTGTTGTAAGTGGCAGAGGAATAAAATCTCTACTCTCCATAATTGAAGATAAAGATTTCGAATACGATTTTTTAATTGCAAACAACGGTGCAATTATATGTGATAAACAGCAGAATATTATAAAGGAATTTCGTTGTGAGGGTAGCTTAGCAAAGCCCTTTATTGAGAATTTATTCAACTGGGGCTGTCCTTTTGCTAATATTGATACATATCAATCATTTATGGTTATAGAGGACTCCTCTGATTTAGATGAGGGTGAAATAAGGCTTGCAGACGTGCCTGATATTGAATATTTTAATCAAATAAATACTGAGCTTGATACTGAGGAAGAGGCAGCAGAGGTGGTTTTGAAAATAAAAGATAAGTACCACGGCGTGTTTGTTCCCTTGCAAAACGGAGAATGTATTGATATAACTGATTTTAAAGTTAATAAAGCCAATGGCATATATGCTCTTTTAGAGGCCTTAGGCGCCTCGTATGACGATGTTATAGCAGTAGGTGATAACATTAATGATGAAGCAATGATTGCTGAATTTAGGTCATACGCAATGGCAAACGGTGTGCAAATGATAAAGGACCTTGCTGATGAAATAACAGAAGGTATAACAGAGCTTATAGAAAAGGAAATGACATCCATCAATAGCTGATGGATGTCATATTTTTATGTCTGGTTATTTAAAAAGATAAATTGCAGTAGTAATAAACACAGCAACCTCTGCAAGGGAAAGAATACAGCCTGTTAAATAAATCTTTTTGTAGGTTTTCTTTTTTGCTTTTATTAAAAATACAAGGAATGCTACAAACGCACCAAAGGGGATAACAGCAAATAGAATTGTAAGGAATACCTTTGATACACCCTCAAGAAGCTCGTCGTTATACATATAGCCCATATCATCGTCGTAGTATTTTTGCAGGGCTTCATCTAATACTTCTTTTGTTGCAGTGTCAGTTATAATACCCAACTTTACTTTAGGTATATCACTTTCAAAATCGTGCGTATATTTTGTTTTAGCCTTGTACGCTTCTGCTTCCGGGTTTAATTCCGGGTCATAAAAATAAAATTCATTATCTATATAAATTATTTGACCATAGGAATAACGAAGCGAGCCACCCTTAACAGCGCATTTAACAGTGAAGGTATCGTCGGATTCATATAAGTCAAAATCCCTTGTTTGTTGGTTAAAAATTGCCTTCTCGTTCAATGCAACAACATTACCTACAGGCCAATTAAAATCAACATAGTATTCTTCAAATTCGTGATTAATGAGTTTGTTGTATTCGTTCATTAAATCAACCAAAAGATAATTTGAAAAAAGCCTTGAGCCATCCTTGTAGTAGATTTGCACCCCGTAAATTGTGTCAGTCGAACTATTATAAATAACCTCAACCCCGTCAACGGTTTTCTTTTGTTCGTCACTAAGCTTGCAATCTATTATCACAGCTTCGTCAATAACGTCAGTTATTTCTTCATTGTACTCGTTAAACACAGGTGTTTCATAATACTGTATATTTGTGGTATTTGCTCTTGCATACATTGTTCCGTCAATGAACATATTTTGAAAATCTTCGGAAAACGTTGCAATTTTTACTTGGGTATCAGTATCAATAGGTGTTGCATAGGCTGAAACCGTAACAACAAAGCACAAGGAAAGCATTAAAACAGCAAGTGTTATTGATAAAATCTTTTTCATAATACCTTCCTCCTTAATTCAAGTTAAGCTTTTTATCAAGCAATCTGTACTGGATTGCGTAAAGTGCAACATTGATTATTGATATAAAAAACATGATTATTACAGGAATAAGTGTAATAATAACATCAATTTTATTATCCGATAAATCAAAAATCCAGTTTGCCAAGGCAGCTGATACAAAAATACTGAACATTGATAACAAGAATGATACCCAGGAGCCGGATATAAAATAAAGAGCTATTGCGCTTACAATTTTTGCCTTTTTTGAAATAGTAGCACCAACGCTTATGCATAGAAACATAAACTGATTAGATAGCATTACTGCAAGAATAGATATTATGATTAAGCTTAAAAGAATAATTATTAAAAGCACAATGTCTAAAGCAGTTGCTTCTAACAGTACTATTTCTTTAAACTCATTCCATCCATCAATAATTGCTTCGTAGGTTTCTTTTGTGAATATTTCATTTCTAAAGCCGATGAGAAGCATCATTCCTCCACAAAGAAGGCAGGTTAAAAAGGTAGATATATATGTGGTTGTGCCCATAATCAGCTTTGAGTTTAATTGAGTTATTCTTTTTACAGGCAGAGTAAAGGTAAGGTAGCCCTCGTCTGAAAAGAAGTTTTTATAGTACCTTACAAATACAAGCACCTGTGCAAGGAATATAAAAGCCACGTAACCAACTATTGTTAAAAAAATCGAGATATAAGAAAATATTTCGATTGGAACAGGTATTTCTTTACCACTGCTTAAAAAGCTTATACCAAAGCTGCCAAGCAAGGAAAGTGCAAAGCAGGCGATAGCACCAATCCACCAATATTTGTATATTGATTTTAAATCATATCTTAAAACCTTCTTTAGCATTTGAATACCTCCTTAAACATCTCATCAAGAGATTTTCCGGTTTGGTTTCTTGCTTCCTCTGTATTACCACTCATCAATATTTGGCCACCAAAGGTTATGAAGAAGAAATCATCAAGTACCTGCTCAACGTCTGTAATAAGGTGAGTTGTTATTATGATTGAAGCCTCCGGGTTATAGTTGCTTACAATTGTACTTAATATGTATTCTCTTGCAGCAGGGTCAACACCTGCAATAGGCTCATCAAGAAGGTAAAGCTTTGCTTTTCTTGACATAACAAGAATAAGCTGAACCTTTTCCTTTGTACCCTTTGACAGCGTTTTGAGCTTTGCAGTGGTTTCAATATTAAGGTCTTTTAAAAGGGCGTATGCACGCTCCTTATCAAAATCCTTGTAGAAATCCTCAAAGAAATCTACAAGCTCATTAACCTTCATTGAGGAATCAAAGTATGTACGCTCAGGTAAATATGATATGAGGGCGCAGGTTTCTTCGCTGACAGGCTTGCCGTCAATAAAGATTTCACCCTCGTTTGGCTGTAAAAGACCTGCTATAAGCTTAATTAGTGTAGATTTACCACATCCATTGGGTCCTAAAAGACCAACAATTCTACCTGCAGGCACACTTAAAGTTGTATTAACGAGTACAGGGAAGTTCTTTTTGTATGCCTTTGTGATATTCTTGCATTCAAGTACGTTCATCACTCTACCTCCTTAAGTAAATTGATAATTTCTTGATTTGAATAGGAGAGCTGATTCATATCTGTAATAAATTTGTTAATTGTTTGAATCGCAAGCTCTTTTCTGTTTTTTTCAATTACTTCGGAATCCTCGGTAACAAATCTACCTGCAGTACCCTTTGAAATAAGTATGCCTATACTTTCAAGGTGAATAAAGGCTTTTTGAACGGTGTTTGGATTAACAGCCGATTCAAGTGCAAGCTGCCTTACAGTCGGCACCTGCTCACCGGGTTTATATTCACCGGATAATACTGCTTTTGTTAACCTTTCGGATATCTGAAGGTAAACAGGTCTGTCTGAAGTAAAATGCCAGGCCATAAAATCCCTCCTTGTACTATTGTACTAACACAATAGTACAATATCATATTTTGCTTGTCAATAAAATCTTGAAATTTGTAATATTATTAACAAATATTTACAGATTGATTGGAAATATTGACTAAAAACAAGAAATCGGATATAATTCTATTATGAAAAATTAAGTTTGTTTAAAAGAAATATATTTTAAAAAGAGGTGGAATAATGAGTTTTTTAAAATTCAAGGAATACATAGAGGGGAAAGAAGAGCTTTGCAGAAGCAACGATAGAATTAACCCTGAATTATTCACCCAATATTCAGTTAATAAGGGCTTAAGAGATATAAACGGCAACGGTGTTGTTACAGGCTTAACCAATATTTCAAAGATAGTTTCAAGCAGAGTTGTTAACGGTGTTAAGGAGCCTTGCGACGGTCAGCTTTGGTACAGAGGCTATAAGGTTGAGGATTTAATAAATTCACTTGGTGAGGATGAATTTGGCTTTGAAAAGATTGCGTACTTACTCCTTCTCGGTGAATTACCCGATAGTGATGAATTGAAAACCTTTTCAAAATACGTTGGCGAGTGTAGGCAGCTTCCACCAAACTTTACACGTGACGTAATTATGAAGGCGCCTACGCAGGATATTATGAATTCTATGACTCGTAGTATTCTTACACTTTCTTCATACGATAAAAAGGCGTTAGATACCACAATACCTAACGTTTTAAGGCAGTCAGTTCAGCTTATAGGTGAATTTCCGTTATTAGCAATATATGGCTACCACGCATACAATTACTCCGAAAAAGGGGAAAGTATGATTATCCATAGGCCTGACCCTAAGCTTTCTACTGCAGAGAATATACTTATGATGCTCAGGCCCGATAAAAAGTACAGTAAAACCGAGGCAAAGGTGCTTGATGCTGCACTTATACTCCATATGGAGCACGGTGGTGGTAACAACTCAACCTTTACAACTCGTGTTGTAACCTCATCAGGCTCTGATACGTATTCAACTATAGCCGCAGCGATGTCATCACTTAAGGGCCCTAAGCACGGTGGTGCAAACTTTAAGGTTATGGAAATGATTGCAGATATTAAAGCTAACTCTGAATATACAGATAAAGATAAGCTTGAAAGATACCTTGCAAAAATTATTGATAAAGAAGCGTTTGACGGTAAAGGTCTTATTTACGGTATGGGACACGCTGTTTACTCTTTATCTGACCCTCGTGAAAGGGTGTTCCGTAGCTTTGTTGAGGATTTGGCAAGGGAAAAGGGTAGAGAAACAGATTTACAGCTTTACGAGAATATTGAGGACCTTGCGCCAAAGCTTATTGCACAAAAGCGTAGAATTTACAAAGGCGTTAGCCCTAACGTAGATTTTTACAGTGGCTTTGTTTACGATATGCTTGGCATACCACAAGAGCTTTATACAGCAATGTTTGCAATTGCACGTATAGTTGGCTGGAGCGCACACAGGCTTGAGGAATTAATTGGCGCTGATAAGATTATAAGACCTGCCTATATCAGCGTTATGGACGAAAAAACAATGGATTAATATAGTATTTCAGTAAAATATTTCTATTGTGTTTTTTAGCTACATATTATAAAATATATTTGCATAATCAATTAGAAAAGAGGTTTGTAAAATGATTAAGGTTATTTGCAAGGTTACTTACGATACTGAAAATGCTGAGCTTATTAAAAAGAACACGTTTGGTGCGTTTGGTGACCCTACAGGCTACGAAGAGAGCCTTTACAAAACAGCAGACGGTAAGTATTTCCTTTACGTTAACGGTGGCGCAGAATCACCTTACACAGAAGAAAATATTAAAAGAATGTCTGCAGCAAAGGCAGAGGAATGGCTTAACGCTTAATTAATCACACAAAACAAAGGCCTGTTACGGATTTATTCGTAACAGGCTTTTACTATAGGGTGAAAAGAATTATCCGAACCATGTTTTCTACAGGCGGATTTCCGTTCATCCTGTGTTAAAATACTCGCCAATCCGAAAGGATTAGCTGCGTTTTTGCCTTGGCTGACCAAAAATCCGCACTGTATAAAATCTTT